>NHCD02000008.1 GCA_002168105.2 Phycisphaera sp. TMED24
TGAGGCCCCATCGTCTAGTCAGGTCCAGGACACAAGGTTTTCATCCTTGGAACAGGGGTTCGAATCCCCTTGGGGTCATGTCCAGCGCCACGCCGCGATTTCTATCGCGGCGTGTGTCGTTTTGGCTGGTCTGGATACTTTTCGTCCCGGGTGGGCTGGCCAGCCCTCCGGTCGCCCCATCGACCCTTTCGGAACTTTCTGCGCACCAAGATCCACGGTCAACATTCATGGCCTCGGTGCTGTCGTCGGATGATTGGTCGCTGCCTGATGCCCCTCGACCGTGGGTGTCTGCGCAGGTGGGTGAATCGGTCGCTCTCCACGGGCAGGTGATTCAGCAAGGAGGCTTCCCTCACCCTTGGCGTGACCTTGAGGAGTGGTTTGTGCTCACCGAACATGGCACCGTCGCGGTGTACATGAAAGTGCCTTCTGAGCGTCCTCCGGTTGGTGCCAGGGTGAACCTAAGAGGTTGGCGCTGGCCTCTGGTGGCCGTGGAAGGTCGTGGAGGGAGTCGCTCATCGTTCATGGCCATGTTGGCGTACGACTGGCAACCCGTGCCGGCTGGATTTCCCGCTTGGGGGGTTCCGATTGCTGGTGCAGCACTCATCTTGTTCGTGTTGCACTGGGTTCGGCGTTGGAGTCGTCTGACCGACGGTACAGTGGCCCCCGGACGGTTCCCTCGAGCAATAAGGGTGCGTTCTGATCTTCCCCACGACCCCGCGAAGGCTTTGGCTGCCATGCGTGATCGAGTTGACTCCCCAACTGACCAAGAGGGCTCTGAATGCCAGGTGAATTCACATTCGATTCCGGAAGAAGATCAACCCGGGTGATGGTGCGTCCGGGGATTCGCCGTGAGGTCCCGATTTCCCAAGACCGTCGCACTCTCGTGGTTGTTGATCAATCGGTGTCCGACTCATTCGGAAAAGATGTTGCCGAGAGTTTGCAGGCTCAGGGTTTGGCTGTTGCGACGTTCAGCATCGAGGCTACCGAGTCGGCCAAATCCTTAGAAACGGTTGGTCGCATTCTTGATGCGGCATTGGCCCACCGGTTGGATCGCGGCGGCGTTCTGGTTTCCGTAGGCGGGGGGATTACCGGCGACCTTGTGGGATGCGCTGCCGCGCTGCACTTGCGTGGGGTCGAGGTCATGCATGTGCCAACCACGCTGCTGGCCATGGTGGATGCCGCCTTAGGTGGAAAGACCGGAGCCAATCGTCCGCTGCCCGATGGCAGTCTCGGAAAAAATCTCCTTGGTGTGTTTTGGCCACCTTCATGTGTGTTGGTCGACGTTGAGACCCTTTCTTCACTCCCCGATCGTGAGCGACGGTGCGGCTTGGCCGAGGCTTTGAAGCACGGTCTCCTCCGAGATCCTGACCTCTTGACGTTCATTCGTGATCATCGCGATGCGTTGCTGTCGGCGGAAGTCGATGCGTGTGACACCCTTGCATTGCGGGCCGGTCAGATCAAAGCATCGGTGGTGGCTGAAGATGCTGAAGAACACGGCGTACGGGCCATCTTGAACTTGGGGCACACGTTTGCGCACGCCATCGAGGGTGAACCGGGTCTTGCTTACCAACACGGTGAAGCGGTGGGGCTTGGGTTGGTCGCCGCCGCCCGCCTGGCGGTCGTTCTTGGGCAAGCTTCAGAGTCGTTCTTGGAGGAGGTTCGTTCGGATGTTCATTCGGTTGGTCTTCCCGTGACGATGCCGGAAGCTCCTAGAGGTGCTGCGTTGTTGGACCGGATGGGATTTGACAAAAAGAACACCGCCTCGGGCCTCCGATTTGTGGTTCCTACCCCGCCTTGCGGCGCTGTGGTTCAAAGCGATGTTCCCGAAGATGCGGTCGTGACCGCATGGACGGAAGTGGGTGTGAACTTCTCGTGAACACGTGGATCCGAGATGCACTGTTTGCTCTGATTTTGATTTCGGTGGCGTGGGCAATTCGCTCATCTCTTCCCAGTGACCTCTGGAAGCGTTCTCAGCCGTTGACCCTTCGGGCCACTGTGGATGTCGTGGCGGAGGATCGCTGGGTCCTTCCCCATACCGTTGATGATCGGCCACTTGCCAAACCGCCACTGATCAACTGGCTTTCGGCACCCGTTGTCGACGTCTTTGGCTTCGCGCCTTGGTCCCATCGGGTGGTTCCCGCACTGGCCGCTTGGCTCACTTGTTTGTTCACGTTGCAACTGGCGCGCATGTTTCATGCCAACGACACGGTGGTGCTGTCGGCGGCTTTGTTGTGGGCTGGGACTTGGCTGGGGTTCAAATCTTTGTTTTTGGTCCGCCCCGACCCGCTGCTGGTCTTGGCATGCACATCGGGTTTGTGGGCGATCGTGGCCCGAATTCAAGGCGTTCGCTGGTCGAGTGGTGTGCTTGGTGGCGCTCTCGGTCTTGGTTTGTTGGCCAAAGGTATTGCGGCGTTGCCTTTGATTGTGTTGGCCTGCGTGGCGCCTCGAATTGCTCGTATTCCACGCTCTGATTGGCCCTCCGCGCCTTGGTGGATCATTGGAGTGGCGGCCGCGCCTTACTTGGCTTGGGTTGTGGCCACAGAAATCATCCATCCCGGATTTCCGGCGGAGGTGCTCTTCGGTCAAGAGATCTTTGGCCGGGTGTCAGGCACCGGCATCGAAGCAGCTGGTCGCTCACCTTGGCAGGTTGTGTTGGGGATCTGGAAGCTGCCCGTTCATTTTGTCCTTCGCACCTTGCCTCTTTCTGTTTTTGCCATGCTCGCCGTACGAAAGTTGGGTCGCAATGACCTGGCAGTGCTTCTGATGTGGTTTGTGCTTCTGCACTTGATGGTTTTTGGCTTTTCAGCTTCTCGAAGGGCCGATTGGATGATGCCCGCCGTGCCTGCCATGGCTGTCTTGGCGGCCTGCCGATGGTGCTGTCACTGGCGGGCACCCTTTCGCACATCGCTTGCAATTTGTGCGTTTGTCTTGTCCGTCATGGGGTGGAACGAAGCCCGCTCCGGCAAGGCCTGGATTCGTCCCTTGGAATCTTTTGCCCACCAAGCCCGGAGCCGCATCATGGACCAACCCGCGCCTGTTTTGGTGATCGGGAACGACCGCAACCATTTGATTGGTCTGCTGGGGCTCTCCGGTGTGGATCACCACGAGCCAACATCCAAATTGGTGCTTCAGGAGTGGCTTGATGGTTCGGTGGCCCCCGGAGAAGGGTTCTGGATTGTTGCCGGAGATCGCCCAGCATTCGGCACACATCCAGCCCGAATTCCTTCACCAGGCATGGATTCTTGGGATCAGTTGGACGGGCCGGTGGACTGGCTTTTTTCCGTCGAGGCCGGTGAGATCGAATACATGTGGCCGGGTGCTCTCAGGCTGGGTTGGGCTCGGCGGCGACAATGAAGCCGAAGCCCCTCTCGGTCCGATAGTGCATTGTGCGCACCATTGCGATTGTGAATCAGAAAGGCGGATGTGGCAAGACCACCACCGCCATCCAGTTGGCCGCCGAATTTGCCAAGTCTGGCCAAAGTGTCCTTCTGGTTGATTTAGACGCGCAATCCCATTGTGCAGCGGGCCTTCGTATCCCCGACAGTCGAGTCCACAATGGACTGGCGCGGTTGCTTGCTTCTGACACGCCCCCTGAGATTCCGTGGGAGGACCTCCCGATCACGGTCCAAGATGGCCTTGATGTTCTTCCGGCGAGCCGTGAACTCGCTGAGATTGAGCGGATGCCCCTCGATCAACTGACCGGTGAGGAAACGGTTCGTTTGCTTCGTGTTCTGCGTTCCTTCACCGGGAACTACGACGTTCGCATCTTGGATTGTCCCCCCAACTTGCACTTGCTCACCTTGAACGCGTTCCGTGCCGCCACCGAAGTGTTGGTGCCGATCGAGTGCGGCTACTTCGCCATCAAGGGGGCAGAACGCCAGTGGGAGTTCCTGAACAGTGTCGTCCAGGAGTACCGAAGGCAGATCTGCTGCCACTTGTTGCCCACCATGCTGCGCGACTCGGATCTCTCCAAGAATCTGTTGAGCATCATGGAAAAACGCTTTGCGGGCCAAATTCTGCCAACCGCCATCCGCGATGATGATGCCGTGCGTGAGGCGACCGTTCGGGGTGTGCCAGTTGCCACACATCAACCCACGGCTCCGGCCGCGCAGGATTATGCCGCGGTCGCCAGTTGGTTGATCAACAACCCACCTCTGCCTGAAGCTGATCCTGGTGATCCGCCACGGCGAAATGCCAGAATCGCTGAAGTCACGGCTCGGCTGATTCGCTCGGCGGAAGTGAAAGACGAACCGCCTCGAGCCGTTGCGGTGACACCCGGCCGGTCGGAATTTTCAGCGGCATCAACGGCAGAACCTTCAGGGGGTCTTGCGGTGCAAGATGATTGCACTTTGGGACCGGTCCCCATCCCTGGCGGCGTTGAGTTCCGCCGAGAGTGGAGCGAGGACGCACCGGAGGCCTCGGTGATCGGTGAGTTCAACCAGTGGACGCCGGGTCGTCACCGATATCAGCGTGATCCCCAGCGGCCCAACATGGCGGTGGTTCAAGTGCCCCTGGCTCCTGGCACCCATCAATACATGGTTCATGAGTCCGGGCGAGACCCCGTGGCCGACATCCACTGTTCAAAGTTGGAGCGCAATCAGTACAGAATGCCTGTCTCCATCGCTGAGGTGACCGCGTGAGTGCGGTTGGCTTCATCGGCCCCTCGAACCCCGCTTCGAATCTTTTGGTTCGATATGGCGTGGTCAAAGTACAACCGGCCCTCTGGCTTCCCACCATTGTTGATCGCATGGCGGAGGATGTTGGTTCGGTCTTGTTGGTTCGGTCCGAGCTTTCCAAGCCTTGTGCTTTCCTCAGTGGGGACTTATCTGAGGTGCCAGTGGGTGCGTCGCTCGAAGAATTGGCGGCAGTTCCGGCGACGCGTCGCCTGCTAATTCCCGCTGCAGCCGCTTCTGCACCCGCCTGGCCAACTTTGGTGGTGACTGGACTTGGCCCCAACCTCGCAGAGTCGCTGGCGGCGCTTCAGAAATCGGCTGGTGCTTCAGGCATCGAGGTTATTGCCGTGGTTGGAGAACCGGAAACTGCGGAAGCCAAGCGTGAATTGCAGCGTGCCTTGCCGGTGGGTGTTCAGCCCAAACAGATTCTTTGGGTTCCCATGATTGATGGTTTGCATCAGCCTTGGGAGGAGGTCGAGTTGGATTCCAATCTGGATGGAATGGCCCTGACCGAACACTTCCATGATGCGGTGGATGGAGAACATGTGCTGAGTGTCGATGATCTCTTACGGGGCGATCCTGTCCTGACATCTGCTCCGGTCAGCGAGCCAGCCCCAGTGCTGCGAGGTCCTGGTGTTCGCATCGCGGCTCCAGTTGGTCAAAAGAAGCCAGCAGAGAAACATATTCCTGCAGAGGCTTCTGCTGCCTCCTCCACGAAGTCAGGCTCGGGTTCTGCAACAACCTTCGATGCTGACAGGCACCATTCCCCCGGATCAAACTCTTCTGCAACTCATGCGGGATTTGAACATCTTCAACCATGCTCCTGGAAGGTTCCGGGTGGCTCAGGTCGAGTGATCCGGGACTCCCATGGTGAGGATTGGGGAGTGGTTCTCGAACACCCCACCTCACACCTCTTGTTGGCTGAGTTGAAAGTGCTGCATGCCTTCAGAGATTCAGGCCTGCCCAGCGTCCTCGGTCTTGGTGAATCTGATCCCACGCTTCATGTGGTGGTTTCACCCGAAGGTCTGGCTGAAATCCCATCTGGACCCGGCATCAAGCGTTGGTGCTGTATTGAGGGCCGTTTGCACCCAGTTGCAGACTGATTTTGCCGATAAGTACCTTATTTATATGAACTTATGGTCGAAACCGAAGCCGTAACCCTATAGTAGGTTCCATGTCCGGCCGGTGGGGATTGCCTTTGCACACTCGATTGACCATGTGGTTGGTTGCCACTTGGTGTGTTCTCTCGCCGGCACACGCGGAGGTGGAACAGGATGCTCAGGCATTGGCTGCGGGGGCATGTTGCCTGTGCACCGGGGCCTGCCTCGATACGACGCCGGAGACCTGCGCCAATTTCGGGGGGGACTACCTCGGGTCAGATCAATTCTGTTGGCAAGGAGAGATCGATTGCATCACCAACGGCCGGTGTTGCCTGCCTTGTCCGATCGACGGTGTTCTGTGTTTGGATTCCATGACCATCTCCGGGTGCTTAGCTTTCGGCGGGTCCTGGTCATCATGTGAATCTTGTGCGTCCGATCCCTGCCCTCCGCCGACAGATTGCAATTTGAACGGCATTCCGGATGATTGTGACATTGAAGAAGGCGTCAGTGAGGATTGTGACGCCAACGGCATCCCCGACGAATGTGATCCTGATTGTGATGGCGATGGCACGCCTGACAACTGCGAAGGTGATTGCAATGGAGACGGCATTCCAGATGGTTGCGAAACAAGTGGCGATTGCAATCTGAATTCGATTCCCGACAGCTGCGAGAATTTACTCGATTGCAATTTGAACGGGAATCCCGACGAGTGCGACATCATCGAAGGTTTCAGCAACGACTGTGATGGAAACAGCGTTCCGGACGAATGTGATCCTGATTGTGATCTCGACGGGGTGTCCGATCCTTGTGAGGCTGATTGCGATGCAGATGGCATTCCGGATGATTGCCAGCCCTCGTTGGATTGCAATGAGAACGGCATCCCTGACCGATGTGACTTGCAAGATCTCACCAGCGAGGACTGCAATTTCAACGGTGTTCCTGACGAGTGTTGTGAGACATGTGACGGTGATCCTCTCTTAGGAGCGTGTTGCATTGGACAAATCTGTGTTCCCACCACCATCACCGGCTGTGGCCAAGCGGGCGGATTGTGGTCTGTGGTCGGTCGCGAATGTGCTGACTTCCAATGTCTTCCTCAGGATGATTGCTTTGGGGATCTCACGGAAGACGGCGTGGTTGATTTCAACGACTTGGTTCGATTGATTGCCAACTGGGGTGTCTGTCCCTGACACATTGGTGATACCTCGTGGATGACCGGTGAGCGAAGTTTTCCACAAGTTGCTCTTCTGTTGAATTCAACTGGACTTCAAGTTTTGCCCGAGTACAAATTGGCTCCGCAAGAAGGAGTCGTGCATGCAAATGTTGCGTGGTCTGTTGTTTATCTTTTTCGCATCCTCATCGGTTTGGGCTGATGCGGGTGGTTGCTGCCTGCCGAACAGTGACTGCGTGGATGTGTCTCCTGCCTTGTGCGCCAGTCTTGGTGGCGAATTCCAAGGGGCGGACATTTATTGCTGGCAGGGTGAGATCGTCTGTGATCCAACCGGCCGGTGCTGTTTGCTTTGTCCTATCGATGGGGCGTTGTGTATCGAGGATCAGCTGCCGGAGGAGTGTGGTGAACTTGGCGGGAGCTGGCTGGCTTACGGCACGTGCGCTGAACAGCCTTGTTCCCTGCTTCCAGACTGCAATCTCGACGGTATTCCCGATGCTTGTCAGCAACTTGCAGACTGCAACGGCAATGGCCATCCTGATGAATGCGAACAATACGACGACTGCAACGGCAACTTTGTGCCCGATGAGTGCGATATTGATTCCGGGTTCAGTGCGGATTGTGATCAGAACGGTATTCCTGATGAGTGCGATTCCGACTGCGATCAGGACGGCGTTCCAGATGCCTGCGAGGTGGACTGCAACGAAGATGGAATTCCCGATCAGTGCCAAGTCCTTGATGACTGCAACCACAACGGTATCCCCGATGCATGTGAGCACTTTCCTGATTGCAATCAGAATGGCCGTCCAGACTCCTGCGACCTTGCCGACGGCCTGAGTTCAGATTGCGATTGGAACGGCATTCCTGATGAGTGCCAACCCGATTGCGATCATGATGGACTCCCTGACGTCTGTGAAGTCGATTGCAACTGGGACGGTGTTCCCGACGACTGTCAGTCTTTGGTCGACTGTGATCACAATGGCATTCCAGATATCTGCCAGTCCTTCCCAGACTGCAATCACAATCAAATCCCCGATGTCTGCGATATTTCGTTCGGTGGAAGTACCGACTGCAACAGCGACGGTATTCCGGACGAGTGTCAACTTGCCGGCAACGACTGCAACGGCAACCAACTTCCTGATGAATGTGATGGAGACTGCGACGCCGACGGGATTCCGAACGATTGCGAGATTGACTGCAACCACGATGGCATTCCGGACGATTGTCAGCCCTTGCCCGATTGTGACCACAACGGAATCCCTGACGTCTGCCAGACCTTCCCCGACTGCAACCACAACAACATTCCTGATGTGTGTGATGTTGGTCCTGGTGGCGTGAGCGACGATTGCAACCACGATGGTGTTCCGGATGAATGCCAGTTGGTGGGCAACGACTGTGATGTCAACGGTGTTCCCGACGAGTGTGATCCGGACTGTGACCACGATGGTCTTCCAGATGATTGCGAAGTCGATTGCAACCAGGATGGTCACCCAGACGATTGCCAAGATCTCCCAGATTGCGANCACAATGGTGTTCCAGACATGTGTGAGCCACTTTTGGATTGCAATGAAAATGGCATCCCCGACCGCTGTGATGTGGCCGATGGAACCAGCGAAGATTGCAACGGCAATGGCGTCCCCGATGAGTGCTGCGAACAATGCAACGCTTCGTTTGAGCTCGGGGCCTGCTGTCTTGGTGAGATTTGTGTGCCCACGACNGTGTCCGGTTGCCTTGAGGCGGGAGGCACCTACGGGGGGCAAAGCGTGATCTGCGGCACCATCGACTGCGGCAACACGTGTGCCGCTGATCTGGATCGTGACGGATTTGTCACGCTCTCAGACTTGATGATCATTTTGGCTTCATGGGGGAACTGCCCGGATTGATTCCGGACCCAACTGGTGCACCAGTGCATCGGTTCTTGATTCTGACANTTCGGGGGGGAAAGACGAAGGCCCATCGGGGTCTTGGAGGTGGATGTGTCTTCTTCTCGAATTGTGNTACTNGCTGGTCTTTTGAGCCTTTTCCCAAGCGTTTTCTCCCAGGCCCATGGNCTGAGTGGGGGAGGATGCTGCTTGGAGTCTGGTGAATGCGTGGACACCACTCCCGAGTCCTGCGAGGAACTCGGCGGTGAATTCGCCGGTATGGATCTGTACTGCTGGCGAGGAGATGTGCAATGCGAGGTGGAAGGCCGATGCTGTCTGCCTTGCCCCAACAANGGNTTGTTGTGCCGTGAAGACTTTGATCCCGACGCGTGCTCGGTCTTCGGTGGTCAGTGGCTGGCCAATGCCACGTGTGAGTCGGACCCATGTCCCGTGGAGCCAGACTGCAACGGCAACGGGATCCCGGACCCNTGTGAAATCGACGACGGGACTGCGGACGATTGCGATGACAACGGCATCCCGGACGAATGCGAGCTGGGTCCGGACTGCAATTCCAATGGGGTCCCTGACCGGTGCGATCTTGAGAACGGCACCTCGCAGGATTGTGACAACAACAATCGACCGGACGAATGTGATCCCGATTGCGATGATGATGGTCTCCCCGACGCTTGCGAAGTGGACTGCAATGGAGACGACATTCCCGATGACTGTCAGGCTCTCGCCGACTGCGACATGAACGGGGTTCCTGATGCTTGTGAGCCTTCCGTTGATTGCAACGAGAATGGCGTGCCCGACCGTTGTGAACTTGAAGGAAACGACTGCGATTCCAACGAAGTGCTCGATGAGTGCGAGCCCTTCGAGGATTGCAACCAAAATGGTGTTCCTGACCGCTGTGACCTGTTGTCTGGTGGCTCTGAGGACTGCAACCAAAACCAGATTCCCGATGAGTGTGAGTTGGACCCAGACTGCAATGACAACGGCGTTCCCGATGGATGTGACATTTCCACCGCTACCTCACAGGACTGCAACGTCAACGGCATCCCTGATGAATGTGAACTTGGTCCAGACTGCAACAACAATGGGGTCCCGGATCAGTGCGATATTGCTCAAGGCACTTCCTCNGATTGCGATCGGAACAACGTTCCAGACGAATGCGACCCAGATTGTGATGAAGATGGTGTGCCGGATGCCTGTGAAGAAGATTGCAACCAAGACGGCGTTCCTGACGATTGTCAAACTTTGGAAGACTGTGACGAGAATGGCATTCCCGACACATGCGAACCCTCAGACGATTGCAACCAGAATGGCACTCCCGACCGGTGTGAATTGAACGGCAACGATTGCAACGGCAATCAAATTCCAGATGACTGTGAATTGGAACCGGACTGCAATCAGAACGGTGTGCCTGATGCATGCGACCTGACGAGTGGAACTTCCCAGGACTGTGATCAAAACCAAATCCCAGATGAATGTGAGCCCGGACCTGATTGCAACCAGAACGGNATCCCTGACCGTTGCGATATCGACAACGGAACGTCTCCAGACTGCGACAACAACGCCGTCCCGGACGAATGTGAACTTGGCCCCGATTGCAATCAAAATCAAATCCCTGATCGCTGTGAATTGATGGGCAACGACTGCAACAGCAACGGCGTTCCTGACGAGTGCGACACCGATTGCGACGCTTCCGGTCTTCCCGATGACTGCGAGGAACTTGACGATTGTGATGGCAACGGCACACCTGATGACTGTGAGCCCGGTGAAGACTGCAATGGTTCAGGGGTTCCTGACCGGTGTGAACTGGATGGCAACGATTGCAACGCCAACGATATCCCGGACGAGTGTGATCCTGATTGCGATGAAGATGGCACGCCAGATGACTGTGAGGCCGATTGCAACCACGATGGTCAACCCGACGATTGTCAAGACCTTGAGGATTGTGACACCAATGGCGTTCCCGACGAATGTGAGAACNTGGAGGACTGCGATGAGGACGGTGTCCCTGACGTCTGTCAAAACAGCGAAGATTGCAATGGCAACGGCATCCCCGATCGCTGTGAAACCCTCCATGACTGCAACGAAAATGGCATCCCCGATGAGTGTGAATTCTTAGGGCTGGAAGCTGTTTGTTGGGGGCGTTCCGACGAGAATCAGTGTGCGAGTGTTTCAGGGCCCACCTATCGCTTGTTGGACGCCGGGAGGGATTTCACCGTCGGATTGAGCCTTGACGGTGATCTCTTCGCTTGGGGAGTCAACGGCGATGGACAAACCGATCTGCCCAACATCCAAAATGTGCGTGAAGTATCGGCAGGTTGGTGGCATGCTTTGGCCCTGCTTGATGATGGTCAAGTGGTTGGATGGGGTTCCAACCAATTTGGTCAATCGGTCGCTCCTGAGAATCTTCGGGCATTGAAGATTTCTGCCGGAGACGAGCACAACTTGGCCATCGACACCTCTGGCGAGGTGGTTGCTTGGGGCACCAACACGTTTGGCCAGTGTGACGTTCCCGAACTTGGGGTGTGTCTTGAGGTCTCCGCAGGTGGCCAACACTCGGTGGCCATTCGTGGTGACGGGACTTTGGCCGCTTGGGGTTCCAACTCAAGTGGGCAATCGAGCCCGCCTTCTGGCGTGGTGGTTTCGGTGAGTTCGGGCACGCGTCACTCCGTGGCCCGTCGGCCAGATGGATCGCTGGTGGGCTGGGGCTCCAACCTGTTTGGCCAACGCTCGGTCCCCTCTGGTTCATTTATTGATGTCGACTGCGGTGATTGGCACACGGTCGCCCTCAGGGCTGACGGTACGGTGGTTTCGTTTGGTCGGAATTCAGATGGTCAGTCGCAAGTGCCTGCCGACGTGTATTTGCGTGACATCACGGCGGGGGGGCGACACTCCATCGGCCTGCGCTGGTTTGATGACTGCGACAACAACGGCATCCCAGACCAGTCCGAGATCGACGATGGTGACTGCGACGCCAACGGCGTGCTCGACGTCTGTGAGCTCCACAGCCAAGACGGCAACCAAGATGGTGTCCTCGACCAGTGCCAATGTGCTGAGGACCTCGATCAGGACGGCGGAGTCTGGCTTTCGGACATTCTCCGTGTGCTCTCAGCTTGGGGATCGTGTTCTGGGGCCTGCGTTGAGGATCTCGATGAAGATGGGCAAGTGGGATACACCGACTTGGTCCGCCTTCTTTCAAGCTTTGGTCCCTGCCAATAAGGGTTCTTGGCGGGATTCATCTTGGCGGAGCGGATAGGCTACGCGTNGTGATATCCATGAAAGCACGATTGTTGCANGCCTTGCTTGCCGCTGTCCTGTGGTCAGGCCTCGCTCTGGGCGCTTGGATGAAGCCAAGTGCGAAGGGGCACGGCACCCATCGTCAATTGGGGCTCCCCCCGTGCTCGTGGATGCTCATGTACGACATGCCCTGTCCCTCTTGTGGCATGACCACCGCAGTCTCCAATGCCGCCCATGGTCGATTGTGGACCTCTTTCCGCACCCAACCGGCAGGGGCCACCTTTGCGGTCTTGACCTCTGTAGTCGCAGCCGCGGCCACGGTTGGGGCTTTGTATGGGAGTCCCCTGGTGCTTCTTTTGTTCAGCGCTCTCACCCCAAGTGCAGCTTGGATGGCTGGCGGGGGGCTTGTTCTGGCTTGGATCTATAAAATTTTGGTTCACCAAGGCTTTCTCAATTGATCACACTGAACCGCTGCTTTTTGCTCCTTCTGATGCCCCTGCTCGCAGGATGCGCGGCCTTCGGTCTTGCTTCCGCCATTGGCCAGTCGCTTGAGGAGCAGACGGTCATGGAAGTTGCGCCNGAGTATCCCTACTTGGAGGGAGAAGTAGTGGCGGTTTTGGTCGATGCGGATCTGGGCATTCGTTATGAACATCAGAACGTGGTGCAGACCGTCGGGGCAAGCATGGCTCAACGGCTCCTTCAGCAAGCTGACTGTCGGGTCGTCAATCCGCGTCAAGTTGCGGCGTGGCAGTTGAAGCGGGGGGAGTGGAACTTCACTCCAGCTTCTGAGATTTTTGAAGAATTGGGGTGCACTCGCCTGGTGGTGATCGATCTCATCGAGTACCGCCTGAATCCACCAGGAAACAGATTCTTGTGGGAGGGATATGCCCTGGCCACCGTGAACGTGTATGAGGCCGACGGGTTTGATCCGGATGGGCCGGCCGCGATCATCGATCTTGAAGTGGAATTTCCGGACGTGGCCCAGTTGACCCGAGCCGAAGCCAATGCCGATCAGATTGAGTTGGGGTTGTTGAACAAGTTCATCAAAGAGGCGGGCTTCCTGTTCTACCCGCACTGGGAAGCCAAATTCCCTGACCGGTACCGCGGAGATCCCATCCCGGTCGGCAATTCCAAACGCACGGAGCCACCAACGCTATGACCCGCTTTCTTTTGTTCATGTTGGTTGGATTTTTGTCGAGCTGCAATGTGATTGCCCCCATCGCGGCGGTGATTGAGCCCGAAGATACCACCGCCCGCGCCTATCGATTACCCAATCGTCCTTGTGTGATCTTCGTTGAAGATCGAGTGGGCGCCATTGGCATGAATCTCCCAGGCGTACGTTCCCGCATAGGCAAACAGGTCACGGCGTATCTGCTCGGGAATGAGATTCACTCTCGAATGATCGAACCGGACGACGCTTTGCGCGTGGCACAAGCTTCCGACCGAGCCAGCGAAATGTTGTCTCTTTCAGAAATTGCTCGCCGATGTCGAGCGGACTTGATGGTGAATGTTCAAGTGCGAGCGTGGGCTTTGGTGGGGCAAGATGGGGTGCCCCGTCCCACCGCCACAGCCGTCGTTCGTGTTCTTGACATGACGAAGCGTCAACAGGTCTTCCCCGATTCCAGCGGTGACGGACGCGAGGGATTTGTGGTGGCTCAATTGGCCATCACCGATCCCAACAAAGTGCAGTCTCGGCAAGACGCTCGTCGGGTGAATCTGGAATTGGCCGACGAACTGGGGTTGCAAATTGCTCGACTGTTCGACGAGTACATCACGAACCCATTGGGTAAGAATCTTCGGTAAATCTTTCAGCTGCCAATGAAGCGGAGGATGTCGTCGTATTCACCAATGGCCGCTTGGGTTGCGTCAAAGATATTGCTGATGGGGCTGTCCTCTGACCCTGGGCCATCTTGGCTCGAGAAAAAGACACCATCTGCTCCAGCGCTCAAGAGCAACATAGAACCCCGTGGCTGGGTGTACAGGTCGTTTGGATTGCCCACGCCTTCACGAATAGCTGGATTGGCCAGAATGCGTCCGACGTTGCCTTCAAAGAAAGCGGTATTTTCCTGCGACAAGATGCATGTGGGGGCGTTGTTGGAGAAAGCTTGTTGCTTTCGAAGCTCGCCGAGTCCGCTGAGGCCGGCTTCAAAATAGGGGGCCGCACCTTCAGTGCGGAATTGCCATGTTTCGGGATTGCCGTCGTTTCCAGAACGGTTGTTGGGCAGCACGCCCACCGTTCTTTGCCGTCGGAGAAGCGCCAAAGGTTGGCCCCACGCATCAACCACGTCTACCAAGTTTTCTTCGTCGCCCACTTGGCCAAAGGCCTTGACCAGAGTCCCCTGTGGTGGCGTGAAGTACGAGGGGTATTGGCGTCCGCCAATCAGTGGTCCATCTCCAAGCAGTTCGGAATTGATTGCGAACTTGACGGTGATCTCGTTGTTCCCGTTGCCAAAAGACATTTCGTATCCATTGAACTGGGCGTAGTCTGGATGGACCCCAAGAATTCGGTACCCGCCCATCATGTGGTAGAGCGCGTTTTCCAGACTGCTGATTCGCGGGATGCCGTCGTTGGCTTCTGCATCTTGGGCCAGCAATGCTTCGGGTACCACTCCGGGGTACTGACCGTGATCCTGGAAGAACGTTTCGCAAGCGGCCGCAAAGGCTTCCATGGTTGACGTGGTTTGGGTCGCTCGAGCCCGCTGCTGGGCCGAGGAAAGAGCGCTCAACAGAAGTGCTGCCAGCACCCCAATCAGGGCAATAACCACAAGGAGTTCAACAAGGGTAAAAGCGCGGCGGCGTTGCATTGGCGTCTCCGATCGGAAAAACAAAGTGTACCGACGTGAGGCCGGTGAATTCACCTTACAAGCGTTCAAGTCGGGCTGCTATCTCAATAGCGGTGAGTGCTTCAACCACCTCGCCCAAGTCGCCGCCCATGATTTTGGTCAGTGCCCACGAGGCTTCGGCCCGGTGGTCGACGACGATGCCTTCCTTCCAGCGGTAGGTCCGGATCTTTTCGGCCCGTTGGCCCCCTCCGATCAGACCTCGGCGTGCTTCCGCCCGGGCCGCTTTGGCTTCAGATTTCCGGGCGTCCCAGATTCGTGCCCGGAGAAGATTCCAGGCCCGCTTTCGATTTTCGGATTGGCTTTTGGTTTCCTGCATTCGGACTTCGATGCCGGTGGGTTCGTGGATNAAGTGAACTGCGGTGGCCACTTTGTTCACGTTTTGACCCCCTGGTCCTTGGGCGGTGGTAATCATTTCTTTCACCTCGCCGGGATCAAAGCTCAAATCCACTTCCTCGGGTTCCGCCAAGACGGCGATGGTTGCCGTGGATGTGTGGATGCGACCTTGAGTCTCGGTGGCGGGAACGCGTTTGACTTGGTGGGTTCCGGATTCAAACGCCAGATGACTCCAGCACCCCTCGCCGTGAATGCGAACAATCGCGAATCGGAGACCGCCGGCCTCGTTTGTCCCGTGGTCGTACGCCTCAAACGTCCAGCCGTTGCTTTTGGCGTAAGACTCGTACATCTTCAACAGATCACTTGCCCAGAGTCCAGCTTCGTCTCCGCCGACCCCGGCTCTGATTTCAAGAATCAATGCGCCGATGCGGTCATCCTCGGCTCGGACCAATCCGGCCAGCATGTGATCGAGCAAGATCGGAAGTTCGGCTGCGGCTGAATCTCTTTGTTCTGACGCCAATTCACGCAGTTCGCCATCTGACTCATCAGCCAGCATTTGTACGGCTTCTTGTTCTTGAGCCTTGAGCCTTTGGTATTTCGTGTATCCCAAGGCGGTTGGCTCTAGGGCTCGACGGCGTCGGGCCAAATCGGCCATGCGTTCATGGTCGGTGAGGACTTCAGGATCGCTCATGGCTTCACCAAGTCGATGCCATTCATCGGCGATCCGAGCAAGGTGGGGGAGATGGCGTTCAGGGTCTTTCACGATGCAGGCAGTATGGCTGGAAATGGAACACGCCGCGGCATGGCCGCGGCGTGATGGTCTTGGAAAGTGGGTCGCGAGGGAAAATCCTCGAGCGAATCACTTCTTCTTGTTCTTGAAGTAGCCGCCCGCAAATTTCTTCTGGAACTTCTCAACGCGGCCGGTGGTGTCCACAAAAGAATGCTTGCCGGTGAAGAATGGGTGGGATCCGGACCAAATTTCCACAGTCATCTCAGGGACGGTGGCGCCCACGGTCATGACGTGCTCACCTCGGTAGGTGATCTTGCAGTCGTAGTACTTGGGGTGGATGTCCTTCTTCACGGCGAAGCTCCAGATCTCACGTAGCAGGGGAAAGAGGCCTGACCCTCTCAGGGACAGATCGACCATTGTACCCAATATTCGGCCTCCGACAAGGGGGGGCGTGTCAAACGCCGTAGGGGCCGATCTTGGGTTTGACCAAGCCCTGGGTATTGGTAGAATGCTAGGCTCGGNCCTCCTGAGGGCCGATTGACATCTTTTCCCCGATAGCTCAATGGTAGAGCGAGCGGCTGTTAACCGCTAGGTTCCAGGTTCGAGCCCTGGTCGGGGAGTTCCCGGCCNCCGTCNNNNGTGANGGNGGCCGNGTCGTTTNCAGAGNNNGCCGCGCNCCTNCNNGNNCCTTTGCGANCNCGCCGNGANGCNTNGACGNTCTCNCCAGAGGCTNGACGTCTGGAGCATTNGTNATNCNGACTGGACNTNTGTNTNATTNGNNNCCNNCGGNTACANNCGNCGNNGCANCCNNAGTGAAACGCTCACCAGACCNANNAGNACNGGTACNTCCACCAAAGGNCCNANGACGGTGGCAAAGGCNACCCCAGANCCAATNCCAAAAACCGCAATTGCGACGGCAATGGCCAGTTCGAAGTTGTTGCCTGANGCAGTGAACGCAAGGGTGGCTGCCTTTGGGTAATCCGCGCCNGCTTTNTTGGCCATCANAAAACTGATCAANAACATCACCACGAAGTAGATCGTCAGTGGGATTGCGATCCGAACGATATCGAGGGGGAGGGCNACAANTTGCTCACCTTTGAGGCTGAACATCACCAAGATGGTGCTCAGCAAGGCAATTAGTGTGACGGGTGCGATGGCGGGAATGAATCGTTGTGAATACCAAGCCTCTCCTTTGAGCGGTCGAAGAACAAAACGAGTCATCATTCCACCAAAAAACGGAATACCAAGGTAAATCATGACGCTTTGAAATACCTCTCCTACGGACACGTTGACGACGGTGCCGGGAAGGCCGAGGAGGGGAGGAAGCCAAGTGAGAAAAATCCATGCGTACAGTCCAAAAAAGAGCATTTGAAAAATACTGTTCAACGCGACAAGCCCAGCGGCGTAGTCGTTGCTGCCTCGAGCAAGGTCATTCCACACGAGGACCATGGCAATACAACGCGCCAGTCCAACCATGATCAATCCGAACATGTAGTTGGGTTGATCAGAGAGAAAAACCACTGAGAGCGTGAACATAAGCACGGGGCCCACGATCCAGTTTTGGATCAGCGAAAGCGTCAGGACCTTCCAATCTTGAAAAACTTGTGGAATCTTCTCATATCGAACCTTCGCCAATGGGGGGTACATCATCAAAATCAGACCGATGGCAATTGGGATATTGGTGGTTCCGATTGAGAATCGGTCCAAAGTCTTACCAACTTCAGGTGCGAGCTTGCCAAGAAGTACCCCCGTGGCCATGGCGAGAAAGATCCAGACAGTGAGATAGCGATCAAGGAATCCAAGCCGCTTTTGCTTAGCCGTTGGACAGGCAGGTTTGGTGGTGTGATTCATGGGCCGGTACATGGTAATCCCGTGAGTATCCGATCTCGATTTCTTCGAGCTCTCCTCATGAGGCCCTTTGGGTTTGTCTTCCCTTTGCGGCAAACCACGTTCACACGAGGTGTTGATTTGCGACTGTTGTGAGGTATAATGTGTCTTGGCATCCAGAGTCCCACGCGACCTCTTGAAGTGTGGGCGGCAACCGGGTCGAGCGCGATCACGGTGCCGAGGTCAGCCCTTCTTGGGTGATGCGGCACGCAAGGCCATGCCTTGTGCAGCAACATCAGCGCTCGTTGACGGTCAACGGCAACCTTCAAGGCTGATGCCCCTCTTGATGTCATGGAGTATCACCATGACACGTTTAAAGACAACCACACCTCTCCAGCCCAGCGATGAAGTTGAAGCCGAGGCTTTGCGTCGAGCCACCCAACTCGCGGATGGGCTCTACCCCCACCAAGTCGAAGGTCTTGCCTTCTTGCTCGGTCGGCGTCGAGCAATTTTGGCAGACGACATGGGACTTGGAAAAACCCGCCAAAGCATCTTGGCCATGCAGGAAGCAGCACCCCAAGGGCCATGGCTGGTGGTTTGTCCAGCTTCAGTCAAACGAAATTGGGCCCGAGAAATTCAGACGGCTCTCGGAGGCGAGCAAGCCATCACCGTGGTTGGTGCTGAATCTGTACCGACAAAGTCGTACAGCGGCTGGGTGGTCATCAATTACAACATTTTGACCAAACACTTGACGGATTTAAAAAAGTTGCCCTGGGCCGGTTTGATTTTTGACGAAGCGCATTATCTCAAGAACCACACCAGTCAACGAAGCAAGAATTGTCGAAGCCTGGTCGACACCACGGCCGGCGATCCCGCCATTCATTGTCTGACGGGTACACCGATGACCAATCGGCCTCGTGATTTGTTCCCGCTTCTTCAGATCGTCAAGCATCCCATGGCCCGCAGCTTCATGTCGTTCGCCAAGAAATACTGTGACGCTTACAACAATCGTTTTGGGCTGGTGACCGACGGAGCAAGCAATCTGGATGAATTGTCCACCCAGTTGCATGGCGTCATGCTGCGCCGAAGGAAAGATGATGTTCTGAATCTTCCTCCAAAGTTCAGGCGGTGGCTTGAGGTTGATGTCCCACTGGGTACCGCGGCCAATGAGATGCGGAACGTCATCGAGATGTTGATCAATGGTGTCGTGGATCAACAAGCCGCTGGACACTCGGCTGTGACCAACAAACGCGCCAATCATGACCGCATTCACCTTCTGGCCCTGTTAACCAAAGTCCGTCAAAAAGTGGCCAAGGCCAAGGTGAAGCCAACGATTGAATATGTCCAAGGTGTGATCGACCAAGGAGAAAAAGCGATTGTTTTCACAGGTTTTGATACTCCCGCGAAGGAACTGCACAAGGCATTCGGTGATGAAGCGGTCCTTCTGACAGGTTCCACCCCAGCCGACCGCCGTCAAGAATTGGTCGACCGATTCCAGAATGACCCTGGCGTCAAAGTCTTTGTGAGCAATCTGGTTGCGGGAGGAACGGGAATTACCCTGACTGCGGCCACTCAGGTGGTGTTCAATGATCTTGACTGGGTCCCGGCCCATCACTGGCAGGCGGAGGACCGTGCCTATCGGATTGGCCAAACCAAAACAGTCAATGTCACGTACATGGTCGCCACCGATACCGTTGACGCCTTTGTGCAGCAGGCTCTTGCTGTAAAAACAAAGTTGGTTGAGACCGTGGTGGACGGAGAGCACAACGGCGAGCTGGGTGAAACGGACATCTTGCGAGACCTCGAGTCCGCGCTTCGACAACTTTCGCCGGGGCTTGCCGATGCCAGCGTCGTTGAATCTGATGATCCCAAGCACCGGAACCAAGACTGGGCCAAAAAGGTGCTTGAAGCGGCTGGCGATCATCTTCGAAACCAGTTCAAAAAGAACGAAGACACCGATCGGGACGAGGTAGCCAAGGGGCTGGCGGCAGAGCACCCCGCGCTGACCCCAGAAATTCTTCGTTCCCTCGCCCAAGCAATCACTGGACCCCAGGTCAGACAATTTGAGTTTCCAAGCTCTCGTGATCCATCGACGAAATATGTCGTTTCGGTTTCTGGTGGGGATATTGACTGCACCTGTCCGGGATTTCAGTACCGGGGCACTTGTCGGCACGTGCTTGAAGTGAAGAACAAGCTTGCTCTGAAGTGATTGTTCTCGGCGAAGGCCACTCAGAAATATCGTGGTGGTGAGTATCTTGTGTCTATGGGTCTCACCACCACGTTTTCTTCCCCGTCGCGGGCGGCAGTCGTCCATGCCTTGTCGTTGCTGATTTGGATAACTGTCCCGTCAGTATTGGCCAATGGCCCCGGCTCGGACATGGAGCATCCAGATTTCACCAAGGGGGACGCCATTCCCGAAGGTGCGAGCCATGATTGGAATCTTGGACCCACGGGCGCAAGGGGTTGGATGTACAGCAGCCAGCTGGTGACATCCGACGCCCGCCAGATCTCCGTGACTGCTGTGGCACCAGGATCGCCCGCAGATGGTCTGTTGCAGATCGGTGATGTCATTCTTGGGGTTGGCGATCGAATGTTTTCTGTGGATCCCCGACAGGAACTTGGTTGGGCGATCAACCACGCCGAGTCGCCTGATGGCGGTGGGACGTTGCGTTTGCAGCGTTGGCGAGATGATCAAGTCGATGTGATCAATCTTTCTCTTCCAGTCCTAGGGTCATACAGTCCAACCGCTCCCTACGGCTGTGAAAAGTCGCGACGCATCGTTGAAACCGGCTGTGCTCAGCTCGCCTCCAGCATGCAGGATCGTCAATCGAACGACCATGAAATTGTTCGCTGCTTGAATGGGTTGGCCCTGTTGGCCAGTGGGAACGCTTCGTATCTACCGGTGGTGCGTCGAGAAGCCCAATCGCTTTCCAAGTACTCAACCCGTTCGTTTCAAACGTGGTCGTACAGCTACATCTTGATTTTTCTCTCTGAATACGTGATTTCCACTGGTGATCTGTCGGTGTACGACGATTTGCGCCGCTTGGCCGTCGCCTCTGCTGAGGGACAAAGCGTGGTTGGTTCGTGGGGACATTCTTTTGTGCAGTCCGACGGACGGCTGGGGGGTTACGGCATGATCAATTCGGCGGGGATTCCTCTGACCATTGGTCTGGTGCTGGCTCAAAAGGCCGGCGTGGATGATCCGATCGTGAGCAGAGCGGTGAAGCGCAGTACTCAACTGTTGGGCTTCTATGCGGGAAAAGGTGCGGTGCCTTACGGGGATCATCGACCTTGGATTGAGTGCCACGAAGACAACGGCAAATGTGGAATGGCCGCGGTGCTCTTCGATCTGCTGGATGATGGGCCACGTTCATCGTTCTTTTCTCGGATGAGTCTTGCCTCTCATGGATCGGAGCGTGATACAGGGCATACGGGGAACTTCTTCAATCTGCTTTGGGCCGTGCCTGGCATCCAGCCCTCTGGACCTCATGCCACAGGCGCGTGGATGAAGATTTTTGGTGCCTGGTCTTTCGATTTGGCTCGGAGTTGGGATGGCTCGTTTTGTCATCAGGGCCCTCCGGACAAAGGTCCCGACAGTTATGACGGATGGGATGCGTCTGGAGCGTTTCTGCTCGCCTATGCCTTGCCTTTGGCCAATCTCCATCTCACTGGAAAATCCAATGGCGGTATGGGCCACATGTCTCCAGAAGAGGCTCTCGCCACGGTGCAAGCTGGTGAAGGATGGAACAACAAGCGTCGAAATGAGGGATATGACCAGTTCAACTTGAAAGACTTGTTGGCTCGCTTGTCCAGTTGGTCACCAGTCGTTCGTGAGCGAGCAGCCATGGCCCTCGGACGTCGCGAGGCATCCTCGACAACGGTGTTGGTCCAAATGCTTCGTGGCCCGGATCTGCACAGCAAGTACGGGGCTTGCCAAGCGCTGAAGCATCAGGGCGATCGGGCCGAGGAAGCAGTTTCAGATTTGATGCGGAACCTCCGCGCGGAAGACCTCTGGTTGCGAATTCTGGCTGCGGAAGCTTTGGCCGGCATTGGCGTTCCAGCCAAGCGGGCGGTGCCCATGATGCTGACCCAACTTGCGCGAAGAAGCAAAGCAAGTGACCCTCGGGGGATGGAGCAACGGTATTTCTCGTTTGCGCTGTTTGACCAGCGGTCCGGCTTGATTGGTCGATCGATCGAAGGCGTCAATCGTGCCCAGTTGCGGCGGGCCATCAAAGCGGGCTTGCAGAACGATGATGGCCGGGCTCGCGGAGCGGTCGGGGGTGTTTTTCGACACCTCACCTTGTCAGAACTCAAGCCGTTGTTGCCGGTGATCTTGGATGCCATCAAGAAACCAGCGCCCAGCGGCATCATGTTTGCCCACGAGGTTCGTATGCGAGGATTGGAACTCTTGGCCAAGCATCATGTGAGCCAAGGCATTGAGTTGCTGGCGGAGTACGCCTTGGTTCAGAAGAAGCACGCCAGCGAGCATCGAATCAAAGATGTTGTTGGATTGCTGCTGGAGTACGGGACCCATGCCCAGAGGGTCGTGGAGGATCTCGAGGATGCCGCGCAGGCTTTTGACGCCGGTGAGGAAAATTTTCCACGACACCTGAGTCAACAAAAAGCAGCGATCCTGCGTGAGGCCATCATCGAGATCAATGCCTCGACTGAAACGCCAAGGTTGGTAACGATTGGTCGGGGAATTTGAGTGGTAATGGGGTGGCTGGCTCTTTTTCTAACATCGAAGCCAATTGGATTTTGATCCAAATCGTAGTGGTCAGTTTGCAATCAGTGCGTCCATTCCAGATCGACAAACCGCGGGATCCTGACGTTCGTTGAGGCTTTGCCATCAAAGTTCTGAAGGTTGCTTGTACGCTATTGATCGTGAATCGCGCCGCCATCATCGCTGCTGTCCGAACCCCAATTGGTCGCTACGGCGGCTCGCTTTCCAGCGTGCGGCCTGACGATTTGGCCGCACATGTGATTCGCGCCGTGGTTGATCAATCAGGTATTGACCCCTCTTCTATTGATGACGTGTACTTCGGTGCGGCCAACCAGTCTGGCGAGGACAATCGAAACGTGGCCCGCATGGCGTCTCTGTTGGCCGGTTTGCCTGAATCCGTCCCTGGAGCGACAGTGAATCGCTTGTGCGCGTCGGGGCTGGAAGCGATCAATATTGCCGCCCGCATGATTGAATCAGGTCAAGGTGAGGTGTATCTCGCCGGTGGGGTGGAATCGATGAGCCGGGCCCCATATGTGGTCTCGAAGTCGAACGCTGCGTTTGGTCGGTCTCAAGAGATGTACGACACCTCGATCGGGTGGCGTTTTGTGCATCCCAAAATGGAACAGATGGGGCACACCGATCCATTGGGCATCACGGCGGAAACGGTGGCCCAGAAGTACGGCATCAGTCGAGAGGCCCAGGACCAGTTTGCCCTGCAAAGCCAACAACGATGGGCCTCGGCCCAGGAGCGTGGTTTGTTTGCAGATGAATTGGTTCCGGTTTCGGTGCCCCAACGCAAAGGTGACCCGCTCTTGGTGGACGTCGATGAACATCCGCGTCCATCGACCACCGCGGAGGCACTCGCCAAGCTGCGACCGGCCTTCACCAAGGACCCCTCGGGCTCGGTGACCGCCGGCAACGCTTCGGGGGTCAACGATGGTGCTGCGGCTTTGATCTTGATGGATGCTGATCGAGCGAAATCCTTGGGTATTGAGGTCCTGGCTTTCGTCGGTTCCAGTGCGGCCGCGGGTGTTGCTCCGGCAGAAATGGGCATCGGTCCGGTGCCTGCCATCCAAAAGGTCATGCAGCGGTCAAACCTTTCCCTTGATGCCATCGACCTTGTGGAACTCAATGAGGCCTTTGCGGCTCAAGCGGTTGCGTGTTGTGAGGCGTTGGGCTTGGATCAGTCGAAAGTGAACGTCAACGGTGGCGCCATTGCCATGGGACACCCTTTGGGGTGTACGGGAGCAAGAATGGTGACCACTTTGGTCCACGAAATGCGCCGCCGGAACGCGAAGCATGGCCTTGCTTCTCTGTGCGTTGGCGTGGGACAAGGTCTGGCGACATTGTTTGAGCGGGATTAAGCGTCCCGATTCGTTCAGGGCATTTTGGCAATCTTGTCAAAGCCGTCACCGACGGCCGCCACCAGTTCGTCGATTTCAACCTCGGTCATTGGCGTTGACAGCATGGCGGTGCATGTGTTGATCATGATCATGCCCGCCGAAAACAGGTGATCGAGCATGGCTTTGAGTCGTGCGGTTTCTTCGGGGGAGGTGTATGCCTCTCGGAAATTTCGTGGGGCTGACGCTTTCATGTGCACCCGAAGAATCGAACCGGTTCCGGTGACGCATGCTCTCGCGCCACTTGCTTTCGCGGCTTCCGCAATGCCTTTGCGAGCGTGATCCCCCAGCTTGTTGAGTCGTTCTACGGCTTCCTGATCAAAATCTCGCATGGCAATATGACCGGCGGTCATGCTGATGGGGTTGGCGGAGAATGTTCCTGAGTATGGGAAGACATAATTGTCTCCCTTCGGGTTCATCAAGTCCATGACATCGGCCCGTCCCGCCACGCCTCCCACGGGGAATCCGCCACCAATCATCTTGCCCATGGCGGTCAGATCGGGCTCGACTCCCAAGGTCATCTGCAGTCCGCCATAGTCGCTTCGATAGGTGATGACTTCATCAAACACCAGAAGGGAACCATTGGCAGTGGTCCAGTCGCGTATCGCGGACAGAAATTCTGGTTCGATCGGATTCATACCGACACGGTGGGGCATGGGGTCCAACAAAACACAGGCCAACTCCTCGGCATGTTCTTCGAGCAATTCGAGAGCACGCTGTGTGTTGTTGAAGGGAAGAATGATGACATCGTTGAGCGCGGCGGCAGGGGTGCCGTGAGCCACGGGAACGCCATTGGGTCGGTCGGCGTCACCCCATACTTTGGGATTGGTAATTTGGCTCACTTCGGCGTAGTCGTAGGCCCCGTGGTACGCCCCTTCGACTTTGGCAATTTTGGGGCGTCCGGTGAACGCCCTTGAAGCCTTAATGGTGACCATGACGGCTTCGGTGCCTGAGTTCATGAACCGGACTTTTTCGAAACTCGGGCTGCGGGAGCACAAATGCTCCGCGTAGGCCACTTCGGACTCGGTGGCCAGCATGAAGCCAGAACCACGCTGCAACTGTTCGGTCACCGCCTCAACGATGGGGGGATAGGCGTGCCCGTGAATCAACGAGGCCATGTTGTTGGAGAAATCAATTCGCGTGATGCCATCGAGGTCGGTCACCCTGCAGCCGGCACCAGAATCTGCGTAGGCAGGATGGGGCTCGCGGCGCACGGTATTCCGGCTCACTCCGCCGGGAAGCACATGTTGGGCACGGGCAAAGAGATCTGCGCTGCGAGAAGTGTCAGAAGAATGGGTGCTCATGTGGGGATCACTCTGAGGGGGATGCCGGAGGTGGAGACAACTGCGCGCCTGTCATGGCTTGGACATGTTCAAACGGAACACCTGGGGCGAGTTCAATGGTTTGGAACCCTGCGGGGGTGATCTCGATCACGGCGAGATCGGTATAGACCCGATCCACCACCCCTTGACCGGTCAATGGGTACGTGCACGACTCCACCAGTTTGGGTTCTCCCGTTTTGGTGGTGTGCTGCGTGAGGACAAAGACTTTTTTGACTCCAGCCACCAAGTCCATGGCCCCGCCCACCGCCGGGATCGCGCCGGGCTTGCCCGTGGACCAGTTGGCCAAATCTCCCGCTTGAGAAATCTGCATGGCGCCGAGGATGCTCAAGTCCAGATGTCCTCCGCGGATCATGGCGAAGCTGTCGGCGTGATGGAAATAGGCCGCGCCCGGGTTTGCGGTGACATGTCGCTTGCCGGCGTTGATCAACTCGGGGTCTTCTTGGCCTTCCTCTGGAGATGGCCCCATGCCCAGGAGTCCGTTCTCGGTGTGGTAGATGAAGGTGCGTCCTTCGGGCACGAACTTCGCGACGAGTTCGGGAATCCCGATGCCCAGATTGATGTACGAGCCATTGGGGATGTCTTGGGCCAGGCGGCGAGCCATGGCTTCTCGATCCCAACCTTGAACAGCATCTGAGGTGCTCATGGGTAGCTCACTCCCGCGGCGATCAACTCTGATTCGTGAGCGGGTTGAGAGACTTCCACCACCCGATCGACGAAAATGCCAGGGGTCACCACGACTTCAGGATCCAGTTCGCCCGGGGCGGAGACTCTTGCGCTTTGCACAATGGTGGTTCGAGCGGCCATGGCCATCACGGGAGCAAAGTTCCGGGCGGTCTTGTTGTAGGTGACGTTGCCATGTTCATCTGCTTGCACACCTTTGATCAAGGCAAAGTCGGCGGTCAATCCGTGTTCCAGCAAATACCTGCGGCCATCAAACTCTCGGGATTCCTTGCCTTCGGCCAGCGGGGTCCCCACAGCGGTTGGGGTGTAGAAGGCTTTGACTCCAGCGCCGCCTGCGCGAATACGCTCGGCCAAAGTGCCTTGGGGGACCAACTCAAGCTCGGTGAATCCTTCGCGGTACAACTCGGGAAAGACGGTGGAGTTTGCGGTTTTGGGGAACGAGCAAATCACCTTGGTGACGCGTCGGGCTTTGAGGAGCGCCGCGAGGCCCACTTCGCCACTGCCACAGTTGTTGCTGATGATCGTGAGATCTTTAGCACCTTGGTCAATAAGCGCGTGCAGCAATTCAATAGGGCTGCCGGCTTCGCCGAAGCCGCCCACCATGATGCTTGCTCCGTCGGGGATGTCCGCGACGGCCTCGGCCGCGTTTGGCATCCGTTTGTTGATCATCCC
Organism: Phycisphaera sp. TMED24; assembly: GCA_002168105.2. Classification (GTDB taxonomy): domain Bacteria; phylum Planctomycetota; class Phycisphaerae; order Phycisphaerales; family SM1A02; genus UBA8653. Next base: position 26,602 of record NHCD02000008.1, read on the forward strand.
TTTTCAGCGTCTTTTTTTACGCGGGTGTATTCAAACAAACCAGCTTCGTCGTACAAGACGCGATCTTCATAATCGTCGAACCACATCGCATCAGGATTTCGGCCCACGATGCAGACTTTTCCGCGGTCCGGAGCACTGTGCGAGTTACGCAGAAGCTTCATGATGACAACACCATTCTCGCTTCCCGGCAATCCCGGGATGGGTTCGTTGGTGACCGCCGCGACTTCGGTCTTGCCCTTGTAGTGCGTGATGGACATTCGGGCGTGGCTCTCGACGCCGGAGAGACCCTTTTGGGACTCATTCAAGATGTTCCATGCTGACTCGATTGGCACATTGAAAGACTTGTACGCCACGATGTCACGGCCGCAGAAGAAGTAGTGGTTTTCCCCACCCGCCCGCTTGAACTCTCGTTGCAAGATGCGAATCGCTTCGGGGTCATCGTTGATCCCTTTGATGATTGGGGCTTGGTTCTCCACGCTCAGCCAGCCACGGGACGTGAGGCCTCGCATGGCTTTCCCGGTTTCGGGCACCCACTGGAAGAACCCTTTGTTGTCTTTGATGTAGTTCCCGTCGTCGTTTTTGGCCAGGATTTCATCAGGGTGTTCGAAGTGCAACATGAAGTGCATGCCGACCTCTGGATAGGTTTCGTGGAACCGATCGAGCATGGCCAAGAAGGTTTCGTCGAATCGCTTCGGGTAAAAGGCCATTTCCTTGGTGCCCACACGAATAGATTCGATTCCCGCTTCGGCCAACGCACCGAACCAAGCGGCCAGTTTGGCATTGTTGAGCACCATGGGGTCGCCGCCGGAGAGCAGGATTTCTCGCAGCTTCTCGCGTCCACAATCGGGGTGCCGACCGCCATTGGCTTCGACTTTTGCGTTGAACTCTTTGATGTATGCCACCACCTCAGGAATCTTGGCCAGACCCTTCTTGGCTTTGGTGCCATCTTGACGTTCGATTTCCTTGCGAGCGATCAATTCTTCGCGGTAACAGAATCGGCAGTGGGCCGAGCAGGTTGACACCACGTACATGAGGCCCATCTCATACTTGTGCAGCAAGCCTTCGACGGGGCTGTAGTCCATCTGGTTGCCCGGATCTTCTGAACCGGTCATATCGTTGGTTTCATCCGGATCGGCTTTCACGATCCGTTGGATGGGCTTGCTTCGTTTCGCGAGTTCGTAATAGTGGCGGGTCATTTTGACCGGCATGCGAGATTCAATATCTCGTTCGGTGTCTTTCAGCACTCGGAGCTTGACCACTTCATCCTCGGTGTAGAAGGAAAGCATGTCCTCTGGGGCCTTTTCCTTCAAGAAAGGTGCGAGACCGTTGATGATTTCGCGCTCGTGGCGGATGTCTTCAACTGTGTCCAGAAAGGCGGACTCGCGATCGGTTGGGATGTGCTTTGTGCTCATGATCAAACTCCGTTTTGCGTTGCTCAAGCATCGTCTTGCGACAGACTCACACTTTAAGTGACTTGCCCCAAAATCCGGCCCTGAAGGCGGGAATTTTGCCGTTTGTGGGTTGTTCCGGGCCATTTTCCGTTGGCTGGGGCCAAGACGGTCATCTCCCGGGGGGTATGTTCCCGGTATGGCATTGATCATGGGCATTGTGGTGGCTCTGGGAGTGGCGAATCCGATCGAGGATCCCGGGTACGAATCCGGGCTCACCTTGAGGGCTTGGGATGTTGGCCGACCGATGGAATTCTTGGCTGAGATCGCACCCGATCAGACGCCCAATGTTGATCGAAGGGTCGATGAGGTCAATTTTACCCATGCGACTGACTTTGGATCCCCGCCTGATTATTTCGTGGTTGAGCTCAGTGGCTTGATCAAGATCACCAAGCCGGGTGAATACATCTTCTCGTTGTCCAGTGACGATGGTTCGCAGCTTGAGATCGATGACACCTTGGTAGTCGATCTTGATGGCATTCATCCAGTCCAGTCCAAGGAGGGTTCGATTCGTTTGGCATCCGGTACGCATTCAATTCGGATCAGGATGTTCGAAAGCACTGGAGAGGAATCACTCCGATTGGAGTGGAAGGTCCCCGGGAGCCAAGAATTCGTCTTGGTGCCGAGTGATGTCTTCTTGACCGAAAAAGGTGTGACCCGCGTGGTTTCCCCTGGCCCCAAGAAGTACCTCGATGGTCGCGAGAATCTTCGACCCGGGGATGGGCTCGTGGTGTCGGGAGTTCACCCAAGTTGGGAAGTTGAACGCCTTCGGCCAGAAGGTTTTGAACCATCGGTAGGTGGTATGGCGTTCCTCGATGATGGCCGTTTGTTGTTGTCGACTTTCACGCCCAACAACAATGGTGTGCTTCGTGAAGCGACCAATGGAACCCTTTGGGTTCTTGGGGGTGTCGTTGGCGGCACCTGGTCCGATGTCACGGTCGACAAAGTCGCAGATGGTTTCCACGACCCCTGTGGTGTTGTGGTTGTGGATGGTGAGATCTTTGTGTCTCACCGCGAGGGAATTGACCGGTTGTGGGATATGAATGGAGATGGGACTTTTGAGTCCCGTGAAGTCTTCGCTCAGCCTTGGGTGGGCGACAACTACCACCACTTTTCCTTTGGCCTCGTGGCACATGAAGGCTGGATTTACGGAACACTCTCGACCGCGATTTACTTCAGCAACACCATCAAGGCCGATCAGGTCGAAGGATCTGTCGTTTCAATGAATGGTCCCAACCCCCCAAACCGAGGGACGATCTACCGAATTCATTCCAAGTCGCGAGAAATCGAATACATCGCGGGAGGCTTTCGTACACCCAATGGCATTGGCGTGAGCAAAGATGGTGAGGTCTATGTTGCCGACAACCAAGGCGCCTGGCTCCCCACGAGCAAGTTGGTTCACGTCCAACCGGAAGAGTTCTACGGCCACTACAACGGGTTGGCTTCCAGCAAACGTTATCCCGACGGGGGATACCCCAGCCGATATCTCAGCAATGGAGAATCGCCTCCGGCGGTCTGGCTTCCTCAGAATGAGATCTCGAACTCGCCGACCACACCGTTGGAAATTCCCGACGGACCTTTTGCCGGACAATTCTTTTTAGGCGAACTGACCATGGGCGGGATTCGCCGCGTGCAACTTGAAAAGGTTGAAGGAGAAGTCCAAGGGGCTGTCTTCCGTTTCACCCAAGGGTTGGAGTGTGGTGTGAACCGCCTTGTCTGGGGACCAGACGGCTGCCTGTATGCCGGAGGAACGGGTTCCAGTGGAAACTGGAGTTGGAACGGCACCCGATTTGGACTGCAACGACTGAAGCCAAATGGAAACGCCACGTTCGAAATCCAGTCGGTGCATGCCCTTCCTGATGGTTTTCACATCACTTTCACCGAGCCGGTTGATCGGGCCTGGCTGGGCGAACCAGACCATTTTGCCCTTCGTCAATGGCGGTACCACGCCACCGCGCAATACGGGGGACCCAAGCGTGATGAGCAAAAGCTGGTGGTCACCGAATCGATTTCATCAGGAGATGGTCGATCGGTTCGCCTGAAGGTTCCAGGGCTGCGGGAAGGTTCCGTGGTTCATCTGAGATTGGATCCCCAAAATATGACTGGTCAGGCGCTCTGGTCCCAAGAAGCGTGGTACACCTTGAATCGCATCCCGAGCGGCGTTCCTGCAACTGAAGTGGATCTTCAAACTTTGCCGTCACTTGACGCCTTCGAACATGGAGATGTTCGGCTTGAGGCAACATTCACGAGCAGCAGCGGCAAGACGCCCCGGTTGGCTTTTCAGAGTCGATACTGGTTGCCAGAAGTGTCTCTCGGAGGAAATCAGGCCGATGAACACCATATTGAAGCGAACTTCCGTGCGCCACGATTCGATCCTGAAGGTCGAACATTGGCCTCGGCTCGACTCACAGAAATGCGTTTGAACGGTGAAGTTGTGCAGGACTTTGTGGTCTACGAACCGACCGACGCGGGTGATCGTTCGGCAGAACCTTTTGGACCGGTCAGTCGGGATGAGGATGATGGATGCACTTTGACAGATCTCAAATTGACGGTCATCGACGACAAGGTCGTGATGCCCTCGGTGAAGGGGCTTCGGATTTTGGTGTTCAGCAAAACCCAAACTTTCAGGCATGATTCCATTGCCGAAGGTCATGCATGTCTGCGACGTTTAGCACAACAATATGATTTCCAAGTGACGTCCACCGAAGACGCCGCCCTATTCAGCCGCGATGTCTTGGATGACTTTGATGTGGTGGTCTTCATGAACACCACTGGTGATGTGCTGAACGAACAGCAGCAGCAGGTCTTTCAGTCTTGGTACCAATCCGGCGGCGCTTTTTTGGGGGTCCACGCAGCTTCTGACACCGAGCACGGGTGGGATTGGTTTGGCCAGCTGGTGGGAGCGCGATTTCGGTGTCATCCCGCTGTTCAGCCCGCTCGTTTGGTCGTGATGGATCATGGGCACCCCGCGACGGCTCATCTTGGCCCAACATGGATTCGTACCGACGAGTGGTATGACTTCAAATCTGATGGCCCTCATGAAGGTTGCGATTGCCTTTTGCGTATTGATGAAAACACGTACACCGACGGGCGGTCCGGTACGTGGCATCCGATGGCGTGGTCGCACGAATTCGATGGGGGGCGCAGCTTCTACACCGCGCTCGGGCATACCAAGACGACCTTTTCGGAGCCAGCATTTGAGCAGCATCTGCTGGGCGCATTGGCATGGGTGGCCGATCAACCGGCGAATTCACAGCCTTAGGTGGTCAATTCCCCCCACATTTGCCGAAAAGACACTTCGCGTTCCGCTTGTTTTTGTGGCTGACCCGCTGAGGAGATCTCCCCATGTCAACTTCCCCCAATGCTTCCCGCTTGTTCAACGCCAGTTGTCTTGCCCTGATTGTGACCGCCATGAGCTTCGCCATCCGCGGTGCGGCCATGAGCTCATGGACCGAGGAATTCGGATTGACCAATGAGCAAGTGGGCTGGATCAATGGCACTGCTTTCTGGGGATTCACTCTGGCCATGGTGTTCGGAGGCCCTTTGTGTGATGCGATTGGCATGCGGCGGATCGTTGGCCTGGCTTTTGTGGGTCACTTGGCGGGAATCCTGCTCACGATTTTTGCTTGGGATTACTGGAGCCTGTTTGGCGGAACGCTCCTGTTCGGCATTGCCAACGGATCCGTTGAAGCTGCCTGCAATCCCTTGATCGCGGCTTTGTATCCAAACAACAAAACCACCAAACTGAATCAATTCCATGTTTGGTTCCCCGGTGGCATTGTGATCGGTGGGTTGGTTGGATACCTCATGGGCAAACTTGGTTTGGGATGGCAGGCTCAATTTGCCACCATGTTGCTCCCTCTGGCCGCCTACGCCGTCTTGTTTGTTGGGCAGTCGATGCCGAAGACCGAACGCGTGGAGATGGGTGTTTCTACGGGCGACATGTTCGCCGCCTGCCTGCATCCGGTGTTCTTGCTGCTGGTGGTCTGCATGTTGTTGACCGCCGCCACTGAGCTTGGTCCCAACCAGTGGATTCCAAACATTCTTGAAAATGCTGGCGTCTCTGGACTGCTCGTCTTGGTCTGGATCACTGGACTTATGGCGGTAGGCCGTCAGTTTGCGGGTCCATTTGTTCATCGCCTGCAGCCCTTGGGCATGCTGCTCGGCAGTGCCATTTTGAGTGCAGCGGGCCTGTTCTTGATGAGTCAAACTTCGGGACCAATGCTGTTCGCTTCGGCAACCGTCTTTGCCTTCGGTGTGTGCTTCTTTTGGCCCACCATGTTGGGGTACACCAATGAACGCTTCCCCAAGACTGGGGCATTGGGACTGGCCATTATGGGGGGCGCGGGCATGCTGAGTGCGAGTTACGTGTTGCCCGTGATCGGACGTTGGTACGACGACGGGATCGCCGCTCGAATTCCAGAAGGGGTTACTGCCGAAGCCTTGCAAAAGGCTGATGCAGGATCTGAAGGCGCGTTGCAATGGGCAAGTATTCAAGCTGAGGCTGGTCTTGAAGCATTTGGGCAAGTGGCCTATCTCCCGATTGGCTTGGCGGTCATTTTCTTGGCATTGTTCATCTTCTCTCCGAAGAAGGCCACGCCCAACCACTGAGCATTCCTTGATTGATTGAAATGCCACAGCTTGTCTGTGGCATTTCTTTTTTGTGGAGAGATTTGGTAAAATCGGCCTTTTGTATTTCGAAACCTATCTCAGGAAGTTCACATGATTTTTCGCACTTTGATGTCGCTCTTGACCCTCAGTTTCCTCTTTGGGTGCACCACCTCGGGGTTATCTGATGAAGGCCTCAGTGGGCGTATCAAGTCATTCCAATCTCAAATCATTGAGGATGAGATCACCGGAAGCAATCTTGTCATCGTCGGCGCGGCCGATGGCACTCGGGCAATGTCGGTTGTGAACTCTGATCGGCTTGGTGACCGTGATGTCGATGAGACCACAGTGTTCCCCATTTGGTCTATGTCTAAACCCATTACCATCGTGTCGATGATGACTCTGCATGAGCAGGGCAAGTTCGAGTGGAATGATCCGGTTTCCGATTACATCCCTTGCTTTGCCAATTTGGTTGTTCAAGATGGGGATTCTGTTCGTCCAGCAACTGAGCCGCTTCGGATCGAGCATCTCATGGCCCATCGCTCTGGCTGGGCCTACTACTCCGGATGGGAAGACGGGGCCCCGAATACGAACTCCATCAAAAATCCGGTACCCCCAGGCTATGACCGTCCCCACACCAACCAAACCCGGTTTAACGACTTGCAGTCTTACTGTGAAGCCATCGCTCAGGAGCCATTGGCTTTTGAACCCGGATCATCATTTCTGTACGGGATCAATCAGGCCATTCTGGGTCGATTGGTTGAGGTGCTCTCTGGTCTTTCTTTTCAGGATTACTTGACCCAGACCCTGTTCGAGCCTTTGGAGATGGTCGACACCTCGTTTGTGATGGATGCAGACAAGAGATCACGGTTCCAGCCACTGTGGATCAACTCTGAACACCTCAAGGGGTACACCTATCTCTTGAACGAGTTGACGTACAGCCCAACCAGTCAAGCGCACTTCGGTGGTGAAGGTTTGGTCTCCACGGCGAGTGACTACGCCAATTTCTGTCAAATGCTTGCCAATGGCGGTGAGTTCAACGGCCACCGAATTCTGAACCAAGCCAGTATCGATCGGATGACCACTCCTCTCAGTGAGAACATCATGTCAGAGATGGGGCGACCTTCAGGCATGGATATGGGGTACAGCGTTTTCGTGATGCGTGATTCCTCTGCCGAAGGCAATGCGGCACCCCAAGGTATTTTTGGTTGGTCGGGATACCACAACACCCATTTTTGGATCGATCCCAGCAATCAGATGTATGTCCTCTGGATGAGTCGAGCCCGTGAATTCAGTTTCGAAATTCCCGCCGGCTTGCGGAAAGTTGTGTACGGCCCTGCCGAGTGAGCGCTCTCGCCTAGAGTAAAGACATGCCAACACATGTCTCGGCTCGCAATCTTCTTTCCGTTTGCATCATCACCCTATTGGGCACGGCCTTGGCGTCGGCCGGGGGATCTGGTGGTCTGGTTCGGGCCGAAGTTCCGGTTTTTCTGTGGTGCGCTGGTCTAGCCTTTGGCCTGAACTGGTTGGTGTACGTGCCATCCGCGTTCGCACGGACTGAGCACTACTACGATCTCACGGGTGGGTTGACCTATCTTTCGGTCACAGGTTTGGCCGTTGTCCTGTCGAAGCCTCTTGATCTCCGAAGCACCCTTGTGGTGATCATGGTTTCCATCTGGGCCATTCGGTTGGCGGGATTTCTCTTTGTTCGTGTCAAACGGGTGGGGAAAGACATTCGCTTCGACAGTGTGAAGACCAAGCCCAGCACTTTTTTGGTGTGGTGGACCCTGCAAGCTTTGTGGGTATTGACCACCATGGCTGCAGCGTTGGCGATTGTGACCGGTGGGGAGACGGTCCCTATGTCATGGTTGGGCTGGACAGGCTTTGGCGTTTGGCTGTTCGGCTTTGCCGTCGAAGTGGTCGCCGATGCTCAGAAGTCGTCTTTTAAAAATGATCCCTGCAACCAGGACCAATTTATTCGGACAGGGCTTTGGGCTTGGTCTCGCCACCCCAACTATTTTGGTGAAATTGTTCTTTGGACTGGTGTGGCCTTGATGGCTGTTCCCGTTCTCACGGGATGGCAGTATGCGACCCTGATCTCACCCGTCTTCGTGTCATTTCTTCTGATGAAAATGAGCGGGGTGCCACTGCTTGAACGGAAAGCCGACGAGCGATGGGGGGGGCAAGAAGATTACGAGACGTACAAGGCGGTAACCCCAGTGTTGATCCCGCGCCCGCCGCGAACGGGAAAGTGAACCAGACCTGCACGGGTTCTCGTTAGGCTACGAGGGTGTCGACTTCGCCTTTCAAACGCACGCGTGATGACCACGCTTCGGAAACCGCTGAGGATTACGTCGAGGCTGTGGCGGAATTTTTGGAGTCGGCCGGTGAGTGCCGCGTCTCCATGTTGGCCGAAAAATTTGCAGTGAGTCATGTCACGGCGTCCCGCATCGTCCGGCGGCTGGATCGGGAAGGGCTCTTGCACGCCCCGCCCCGTAAGCCGATTCAACTGAGCCCCGAAGGGTTGGCCTTGGCCAAGCGATCGCGTGCTCGTCATGAGCTTGTTTTTTCGTTCCTGCGAGCACTTGGTGTCTCCAAGCGCACGGCGGAGATTGATGCGGAAGGTATCGAACACCACGTCAGCGAAGAAACCCTTCGGAAAATGAAGAAATTTATGAGCGATTCTTAATTTGAGAGCCATCCCAGCTCTAGCCGCTGGAATGTTTGTAGCCTATGCTACGAGCATGAGAATCCCCTCTTATGCAGTCACCTTTCTCTTGCCCCTGTTGGCGCTAAGCCAGCCTGTGTCGGGCGATGAACTGCGATGTTTGGCGACCACTGGAATGATCGGCGATCTGGTGAAGGCCGTCGTAGGGGACCGAGGCAGCGTCGAGGTCCTGATGTCTCCCGGCGTTGATCCCCATCTGTACCAGCCCACCCGATCCGATTTGGCCAAGGTGCTTGCTGCTGATGTGATTTTCTACAACGGACTTCACCTCGAGGGCCGTATGGATGAGGCCTTTGCCCGTGCCCAAGAGTCAGGCCGTTCGGTCTGTGCGGTCGCGGAGCAATTGCCAAAGCAATCACTTCTTCATGACGCCGAAGATCCTGAAGCGCATGATCCCCATGTATGGATGGATCCCAAAAGTTGGCGGATGGTTCTGTTCGCCATCCGGGATCGTTTCGTCCTTCTGGACCCTGACGGCCGAGCCGCGTATGAATTCAACACCAATTCGTATCTCAAGAATTTGGAGGCACTTGATGTCTACGCCTCTGAAGTGCTTCAGTCTGTACCCGCCGAGGTTCGTGTACTCGTCACTGCCCACGATGCGTTTGGTTACTTCGGCAAACGCTTCGAATTTGAAGTGATTGGCTTGCAGGGGATTTCCACTGAATCTGAAGCTTCGGTTCAGGATGTCAACCGTCTGGTGAACCTTTTGGTGCAGCGGAAGATCCCGGCGATCTTTGTCGAATCCACCGTTCCAGAAAAGGGGATCCGCGCTCTCATTGAGGGTGCAAAAGCGCAGGGACACACCGTCAAAATTGGCGGTTCTCTCTATTCGGACGCCATGGGCGATGCTGGAACATGGTCAGGAACTTACTTGGGGATGATTGATCACAACGTGACCACCATTGCCCGTGCTCTTGGTGGGGAGGCCCCGCAGGGTGGGTGGCGTGCAACCAAGAGTTCTCTGTCTCCTGGGTCATCACCATGAGCCCGATTCAGCGACCTGAGCATTCCACCAACAGTCCGCTGTCGATTCATGCCATGACCGTGGCCTATGACCGCAAGCCAGTTCTGTGGGATGTCGATTATGACGCCCCCGAGGACCCACAGTTGATTGCGATTGTTGGTCCCAATGGGGCGGGAAAGAGCACCCTGATCAAAGCGTGTCTCGGATTGGTCCCGCGTGCATCCGGTCTGGTGGCCTTCCGTGGCAAATCACTTGACGCGGTCCGCTCGACTATTGGGTACGTCCCCCAACGAGAAAGTGTGGATTGGGAGTTCCCGGTGACCGCCCTTGATGTCGTATGTATGGGGCGATATCGAAAGCTCGGGTGGTTTCGTCCAGTCCGAAAAAAAGACCGAGATGCTGCTCTCCTGTGTTTGGATCGTGTTGGTCTTGCTGATCTCGCTGACCGTCAAATTCGACAACTTTCGGGGGGACAGCAGCAGCGGGTCTTTTTGGCTCGAGCGCTCGCCCAAGAAGCCGATTTGTATTTCATGGATGAGCCGTTCGCCGGCGTTGATGCGGCAACGGAACAGGCCATCCTTGGTGTCCTTCGAGAGATGAAGCGTGAGGGTCGAACCATCATTGTGGTTCATCATGATCTCCAAACCGTACCCAGCTCGTTTGATGAAGTGATCTTCCTCAACATGCGGGTGGTGGATTCAGGTCCAGTGGCTGATGTTTTCCATGAAGATAATTTGCGGAAGACTTACGGTGGCCGCCTGACCATGCTGGCCGAGGCCGCGGAGGCGGTTGCTCGGTCGGAGCGGAGATGAGTGATGGATGATCCGGTCAACTTTTGGTTGGACTTCTGGAATGTTCTCACGTTGCAGTCTGGTTACAACGCCACACTTGTCATTCTGGGGACAACCAGTCTCGGATTTGCCAGTGGGATCGTGGGCACGTTCGCTGTGCTTCGACGTCGAGCCCTCATGGCCGATGCCTTGGGGCATGCGACATTGCCTGGTGTCGTAGGGGGGTTCCTCATTTCTCTGATCTTTGGGGCGACTGGTCCAGAAATTTTGCCTTTGTTGGTCGGTGGCGCCTGCAGTGGATTTCTTGGGATCTGGGCCGTGCAGTGCCTGGTTCGTCATCCCAGGGTGCGTGAGGATGCGGCAATTGGTCTGGTCCTCAGTACTTTTTTTGGTTTGGGCATTGTTCTGCTGAGCGTGGTCCAAACTTCTGTCTCCACCCAAACGGCCGGACTCGATTCGTACATCTACGGCCAGGCTTCATCGATGACTAGGGTTGATGTTCTTACCCTTGCAGGCATTTCTGTATTGGTTGGCTTGATCTCGATTCTTCTCCGAAATCCTTTTGGGCAAGTCTGCTTTGATGCAGATTTTGCGGCAACGACGGGATGGTCAGTCGACCGAATCGACTTGTTGATGATGGGTCTGGTCGCGGTCGTATGCGTGGTGGGCATCCCAGCGGTCGGTTTGATGTTGGTGGTGGCTTTTTTAATTGTGCCTTGTGCCGCCGGTCGATTGTGGTCAACTCGCCTTTTTGATGTCCTGATGATTTCGGGGCTGATCGGTGGGATTTCCGGTTGGTTCGGCGCTGCTCTTTCCTCAAGCTTGCCCAATCTGCCCACCGGACCAGTCATTGTTTTGGTGGCAGGTGCCATCTTTTTGTTGAGTCTGTTCCTCGCGCCTCGTCGTGGCATCATTTCAAGTCAATGGAGTGCTTATCGTCGGAATCAACGCATTGTCGAGGATCACGCTCTGGAACATTTCATTGACCACGAGGACTCTGTTTCCACCGATGGCCTGATTGAGTTGTTTTCGGTTCGTGGTTGGTCCGCCCGAAAGATCAACCGCCTGATGCGGCGTCTCCAAGCCAAGCATTTCGTGGAATTCTCATCATCTGTTTGGTCGTTGACTCCAACCGGTAGGTCCCGCGGATTGACCATTCAACGAAATCACCGTCTTTGGACCCAGTACCTCATCAGTCATGCTGATGTTGCGGCCAACCACGTCGATTGGTCTGTGGATCAAGTTGAGCATGTGTTGTCCGAAGATCTTGTCGCCCAGTTGGAAGACCAGCTTCAGCTTGGGTCCACACCATGAGTCTGATCCCCGCTCTCGATTTGTTCCCTTTGCTCGCATCTGTTTTGGTGCTTGTGGGCTGCACGCTTTTGGGCAACTTCTTGATCCTCCGTCGTCAATCCTTAATGGGAGATGCCCTGTCCCACACGGTGCTGCCAGGGGTGGTCGGTGCGTATTTGGTGTTTGGCTCACGCGATCCTTTCGGACTTTTCCTGGGGGCGTTGATCGCAGGTCTGCTGACGGTGGCCAGCATCGAAGCTCTCAGACGATACGGCCGGATTGAGTCGAATACCGCAATGGGTGTTGTCTTTTCCATTGCTTTTGCCGTTGGGGTGATCCTGATCCGAGTGGGGCACACGGATCATGTTGATCTTGATCCCAATTGTGTTTTGTACGGGCAATTGGAACTGATGGTCTGGTTTGACGCGCCTGCTTCTTTCTTTGATGTTGACTCCACAAATTTCTTTTACGCCGTACCCTCCTCCATTTGGTCGTTGTTGATCATGGTGCTCTTGGTCGCCATCTTTGTGGTGGTTTTCTTTAAGGAACTTCGTCTCGTCTCGTTCGACCCAGGACTGGCTCATACCCTTGGGTTTTCTTCCGGAGTGGTCAACATTCTGTTGATGTTGTTGGTTTCGGTCGCGACTGTCGCCTCCTTTGAGGCGGTTGGTTCAGTGTTGGTTATTGCGGCCTTGCTCGTTCCTGCCTCAACGGCTCGTTTGTTTACCGACCGTCTCAAGAGTCAGATACTGGTCAGTGTTCTCGTGGCCTTCGGCTGTGCGGTCCTCGGTTACCTGTTGAGCACCTGGATCCCACTCCTCTGGCAAGGGGAGTCGTTGAAGGCCTCCGGCACGATTACCGTTTTCAGCGGATTTGTCTTTGCGGTCTCTCTCTTTTTTTCCCCCAGACATGGCTACTGGACTCAACGTATCCGAGCTCGACAGCTTGCCGATCAAGTTGCAGTCGAAGATGTCGTGGTTTTGTTGCACACGTCCCATGAGACCAGCACATCTTTCCCCTGGTCCACTATTGATCCAAGAGTCCTTGGTTTGGCCACCCAGCAAGGACTGATTCAATCTACAACTCCGGGTCAGTACCTTCTTTCTGACGTAGGCCGAAGCGTGGCCCTCGAAGTGCAGGGCCGGCGAAACCGGTGGCTCGCTTATTTGGTCAACGAAGTGGGGTTGGCCCCTGACCATGCTCCGGGCACGGCCGAGCACTTGGAACACTTCGGGGATGATCTTCTTCAGAAACCATCCGATACATTCGGGAAACGTTCGAGTCCACCGGGAGACTTTCTCTGATGGCAAGCACCTTCATGTTGTTTCTGTGCGCGGCATTGTCCAGCGATGACTCCAACTCGGTTCTTGATCTGCCGGACATGGTCGTCAAACCATCTTCGATGCCAGATGTTTCAGCTTTTGAATTGTCACCGTCGCTTGCTCAAGACAAAATTCAGCTTGATCCCACGGTTTTTCATATTGACCGATCATTGCCTGAGCTTATGCAAGCATTTCCTGGAGTTCATATCCAAAAGACGGGTCATGGGCAGGGTTCCCCATTTATGCGTGGCTTCACAGGTCAACGTACGGTGCTTCTTGTTGACGGTATTCGGTTCGATGACACCGTCTTCAGAGAAGGCCCCGTTCAATACTGGAACACTCTTGATCCGGAATCGTTTGCAGAAGTTCTCTTTTCTCCTGGTCTCCGATCGGCTTCGGCTGGCTCAGGAGCGATTGGAGGTGTTGTGGAACTGATTTCATCTCGACCTGATCCTTCGTTGCTTTGGAGTGGTTCGGTGAGAGGCCGATTGGCAAGTGCCGAACGATCTTCTGGTGGTCGACTACAACTGTCTGGTGGTGATGGTGCGATCGGTTTGGAGTGCGGTGTCAATCTTCGCTCCTTTGGAGACCTTCGGACCGGGGATGGTGTTCAGCCACGAACCGGCTACGAAACCTCAGCTCTGGATTTCCGGTTGGCATGGAAATCGGGTGGTGTGGATTGGACGGTCGGCCACGATCGATCCCGTGTTGACGACGCTTGGCGAACCCACAGCACCATTTACGGACAGTCCTTCGAGGGCACCACGATTGGGTCTGATCTCCGTCGTGTGTTGGATCACCGCCGCGAACGAACAATACTCATGGGATCCAGTCGTGATCCTGGTGACCTGGACGATTTGTCGTGGACGTTCTCGAGGCAAGTTCAATCCGAGTCTCGTGACCGCGTTCGGTCCGATGGCCGGCGAGACTTGCAAGGATTTGATCTTGTGGGCTTCGGATTTTCTGTCCGAGCCGAAAAAAACAACTGGTCATTCGGTCTCGATTCGTTGTGGTCACGGGCGGACTCAACGCGTTTGAATTTTGCTTCGGACGGTTCGTTTACGGGTGCCTCCATCCAAGGTCCGGTTGGGGATGACAGCGGCCGCGACCTGGTCGAGGGTTTCGTTTCCAAAAGTCACTCGCTCTCATCGGAATTGGAAAGTCATGTGACAGCTCGATGGTCTTCGTCACGCGTCTTTGCTGACCGTGTGGCTGATCCGGCCACCGATGACATTCTTTCCATGGACCGTACTCTTGATGGTCTGAGCACTTCTGGTGCGTTGCGATGGACTTCTCCAAAACACCTTGGCACCACACTGGAAGGTCGTCTCTCCACGGGAATTCGACTTCCCAATCTGTCGGACTTCACGAGATTTGATGTGGCTCGCTCTGGTGAGGTCGAGGTCCCCGCCTTCGGTTTGAATCCCGAGGAATTCTTTGGGGTAGAAGCATCCATTCGTGAGCAACGCGACTCATGGTCATGGTTGTTCACCGCGTATTACACGGCCATCGATGGCATGATCATTCGTCGTCCGACCGGAGAGGTGATTGATGGGGGGGCAGCGGTCACCAAACAGAATGCTGGGGACGGTCGGCTGTTTGGTTTTGAGGGCTCGCTTACTTGGTCTCCCTCACCGAATTTGACCTGGCGCACTCAGTTCAGCGCGCAACGCGGCGATGTGGACACCTTTCCCACCACTGACGATGTCTCGGTCAATGAACCAATCAGTCGAATGGCCCCCGCCTTGATGACGTCAACGGTCCGTTGGTTCCCGCATGGCGCCCTATGGCACGTTGAGGGTCGTGTTCGGTGGTCTGATCTCCAAGATCGACTCTCCAGTCGAGATCAAGCTGATACTCAGCGGATTCCCGAAGGTGGGACGCCGGGGTGGACGGTTCTGGATTTGGGATGGGGTGTCCCTCTTGATCCTGAATCTTCGGTCGGGATCGCTCTCGAGAATGTTTTTGACGTCGACTATCGCCGCCACGGATCGGGTGTCAACGAGCCAGGTCGAAATCTGGTGGTTCGCTTTGAGCAGTCTTTCTGAAGAGATTTTCTTGGTCAGGAAACGCGTACCAATCCCGCTGCTTTTTTCGCGCGAGTTCGAGCTTGTTTGAGTGAGTTGCCTTGCGACAGGGCGACCCCCATACGTCGCCATTTTCTTGTCGAGGGCTTCCCAAAGATCCGTATCTCTGTTTCGGGGACCTGCAAGGCAGCGTCAAGGCCACGATAGTTTGGCGGACGGGTCTTGGTTCTGGTTGCCAAAATGACAGCGCTAGCGCTGGGTCGATCGACGGTGACTTGGTGGATGGGCAGCCCCAAGATGGCCCGGAGGTGCAGTTCAAACTCTGAGAGGTCCTGTGAGATCATGGTCACCATCCCAGTATCGTGAGGACGTGGAGAGAGCTCGGAGAAAATGACTTCTTTCCCTCGGATGAAGAATTCGACCCCAAACAATCCCGCACCGTTGGGACCGGCCAGACGATCCGTCACTTTCTTCGCCATGCTTTGTGCTTGTTGGAGGACGGATGATTTCATGGGATGGGGAATCCATGACTCTTGGTAGTCACCGCGCTCTTGGCGATGCCCGATGGGGGGGACGAAGATGGTGCTTCGAGCACGAGATGCCTTACTGGGCCGCTGCTTGATGGTTAAGAGTGTGATCTCGGAATCAAACTTGATGAACTCTTCGACGATGACCACCGGGGTGTCGCCTCGCATGCCGGCCAGCGCGTTTTTCCAACATTTCTTGAGGTCTCTCTTGGTTTTGGCCACAGACTGTCCCTTCCCACTGGAACTCATGACCGGTTTGATGACACAGGGGAGCCCAACGTGCGATGTGGCCACCTCGACCAATTCGTCTTCCGAGGAGGCATAGGCATATCGAGCGGTGGGTAGACCAAGTTCTCCTGCAGCCAACGAACGGATAGCGTCACGGTTCATGGTTTGATGCGCGGCATTGGCGCTGGGGATGACATCGACGCCACTTGCTTCAAGATCAAGCAGTGCTTCGGTTCGAATGGCTTCCACTTCTGGCACCACGTGATCGGGACGGTGCTTTCGAACAGCTTTTTTGAGTGCTTTGCCATCCAGCATGTCCAGCACAACCGCCTCGTCGGCCACCTGCATCGCGGGGGCGCCGGCGTAATTGTCCACAGCAACCACAGTGCAGCCAAGGCGTTGTGCACAAATGGCAAGTTCTTTCCCCAGCTCGCCAGAGCCGAGAAGCATGAGTTTGGGAGGGTGGAATGGCTTGGTCACGACTGGTCCTCAGGGGCGATAATTTTTTCTCAAACTGATTTGATTGCCTCATTTTATGGGCTACGTTTGATTTGAGGATTCTAGAAGTCATGCATTCGAATTCCTTCTGACGGAGGAAGTTGTGTTGTGTAGTCCTATGGGCTGCCGTGAGCCGGATGTTTGCATCCGAGAATGTGAGGCCCCCTTGTCTGTTCGAGTTGCCGTATCGATGTTGATGTTGTCTCCCTTGATTGCGCAGGCCCATGCGAGTGTTGTGGTGTTGGATTCCTGTGATGCTTACGACCAAATCACAGGTGCCTTGGGAATCGGGAACGACACACTCGACTTCACGACCTATGACGGCGTATTCGCCTCGCTTGACGTAGCCTCTTCGATATGTTCGGTTGAGTTGGCCGCTTCCTCTGGGCTTGAAGGGGTATTGGGCTCGTACCTGAAAACTGATTCCATCGGGGAGACCCTTGTGATTGATTTTGAAGAAGAAGTCCGATCGGTGGGAGGCTTCTTCTTTCTGGTCGACGAGTTCCAATTGCCCGTGATGGGGATTCTGGAACTGGAATTGAGTGACGGGACCTCTTATGTGACGTCTTTGAACAAAGACGGTGGGTTTGCTGGCTTCATCAGCAGTAGAGCAGACATAGACAGTCTTACGCTCCGTGGATTTGGACCTTCGATGTTTGCGGCTCCTGCGGTCTCTTCCCTCAAACTTGGCGTCGTCCCTTCACCAGCTGGTCTGGCTTTGCTGGGCATCGCAGGAGTAGCGCGAAGGCGGAGAAGGTCTTTTTGATCCCCGGCGATTATCTGGCTTCACGAAATCGCCACGCTCGATGAACCTTGCGGTTTCGAAAGTCGTCTGGGACCGTACGGTTTGAGATTTCCTTCCATTCCAGCTGCGTAGGAAGCCTCTCGACGTCCAATTCAAACCCGCGGTCGTTGGTTGAGAAAAACAATTCTCCGTCGCTGGCCATGAAGCTACTGGCGCACTCGATCAGATACGCATGATCTCTTCCAACCGAAAATGTGTCCCTCATGCGTTTCGAGTTCGAGAACGTCGGCGGGTCCAAGACAATCGTGTCGTAAGATTCTCCGGGTTGGGGCCCATCTTCTAGGAACTGCAAACAGTCATCTTGGATACAGATGTGCCGGTCATCTTCAGCCAATGCATTGAGTGTGCAGTTCCGCTGGTACCACTCAAGGTAGGTTTTAGAGAGATCGACGGTGGTGGTGGTGGTGGCTCCACCAATTCGAGCGTGGACGGAAAAAGCTCCGGTGTAGGCAAACAAGTTCAGCATGGACCGGCCGGCGATTCGTTCCCTGATCTCTCGGCGTAGGACTCGGTGATCAAGAAACAGGCCCACGTCGAGGTAATCGCTTAGGTTGATCTCGAACTGAACGCCGTATTCTTGAACCACCTTGTGCTGATTCTTTTGTTCCATTCGAACGTACTGCTGTCGCTGGCCAGAACCATCTCTTTGCCGTCCTCGTGAACGGAGATGCACGCGATCCTCGGTGATGTTGAGTCCTTGGCCAACCTCGACACAGACTCTGTTGAGATACGTACGCTCGGCATCGGGATCGCCCCGGTCTTTGGTGCGAGGAAATGCCCAGACAACGGCATCCCCTTCGCATGTTGGATCTTGGGCATCCAGGTCTGCAAACCAGTCGACAATCAGTGGGAAATCCGGAATATCCCTCTCATAGAGGCGGAAGCAAGTGATGCCTTGCTTGGGCCCCCAGCGGCCGAGATGCCGCATTCGGTTGGCGAGTCTTGCTGCAAGCAACTGTGGTTCAACCTCTCGATTTCAGGGGAGTCCGCTTCTGGTCCACGCTTTGGACCGTCCAACAGGATATGGGTTCTTCGTCTTTGAGTAGCCTGGCCACCCTTGTATTGAAACCATGGGTTGGGCCTCAGCTTGGTCCACGACCGGTCAATCGAGACATGTCGCTCGGCGAATTCGGATAGGTCCACGCGCTCGTGAAGGATCGACAACTTGGCCCTTTTGCGTGATTTCGTGGGTGCCCGCTGTGACCAGTCTTCGTGCCGCCGAACGGGCAGGATCCAGAAGTTCCCGCCAATTCAGTGGGTCAACTGATTTTGCGGCTTCGCTGGGGCAGATGCTTTTGGAGGCTTCCCGGCCTTGCAGCAGTTTCTCGATGACCTCTTCGAGTTTTTGGTCCAAAGGGCGAACTTTTTGCCGTCGGCAACGGTCCGAGCACCACTTCACTTGGTCCCAATTCTTGGCCCACTTTTTTCGCCACTGAATGTTTCGACCACACGCTTGGCAGGATTTGTCTTCGTGGGGCATTCCCCACTTTAGGCTGGGAGGATCAATTGAGTCGTCTTCGACGGGCGTGAAGCCCAACCAGCAAGACGCAGGCCACTCCAGGACTCGGCACGATGCCGACTCGGATGGATGAGACGATGGCACTGTGATCGGATTCCCCAAAAGGTTGGAAAGTCAAGCTTTCGATGGTTTGGGTCAAACTGATGAATCCACCAAATCCTCCATCTTGTTGAATGGTGGTGAAATAGCTTGAGCCATCGTCCAAGGTCAGTTGCAGTGTCCCGCTGACCGCTTCCCCGGTTTCATCGTTGAGTCCGAACATTGCGCCAACCGAGCAGACATTTTCGCTGAGGAACGAGATCGTGAGCGCCTCTCCGGCTTCAAGTGAGGTTGCTCCAATCCCGGCAAGACCTTGCACCCCATTGTTCGCGGTCAGTGACCACCCGTACTGTTCATCTTCGTTGGAGTAGACATTGATGGGATCGAACCCTTCGAGCAAACTCCAGTCTGAAAACAAGATCCCATTGCTCTGCGAGAGTTGTTTGTGAACCTGTTCATCGTTGACGATCAAAAGGTCGGCTTGGGCCATGGAGAAAAAGCAGAACACGGGGGCAAGAACAAGAAGAAGTCTCATCGCAAAGGCCTTTCTTCTCTCGTCTGTCTCTGTGCGACCTTTAGTCCTAAGCCACTGACAAAAGTGACTTAAGTCGAAAAGACATGCAACATTAGCGCAGGCGAAAGCCGGCTTTACAGAGACCCTGCAATTCAACTTGACTGATTCGGTTATGGGAACTCGAGGACCGAGCAATCAGTTTGTAGAGACGCCATTGGGCAGCAATCGCCCACCACGTCGCAGGTCTCGGCATGCAGGAACGGCTTGGCCCGCTGCCGCCCATGCTCCAAACAAGAGTGTGGCAAAGACCAAATCACCAATCAGGGCCGTTCTCCAGAAGGGCACACCCGCGCTGAGGGCCGCCAACAGCCCTTGGACGTCTGGGGTGTAACCTGACCCCAACAGCCATACAGCGGTATTGGTCGAGACGAAAAAGAGTGCTGATCCGGCGAGTGCGCAACCGCCGGCCCGCCACACCGTTGGTTTTTTGCGGAGAAATGATCTCAGCACAATCGGTGCGCAAGCCGCGACATACACCGTTGCCATCAGGGCTGGGTTGTACAAGCCCAGAAAAAGATCGGTGATCAGCAGGGTGGCCCAGACCACCGCGATGGCTTGCCAACCTCGGGGCAGAAGGAATCCGCCAAAAAGTGCCACAGCGGCGACAGGCGTGAAGTTTTCTGGCATCGGTGCAAGGCGGCCAAGAACCGCGAAAGCCAGCAGAGCGAAGGCGTAGGACCAGTACGGGAGAGGGCTCTTCATGGGATCCATGCTATGCCGAGGGTGGTTTTCCTGCATCTTCCTGCAATCGAATTTCCACCGGCCGCCCTCGATTCGGTCACCAACAATTCATGGCATCATGGCCTCATGAGCGTTGCGACTCAACCCACCATTTGGCTGGCCGATCCCATCCCGTCCACCTGTAAAGCCTGGCTGTCGGAACGCTCCACGCTGGTGGATGGTCCCAGTTCTGATGTTGAAGCGGTGGTGGTACGAACCGCCACGCAAGTTGACCGGGCTTTGCTGGAACTCATGCCCCAACTGCGCTGCGTGGGTCGAGCCGGGGTGGGCGTGGATCACATCGATCTCAAGGCATGTACTGAACGAGGCCTTGTTGTGGTCAACACGCCGGAGGCCAACACCGAATCAGTGGTGGAGTACGCCATCGCTCTGTTGTTGGATGCCGTAAGGCCTCGAGCTGACATTCCGAACGATTCGAGCCATGAGCTTTGGGAGTCGTCCCGAAGGCAACTGACCGGAGGGCGAAGGTTGGCCGAGCATCGCATCGGCATATTGGGCTTTGGTCGGATCGGCCAACGGCTGGGAAAAGTTTTGCAGGTTCTTGGTGCTGAAATTGCCTTTCATGACCTCAAGGATGAATCACATTTTCCGCGGGGCTTTTCTTCTCGATCTCTGGAGGATCTTTTTGCCTGGTCTGACATTGTCTCGGTCCATGTTGATGGCCGTTCTGAGAACCGAGGTTTGGTCACTGGTGAACTGTTGGAAAGTCTTGGACCATCGGGATTGTTGCTCAACACCAGTCGAGGGTGGGTCATCAACACGGGGGATTTACAGCACTGGTTGGCACATCACCCCCAAGCCCGGGCCATCTTGGACGTGCACGCAGAGGAGCCGGTTCCCATGGCGGATCCACTGCGAAACTTCAGCAATGCTCGACTCTTACCACACCTGGCCAGCCGGACTGAGAGTGCCGTGGAAGCCATGGGCTGGGTGGTCCGAGATGTCATGGCGGTCCTTACCGGTTCTGAACCAAACCATCGCGTCTGCTGAACCGCAACCCTATGATTCTGCTCATGGAAACGAAGGTTGTGAATCAATCCCTGCTCTGGTTTGTGTGCTTGATCTGGACCTGCGATGCGGGTGCCCAAGTCAAATCCGACCCCGATGAGGTGGCCTCATTGGTGGAACTCCTCGAAGACGACGGCATTCCTGATCCGCGGCCGTTCCGTCGTGAGCAACTGGCTTTGACTCGAGATGCCGGCACCATTGTTCCCGACGCCTGGCAGCTGGAAATTACCGCCGGGCAATTCACCCTCCGCAATTACAAAGACGAGTCACTGTTCGATGACACTTCCATCACTTTCGGTGAGTTCATCAACTTGCGCCGCGGCGTGACCGCAGATATTGAACTGCAACTCTCGGTAAACACTTATGTCTTTGAGCCTGTCGCCCCAGGCTCCAGCACTTTGGATGGTGAATTTGAATTCACGCCCCAGGTTGCGGCCAAAATCAATTTGACCGGCAACGACGGGGGAGACTGGGCGGTCGCACTCCGCCCTTGGATCGGAATTGGAGATCTGACATCTGGCTTTGATGTTGATGATGTGGCCCTGGGGCTCGATGTCCCGGCCACGTATCAAATCGATGAAGAGCTTGAATTACGCATGTTGGTGACCAGTCGCTTGTACGACAAAAATGTTGATCCCCCCTTGGTCAGTGGAGCCTTGGGCGTGAGAAGCAAATTGGGAGAGACCTTTCATGCCTCTTTGGGGGTGCAATTTGACATGAACACGGACCCTGAGCTTCGCACCTCAGGCACCCGCCTTGCTTGGGTCTATGACTGGTTGACCGATGAGAACATCATGATTGATGCTGGCGTCACATTGGGTCTTGAGCAAGACGATGGTTCTGGCGATGACATCGCCTTCCACGTTGGTTACTCGGTCGGTTTTTGAGGTCCCAATTCCCCCACACCTTTCTGGGTTGAAGGTGAATCGAGCTCACTGTGGCTTGCATCCGTGGGTACTTTTGCTTTTTGGATGGCATCCTGAAGTGTTTCGCGGAGGCGTTCAGTGGCTTCATTCTGCCCGTTCTGGATCTGCTGCTGATCGATCCGCCGCAAAGCTCGCAACCGGTCGATGTGGGCGAGGGTCAACTGGCCCGCGGCTTCTCGAAGATCAGCCCTCCGGGC
This sequence comes from Phycisphaera sp. TMED24, assembly GCA_002168105.2. Lineage (GTDB taxonomy): Bacteria > Planctomycetota > Phycisphaerae > Phycisphaerales > SM1A02 > UBA8653. Next base: position 48,848 of record NHCD02000008.1, read on the forward strand.
GAGCCAGAATTCTTTGCGGGGGTCGTCATCCATCACCTGGGTGATTCGTTCGATCGCTTCCGCATGCCGCCCAACTCGTGACTCAAGTTCTGCAAGCCGATCTTCAAGCGGAAGCAATGGCCCAAATTTTCCACGGGCCCGCGTGAGGACGTCCATGGCTTTTTCGAGATCCTCGGCCGAGCGATGGGCATCACTGAGCGCTATGTAGTGTTGCGGACCCGGCTCTGGATGTTGTTGAACAACCGCATTGAGGTGCTTAATGCAATTTGGCCACTGCTTCAATTGGGCATACCCTCGGCCCAGTCGGTCGTGGGCGACCAAGGACATATTGTCTTTGGTCAGCAATTGAAGCAGGACGGGTACGGCTTCGGCCGCCTGTCCTTGGGCAAGGTGAAGTTCAGCTTGCCCCAACATGACCACAGGATCGTCGGCCCCTGAGATGTTGATGGCGGCTTGAAGATCTAGGGCTGCAAGTTCCCATTCTTCGTGCTGTCGATACAACGCCGCACGACGCAGCCGCGGGGCCAGCGCCTCGGGGTGCCGAGCCACCGCTGCGTGTGCTTGGGCCAGCAGTTGTTCCAGACCGTCGTGAGTCGTAGGCACGGTGACGAACGCATGAGCGACCATCAACGCCAGGTGGGCGAAGAAGTGAGCCATGGGTTCTATTGTGCCATGGAAAACCCCCGCACTGGGCGGGGGTAAGTAAGGGTTCTTTTGAGCTTTTGGTTTGCTCCGGTTCAGTCAGCCTTGCTAAAGGCTTCGGAGACCTTGTTCCAATCCACCACTTCCCACCAGGCCGTGAGGTAGTCGGGACGGCGGTTTTGGTACTTGAGGTAGTACGCATGCTCCCAGACATCACAGCCCAAGATGGGGGTCTTGCCGCAGCTCACTCCTGGCATCAGGGGATTGTCTTGATTGGCGGTCGAGCAGACGCAGACTTCCCCGCCCTGCGCGCAAAGCCATGCCCAACCGGAGCCGAAGCGACTTGCCCCGGCGCTTTGGAATTCAGTTTTGAAGGCGTCAAATGATCCAAAGGCCTTGTCAATGGCTTCGGCCAGAGCACCGCTGGGGGTGCCACCGCCATTTGGGCTCATCACCGACCAGAACAGAGTGTGGTTGTAGTGGCCGCCACCATTGTTGCGGACCGCACCCCGGATGGATTCCGGAAGAGTGTCTAGATTTCGGCAGAGATCAGCCACGGAGTGAGCGGCAAGATCATCATGTCCCTCAAGGGCCGCATTCAGCTTGGCGACATACCCAGCATGGTGTTTGCCATGATGGATTTCCATGGTGCGGGCATCGATGGTGGGTTCAAGATCGTCAAAGTCATACCCGAGGGCAGGAAGTTCGTAAGCCATAATCGTCTCCAAAGTAGGTGCGCAAAGCATAGGCCCCAAACTTACAGTAGGGGTAAACGGCTTCCGGGTCTGGCAGAATGAGGCTTGGGCTCGGTTCCAAGGTCGGGGAATGCAGAGGCGGAAATCTGATCAGTCTTTGATCATGAAGACGGACTGCGAACGCAATACCAGTCCGCTGTCTGCTCGGAGGTGCCAGGTCTGCAGATGCAACTCATCGTTGTAACGCTGGAGTTCCAAGACCGAGAGATTCTCGGCTTCTTCTTCACGCCAACGAGGATGAATGCAATCTGGCGACTCGGCATATTCGAGCATTTCCATGAAAGTGGACCGGTACAGATGTCGCTCGAGGGTCTCGGTCTGAACAGAAGTCATGTAGTCGACTTTTTCGGCCGCTTTGCATTCGTGCTCACGCTCCCCGGCACATGGAAGGGAAGCAATCACGCCACGCACTGGAAGGGTGTCAACCTCTTCAGAGAGGACTTCGGTGGCACAGCTTGGTCCATATTCAAACCGAGCGGTGTGTCCGCCAGGGAACAGCCAAGCTTCGGCTTCGTATCCGTTGTGGAGCAGGGTTTTGCGAGTGGCCACCCGGAAAAATTCGGGGTGAAGGGGGCCTCGATAGAGGGCCAACTGGTAGGCCTGCAGGGATGGGATTTTGGGGGAGGTGCTCATGGTATTGACGCGATCCTTCGCGAGAGTGGGACAATCGACCTGCGGGGTCGGACCCGGACGTCGATCCTCGACGCCTGACAGAGATTTCGGCCAAAAAGGGCTTTACGGAACAGTTTCCGCAGGGTCACCATTTGTGGCCATGGCTCATAGCGTAGGAGTCTGCCGCGACTGGTCAACGGTTCGGTTACTGTTTCGCAGGCGTCCCAGGGGCCTTTTCGTCCGAATTTCCCGTGTTTTGGGGCAATGTCCGGTGTTCAGGCAGAATGGGTCGTTCTGACACCAAACAAAGCGTCCACAATTTGCGACGTTTTCCACCATGTTTTGCAGTAACCCATGGAGAGCCCCGTGATGACGAGCGAAGGACTGGCCGACCTCGAAGCCGATTATCGGAAGCTTGTCTCGTCGATTTGTGGCATTCCATCTCCGCCTCAGGTTTGCTTTGGTCAGGGGGGTGCGGCGCCCCGAGTGGTGTTCGTTTTGGGGTTGCCCAATGGCCTTCATCCACTGGATCCCGAGGGTCAAGAGAAGTTCACTCAACTCCGAAGTGCGATGCAACTTGAATCGGACGACGTTTACATCACCACTGTGATCAAGACTCTGAATTTGGCTTCGCGTCCTCCTCATCCCGCGGACGTTCGGCGGGATCGACCTTGGTTGGAACGCCAGTTGAGCAGACTCGCACCCGAGGCCATCGTTGCGTTCGGCCCCAAAGTTGGAGCCATGCTCACTTCGGGCGAGATTCAAGACTGTGGAGCTGGTCAAATTTCATCGGTCGAATTGGAAGGCGTTCAGGGCCCCATCCCCGTACACATGACCCATGAATTCACTGTGCTTACCCGTCAGGGAAGGGATGAAGCAAAAGCCAGGGAAATGTGGTCGCATCTGCGGGCGGTTATGGAGGCCGTCTCGCCATGAAAGCCGTGGTGCAGCGTGTGAAAAGAGCTTCCGTAAGGTGTGGCGATCGAACCGAATCAATTGAAAAAGGCCTGCTGGTGCTCCTTGGCGTCGCTCGAGATGATGGAATCAAAGAGGCCAATTGGATGGCCCATCGCATCGCCCACCTCCGAGTATTCCCAGACAAGTCACAGAAGATGCGCCATGCGGTCATTGATCACGAGTTTGATGTTCTGGTGATCAGCCAGTTCACGCTGTTGGCAGATACCTCAGCCGGGCATCGACCTTCTTTCACCCCCGCAGCTCCAGCCGAAGTCGCCAAGCCGCTCTATGAGCATGTCGTCCAGCGATTGCAGGGAACCGATGGGATCGGTTGCGTAAAGAACGGAATGTTTGGTCAACACATGCAGGTGGAATTGATCAACGATGGGCCGGTGACCATCATGCTTGAGCGGGCACCGTCGCCACCGCACCGGCAATGCTGATGATGCTTGCTTGCTGTTCAGTTGCTGTGTCGGCCTGTTTGTAATCCACAAGTTCCCATGACGCTTCAGGGTGCATCATCTTGGTGAGTTGCAAAGCTGCAGACATGGCGTGAACGCCGGTCCAACGAAGGGCGTTTTTGTCCCATTTCACGGCTTCGACGAAAGCGTCCGCATCTCCCTCCAAGAATCTTCCCAAGAGTTCTCGATCGCGTTGCTCGACGTCAACTCTCCGGTTGTCGTCCACGGCTCGTGGCTCTCCGAACTGTGGGCCAGCATGGGCCAGATCGGTGGAGACCACGAGGAGGGTTTGGCCACCAAGTTGTGCGAGAGCTTCACCCATGGCTGAGATGAATTCTTGAGAGCCCACACCATCTTCTGGACCTTGATCCAGCAATCGGTCAGGCAAAATGGCAGCGGTCACGGGAATGTTGCCGTGCTGCTCTTGGATCCAAGGAAGCTGGGATTCCAAGCCGTGCTCGGCAAAGTGGTCCAATTCGTCTTGGTAGTACTGGTCCCCCAGTTTTTCCTGCAGCAATTGAAGGAGGTCCTGATCCACCGGGCAAACGCCAAGTGCGGTCGCGATGCCCAGCTGAGTTCCGGAAACTCCCTTGCCAATAGAAGCATGGGCCGGTCCCAACACGACCACTCTGTCCGGGGCGGATTCGCTGCGGACAGGGTGCCATGCCCCGGCGAAGACCTCCCATGCTTGGCTGTAAGACAAGCTCGGGGCCAACACAGCAACCGGCATTCCTGAGAGTTCGGGATCTTCGGTCTCCGCAAACCAGCCCCGGATTGCTGCTTTTGCAATTTCAGAGTTGCCCAAACCCTGGGTTGCTCGTGGGGGGAAGTGGCCTGCATCCTGCAGTTGCTTGAGTTTGGCATCTTCCAAAGCTTCGGCCGTGGGCCCTTCCAGCAAACCGAGACGATCCAAGGCCACCGCCAGTTCCAGCACCTTCTCGCTTGGGGCTTTGAGCGTCTCGCCAATCTCTGAAACGGTCTTTTCTCCCCGGAAGTGCTGGAGCATGCCCAAAGCCTGTGGGGGGATGGCCATCGTTTGCCCCGCCAGTTGAAGAGGATCGCGGAGAGCCAGAATGGTCTGGCCATTTTGCTGGGTGGGCAGGACTTGAACAGGCCGCAAGCGAGGTCGACTCACATGTTCAGGTTGAGGAATTTCAGGGTTGGAATCGTTCATCGAATTGAAGAAACTACCCCGGAACGGTCTTTTTTGCGCATTACGACGCAACCAAAAAGAGGGTTTTGGCGTTCAACTCTTGTGTATCTCCTCGTCCAGGGTGACGATAGAGGAACGCTAGTGTTTGATTCTTTCGTCCGGCTGGGCCCCAGTCATGTGCATGAGTTCTTGGAGAACACCAATGGTTGCTCAACGATTCGTAACGACCCTCTCTCTGCTGCTTTGTGGCTTTGCCATGGCTCAGGATGTCGCCCCCACTCCGGCTCCTTCGTTCGGCTCGAAAGAGGATCCCAAGATCAAGGCCGACAAGCCCTCTTCCAATGAGCGGGTGGTCACCGTCGAGCCCCAGCGTCTTGATCTCGGTGAAATCGCCACCGGTGAGAAAGGTACGGGGACCGTGACCTTGACCAACGGTGGTGACAGCACCGTTGTCCTCACCAAATGCAAGACGTCATGCGGCTGCACGACGGCCAACTGTCCCGAGGGTGAAACCATTGAGCCAGGTGGCTCGGTCGAAGTATCCATTAGTTTGGATGGTGGTCAAGTGGCTCGGACCCTCACCAAGACCGTGACGTTCTTGATCGAAAATCATCCCCCGGTGCAGATGCAAGTCTCAGCAAAGTCCATCGCGTTCGTGAACTGTGAGCCACAGCGGTTGGATCCAGACCTCCACCCTGATGGTTTGGTCACCATCTCTTGTACCGATGGCACGCCATTCAAAATTGAAAGCATGTACCCGCCAGTGGTCACCGAATTCTCGGCGGAAGCCAAGACGTCCCACGAAGTACGCATCGATTGGGAAGCGTATCGTGAGGCGGGATACCGGCAACGTCGAATTGTGTTCCGTACCGATCACCCCAAGGGTGCTTCGGTGTCTACAACTCTGGCAATGTCCGCAGTGAAGCCGGCCTCTAAAGGTGACGCTTCTGCCAAGCCCGCGCCCAGCCTTCCAGCCAGTGAACGGTTGGATCAGCTGTTGAAAGATTCGGTGGTCTTGGCTGACTCGGCCCTTCGTCAAGCCCGCACCGACACCATTTTGAAGATGATCGCGGATGCTGAAATCAAGCCCAATGCTTTGGACAGTTCTTACCAAACTCCGCTTATGAAGGCGTGTCGATGGGGCAACGAACAAGTGGTCTTTGCCCTGCTGGACGCAGGTGATCAACTGGACAAGACCGATCGGATGGGACGCAACCCCTTGATGTTCGCCGTTCGTCGTGAGCCAGGCGTCAAAGTTGCCAAAATTGAGATCGTTCGTGCTCTTCTTGATGCCGGAGCCGATGCCAAGCAAAAAGATCAAATCGGCAACACGCCGCTTTGTTGGGCCGCCGGCTTTGGTGATTTGCCCACGGTCAAAGAGTTGGTTCAAGCTGGCGCCGGCGTAGAAGTCGTTGGTGGCATGATTGGGTTTACTCCGTTGATTTGGGCGGCTGGATTCAATGAAGATCCGAAGGTGGTGGAGTACCTCCTCTCCTTGGATGCCGACATGGAAGCCAAGGACGTCCTGCAGGGAGCAACACCACTTATGCATGCTGCTCGAACCAACATGCACGACAATGTTGCTTTGTTGATCAAATCCGGGGCCAACCTCAAAATCACCGACAACGAAGGCAACACCGCCTTGTTGATGGCAGCCAAAAACGCAGGAGCAGATGCCAAAATGATTGGCATTTTGGTTGATGCAGGTTGTGATCTCAGTGCGGAGGACAAAAACGGTATGGACGCCTTGGGATCCGCTCGAAAACGATCCGATCTTCGGGCCGAAGACGTCGTCGCGGCCCTTGAGCAAGCGTACGAAGCAGCAGGTCTTTCCACCGCGGCACCGTGATTTGACCTGGCCGAGGCTGTTGTCTCTTCGGACTCAATTTCTTGAAAGTTCAATGGGCCCACCTTCGGTGGGCCCATTTTTCGTTTCTTGCGTATGCTTTTTTTATGACCAACATGAATCCGCATGAGCATCTTGCCACCCTCTCCCGTGAAGCGTCCCTTATTGGCTCGAGCGCTGCTCTGCTTGGATGGGATCAAGAGGTTCTGCTTCCGGAAGGTGGCCGGGCCTACCGGGGTGAGCAACTCGCGTTGCTTGCCCGTCTGGCCCACGAACGGGTGGCTGGCTCGGCCATGTCCGATGCCATTGCCACGGCTGAAGCAGCTTCGAGTGATTTGGACCCTCTAGGAGATGACGCGGTCAATCTTCGTGAACTCCGCCGAACCCACGAACGAAAGAGACTCCTTCCCGTCGAGTTGGTTGAAGAAGAAGCACGGCTGCAAAGCGAGGGCCAAGCCATCTGGGCCAAAGCAAGAGGGGCATCCGACTTCGGCCAGTTTGCTCCCGTCCTTGAACGCATCGTGGATCTCCTTCGCCGCAAAGCTGAGTGCTATGGCATCCCCAATGGTGGCGAGCCGTGGGATGCGTTGGCCGAAGACTACGAGCCCGGATGTACCGCCAAAGAAGTCGATGCTGTTTTTGAACCTCTCGAAATTCGGCTTCGGGAATTGGTGTCTAACCTTTCGGCCGCGGACCAATCTCCTTGTGATGCGTTCAATCGTGTTGTCTTTGACCGGTCGACTCAGGAAGCCTTTGTGCGCCGGATGGCGGAGGGGATTGGCTTTGATTTCAATCGAGGCCGCCTCGATACTTCAACCCACCCTTTCTGTTCGGGGACTCATTGCGGTGATGTTCGTTTGACCACTCGGTTCCATGACGACAACATTCTTGATGCTTTGGGTTCGACCCTCCACGAATGTGGACATGGGATCTACGAACAGGGATTGCGTTCCGATGCGATCGGTTTGCCCGTCGGAGATTCCATTTCGCTCGGGATCCATGAATCCCAGAGCCGCATGTGGGAAAACCAAGTTGGCCGCAGTGCAGCCTTCTGGGAATGGGCGACACCTTTGGCCCACGACATTTTGGGGGAAGGCGCTCGGACGTTTGACGCCAAAGCTCTGTACGGTTCTGCCAACGTGGTTGCCCCGGGATTCATCCGAGTGGAGGCCGATGAGGCGACCTACAACCTGCACATCATCATTCGCTTTGGGCTGGAAAGGCAAATGTTGAAAGGGGAACTTGCCGTTCGAGATCTCCCCGAGGCTTGGAACGCCCGGTACCGAGAGCTCCTTGGTGTTGAAGTGACGGATGATGCCCACGGATGTCTCCAAGATATTCATTGGTCCATGACGGCCATGGGCTACTTCCCGACGTATACGCTCGGCAACTTGCATGCCGCGCAATTGTTTGAAGCGGCTTGCTCAGATCATCCTGGCCTGGTCGATGGTTTTTCCCGTGGCGAATTCAATCCTCTGCGAGAATGGCTCAACACCAAAGTGCATGCTGAGGGCAAACGGTACGGTGCGTTGGAATTGACCGAAAAACTCACCGGAAAACCATTGTCGGCCGAGCCATTGATGCGTCATCTTGAGAGCAAATTGCTCCCGCTCTACGGACTGGCCTAAGTCGAGGTTTGTTTAGCCACGTAGCGCTTCTGAGATTCGGGCGCAGTCGGTCAGAATGTCACTCATCCGTTCCAGCGGTTGGACTGTGGCGCCATCGCTGGCGGCTTGGTCTGGATTGGGGTGACACTCAATGAAAAGTGCATCCACGCCGGCCGCGACCGCGGACCGGGCCAGTAGAGGTGCCATCTCAGGACGACCGGCAGTCACACCTGCACCTGCTCCGGGTCGTTGGGTGGAATGGGTGACATCAAAGCAAACGGGGACCCCAAAGTCCCGCATTTCAGCCAGTCCAGTGAAGTCATTGACCAAACGGTTGTAACCAAAGAATGTTCCACGTTCGGTGAGCATGGTGGCTCGGGCGTCTTGCAACTTGCCAATGACTCCGGACATCTCGCCGGGTGACATGAATTGGCCTTTTTTCACGTTCACGGCACGTCCGGTGGCCGCGGCGGCTTGGAGCAGGTCAGTTTGGCGGCAAAGAAATGCGGGGATTTGGAGAAGGTCTACGGCTTCACCGGCAGCTTTGCATTGCTCCGGAAGGTGCACATCAGTGGTCACCGGGCAGTCAAGTGTCGTCCCGATGCGTTGCAGTTCGCCCAAACCGGCATCGATCCCAGGTCCTCGGTTGGAGCCCAGGCTTGATCGGTTGGCTTTGTCGAATGACGCTTTGGCGATGAACTGCAGACCAAGTTGTTGGCAAATCGACTGAACAGTTTCACATGTCCGGAGGGCCAGGTCGTTCGGTTCAAGCACGCAAGGTCCCGAGATGATGGTCAAAGGGGCATTGGGGCCTATAGAAACGCGATTCAACTCGATGGTTTGCATGCCCCAAGGGTACCGCCGTCAGACTTTTGGAGTCGCTTTGGAGGGTTTTTGAGGATTGTCGCGGCCGGATCGGCGGGCACTGAAGCTTGGCACTTGGTTCACCGTTCGCTTGGTTCATCCTTCGTGGACTGAGGATCCATATGAATCGACTTCCCCGAGAACCTGAAGCTTTTGGCGAAGCAATCGTCCGTGAAATGCTTCGCTTGCAGCCAGCGCGAACCATTGAATTTTCTGGCCCTTTGGATGTGGTGGCCGATGGCCACCATTTGGACTTGTCTCACTTGTACCGGATGGTTTGGCAACAGCCCAAGCAGGGGCAACACATTGTGACTCAGTATTTGGATCGATTGGAAGCGATGCGATCGGCGGAGTCCACTGAAGTCCCCTTTGCGGTGGCCCGTACCAGAATCATGCCCAGAATTCAGCCTCTTTCGATTTTTCAAAAATTGGACCGTGAGCAAGTTGCCCATCTCCCCTTTGTCAACGACACCGTCATTGTGTATGTCTTGGACCTTCCGACGGCCACCGTAAGCTTGACCGTGGATCAGTTGTTGGGTTGGGGAATCGATGCCAATCAAGCTGATGTGCTGGCGCGACGAAATCTCATGCGCCACCGAGATGCGCCACGCATTGTGGATTCACGGGAGGGGGGGAAGGCTGCACTCTTTTGCCGTCGTGATGGTTACGACGCCTCTCGTTTGTTGGCGGAAGACCTCCACGAGCGTCTTTCTCCCATTTTGGGGGGGGATTTCCTCGTCTCTTTGCCTTCTCGTGACTCCTTCTTGGCGATTTCCACCAAGGTTTCTGATTTTGTCATCCGGATGCGTGAACGGACCCAAATCGACCATCGGCGCTTGCCCTACCCCATCTCACCGGAGTTTTTCCACGTCTCACGCGACGGCGTCAGTGGAACGGTCCGGGAAGCGGCCTGAGGCTGGCAAGACCAGCGTGCAGGTGTCACAATCTTGTGCCGTGCAAGTCCTGGTCATTGACAATTACGACTCCTTCACCTGGAACTTGGTGCATCTTGTGCATCAGGTCTGTCCAGCTGCCGAAGTCCGAGTGGAACGCAACGATGCCATCCTTGTGTCGGAGGCCGAAGATTGGGGCCCCAGCCACTTGTTGATTTCACCGGGACCTTGCACTCCTGCGGAGAGTGGGTGCAGTCGAGAGATGTTGAATCATTTCGGTGGAAAAATCCCGGCCCTTGGCGTCTGTCTTGGTCACCAGTCGTTGGCTGATGTTCACGGTGGGACCGTGGATCGCGCGCCACGTCTGATGCATGGCAAGACCAGTTTGATCCATCACAACAATGAAGGTTTGCACGCCAACCTCCCAAACCCCTTTACTGCGATGCGTTACCACTCCTTGATTGTTGAGCGTGACGACCTTCCTTCTGATCTTTCCATTACCGCCTGGACGGAGGAGGGAGAGATCATGGGCCTCAAGCGTCCTGGAACCTCGGGGCTTTATGCGATCCATGGTGTCCAGTACCATCCCGAATCCTTTTTGACCCAGGGCGGGGACTTGCTTATGCACAACTTCTTGACTGAGGAGCCGCAACCATGATTGTTCGAATTCTCTCCCTTTCAGCTTTGTGGACTTTGTCTTTGGGGACTACAGCTTCTGCTCAAGATATGGCGGCCATGTACGCCCAGGGCTTCAAGCTTGATGCAGAACTGAAAGCGCGGTCCGCCCCAATCATGCCCACATTGAGATGGCAGCGCGAGGTCACTTTTGCCGAAGCCCTGCCGGTAAAAGAAGGAAAATCCACCACCAGTTTGGCCTTGGATTTGTTGCATCCTGCTGATTCAACCATTAAGCCAAGGCCTTTGGTTCTTTTTGTCCATGGTGGCGGTTGGGCTTCTGGAAATCGATCGATGGGTGAAGGCTTCTTGCCCTTGTTTGCGGGGGGCGGAGCTGTAGCGGGAACTTTGTCGTACCGTCTTTCTCGCGATGCTCCCTATCCGGCAGCTCTGCAAGATGTGGCCGCCGCGCTGGCCTGGATTCGGACCAACGCCGATTCGCTCGGGGTGGACCCCGATCGAATTGCCATTTGGGGACATTCTGCCGGGGCTCAATTGGCTATTCACACGGCCGTCTTTGATCCGGAACGCGCGCAAGGCATCCGCTGTGCGGTTGGTGTGGCCGGTCCTTACAACCTTCTGCTCGAAGAGAACAAGTCCATGTTTGGGGAGATGATGGTCCGGAATTTTCTTCGTGACCCAGTGGATCCCATGGGCACGGGCCAGGGCGCTGAAGATGCCATACGTGCTCGGGCCCAAGAGGCTTCACCGGTCAATCATCTTGACGATTCGGACCCTCCTCTTCTTCTGATCCAGGGCGGCAAAGATACGCTGTGCGCCACTGCTCAGGCGAGAGATATGGCAGCTGCCGCCATGGAGGCTGGGTTGGAAGTGCACCTCGGGTTCTATCCTGAGATTGGCCATGTGCCCACCGACCCTGATGTCTTCCGAACCATTTCTCGATTCATGGACCGGCACCTCGGCACCAGTTGCTCGGCCTTTTTTGATTCCATTTGGCCGGTTGAGCAAGTTGTTGCTGCCTCGGCCGCCCAAGACACGAAAGAGTAATCACCATGCACGCCAGTCTTCCTGAACCCATGCTTGCTTCCGCTTCCGCTTTGTTTCGGTTAAAAACCCAAGATTCCGGCGGCATCTGTGTTGGGTGGCCAGGATCTTCCTACGAACTTCAGCTGACCTGTGAAGACCAGGTCTCACCGACAGCGAATGGGAGGATCAGAGGGGTGGTGTTTGCTCGAGGCCTGCGTTTTCACGCCGCTTCGGCGGGCGGCCTCTTCGTAGAGCCGTCCGATGGAGAGCCCCGGATGCTGGCTGGTCGTGTGGTTGCGGTTGACGAGAACAACGCCTTGGTTGTCTTGAAAGCACCAATGCCCATCTTGGTCAGCATGCCCGCTGGACAAGACTGGTCCATCTTGACCGAAGGTTCCATGGTGAATGGCCATGTGGAATCTGGCGCAGGATTCCTTCCTGCCGCTGAAGGCTGAGTTCGAATCCTTCCCTTCAGGCTGAGTCTTCGGGGCGTTGAGATGGATGGGGCCAAAAAAGGTCTGACGATTTGGCGTCAAGATTGATCTGAAGTCGTTTCGGCTTCAGGAGATGATTCCTGAGGCACTTCTTTCAGCAGACGTTTCACTACGTCTTCCACTCGGCTGGGCTGAAGCCCGCACGCGCGGACGATCCCTTTGTAATCCACGACCAAGTAGGTTGGCCAATATTTCAGGCGGCAGGCTTGGGCACTGCGGCCGCTCTTGCTCTGGCTGTCCAAGACATCGACCGCCATGGGATATTCGGCGTTCAAAGGGCCAACCACTTGTTCGATGCGGTCTTTGCCGCGTCGAGCGTCATGAATACCAACCAAGACAAAGGGTTGATTCTTGTACTTCTTGGCCATCTCGACATTTTTGGGCAAGGCTCGGCGACACGGACCGCACCAAGTTGCCCAGAAGTCGATGACCATGACCTTGCCTTGGTTGTTGTTGACATCAACGGGTTCCCCACGCCAGTTCTCCAAGGACAGCTTGGGAAGAGGCTTTCCTTCTACCGCGAGATTGTCGGCGTACCGTTGACCTCCTTTGGAGTAGAACCAGCTGGTGGGAAATTCTGACGCCCCTTTGGTGGTTTCTGGGGGAGCGGTTGGGCGCTTCATTGGTACCAATGGTGTGGCCGGCACACTCTGTGGTGGTTCAATGAGGCAGCAAAGCAAGAGTGTGATCATGGTCATGGCTGACCTCCTTCAACAATGCTGAGTCCACCAACAAAAGCCAGCCAGTCTTCGCGGGCGGCATCGACAGTCGCTTCCGGTCCGGTGAGTCTGATGTGGAGGATTTCTCTTCCCGGGGCCCGAACGATGGCCGCCAGGAAGGCCATCCCATCTCGTGGGCTGGGCATTCCCATACCCTGGTACTTGCCTCTGAGCTCAACCAAAACCGTAGGGAACGGAGCGTTTGGCATGGGGTCCACGACCGCTTGTCCCGGCCCCCCGGTTGGTTCTTGGAATTGACCTTCCCACCGATCAATGTTGGCTTCGTCGCTTCCACGAATGCCCGCAAAAATGGCCAGCTCACCTTGATCTCCATCTCCATTGGCTGGGACCACAAAAGTTGCGGCACGAAATTGCCGTGGCTCAGGCCGGAGGGTCCAACTGGAGGGGATCGGTGCTTGAAATCCTGCAAATCTGGCTTGGGTGGCCCCATCGGTGCTGGGGGTAGGCAGCCTGTCACTGCTGGAGGCGGAGGGTTCTGAACTCGACCCAGCCGGTGATGCAGCGGGCTTGGTAGGGGGTTCAGGAATATCGCCGACCCGGGTTGGTTCCTCCGTGCAACTGGCAAGGAACAGCAACAACAACGCAATATGGATCCTCATGCGTTTATCGTACGTCGCATCATGGATCCAAGTTGCGAACTTCACACCGATGTCCTGCTCAAGCCCTCTGGAGGAGCGGCTGGAGGGGTGTGTTGGCGTGACGGTGTGGTGACTGGTCTAGAGGCCTCCCCCGGGAAATCTGTGCCCTGCATTGTGCCTGCGTTCGTGGATCCGCATGTCCATTTGATCCTTGGTGCACGCCATGCCCAGCGGGCTGACTTTTCGAATTGCAGATCTCGCGAAGAATTTTCGCGATGTTTGGACATGGCTCACCGTGATCAGCCTGAGGGTTGGTTGATTGGTGGGGGGTGGGATGCCGGGCGGCTTGGATTGACTCCAGATCGATCCTGGCTGGAAAGTGTTGGGGACCGTCCTTGTGTTCTTTGGAGCAGGGACATCCATGTTGCCGTGGTAAATGATGCGGTCTTGTCGCAACTGGATGTGTCCCCAATTCAGGGGGGGTGCTTTCACCGCGATGACAGCGGGCAGTTGTCAGGGCGTTTGGAAGAAGCCGCCGCGTGGCACCGGTTGAACCCAATGATCCCCGAGCCAAGCCCTTCAACGGATCGACTTTTCGTGGAGCACGTGGTTCCTCTTCTGCACGCTCGCGGCATTCTTGCGGTTGGCAGCATGGAATATTTTCGACATGTCAAATCGGTTTTGACCCAGGGTGTTCCTGGTCTTGATCTTTCGATCACGTTGTTGGACCGATCTGAAGAAGTGGATGCCACTTCCCTGCGAGAAGAGTTTGCCCAGCACGTGCATCTGGTGTTGTCGGGCATGAAATCATTTGCCGACGGAACGTTGGGGGCTCGTACGGCTTGGATGGACACACCTTGGGCCGACGGCGCGCCCAAGGGCTGGCCCCTTGACCATACGGCTGAAGGCACTCTGGCCTCATGGGCCAGCCAAGTGCGTTCTGAGGCACTTGATCCCGCTGTCCACGCCATCGGCAGTGCGGCTGTTGCAGCGGTGTTGGATGCGTTTGAAACAGCAGGAATCGATTCTGGCCGGGTGGAACACGCAGAGTTTGTCCGTGATGTTGATCTCCCGCGTTTCAAGGGTCACTGGTGTTCCATGCAGCCGACCCACCACGTAGATGATGCCCGAGAGATCGCCAAATGTGCTGATCCCAAACTCGCTTTCCGATTCCGCTCGTTACAAGAAGCGGGTGGGCAGCTGGCCTTCTCCAGCGATTGGCCTGTGGTCGAAGCCGATCCGCTCAACGCCATGCTTGAAGCCGTTCGGCCGGACCGATCTGAATCTGTTGGTGTCATGACTGCCCTTGAGGCCGTGACAACGGCCGCCGCCCGTATGGTTCGGCTTCCGGATCCGTCCCTTCGAGTTGGAGGACCAGCTTCTTTTGTGGTGTTGGATGAGGATCCGCGGCAAGCATTGCCTCAAGGTCGAGTTCCAAGCATTTTGGCCACTGTCCGCCATGGGCAAGTGGTCTATGGTGATTTGCCATGAGTTCAAGCGTCGAAATGTTGCGTGACGCTCTGATGACCCGAGGTTGGACCATCTCCACCGCGGAGTCTTGTACGGGGGGGTTGTGCGCGGCGGCCTTGGTGGACCTCCCTGGTTCCAGCACCTGGTACTCCGGAGGCGTTGTGGCGTACTCCAATGCCATCAAGCACGAACTGTTGCAGGTCTCGAAGGATGTCCTGTTGAAACATGGTGCGGTCAGTGAGCCTGTGGCCTTGGCGATGGCTGAGGGCGTGCGGTCACGATGTTCAAGTTCGGTTGCGTGTTCGACCACTGGCATCGCAGGACCTGGCGGTGGGACCCCTGACAAGCCGGTGGGCTTGGTCTGGATTGGCGTTGCCACGCCAACGGGGACACAGGCCCGTCAGTATTACTTTTCCGGAGATCGATTGTCCGTTCGTCAGCAAACAGTCGCTGCCTGTTTCGAATTCCTCTTGGAACAGCTCGAGTCGTGAACCTAGTTCTCGTTGCTTTTGGTGCCAATCTGGGCCACCCGGTGCAGACTTTTCATTCAGCCTTGGATCGATTGGTCGCCGAGGAAATCCTGCGGTCTGTGCGATGCAGCCCAATTTTTTCGACCCCTCCGGTGGGTGGTCCAGTTGATCAGCCGGAATATGCCAATGCCGTGATTGCGGCACGGACAAGTTGTGGGCCTCGTGAATTGATGGTCCGGCTGCTGGAGGTGGAGCGGATCTTTGGCCGGGATCGTGAGCGTGAGATTCGCTGGGGCCCGAGGCAGTTGGATCTCGATCTGATCGCTTTCGGGGATGTCCGATGTTCGGTTCCAGGGTTGGAGTTGCCTCACCCTCGCGCTCAGGAACGTCCCTTTGTCCTTGGGCCGTCACAAACTCTGCCATTGGATGAGATTCCACGGTCAATTCGAGAAATCGTTCGATCGTTCCCCTGGCAATGGCCGAAAGAACAAAAAGTGCAGGAGGTCTTTCAATGTTCTTAACTGTTTGTTCTTTGGGTATCTGCTTGTCGATGCCATCGGATTCAAGTCTGGAGGACGTTCGAGGCCCAGAACTGAGACTGGAAGAAGTGGCTGATATTTCGGTTCAATTTGAAAAGATCCGAGACCATCTCCGCCAACTTGAAACGTACACCCTTGAATTGCAAGAATCCGTACAGTTTCTCAACCTCGATCCAACCCTAAGTCGCCAATCCCTTCGACATGATCGGGGAAGCTATGAATTGGTGACTCAAAACACCCGTTCCGTATTTCTCGACAACACATTTGGATTTTTCAATTCCACCAAACCAGACCGATGTGTTTGGCGGTCGGCCGAGGGCTCATTCTTTGATGAGATTGGACGCTTGAAGAACGTGGTCTCTACGTTTGTCGCTCTAGGTTCAGAGAAACCAACTCAAGAAATTCTTCTCAAGCTTGGCTTGGGCTTGGATGGCACCTTGAAGTTTGGTTCATCGTCACAAGTGGCCCATGAGATCCATGGTGCTCTTGAGCGAATCACGCTCGAAACATCGCGTGGTCAAACGCATTGGGACATCCATCCTGATTCTCAGTTGGTAATGCGCCTCTCCACAGACTATTCGCCGCCAGATACTCCTGAATCAGTCCGTATTCGTCGGACCATCGATTGCACTTGGAAATTCCCCAGTGAACTTGTCCCTCCAATTGCTTTTGACCCGGCGGATCGAATCAAGTATCCAACCATTGAGGGGCTCTTTTCTTGGGAGAATCCACAATCCGGTTCTCAGCCCTCTGGAGGTATGCCAGGTGATTTGTTCCCCACGGTTGAACTCAATTCATTCTCTGGTCAACCCTGGTCTTCGAAATCGATTGTGGGGCAGGAGCACTTGTACCTGCTTTGGAATTCACCCAACTCACCATCTCGGTTGTTGATCCGGTCTCTCCAAGGTCTCGCAAACAACCCAAAGGGCTGTGAGTTGACATGCCTCAATGTGTCGGAGCCGGGATCCATTGACTCTGAACGGTGGTTGAAAGCTTCTGAGACATTTCGGTCGCTTCGCGTGCCCGGCGCTCGATCGCTTTTCGACCCTTCGTCAAATTTGTACAGCGCGTTGCAGATTGAAGAATTGCCACTTCTTTTTCTTGTTGGAAGCGACGGCAACATTCAGGGTCGTTGGAGCGGAAAACTCCAACGGCAAGTCCCAGCCATCATGAATGCAGTTCTGTCGGACTGAGTCATTTCCGCTCGGAAATCGACGTTCAATACTTTTGACAGTTGTCGACCCAGGATCTGGGCCCAAGGTCCGCATCAGTCCAAGAGAACTGATGCGGAGAGAAGAGAGAGAGTTGTCGACC
>NHCD02000009.1 GCA_002168105.2 Phycisphaera sp. TMED24
GGACGCTTGGGAACGATCGCCTTTGAAGAAAGACAACTCAGCGATTCCGAGTTCCGAAAGACTGGCGATCAACTGTTTGACCACAGACGGCTCTGGCAGCCCAACCGCCACCCGGAGAGGATGAAGTGGCCAAGGATTTTGGTCCACACGCTCGATGCGAGCGAGATTGCCTTCGATCGTCACTTCGGCCACTTGCCCAGCCCGGTTGAACAACTGGGCTTCATGGCTGCCGCGGCGGACGGTGCGGAGGTACCGAATTTCTTCGGGGGGCAGGGCCACCACCGCACCCACTTCAAACCTCTCGTCTGAATAAAGCCGTATCACACCATGATTGTGCGATCTTTTGGCGGCTCGTGCTAGGCTGTTCGCTCACTTCGAAAGGAATCTTCCCATGATGTTCACGCTTTCCCTGACCTTGGCCTCGAACCTGCTTCTGGCCCCACCCACCGAAGAAGAGATCAAGACAAAGATTGAGACGGCCATGACCTTTTTCCGTGAAAAAGGGGATGACTTTTCTTTGGAAGATCCCGAGTTCCACGCCTTACTCGATGCCCAGCTCGAAGGCGTCGACCCCGCCGAATGCGACATGGAGACCGTGAAGGCCATGACGATGCTTTGGGCCTACACCCCCAATGGCAAGCCAGTGTGGGTGGGCCGCATTAAAACTCTGGCCCAAGGGGATGCTTGGCTTGACGCCGCCCTGATGTTGGCCGGGATGGACGAAGTGGATGCTGCTTTGGAAATTGGCTCCATGCACGGCTTTGCCGAAATCCCCGACGACCGTCTGGGCGAAGTCATCTCGGCCTTGGCCGAACTCGAAGACAGCCAGTTGGAAATGATGAAGTATGAACTGCCCATGCTCATCGAACGGCTTCCGTCCGACGGCCCCGCGCTGTACGGCTGGATGGAATATCCCAAGCTTTTGGTGAAAGCCGGGGTAGATTCCAGCACCCGGAAAGCCGCCCACGGCAAGCTGGTGGCCGCCATCGAAGTCGTGGCCGGTGCGGCTGAAGGCCGGGAGAAACGCATGATGGACGGCGCCTTAAAGACACTCAAAGGTGCCGCCGGCCGAGGTGAGTTGATCGGTTTCGACGCCCCCAAAGTAGAGATGCTCTGGAACTCCATGGGCAAGGAATGGAACTGCTTCAGCTGTATGAAGGGTAATGTCGTGGTGGTCGACTTTTGGGCGACCTGGTGTGGACCCTGTGTCGGCTCATTCCCACAAGTCAAGGAATTGGTTGAGTATTACAAGGGCTACAACGTCACCGTCCTCGGTCTCACCAGCCCTCAGGGTGCGGTGAATTTCCGAGATGAACGGAAACAAGTGAAGTGTGCCACCAATGAAGAAGAGTTTGCCCAAATGGCCGAATACGTCAAAGCCATGGATATCACTTGGCCCATTGCCTTCGCCAAAGAAGACGTCTTCAATCCCGACTTCGGAGTACGTGGCATCCCGCACGTGGCCATCATTGGCGCGGACGGCAAGACGGCTTACAACAACCTTGACCCCCGTGATCCCATGGCAGAGAAAGTCAAAAAGATCAACGGCCTCCTCAAGAAAGCCGGACTGCCCCACCCCCCAGCGTTCGAAGGTTGAACGCTGAAAGCAGCAACACAAAAGTGAATACACAAAAAAGCACGCCGCCTCATTGGGCGGCGTGCTTTTTGAAGTGGAGCTAATCGGGCTCGAACCGACGACCTCTTGCATGCCATGCAAGCGCTCTCCCAACTGAGCTATAGCCCCAAAAGGGTTGCAGCCTGAACTGCGGGAAGACAATCATACCCGCAAGCGCAGGCTTCGCCAAACCAATGAACGTTGGTCTGATTTCAGAGGCTTCGTCGCGAACGCCGCCCCGTCCCACGACCNGCGACCAGGAACAGCAACAGCCCGGCGGGACCGGGAACCGTGCTCTGACCAAACACTCCCAGGCCGGGTGACGATCCGGCCTCAGGGAGTGGGGTATTGGCGGCCCAAGACGAAGGCGTGCCCCCAAGCCGTTCGGCAACCAGCAGCACCGATGTTGTGCCAAGGGTTGATTTGGGAACGTCAAATGGGAATTCAAAGGGATCACCCAAACGGGATTCCTCCCCGTCTGGTGGGCCTTCAGGTGGACCTTCCGGAGGCATCATGCCGTCTTGATTGGTGTGCTGGTAGTTGGGGCCTTTGGGATCTCTAGGTACCCCACCACCAGGATTTCCGAAGTGGTCTTGATTCGTGTGGGAATAATCAGGGTTTGGCGGAGGGCGTTTGCCCTCGGCNAACGCGGACTGGACCCCGCCAAGTCCCATCCCCAATACCAAGCACATGCGTCCAGTCATCAACGGCCACCATCCTTGGCCACAACATCAGCCTCTTGAAGAATGGACCAACCGGTCGCTCGGAAATTTGGGAAGCGTGCCATAGTTCCAGTGATGGTACGAATGTCCAAGTCATCAATCAGCATTGGCGGCGAGAACGCATCCCCCTGACGACCGCGGACCCGATGGCTGTGCTCCGCAGTGAACAACCGCTCNCGCAGGGGCCACGAATCAAGCCGGTCGGCAATCTCTTCGCCCTTCATGGTGAAAATGGCCATGGACCGCTGCAAGAAAGACTCGTCTTCAATGGTGCGTAAGGCAACATTGCAGCCGAAGACGCACCACCAACCCACCGACTCCAAGCGGTCGCCGGGAGTGTCGTCCAAGTCGGCCAAGCCTTCTTGGAACCGTTCCAAGGCCCGCTTCGGATCGAGATCTCCGCACAACGCCTCGACCTCCAGAAGGCCTCCGCGACACGTCGCAGCGATCCCCGAATAGGAAACATCGCCCATTTCCAAAGCCAGTTGTTCATACCGNTCAATGGCCGCAGACAAATCTCGCTTCGCACGCACCGCATGCACCGGGGCAAGATCGGGTTCAGCAGTCAGCGATCGTCGGGAAGCGTGGCCGCGGACGTAGTACGCGAACGCTTCGGTCTTCCGATCACGGATGGTCTGTGGTGGCCTGGCCTCGTACCACTCCAGGAGATCAGCCGCNATGGAACGGGCTTCCAACACCCGCCACAAGCTGTAGTACGCGTTGGCCAAATTGGACTGCATCATGCGTCGGCGTTCCGGCGAAACCGCCGAAAGTCGAAGACCATCTTGAATGGCCTCCAGAGCGTCCGTGGCTCGCCCCATGCCATCCCAACCACCGCAGCGGCGGTTGCACGCACGAGCCCGCTCTTCGTCGTTGCTGGCCGCCTCGTAGGCCTGTTCAGCCAAAGCGATCATGTCGTGGAATCGACCGGCACGGTGGGCGGCTTGGGCAGCCGCGTCCAACGCTTCAAAATCACCCTCGAAATTGGGTTCACTGATTGTCGCTTCGTCCAACCACAGGTGGGCGACAACATCATCCAGTGTCCAATCCAAAGTCTTGGCCAAGGCGATGATGACATCGAGTTTGGGCACGCCCGAACCCGGCACCAACTTGGTGGGGTCACGCCCCAATTCGGCTGAAAGCTGCTTTCGGGTCCACCCTCGGTAGTTCTGGGCCAAATCCAAAAGTTGGCCCAATCGATGGCGGCGGTCGTTGGCGGAATCGTGGCGGTCTTCGGCGTGATTCATGCGTGGAATCTCCATGGTGCGTCACTTTGCACCATGCAGCCTTTACGCACGACAACCGCGGCGGTTTCGCAGCACCGCAAATTGAAAGGTATGGATAAGTCGATCAATCCCGCTTGGGGACGTCATAGCGGTCGAAATAGTCGGCGATCCGTATCAATCGATCCATTCGATCCACCATGGGGCCGGTCCGCGAGAGATTGTGGTTCGCTTCGGTCCACCGCACCAACTCGACGGCCGCCCCGCGGCGTTCAAGGGCCCGATAGAGCATCTCCGACTGCACAAATCCGGTGCGACGGTCTCGGTCTCCGTGCAGGATCAACAAAGGAGTTTTGATGGCATCGGCCTGGGCCACTGGGCTGTCTCGTCGCAACAATTCAGCAATCTCAGGATCGCTCGGATCACCGTAGGCGGTTTCCACCAGTCGCCAAGCCCGACCTTCCGCGTAGAAGACAGGCAGGTCATAGACCCCGCGTTGAGCGACAGCGGCTTTGAACCGGTGATCCTGAGTCACCGTCCACGCGGTGAGATAGCCGCCGTACGAACCACCCGTCAGAAAGAGTCGATCTTGGTCAATCCACGATTTTTCGAGAGCCGCATCGCAAATCGCCAGCACATCACCGCTCGGGCCTGGACCCCAGTTTTGCTGGTTCGCGGCTTGGAATGCGGTGCCATAGCCGCCAGAACCACGCGGGTTCGCATAGGTCACGGCGTACCCGAGTCCGGCCAGCCACTGAAACTCATGCCACATGGTGCGTTCCCCTGGCCCCCACATGGCCGAAGGCCCACCATGGATTTCCACCACCATGGGCACCCCATCGGTGGACAACGGATCGCGACCGGGAGGATCGATGAGCCAACCCTCAACGACCAACTCATCGGGCCGGGTCATGCTCAGCCGCTCTGGTTTGGCCACGGCCCGATCTTCCAAGAAGGCGTTGGGTCGCCAGACCTCACGCACACCCGAAGCATCACGGACATGGATACGACAGGGGTCGTTCCATGCNGTCTCGGACCAAATGAGAACCGAACCACCTTCGGTGGCAAGCACATCAAACGCGTGCACACCAACGGGCATGCCCTCACGCTCAGACACCACTCGGTCTGGTTCCAAGAGTCCCAGCCCCATCGAACACAGGGGGAATCCTCCACGTTCGGCGGCGGTGTACCAAAGGGTCCCGCGCCCGGTCAGCCACTTGATTCCCGATGGGCGAACGTCGTGCCCCTCCGGACCGGTCAACCACAAAGGCGGATCTTGAATGCTGCCCAATCCGACAACGCCCAAACGCACTGGGGTGTACGACTCGTTGGAAAGGTCAAGTTCGGTGAAGGCAAGCAAATTGCCGTCTCCCGAAGGGCGAGGCGAGGACAAAATGGTGCCCGCTCGTTGCAACAGCAGTGATGGGCCACTGCCATCCAAGGGAACCTTCCACAGACCACGATCTCGGCGGATGGCCGGATCTGATTCCGGATCGATGCGGCCCGAGCACACCAGCGCTTCTTGACTGGGCAAGAAGCGAGGCTCGGCGTAGTCACCTTTCTCCGGGGTGAGGACGAGCGAAGTTTGCGTGGCGAGATCAAATCGAACCAGCTGGCGGTCGACCGATGCATCGGCAAGTTCTTCCTCGCCCACGAATTCAGGACCGGTGAACCGTCGAACGCGGCCGCTTGCTTCTTGCCCACGCAACCAAGCCCGGCGCTGGGCCACGTCACCGTTGGGATCGGACTCCTCATCCAACAGCGACGGCTGGGAACGTGGCTGAACAAAAACCAACGACTGACCATCGGGGGCACACAAAAACTGTCCTACATCGCCCGACGAAGTCAGGACGCGAGATTCGCCCCCCGACATCGGAAGCTGCCAAATGTTGCCTTCCCGCAAGAAGAACAACGAGGCCCCATCAGGGGAAAAAGTGGGCTGACTGCAGGAACCACTTTGACTCAGCACCCGCGGCAAACGACCGTCTTCCAGATCGATCAGCCAGAGTTCGCGGGTCTTCTTGGCTTGCGGGTCAACGCCCGAAAAGCCATCGACCACCGCAACCGCTCGCCCTCCGGAGGGGTCGAGGGTGAGTTGCGAGACCGATCGCAATCTTCCCAAGTCGTCAAGACGAACAGGATCAGCCGCCTTGAGGCTTCCTGTCAGCAAACAAACGATGAGAAGGATGCAGATTCGCATACTCAGGCGCTGGCCATGATGGCGTTGACGTACTCATCGGCCGGACGAATACCGGTCCAGCGCTGAACCTCTTCACCATCGCGAAGGAGCACACACGTCGGGATGGAGGAAATTTGGAACTTCAAGGCCAACTCTTGACTGTCATCGATGTTGATTTTTCCAACCGTTGCTTTGCCCGCGGTCTCGGAGGCAACTTGTTCGATGGTGGGCATCAGCATTTTGCATGGGGCGCACCACTCGGCCCAGAAGTCAATCAGGACCACGCCGCTGGCGGTCAAGCTGTCAAAGTTGGAGGCGTCGATGGACTGCAGTTCGGACATGGTGGTCTCCGTAATTTGGGGNGGGCTAATGGTCNTTGGGAAGGGTCGAATCCTACTGCCCAATTTCGAATCCGGCATTCCTCGCCGCCACGAAAGCGTGGACAGTTTGCACATGGGCTGAGACGTCGTGGACCCTGAGAATCTCCGCCCCGCCCTGCATGGCCAGCACGGCCGCAACCAGCGAGCCCGGGACGCGTTCTCGCGGCTCGCGGACACCTGTCACCGCCCCGATGAACGACTTCCGACTGGCCCCAACCAACCAACGCCGCCCGCCGCCGCTCAATTCTGAAAAGCGTTGCAGAAGAATCCAGTTTTGGTCCACATCTTTCCCAAAGCCAAGGCCTGGATCCAACACAATGGCATCGGGGCTCACCCCGGCCGCCTCGGCCGCCTCGGCTCGGCTTTCTAGACCCGCTCTGACCTCCACCACCACGTCTTCAAATGGGGGTGGAGAGGACCATGCATCGCTCCATCGATCTTCCGGTGGCGGCGCTCCGCGGTGCATCAGCACCAAACCACACCCTTTTTCTGCCGCGAGACCAAACATGCCAGGGTCTTCTGAGCCGGCCGAGACGTCGTTGATGGCATTCACCCCCATGTGCAACGCGGCTTCCGCAACTTCGGCCCGGGTGGTGTCCACTGACAATGCCACATCGGTGTGTTCGCGTATCGCAGACACGACCGGACACACCCTGCGAATTTGCTCAGCGGGATCAATCCGTTCCGCACCCGGCCGAGTGGATTCACCACCGATGTCCAAAATGGTGGCCCCAGCTCTGACCGCGGCCAAGCCCGCCTGGACCGCAGCCTCCACGGCAAAATGATCCCCCCCATCACTGAATGAGTCTGGGGTGCAATTCAGCACCGCCATGACGGCAGGAGGATCGGTTTCGACCGAGCGGAGGCCATCAAGCCGCCATGGTCCATTCACGAGCCGGATCCTGATTGAGACGCCATCGCCGCGTCGAGCATCAAGGCGGCGACGGGCGCGGGCAGGACAATGGCAATGTCCAACGCACCTGATCCAGAGTCTTGGGCCTCCATACCGACCGCGAATCCCACTGGAGGCATGCCTTCGGAAATGTCTTGGTCCGACATCAGCCCCAAGCCCTCAGAGAGCAATGTTGGATCCATGTACATCTCCACGTCACGGGTCTTGGGCATCCACTCCCGCATGGTGTCCACGATGCCAGCCGATTCCAAGCTGTCCGGGTGAATCAACCGATCGGATGCCGCCCCCATACCCACGCGAACCACACCTGATGACTCTTGCATCGTGCCGCTTGACGTCGTGCCGAAGATCGACGAGAACTCCGAATCTTCTGGGAAATCCATAGAGAACCGCTCCATGCCGTTGGTCTTGGTCGGAGTCAAAATGGACCGCAGTTGGTTGGCCGTACCTGAAACGTCTGGTGCTTCGAATCGAAGTCTGGTGTTGGACATCATCCCCCCCCCGGCCGTGGGTCGATCCGCAACCAAAGCAAAGGACGTTGCTTCGGGGAATGCAAAGGCCAACATGGGCTGCTCCATGGCCGTCGCCAACGCCCACACGAGCCCTGATTCTCGCAGGCGAGTCCAATCCAATCGGGCCGCGAGTACGGGCTGACTGGGACCCAAGTCTTCGAAGTTGGATGAAGTTGGTGCGGACATGGCACGGGACTGCCAAGGCACGTGCATGCGGATCGAGACCGCCAACGCATCAAAGTCCACCACAAAGTTGGCCGGGGCATCCAGATCAACCCCAAACCCTGCCTCCTGCAACTGGCGAAGGAGACCCAGATCGATGTCCAACCCAAGCGAAGCAAACATCGAACTGGCTTGAGACACCGGTGCCGTCATGAAGATCTCTCCCCGTTGCCGAAGGTCTTCAGGGAAGCTGTCCCACCATGCGGTGGCCGCGGCCGATCCACGGCCACGAGCTTGAATGGATTCGTCGGAACCAACCAGACCAAAGGTGTCACGAGCAGCGGTGTGGATGTTCATGCTCGAACCAAACATCGTGGCGGTGCGTTGACCATCGATTCCACTCCCAAAGTTCAGGTCGAACATGCCTTCAGGATCAGAGGACGGAAGCGCCGCGATCCAGCGATCGTCTGCCATGCCCAAGGCAAGATTGCCATCATCATCNAGCCCCGCAGGAATTCCGGCAAAAGCTCGAATCATGTCGGTGGGATCAACCCCGAGGAGCAAATCTCCCCGATTCATACCGCGCATGCTTTCTTCAATGCGATCATCCGTCGACATCAAGTTCGAAATGGCCACCACCGTGGAATAAGACTCTGGCACCATGGCCACCGCATCGATGGGTGAGGTCAGCCAGCAACCGCTCAACAACATGAAATTCAACATGCCTCCATCCTAGGGGGGCTTCCCCAACGGATGAGGCTTGGTGACTCACTCCACGGTCACACTCTTGGCCAGATTTCTTGGCTTGTCGACATCTTTCCCACGAAGGACCGCGGCGTGGTACGCCAGCAGTTGCAACGGGACCGCCGTCAGCAGCGGCTGAAGGGGTTCGGGNGCCGCGGGAACTTCCAACACGTGTTCGGCAAGACTGGCCGCGTTGGTGTCACCCTCTTCCACAATGGCGATGACTCGCCCACCCCGTGCTCGAACTTCTTCGATGTTGGCCAAGACTTTTTCGTATTGCGCTCCAGGGGTGGCCACGAAGACCACCGGCATACCTTCATCAATGAGAGCAATGGGACCGTGCTTCATTTCGGCCGCGGGCATGCCTTCGGCGTGGATGTAGGAGATTTCCTTCAGCTTGAGCGCACCTTCCATAGCNACCGGCCAATGAAGGCCACGCCCGAGGAACAACCAGTTCTCCCGGTCGACCACGGCCGATGCGATCTCGCGGATGCGATCTTCCTGCGTGAGCACCCGGGCGATGCGGGTGGGCATTTGCTNCAATTCCACCAGGACCTCCTGAAGAGCTTCTGGTGCAAGATGCCGACGGCGACCCATCCAGGCCGCGATCAAAGTCAATACGGAGACCTGCCCTAGGAAGGCTTTGGTAGAAGCCACTCCGATTTCCGGCCCCACTCGCAAGTGCACCCCGGCATCGGTTTCGCGCGCAATAGTGGATCCCACGACGTTGACCACACCAAGGGCAAATGCCCCACGTTCCCGCGCTTCTCGCAAGCCCCCCAAGGTGTCAGCAGTTTCCCCGGATTGGCTCACCGAAATCACCACGGTGCCTTCTTCCACGACCGGGTTTCGGTACCGGAACTCGCTGGCGTACGCGGCTTCTGCGGGAATGCGGCACCAATGTTCGATCAATTGAGCGCCAATCATGGCCGCGTGCAGTGCCGTCCCCTGCCCCAACAGCACCACCCGACGGGCTTGTACCAATTGTCGCGCGTGATCGGCCAAGCCACCCAAGACCACCTCGCCCCGGCGTAAATCGATTCGACCCTTCAGCGAACGCTCGAGAGCTTCGGGCTGTTCGTAGATCTCTTTGTGCATGAAGTGCGGATGTCCGCCCAATTCAATTTGTTCGAGGTCGTATTCGAGTTCACGAAGTTGCGGGGTGACTTCGTCGTTGTCGAGCGTACTTGTTCTGAATTCAGTGCCTTCACAACGAACCAACTGATCGTCTTCGAGGGCAAACGCTCGGCTGGTGTGCGACACGATCGCCGCGCCATCAGAAGCCACCACGAATTCTTTGTCACCAACCCCAACCAACAGCGGCGAACCCCGCCGGGCGGCAACCAACACGCCCGGCTCACGCACACTGATCACGGCGATGGCAAAAGCGCCTTCCACTTTGTGCAAGGCCGAACGCACGGCTGTTTCCAGATCGTCTTCGTAGAGCTCGCCCACCAGATGAGCCAAAACTTCGGTATCCGATTGCCCTTGGAAGACATGACCGCGTTGCGTGAGCAGCTGACGCAGCGATTCGTGGTTTTCAATGATTCCGTTGTGCACCAAGGCAATGCCATGAGCTTCACGCGAGCCACCGTCGTCGGTGTGGGGGTGAGCATTGGCCTCAGTAGGCGGGCCGTGGGTCGCCCAACGGGTATGGGCTATTCCTTGATTCGCCTGGGAGTGAAGCAGGTTGGACTCCGAAAGTCCTCTCTCTAAATCTACGACGCGACCAACCCGGCGGCANACCACCAGCTCACCCTGTTCGAGCAGCGCGCACCCGGCGGAGTCGTATCCGCGGTACTCCAACCGGCGGAGGCCCTCAAGCAAGATAGGAGGTGCGGGCCGGGGACCGAGATACGCAACAATGCCACACATGGTCCGCGTACTGTATCCCAGCCATGCATAACCATGCCGCGACTGCAGCCCTGAACGCAGGAGATGCCTCACTCATGCCCTCGAAATCACCCAGCAAATCGGAACTTCGGCAACTTTGGCGCTGTTCATTTCCAGCCCCAGAAGCACGGCGCAAAGCATCACGAGAGATTTGCACCGCGCTGGCGAAATCACTGGAATCGATCGATGGGTCCATCATGGCGTTNTTGGCAATGCGAGATGAACCAGATCTGGATGCATTGATGTCGAGCTGGCTGCATGAATCACGCACCGTTTTGGCGCCTTTGGTCCAGTGGGCGGAGGGAACAATGGCGCCAGCCAAATTGAGGGCCCCTCTGCCCAAAGTCAATCCCAACCCAAAGGCCAAACCGCGGGAACCCAACGGTGTCGTGATGCCCCAAAGTTCACCCGCAGTTGTCTTGATCCCCGGGGTGGCCTTCACGGCCGAGGGTTCAAGGCTGGGGCGAGGAGGTGGCTTTTACGATCGATTCCTCCGCACCCTACCGAAGTCGACTCTGCGAATTGGCGTCTGCTTCTCAGCCCAGATCAAGCAAGTTCTCCCCACCGAACGACACGATGAGCCCGTGTCATTCCTCTTAACAGAGACAGGTTGGATAGGATCCCCTCCGTGTCAAGAGCAACCATGAATCCAAGCAATCGGCGATCTCGACGACGTCGATCTCCTCGTCCTTTCGCCGTGCTTCTCGTTGTAGGAGGGATGGGCTTGTTGGGCTACAACCTGTGGCCGGCTGGTGAATCCAACCAAGTGCCAGTCGATCCCCAACCTGGTCCCACCNACGCCTCTCCTACGGTCGCCACCAATGACCAACCCCCGGCGGCAGAACCTGCTGCAGTGGAACCAACCGAAACCTCCACGTCCGAAGCGGTTCCAGAGGTGGTGGAACCCGAAGTGCCGGAACCAGTNCCTCCGACAACAGTTCCAGCCAATCCTGTCACTCCAGTTGAGAGCAACTCCGACGCCCCCCCAGCCGTCCGAGAGCGTGCTCTTGCCGACTTTGCTTCCGGCATGCGTTTGCTAAGAGATGGGCTGGGAGTTGAAGGCCGCCAGCGCTTGTCCGACGCCCTTGGTTCGGGAGGACTTGATGAGGCTCGAGCCAGTGAAGTCCGTGTGGCGTTGTCTCAACTTTCAGAGACCTTGGTGTTTGGTTCCGGAGTGGCCCAACGAGATCCCTTTGCCCGTGAATTCATCATTCCAGAAGGAGGCGTGTTGGCCAAGATTGCCCAGAATCAGACCAATGGTTTGCACTGGAAGTTCCTGGCACGAATCAATGGCATCTCCAGTCCAAACCGAATTCGATCTGGCCAACGCTTGAAACTCCTCGATGGACCGTTCCATGCCGTGGTCGACAAATCTGGGTACCGGTTGGATCTGTGGATGGGCCAGGACGATGACCGGGTGTATGTCCGCAGTTTCAACGTCGGACTTGGTCGCGACAATCGCACGCCCGAAGGAAAATTCCAAGTGAGTTCTCGGGTTGAAAATCCTCAACACACCGACCCTGAGACCGGCAAAGTCTTTGACAAAGACGATCCATCGAATCCGGTGGGTGAGCACTGGATCGCCATCAAAGGTACCGAACCGGCAACCGAAAAACTTTCGGGCTTTGGCCTACACGGCACCATCGAGGAAAACTCGATTGGTCGCTCAGAATCGCTGGGATGTGTGCGAATGCTTCCCAATGACATCGCTCTGCTGTACGAAGTCCTCAGCCCCGGGCGTTCTGAAGTCGAACTTCGACCCTGATCCCCGTTGATCAAGCTTGGGGACACGACGTGCTGCCGGCGTGCAATGCGAAGCTCAAGCGAAGAAAGGCCGGTCCAGGGAATTTCAGGCCTCAAGAGGCGATGTTGGAGTTAGAAGCTGAGTTGCATCTGTGATCGCAGCACAACTTGTTGGCCATCATCACCGTCCTGCAAGATGCTGCCCACGTTGGAGTAGAACAAAGCATCCGTCTTATCGATCGTAAAGTTGAGGTCGGTCGTCCACTTGAAATTGTGCCCGTCCATGTAGTGGTTGACCCCAAGAGCCAACACACCAGAGTCCGCTTGCGCAAAGTACCCAACCGTCCCACCGTTCCCAATGGAATCTGGCTCATTGTTGTAATTCTGACCATACAACTCTGCCCAGTCATACCGTGCAAACCATTCCCACTTTGGTGCCCAGTACCGAGCATATTGGGCGCTGATTCCGTAAATATGGTACTGATCTTGAAAACCACCCGAATCGATGTAGCCATACATCCCGGCAAGCATGGCACTTGAGCCTCCGAACTCCCAACTGATGTCAGCAGCAAAGGAGGCCCAGCGGCTTTCATCACGACTGGCAGTAGGCACCTTGGTGGCCTCGCCCTTTTGTCCGTGGATGGAAAGACCAAACATGGCGGCTGGGGCGGAGCCCATCGGGCTCGTCATGTCACTGAACTGGCTCCACGATCCGTACATCAGACGTTCCCAACGAAGGGCCGCGAACCATTCAACATCTCGTTTCAAGGCATTCCGGTTCAGCATGGATGGCAAGGTGCTGTCGTTCGGAGCTACGAAGAACCCGAGCCCATTGTCTGCCGTTGGGTCCGATGCACCATCGCCAGTGGTGAAGGTCAACACATCGCGGGGGCGGCTCCAGGTCAACTCAATACCTTGCGTGCGACCCAGGTTCAACGCTTCATTCAGCAGCGTGCGTTCCACCGCCAGCTGCGCGCTGGATGGAGTGGACTCTTCACGAGAATGGTGGATCTTGAATTGGCCAACCCGGACCCGCCAGTCGTTTTGGAAGTCATACGAGAGCCACAAATCTTTGACAAAACCCAAACCATTAACAAGCCCTGGCTCTTCACGAGTGATGCCAAGGTTCAAAAAGTACTGCAGTTCAGGCCGGTAGAGATGACCCCGAACCAACAAGTCGGTACGGGCGAATTCAAAGCCCCAGCGGTTCTCCCAGTTGTTGATGTCAGGATCTTGCAATGCGCGCAGAGGATCGGGTCGATGGGCGTGGATAAACCGGAACTGCACCAAAGCACCCAGTTCCATGGAGAACTTGCCATCCTCTGAGGCCAAGAAAAATCCATCGTTCCAACCGGCCGTCATTTGTTGCTCGGATTGAACCTGAGCCATGGCCGCATCGACTGCCATCCCGATCTGGGCCCGCATCAATCGGTCGAGCTCCGGGTCCCGAGCGCGATTCATTCGATCAAGTTCACCCCGGATGCGAGCATTTTCGTCGCGAAGACGAGCCATCTCGGCCCGGATCTCATCCAGTGCATCCCCGTCCTGCGCGTACGACATGGGGACACAAAGCCAAACAAGAACAACACTGACAATTTTCACAACGCGGCCTCCATGCCGGGCAGGGCATCCGTGAGGAGATTACCTGATTCAGGACCAATGGGCGGTTACTCGTAGGGTCCACGGTCCAGAAGATTGAAATTGTGCACCTCGGCCAAAGCCGCGGCGTCCAAAGATCCAATGTTTCGGAAGCGATCCACCACTGGGCCAGGCTCGGCAAGGGCAATCTCCCCCATCTGCCGCATCTTCTTGCTCAGAATGCCTTCAAGGTCGGCCGTCGTGTTCCGAGCATGTCCGGAGGGATACATCACCAAACCAGAATCGAAGACGCTACCAGCATGGGTTGTGATTTCGATCGATGTGGGAATGCCGTCTGGATATTTCTCGTCGTAGGCCTCGCCACCATGGGCAAAGGAAATGAGTTCCATCAAGTCCCGGGTTTGGGGGTCAACAATGGCTTGGGGGGCGTAGTCCTCCGGCATCAACATCAATTTCCGCCATGCATCATCGTTCCCGGCTGGTACTTCACCAAAGTCAATCGCTCGTTGCAACATCCGCGACACGATGAACACCATGGAGTGGTCGGCGGACTGGCGAGTGCGCGGGTCACGCTTCGCAGGATCACCAATGATCCCAAAAGCTGGTTCGTACGCCACGATCTTGATGGCCTTGATGGCTCCTGCCACCAACAACTCAGGATGGGCCCGCAACAAATCCACCAAACCTTGCAAGGCTCCGGCGGACTGGTGCTCGTACAGCCCCAACTTAAAGTGCATGCCCATCACAGCGAAGTCATCACCGCTTAGGGACAACCTCAAATCAAAGGGGCTGTCGCCACCGGTGGATTCGAACTGTCGGAACATGGACTCGGGGTTTCGGAAAATATCTTTTGGCCCCAAAAATCCTGCCATGGATCGACGCATGGCCGTGATGGCCACCTCGGTACTGATCGCTGCGGAAGCCCCTTTGGAATCGGAAAGTTGCTTTCCGGCGCGGATGGCACGCCAAGGGATGAAGTGCGCGACAACCATTCCGATGGCCGACTCAATCTGCTCGGCCGACGCTCCGCTCATTGCTCCCCAAACGGCGGCAGATGCAATGGCACCGTGAACCACGTGATCGATTTTGTAGGTCTTCAGGCTAAAAACCTCAGCCAAACGCCCGCGGATTTCGTCATGCAACACCATGCCCCGCAATGCCGCCGCACCATCAAGACCCATCACTTGCGCCGCGGCAACCGGCACCGCGTAGAAATCGTTGTGGCCGAACTCACCGGCAACATGACCAAGCTCAGGTCGATAGCCAAAGTTGGTGCCGTTGGAATCCCATTCACGAACCGCCGAACAGTTGGCCAAGATGGCTTTCTCGGGAGACACCGAGGTGGCATCTCCAAAAACCGTCGCCCCCCCGCTGGCGGGATAACTCAACGCTTCTTCTCGAAGGACCTTGGGGGCGTTGGTGTTCATTGCCAAAGCTGACACGCCACACAAGCACGCATCAGCATGAAAAAGTGCGGTGCGATCCAAAACGCCAGCGCTGGGATCACCATTTTTCATAAATTCGATCGCGTACTCCGCGATGCCGAGGGCTTGGTTGGTGTTGCGGGGCAGGTCTTGGTAAGTCATGTCGCGAATCCTAACGTCGAAGGGTCTTTAACAATTGATCCACGCCCACCTGATCCCCCAAGATCACTGGCACCCTTTGGTGAACATGGGTTGGCTTGATGTCCAAGATGGGGCCTTCGCCGGTGTCGCCGCGGCCCCCAGCCTGCTCAATGAGAAAAGCCATCGGGTTGGCTTCGTACATCAGACGGAGTTTGCCTTCGGTGTGCCGAGCCGTTGGTGGGTAGGCAAAGACACCACCTTCGAGCAACGTTCGATGCACATCCGCCACCATGGATCCGATGTAGCGACTGCGCCAACCCGTACGCCGACAGCCGGAAAGCCAATCGCGCCAACCCGGCCCGAAGCTGTCGGCGTTGGCTTCGTTGAGACTGTAGGTCTTGCCACCGGAAGGAATCATTAAGTCCGGCCGGACCAAAACAAATGCACCCACGGCAGGGTCGAGAGAGAACATGTGGACCCCTCGTCCGGTAGACAACACCAAAACCGTAGAGGGGCCGTACAAGATGTAGCCCGCCGCCACCTGCTTGCGACCAATTTGCAGGTGAGGCGCCTCCGCATCGAGCGCCTGTTCGTGCCGAAGGATCGAGAAGATGGTGCCCACGCCGACCCCCAAGCCAAGATTGGCCGAACCGTCGAGGGGATCAAACAGCACCGAATACTTGCCCCCCTCCTCTGCACTTCGAAGTTGCACCGGTTCGGTCTCTTCTTCCGACCCCAACAAACCCAAGTCTGTCCGGTCGCCCAAGCAACGAATGATGATCTCGTTGGCCACGAGGTCCATCGGCTTTTGTTGCTCACCGTGGACGTTGTCGCCGCCGATGTCCAACACCGGATCCAAATGAACCCGACGAATTTTGGCCGCGATCACCTTCCCCGCCAAGGCAATGGCCGAAAGAAGCCAACTGAACTCTCCCGAGGCATTGGGGTGCCGCCGCGCCTCCTGAAGGATGAAACTCTGGATGGTTGTCAGGTTGTCAGCGGTGTATTTTGGGGGGCGTTCCACGCCGTAGATCCTACGGATCCCGCCGGATATAGAATGGGACCATGTCAGAAACCGTAATTCTCTCCGCTGTTCGCTCCCCCATCGGCCGCTTTTTGGGCGGATTCTCCAACACCACCGCTACCGATCTCGGATCCAAAGTTGCGGCGACGGCCTTGGAGGGCATTGATCCCTCGGTCGTTGACGAAGCCTTGATGGGCTGTGTTCTGCAAGCTGGCTTGGGACAGAACCCCGCCCGGCAGATCGCCTTGGGGGCGGGCTGTCCAGACCACGTCACCGCCATGACCATCAACAAAGTATGCGGCTCCGGATTGGAAGCGGCCATGCAAGCCGATCGTGCGATTCGCTGCCAAGATGCCCGAGTGGTGCTCTGCGGCGGCGCGGAGAACATGACGCGTGCACCACACACAGGGTTGATCCGTCCCGGCGCGAAGTTTGGCCCGGCGACTTTTGCGGACCACATGCAAGCCGATGGACTGACCTGTGCCTTCAAGGGCTGGGCCATGGGCAACGCAGCGGAATGGATCAGCAACGAACACAACATCTCGCGCGAAGACCAAGATGCTTTCGCTGCACGGTCCCACCAAAAAGCCGCCGCGGCGGCCGCCGCTGGTCATTTCGACGCGGAAACGCGGATCTTTACTGGTGCGGAAGTCGGAAACCGAAAAGTTCCGGGACCCGAAGGTGGTGTTGGTGTGGACGAAGGCGTGCGGGCCAATTCGTCGGCCGATGGCCTCGCCAAACTCCGTCCAGCCTTTGATCCTGAAGGCTCGGTCACCGCTGGCAACGCCAGCCAAATCAGCGATGGCGCGGCCGCCCTCGTGGTGGCTTCCAAAGAGGCGGCGGCGGAACTTGGCGTCAAGCCACTGGCCAAAATTGTGGGCCACGGGACGGCCGGGGTCTCACCCGAAGCAATTTTTACCGCCCCTGCTGCCGGTGTGGCCGCCTTGCTCGACCGGCACAACCTCTCGGTGGATGACATTGATTTGTTTGAAATCAACGAAGCCTTCGCGGCCCAAGTGCTTATGAATCAACGGGCTCTGGGCATCCCGGACGAGAAACTCAACATCTCGGGGGGAGGCATCGCCTTGGGGCACCCCATTGGTGCTTCTGGAGCCCGAGTTCTGGTCACCCTGATTCACGGATTGATCCGCACTGGTGGCACGCGTGGCGTGGCCAGCCTCTGCCTGGGTGGAGGCAATGCGGTCTCGATGCTCGTTGAACGCGCAGATTGAGTAAATTAACACCTCACTCGGGAGGTTCGAGATGAAGATTCTTGTATGCGGAGCCGGGGATGTCGGCTGGCATGCCGTAGAACGACTCCTACGACTTGGCGAGCACGAGCTGGCCGTCTTGGACACCAACCGAAGCCGATTGGAAAATCTGGCCAATCAGTTTGATGTCTCCTATTTCGTTGGGTCGTGCACGCTTCCAAGTTCTTACGAAGAGCTACGGATCAAAGACTTCGATCTTTTGGTCGCGGCCACCGCGCGGGATGAAGCCAATCTGATTGCTTCGGACTTGGCCAGCACAATGCACCGCAAACAAAGCGGTCCGAACCGACCACCCCTGCGGACCATCGTTCGCATCCACGACGAACGGTTCATGCGGGAAGCGTCCGACATTCGATCGATTTTTCAGGCCACCCACCTGTTGTGCCCCGAAGAAGTCACCGTCCGATCGATCGTTGGCCAACTCCGCAATCCCGGGGCAGTGCGACTGGAGCAAGGAACCGGGGGCGTGGTTTCGGTGCAATCGATCGAACTCTCGAATACCGCCACGGTCGGACAGAAGCTGAGAGATCTTGAACTTCCTGGCGGGGCCCGGGTGGTGGCGCTCCGCCGAGCGGGAGAATCGATATTCCCAGGCCCCGGAACCGAATTGAAGCCCGGTGACAAAATCCTCTTGGCCGGTCCCACCGATACGTTTGAATCGGCCCGCCGCGCGATCGAAGGCGAACGAGCCCGAGCAAAGCGCCTCGTCATCGGTGGCTCCAGCCAAATGGCCCGCCGGTTGTGCGAGGCTCTTGAAGGTACGCCGTGGCACATCACCGTCTTTGATCCCGATCCCAAAGCAGCCCACGCCATGGCCGACGCGTTCGATCATATCGATGTCGAACAAGCCGACCCCACCGATCGTGCGGTCTTTGATGAAGCCGAAATTGACAAAGCCGATGCTTTTGTCTCGTTGACCGAAAGTGATGAACACAACCTCTTGGCCAGCTCAACCGCGCACTCACGAGGTGTGCCCAACACCGTGGCGGTGGTGAAATCGGCAAACTTTGAACACCTTGGCAAGGCACTGGGCATCACCAAAGTGCTGGTGCCCCGAACCGTGGCGGCCCGAGAAATCCAAGAGTTGCTGAACGAAGAAAATGTGAGCCGAATTCCAGGAAAATTCATGGAAGGCATTTCGGGATGGCGCATTCGCCTGCCCGAAGGCTCACCTTTGGCCGGCCTGGATTTGATGTCCGCCGGGCTTTCCGGTCGGTTCATCGTCTTGGCCCGTTGCCGAAACAATGTTTGGGGTTTTGCCCGATCCGACGAACCGTTGGGGGCCGGCGATCAACTGCTGGTGGTGGGCCGGTCCGAGTTGGAAGATGAAATCCCTTCCACCTTCATTGAAAATGGATCCCCAGGTTGAGACCCGACCAGATACTTCGGCCCTTGACGCACATGGTCACTTTGGTGGGCTTGGCCATGATGGCCGCAGCATTCTGGGGGTTTTTTGATGTTTGGATCATGAGCCCAGAATCGGACCAGAGTGTTCTGACGCCCGGATTCGATGCTGCACGAGATGCATCGGTGGCCCTGCTGCTTTCTGGGGTGGCGGCCTCGGGGATTGCGGGACTGGTGCGGCTCAAAATCGGCGGAAGTCCTCGCGATGAACAAGGCGAGCGGGAGCTTGATCTTCGCAACCGTGAAGTGCTGGCCTTGGTGGGTTTGGCCTGGTTCGTGGCCTGCATTTTCGCCGCTCTACCGTTCGTGATTTGGCCGCGTTTGGCCGGAATCGATGAGCATGTGTTGCTTCATCCGGTGAACTGCCTGTTTGAATCCATGAGTGGCCTCACCACCACCGGGGCGACCATTATTCCTGACCTCGACACCGTTCCGCGACCGTTGCTTCTGTGGCGGTCGTTGACCCATTGGATCGGTGGGATCGGCATCGTCGTGGTGTTCTTGGTCATTCTTCCCAGTGTTGGCGCTGCCCGGCAGCGCTTGTTCCAAGTGGAAACTCCAGGACCAGATATTTCCGAACGCGGGCTCCGGCCGACTGCCGGTGAGGCCGCCAAAAAATTGACCGCCTTGTATCTCATGATCACCGCCGGAGCGCTTGGAGGCTATCTGCTGGGAGGCATGGGGCCATTCGATGCCGTGAACCACGCCTTCAGCGTGGTGGCCACGGGTGGGTTTAGCACCAAAGATGAATCCATTGCCGCCTTTGCAACCCCATTCATCGAATGGTGGACCATTCTGATCATGATCATGGTGGGATTGAACTTCACCCTTCTGGGTCAGCTCCTTCGGGGCCGGCTGGATGTCCTGCGGGACTTGGAAACCAAGACATTTCTGGGGCTCAAGATAACCTGCAGTGTGCTCACTGCTTTGGTTTTGGCGCTCTCGCTTACGGTCTGGCAAGACACCGCCGGGACCGAACACACCGGATTCTTTGCTGCCCTACGACATGGAACGTTCGTAACCGTGGCCATGCAGACTGGTACGGGATTCTGTCTCTCGGACTACTCAGCATGGCCCTACTTGACCGTGGCTTTGATTTTCGGGCTGGCGGCCATTGGCGGCTGCGGTGGCTCCACCGCCGGCGGCATCAAAGTCAACCGCATCGTCTTTGCCGTGCAACTGCTGGTGTCCGAGGTACACCGCGTCATTCGGCCCAACCGGGTGGACACCATTCGATTGGGCCACCGTCGTCCCTCCCCCAACCAACGCCAAGCCGTGCTGGCTTTCTTGTTGATGTACATCCTGCTGCTGGGTTTGGGGACGATTGTGCTGCAAACCGCGGAGCATGGAACGGATCACAGCGATTTTCAGACCTGCTCCACCGCCGTGCTGTGCACATTGACGAATATTGGACCTGGATTGGGCGAAGTTGGGCCCACCGGGAACTATTCCGGCTTCGGATCGATCTCGAAATCAGGCATGGTCGTTTTGATGGCCATGGGCCGTCTGGAAATCATGGGCCTGATTGCCCTGCTTACTCCCGGATTCTGGCGGCGAAGCTGAGGCGAATCCGGCCAGCGAACCTAGAATGGATGGACTGTGCCTGTTCGCAACTTTTCCATCGTCGCCCACATTGATCACGGCAAGAGCACTCTGGCTGATCGGTTGCTGCAGGCCACCCGCGCGGTCTCTGCCCGCGAAGCCAAAGCCCAGATGCTCGATTCGATGGATCTAGAGCGTGAACGCGGCATCACCATCAAGGCCGCGGCCGTCAGCGTCCAGCACATGAAGGATGACGTGCCGTACACGTTGAACTTCATTGACACTCCGGGTCACGTGGACTTCACCTATGAGGTGTCCCGAGCGCTGACCGCGTGTGAAGGCGCGCTGCTGGTCGTCGACTCCACCCAAGGGATCCAGGCCCAAACCGTGGCCAACGCGTACCTCGCGGTCGAACAAGATCTTGAACTCATTCCCGTCATCAACAAGATAGATCTCCCTGCCGCCGATCCGGATCGAGTGGCCATGGAGATCGAGAACGTGTTCGGGCTGCCCGCCGAAGACTGCATTTTGGTCTCGGCCAAGAGTGGTGTGGGCATTCCCGAACTTCTGAATGCCATCTGCGAACGACTCCCCGATCCCAGGGTGGAGAAAGTACAGAACACCCGCGGCCTCATCTTTGATGCGGTGTACGACGACTACCGCGGGGTGGTGGTGTACACCCGGCTCTTCGACGGATCACTCAAGGTTGGAGACAAGATTCGCATGATGGGCACCGGTCGCAGCTTCACGGTCACCGAACTGGGACGCAACACCCCCTTCCCGGTCAAGGTGAAGGAAATGCACCACTCGGACGTGGGATATGTCGTGGCCCAAATCAAGACCTTGGGTGATGTTCGCATCGGTGACACCATCACTTTGGAATCCAACCCAGCCCCCGAAGCCCTGCCCGGATACGAAGAACCCAAGCAAATGGTGTTCTGCGATTTTTATCCCGCCACCACCGAAGGCGGCCGCAACGACTTTGAGTCTCTTCGGGAGGCCATCGAAAAGCTCAGCCTGAACGACTCATCCTTCACCTTTGAAATGCAGCACTCGGAGGCCCTTGGTTTTGGCTTCCGCTGCGGCTTCTTGGGCATGTTGCACATGGACATCGTGCAAGAACGCCTGGAACGCGAAGGCAAAATCGAGATTGTTCAGACCGCCCCCACTGTGACGTACCAAATCGACCTCAAAGATGGCAGCCAACTGGAGATCCATAACCCTGCCGACCTTCCCGACGCCAACGCCGTGGAGGCCATCCGGGAGCCCATCGTCAAACTCGAAATCATCTGCCCCAACGAATCGATTGGCGACCTGATCAAACTGTGCGACACCCGCCGTGGCATCTTCCGTGACCAGAAAATTCTTTCGGAGGAACGCTCCATCCTCCACTACGAGATGCCACTGGCCGAAATTATCTTCGACTTCTACGACAAGTTGAAAAGCGTGACCCACGGCTACGGCACCATGGACTATGAGTTGGTGGAATACCGGATCGACAAGTTGTCCAAGGTGCAAATCTTGGTGAACGGCGAAGAGGTCGAAGCCCTCAGCTTGATTTGCCACCGCGAAGGCGCGGAATACCGCACCCGGGCCATCTTGAGCAAGCTCAAGAAAGAAATCGATCGGCACCAGTTTGAAATCCCGCTGCAAGCGGCCATTGGTGGAAAGATCATTGCCCGTGAAACCATCAAATCCATGCGAAAGAACGTGACCGCCAAGTGCTACGGCGGAGACATCACTCGGAAACGCAAGCTGCTTGAAAAGCAAAAAGAAGGCAAGAAGCGCATGAAAAATGTGGGGTCGGTCAACATTCCCCAAAAAGCATTCCTGTCCGTGCTTGAACAAGGCGACTGAGCGTGCAACCGGCTCCCGAAAACCCTATGGATCAAACGCCCTTTGAAGCCCTGGGTGGAGAAGACCGCGTCCGAGCCCTCACCGACACCTTCTACGATCGCATGGAGCAAGATCCCGCGGCAGCGCCAATCCGCAAGATGCATCCCGAAGACCTGACCGCGAGCCGGCAAAAACTCTTTGAGTTTTTATGTGGATGGCTCGGTGGACCACAGTTGTACGTGCAGAAGCATGGACACCCCCGCCTCCGCATGCGGCACATGCCTTTTGCGATAGGGGAATCCGAACGCGACCAATGGCTTGGGTGCATGGCGTTCGCCATGGATCAACTGGACGTTCAGGGGGAACTTCGGGCGTTTTTAGACGCACGCTTCGCCCATGTTGCCGACTTCATGCGCAACCAAGGGTAAACACAGCGGGCAGTTGTCATTTCACAAGCCGAGTGCTTGTTTCACTTTGGCCACCCAAGCGTCGATACGTTCATCCGTCAACTCGTCTTGGTTGTCGTCATCGATTGCCAAGCCACAGAACTCTTCACCAAATTGCGCTTCTGAAGCGGAATGACCATGGCCTTCGACTGGCATGAAACCTATGCCGCCTTTCGCTTGGCGCTCTATGAACTTTTTGTACAAGATTCCCATGGCGTCTTGATAGGTGTCTTCGTATGAGAACTGATCGCCGAGGCCGAACATGGCCACCTTCAGACCCGAGCAGTCAATGTCATCCATCTCGTCATAGATGTCCTGCCAGCAATACTCAAGTTGACCGACGTCCCAAGTTGGAATCCCACAAATCAGGAAATCCCAATTGGTGATGTCCTCGGGCGAGATGTCACCCACATCAACCTTTTCAATTTCAAGCACACCGTCAAAAGCGGCCAAAATCTTGTCGGCAATCACTTCTGTTTTGCCCGTACATGTGCCATAAATCAAAGCACTTTTCATAACACCATCCTTCATGAGGTCAAAACTGTTGAGAAAGGTTCTCAACTATAGCCAGAAAGAAGAGACTTGAGTGTTGCGTTCAAAATCGGTCAAACGAACGAACCAACCTTTGTGGACAGCAAACGAGTGATTTGACGCCACAGATCTTTCATGCTGTCCCGATCATCGCACACCCCTGGCCGAAAGATGTTGTGACAGCTGCTGCTTGAGCACCTCTTGGACCTGATTCACCTCAACCTGTGCACCTGCAAAGTGCATCGAAGTGACAGGTCGATCAAGCAACCCGCAGGGCACAATCAATCCAAACTGGCTGAGGTCTGGATGCACATTGAGCGCGAGCCCGTGCAAGGTCACCCACTTGGAGACCCGCACCCCCATCGCACAAATCTTGGCCCCTTTTGGGTCTCTGTCATCTTTAACCCACACCCCGGTGGCCTCATCGTCCCGAAAACCTTCGATCCCAAATTCAGCCAACGTGTCGATGACGGCTTGCTCCATCAAACGCATCCACGCGTGCAAGCCCAGACCGAAGCGATTGAGATCAACAATCGGCCACGCCACCAGTTGCCCGGGACCATGCCAAGTGACATCCCCCCCGCGGTCGGTGCGTTCAAGGTCCACCCCGATGGATGCCAAATGCTCGGGTGAAGCCAGCAGGTTGGTGTCCGCCCCCGCCCGCTTGGAAACGGTGATCACCGCGGGATCATGCTCCAACAACAGCAGTCGCTGGGGTGCTGGTGACTGTTCCCTTCCGGCGACCACTTCTGCATGGTGCTTCCGCTGCAGGGCATCGGCCTCGCGGTACCGCACGCGTCCCAAATCGATCGTTTCCAGTGTCCAGTCGTCGGCCATGGCGTTGCAGGATACGCTCCCGGGCTGTGATCACCTTCCGTACTTTGGCCAGCGGCTCTTCGGGCAACGCGAGCCTGCTTGAACTTGACCGGAGCGACGGCGGCGTCGACCGCTACCTGTTCGATGCGGGGATCTCCCCCCGGCGACTGACGAACTGTTTGGCGGATCTTCATCTTGGTTGGCGCGATCTGACCGGCGTTCTCCCCTCCCATTTCGATCGCGATCACGTCCATCTCAATATTCCCAAAACCCTTGCCGCCCACCAAGTGCCCACCATTTTGGAACGCGGTCAACAGAAAGAAGCGGGCCAAGTCGGGATCCCCGGGAATCTGATGCGATTCCATGAGGGCACCCTGGATCTTTCCTCCGAAACCAAACTCCAAACGGTTCGGGTGCCACACGACGAACACGTGTGCTGCGCATTTGTGGTCGAACACCGGGGGCTGAAATTTGCGTTGGCCACTGATTTGGGCAACGTCCCCAAAGCCTTTTTGACGGTCGCCGAAGGCGCCGATGTGTTGGCCATCGAGTCCAACCACTGCCCCGAACTCTTGGCCTCGTCCGGTCGACCGGCATTTTTGATTGACCGCATCGCGGGCAGCCACGGCCACCTGTCCAACCAACAATGTGTGGAGGCCGTGCAGACGATCAGCAACAATCGAAGCCCCAATGCCATTGTGTTGTTGCACCTGTCGGCCGAATGCAACCACCCACATGCCATTGAGAATCTGTGGCGCGAACGTTTGCCCCATCTGTTGGCCAGCTTGCACATTGCCCCACGGAATGAAACCGCCGGCCCATTTCGCGCCGGACGGGAAGCTTCACTCTTTTAGCCGGGGACGCCGGCGTCGCGTTGCCGCTGGGCCCAATCTCTCGCATTCATCAGAAAATGTCCCGC
Source organism: Phycisphaera sp. TMED24 (assembly GCA_002168105.2). Lineage (GTDB taxonomy): Bacteria > Planctomycetota > Phycisphaerae > Phycisphaerales > SM1A02 > UBA8653. The sequence continues at coordinate 25,040 of NHCD02000009.1, forward strand.
AGGCTCGCCCTCTTCTGAAACCGGGACGATCAACGGCATACCGGGCACTGGTTCATCAAGGACCGACTGCACATGATCAGATTCGTAGCGGCCCTCATCACTCAGTTGCCGGTAGACCTGATGAGGCACGCCAGGATGGGTGCGTTGGCATTGGTCGATGGGAAGGACCTCTAGCCAAGACGGTGGTTCCGACTGGGCCCACCACGCCAGCGGCGTCCTCGGAGCAAGCAGGGTTCCCGGATGGGCCAGACCCACGGTCCCTTGGGGCGCATCGAGTTCGACCATCGGCACTTCAAGCCAGCCGTCTCCATCCCACACCAGCTCGACCACCCCCGCAAATTGCGATCGTTCCAGAGCAACTTCCACGGCATGCATCGCATCCACCAAACCGGCGGGCATCGGTTCCCCCGCCCAGATCGACCCAAGTTCCTTGGACCGCTCTCGGACACGCCACGAGGCTTGAGCTCGGGCGTGGGCAATTTCACTGGGCGAGAGGCCATCGAGATCGGCCAAGGCAAACGTGATCGCCTGAATATCGAGCCATGGGGCGCTTGAAGCCACAACACGAGAATCCGANCCAGGATCGCTTCGCAAGGCCTGCACATGTTGCAGCCAACGACCCAGCAGCGCCGCCCAAACGACGGCATCTGGTCCGNTGGCGTTTTCGTNGTGGNNCNNNCGCTCANATCTCNACCGTGGTCATGTCGCTTTCGACCGCGCGGTGCGCTTCGGGNACNACNACNTTGGCNAANTGCGAAANNCCNGCATCGGCCANGCGTTCNCGNATNGCNCANGCNTGGAANACNTCAGCNGCNNCNCCACNGGNCTGCGGCCANCANCTGCTCGGCAATCCAGCCTTCGCATTTNGCGAAATCCACTGGCTCGATGGCTCGTTCAAAAGCTTGCACGGTGCCAGTGGCATTGGTGAAGCAGCCCGACTTCTCCATCCACGTGGCCCCCGGCAAGACCACCGTGGCGGCCTCAGTCAGAGGCGAATGAAGCGTGTCCACACAAACCATGGGCTTGCGGGAGAGTTTGGCCAGTGCATCACCTTCGCACCAAGCACTTGGGTAGTTGCCGGTCACCAAAAGAGCTTCGCAACCGTCAACAGCGTTCAAGAACTGATCCCACTCGTGCACCTCGCCCAGGGTGCCGACTGCCGATCGAACACCTCGAGCATTGGGGGCTTTTTCTGCCCGNAGCACAAAGCCGTCCTTGAAAGTCTTGTCTTCGCCATNCATAGGCACAGGTCCCAGACCAAAGACGACCTCTTGGCCAAGCGCCTGGGCGGCTTCGGCGATTCGGAACGCTTCCTCGGTGGGCAACATCGGGGACAACACCACGCCCACCTTTTTCCCTCGCAGGGTTTCGGCAGCGGTGGTGAGCGCGGTCATCCACGCTTCGTTGGCTTGTTCGTCGGCCCAAGGGTCCATTCCGGCCACCGATGGCATGTTGATGCGATCCTCGGAATGCACGAACTTCCATCCGTAACGGACTTCGTCGGTGATCCAGAAGCGATTGATTGCGGGATTGGGACGCGGCTTGAACCGGTGTACCGAACCTTCGGCGTGCTCGATCGTGAGGTTGTCGCCACTGGCGGTCAAGCCGTCGATGGATGGGGTCTTGGTCAAGAACCACACCCGCTTTTTAAACAAGAAGTCTTTGTCCAACAGAGCACCCACGGGACACAGGTCCACCACGTTCGCGCTGAGTTCGTTGTCGAGCCCCATTCCCGGGAACACATCGATCTGCTCGGTGGCTCCACGACCATCAACGATCAGTTCCCCAGTGCCCGTGATCTCTTGGGTGAAGCGGACACAGCGGGTGCACATGATGCAGCGGTCGGAATACAGCAGGACATGCTCGCCAATATCCTTCTTGGGCGCTTTGATCTTGGCTTCAAGGAAGCGGCTTTCGGCTCGCCCGTATTGGTAGGCGTAGTCCTGCAGGTGGCACTCGCCCGCTTGGTCGCACACCGGGCAATCCACCGGGTGGTTGACCAACAAGTACTCCATAACGGACTTTTGGTTGCCGATGGCCTTGGGCGAATCGGTGTGTACCACCATGCCCTCACCGCACGGCGTCTGGCACGTGGGCACCAACTTGGGCCACGCTTCCAGTTTGCCGTCGTTCCGTGGATTGGGCGCCCAGACTTCCCCGAGGCAGATTCGACAGTTGGCCACCACCGAAAGAGACTCGTGCCAGCAATAGTGCGGGATGGCTTCTTCGTTGGCCAAGGCCACCTCAAGGATGGACTGACCTTGCTCGAAGTCACACACTTTGCCATTGATTGTCAGTTGGGGCATACCAAGGGTCCTCACGGGGGAGTCCTATGTTAGCGGTCTCCCGCCGGGACTGAACACCATTCATCTTGGTCTCAACGCTAGAATGAACGATCCAGTCCGAGTAGCTCAATTGGATAGAGCGCTGCCCTCCGAAGGCAGAGGTTGTGGGTTCGACCCCCGCCTCGGACGCTTTTCTGCCCCACCCCCATCGCGGAGACACGCCATGCGAATCGCCGAGTTCCAAAAGCTCATCCGAGACCGGTACCACGCCTCAGACTCCGCTCGGGGTGTCCCTGGCACTTTTCTCTGGCTGGCCGAAGAAATTGGTGAGTTGGCGTCGGCCCTCGCCGATGCCGAACGAGGGAAAAAAGACGAAGAAAATCTCGCCGAAGAGTTTGCAGATGTCTTTGCGTGGCTGACCACCATCGCCAACATCCATGATGTCGATTTGGAAGCGGCCATTCGGAACAAATACATCCAAGATGGTGGTCCTGAGGGGACGAAGTGAGTGAGTACGCCAACAACCGAATCACTCGGATTTTCGAAGACCACCGGCAAGCGAAAACCAAAGCGTTAATGCCCTTTGTGGTCGGGGGACACCCGACACCCGACAGCCTCCCCAACTTGCTCAAAGCCATGGATGCTGCCGGGGCCGACATCATTGAGATCGGCTTTCCGTTCAGCGACCCCATTGCCGATGGACCGGTGATCGCGGCTGCCATGCACGAGGCACTGCAGAACCACGTCACACCCGGCAAGATTCTGGAAAATATCAGTGCGGTTCGGCCGCACATCAAAGCTGGCTTGGTGGCCATGCTTTCGGTGTCAATCACAGATCGGCTGGGAAGGGCCGCATTTCTGGATCGGGCCGTCGCGGCTGGACTCGACGGCGTCATCCTTCCAGATCTTGATCCCGAGGAGGCACCAGAAGTGGCCAATTTGTGCGATCGGCGTGGGCTTGCTCTCGGACTCTTGGTCGGCCCCGCCACCACCGGATCACGTCTGGCAAGCATTCTCGACTCATGCCGCGGCTTCGTATATCTGTTGGCCCGGGCCGGCATCACCGGAGAAAGCGACACCGCACCAGAAGTGGAAGCCCGAGTCACAGAGTTGCGAAAGTTGACCCCCCTGCCAATTGCCTGCGGATTCGGCATCGGATCCCCGAGCCAAGTGGAGGCCGTCACCAAGCATGCGGATGCGGCCATTGTGGGTTCAGCGCTGGTCAGACGTCTCCAAAACGCGTCAGATCCAGCCTCCTGTGCCAGCGCGTTCGTACAAGAATTGAGCACCGGGCTGGCCCAGCCGACNCGCTAAACTCGACCGCGCGTTAAAATGACATGATCTAAATGGCTCGTATCCGCGCAGCCACTCATCTCAAGCAAGAGGTGTGTAGAAACAACATAATTTAGGGCCACTTGGCGAATGCTTTTGCAAAAACCCTGAAGGTGGCATTTCTTGCCAAGCAGAACCACACCAAGATGCCTCCACTTGCAGGAGAAAAAAAATGCATTCGCAGACCCCCGAGACATCCACCAGCATTGACCCCTCAGCGTTCTTTGGACATCTGACNTTCAACACCGACGAAATGGCCAAGCGCTTGCCCCCCCCGGTGGCCAAGAGCCTGGCTCGAACCATCGCCAAAGGCGAAAAACTCGATCCTTCCATCGTCGATGCTGTGGCCTTGGCCATGAAGGAATGGGCGCTCGAACATGGCGCATCCCACTATTGCCACTGGTTCACCCCGCTGACNGGATCCACCGCCGAGAAGCATGACGCCTTCCTGCACCCCTTCGGAAACGGCACCGCGGGAACACGCTTTGCCGGCGACAACCTTGCCTTTGGTGAACCCGATGCTTCTTCCTTCCCGTCGGGTGGAGCTCGACAAACCTTCGAGGCCCGGGGCTACACCGCTTGGGACGCGACCAGCCCCGCCTTCATTCTCCCTGGAGGAGGGGGCGGCACACTTTGCATTCCTTCCGTCTTTGTCTCCTACACCGGAGAAGCTCTTGACCTCAGAACTCCGCTCCTCCGCTCCATTGAAGCCGTGAGTGCGCAGGCCATGCGGATACTGAAAATCTTCGGCACTGACGAAGGCGTCGGCCGAGTTCACACCACTTTGGGCAGCGAACAAGAGTATTTCCTGGTCGACGAGCGTTTTGTTGAAGACCGCGAAGANCTGCGACTCTGTGGTCGCACCTTGTTTGGTGCGGACAGCCCCAAGGGTCACCAACTCGACGACCACTACTTCGGCACCATCCCCGAACGAGTTTTGGCCTACATGAACGACGTCGAACGCCAACTCATGGAACTGGGCATTCCGGCAATGACCAGGCACAACGAAGTGGCCCCGGGTCAATATGAAATTGCCCCAATGTTCGAACACGCCAATGTCGCGGTCGACCACCAAATGCTCACGATGCACGTCCTGCGCACCACCGCTCCGAACCATGGTTTCGTGTGCTTGATGCACGAAAAGCCTTTTGCCGGGGTGAATGGTTCAGGCAAGCACAACAACTGGTCCGTCTGCACCGACACTGGTGTCAACCTGCTTGACCCACAGGACGAGACGCACACCAACATGCAATTCTTGATGTTCTTGTGCGCTGTGATGAAAGCCGTCCACAAGCATGGTGCCTTGCTCCGAGCCTCGGTGGCCAGTGCCGGCAACGACCACCGTTTGGGTGCCAACGAAGCACCACCCGCCATCGTGTCGATTTTCATGGGCGAAATGCTGTCCGACATTTTGGAACAGTTGGAATCGGGCAAAACCAAACGGACGAAAAAAGGCGGCACCTTGGAACTTGGTGCATCCACCTTGCCATCCATTCCTCGGCACGCCGGAGACCGCAACCGAACTTCACCCTTTGCCTTCACCGGCAACAAATTCGAGTTCCGTGCCGTGGGCTCCACCCAGCCCGTCGCGTGGCCCAACACCATCCTCAACACCATCGTGGCCGAGTCTCTGGACGAGATCGCTTCTGACCTTGAAAAGAAGCTCGGGACGAAGCCCACGCCGAAGAAATTGGAATCCACGGTCCGTGCTGTTTTGGCCAAACTGGTCAAAGACCACAAAGCCGTCGTCTTCGACGGCGACGGCTACGGCGCCCCCTGGCACCAAGAAGCCGAGGAACGCGGGCTCGAGAATCTCCGCACCACCGCCGACGCCTTGCCAGCATTACGCCGGCCCGAAGTCTTGAAGATGTTTGCCAAATACGGCGTTTTGAGCCGCGACGAAATGAAGTTGCGGGTCGAAGTCCTTCTCGAGACCTACGGCACCCAGTTGGGCATCGAAGCCCGCACCATGTTGTCCATTGGCCGCAGAGAAATTCTTCCGGCCGCGCTTCGGCACCAAGCCGATCTTGCTGAAACCACCGCNGCCACTGCCGCCGCTGGTCTCGCCGATGGCGCCGCCGCGGCCGAACTGGTGGAGTTTGCCGCCGGAGTGGACGCGTTCCGGGCCAGCCTGAAGGATTTGGATGCCGCTGAGGCCAAGAGCTTGGCCGATGCCGCCAAACATGCCGCGTTCTGCCGAGATGTGCTGATTCCTGCCATGGAAGCCGTGCGAGCAACCGCGGACAACCTGGAAGGCACCATGCCGACGGAACTCTGGCCAATGCCAAGCTACGCAACCATGCTCTTTGAGCGTTGATCAATCAAAATGGGGCCCAGAACCGGCGATCTTGAGGTCGCCGGTTCCCCTTCCCCCCCGCTCCCGCTACCATTTCCGTTTCCCCTTTCGGGAAAACGGAGTACGCCCAATATGTCCGAATCCGACTTTGTTGTTGCTGTTGAAGATGCTGGCCCGGCCCGCAAGCACGTGAAGATCACCCTTCCCGCCGAAAAGGTGTCCTCACGCCTTGGCGATGCGTTGGGAGATCTGGCGGCCAACGCCACCATCCCTGGCTTCCGACGGGGGCACGCCCCAGCCAAGTTGTTGGAGAAGCGCTTCGGTGGGGATCTTCGCAAAGAAACCCGCGATCGACTCATCCAAGAAGGGTTCCAAGAAGCCGTTGGCGGTCATGGCCTGCGACCTGTTGGTGATCCCATGCCCGTGGGCTCCATGGCCGACTTGGAAGTCAAAGATGGCGAGGACTTCAGCTTCGAACTCGAAATCGAAGTGATCCCAGATTTCGAACTCCCCGAAACCAAAGGCTTCAAGATCGACCGTCCCGTGATGGAAGTCAGCGACGAGCACGTCGACGGTGAAATTGAGCGGCAATGCATCCAAGCGGGCACCGTGCTTGATGTCGAAGACGTCAAAGTTGGAGACCGCCTCCTCGGGAATGGCCACGCCACCAAGGAAGGCGATGAAGAGCCTTTCTTCACCCACGACAACATCGACGTCATCGTGCCCGATGCCGAGAAGGACGACGGCCGTGGACACGTGCTCGGCCTTCGTATTGATGGACTCGCCAGCATGCTCGACGGTGTCGGCATCGGCTCCGAACTGACCATTGATGCGGTAGGCCCCGAGCACCACGAGCTCGAGCACATCCGCGGCAAAAAGCTCACCATCAACATGTCGGTCCACAAGATCCAGCGGATCGAATCCGCCGAAGTCAGCGATGTCTATCCTCGGTACGGATTCCCCGACGAAGAAACCTTCCGCAGCGAAGTCCGGCGAGCCCTCGACGACCGCTTGCAAGGTGAACAGCGCAACGCCATGCGTGAGCAGGCCGCCAAGCATTTGGCTGAATCCGTCGACTTTGAACTTCCCGAGCGCTTGACTGAACAACAGTCCACTCGCCTGATCGAACGAGAGCGGATGAACCTGCTCCAACGTGGCGCGATCACCAACGACGAAATCGAGGGCCGGCTGGCTGACCTCCGCGACGCCGCCACCGACGAGACCCGACGTCGTCTGAAGCTCTCGTTCTTGCTNGCCCGCTTGGCCGAATCCAAGGAAGTCCAAGTCACTGAAGGTGAGTTGAACAGCCGGATCCACCAAATGGCAGCTTCCCAAGGCATGCGGCCGGAGCAGGTCAAAGGGGAACTGGAGAAATCTGGCGGCATGCAGAACCTGGCCATGCAGGTGCGCGAGCAGAAAGTCCTCGATGGCATCGTGGACGAAGCCGAGCTCACCGACATCAGCGCTGAAGAGTGGAACGCTCGGACGGCTGCTGATAAGGCGTGAACCAGACCAGTCCCGCCGATGTGCTGATGCCTCTGGCCATCTTGGCCGGCGTGGCCATCGTCGGTGCGGTCATTTTGACTTGGGTTAGGCGAAAACTTCGGGCCCCCACTGCGGGGGTTGACGGCTCCTCAGAACTTCTGAGCAACCCGAATCTCGGACTGGATGCGGAAACCCGTCAAAAAATAGCGCGTGCCGCGGCAAACCGAGCTCTGGGCGGCGCAGACGAACCGACCGGAAAAGTCGTTACCACCCGCTGTCCTCAGTGCGCTGGGGTCCGTCCAATCGGGCAGCCGTGTCCGTGGTGTCAGGAATCCACAGAAACGAGTTGAGCCGACGGGGAAAAGTCGCCGATGGCATGAGGATAAAAGCCATGCTTTGTCGGCGACCTACACTGAGCTTGCCCCAAAGAGGCTGATTTCTAGGACCCCCCCGAATGCCCACCCCACTACTCAATTGGCTTCTTCGATCTTCTGACCAGTCCGATGGCGGTGGAGGTGGTGGAGATGAAGGTCCACGCCGGGTAACCACCTGCTCTTTTTGCAACAAGAACAGCCGAGAAGTGGGCCCCATGGTGGAGGGTCCGGGCGATGTGTTCATTTGTACCGAGTGTGTGGACCTCTGCCGGAACATCTTCCAGCAAGAAAAACAACGCTCATCGAGTTCGGACAACGCACCGTCTTCGTTGCCCTCCCCCAAAGAAATCGTCGAACATCTGGACCGGTACGTCATTGGACAAGACCAGGCCAAACGATTCTTGGCCGTGGCGGTCCACGCCCACTACCTCCGCATTGGCGGCGGACCGGAGCGTCCAGAACTGGACGAGTCGGAAGCCCCGGAACTGGAAAAATCCAATGTGCTGATGGTGGGCCCCACCGGTACGGGCAAGACCTTGCTCGCCAAATCGTTGGCCCGCATGCTTGATGTCCCGTTTGCCATTGGTGACGCCACAACCCTGACCGAGGCTGGATACGTCGGTGAAGATGTCGAGAATCTCTTGCTTCGGCTCCTCCAAGCCGCCGACTGGGATGTGGAAGCCGCACAACGTGGCATCATTTACATCGACGAAATCGACAAGATTGGACGAACCACCCAAAACGTCTCAATCACCCGAGATGTCTCTGGCGAAGGTGTGCAGCAAGCATTGCTCAAGATGCTTGAGGGCACCACCGCCAACGTCCCCCCCCAAGGTGGACGCAAGCACCCAGAACAGAATTACATTCAGATTGACACCTCGAACATTCTGTTTGTGTGCGGCGGATCGTTCGTTGGTCTCGAAGACATCATTCGCCGCCGCGTGGGCAAGACCCGCATCGGCTTCAGCGGAACCGAAGGCGACGAATCCAACCGCGATGAACGGTCGCTCTTGGAACGAGTCACCGCGGATGACATCACCGAATTCGGCCTCATCCCCGAGCTGATTGGCCGATTGCCTGTCCTCGTGCCGCTCCGACAACTGGGCCGGGACGACTTGGTGACCGTACTCACGGCCCCCAAGAATGCCATCGTTCGCCAGTACCAATACCTGTTCTCGAAGCACGGGGCCACCCTGGAATTCGAGACCGCGGCGCTCGAAGCAGTGGCGGAGAAAGCTTTGGAACGGAAAACCGGGGCCCGGGCCCTTCGTTCGGTCATGGACGAATTCATGACAGATCTTTTCTACGANCTGCCGGAAATTGGTGAGGGAGCTCGGTTCGTGGTCACCGCCGAGGCCATTGGAGCCGAAAAGACCGCTCTGGCCGATCTCCGCCAAGACCAAGCCGATGCGGCCTGACGTCCGAGAATCGCAGAAATAGGGTGCCAGAGGCTTGCCGGACACCGTTGATTCGGGTACAGTGATCGGCTCGCCTTTTCTGGAGTGACACCATGCCACGAGTTTGCCATTTCACCGGTGCCCGTACCCAAGTCGGAAATTCCATCACGACCCGCGGTAAGGCCAAATACCTCGGCGGTGTCGGTACGAAAGTCACGGGCATCACCCGTCGGACCTTCCGTCCCAACCTCCAGACCTTAAACGCTGTCATTGACGGGGTTCCGCGTCGAATCAAGGTGAAAGCCACCTGCATCAAGAAGGGCTGGATCGTGAAGCCCTCCAAGCGGAAGTACACCTACACCCGCAAGCTGAACGCCGAAGGCTGAAGCCCCCAAAATCCCAGCAGCCGTGTCAAGCCCTCCTCATGGAGGACCGGGCTGTGTCTATTGGATTCACAAGTTGTGTCATGACAAAAGTGGGCGAACCAAGGCTTTTTCTCGCAAAATGAGGANGCAAACGGCGTGCCAACCCCCGAGAACGTTTGCCAACGGTTCGTCAAGAAAAAAACCAACAATTTTGCCAAGGGGACTACCCCGAGCCGGAATGCGGCGTACATTTGGCAAATCCGGAATACTTCGCGGTCGACCTTCTCCACCCCTCCGAAGGACCGCACCGCCCAGCACGGGCAATTCTCCGGCGAGTGTCGTTCCTGTTCCGCGCGTCCAACGCGCTTCCTATCGAGTCTGCACCGCCTCCACATTTTTGTCTCCCCCAGAGACACCTTCTGACCTTGTTTGATCGAGACTTCATCCAGCGCGTCCGCGACNCCGTGTCCCTGCCCGACCTCATCGGGCGCGATCATCGCGTAGAACCGCAAGGTCGTGAATACAAGTGTATTTGTCCGTTCCACAACGACACAAAGCCCTCGCTGGGCATCTACGAACGACATGGAGAGTGGCGGTACAAGTGCTTTGCCTGTGGTGCCAGCGGAGACTGCTTCACGTACTTGATGGAGTACCACAAGATGTCCTTCGTCGAAGCAGTCCGGGAATGCGCCGACTTGGCCGGGATCGAAGTTCCGACCACGCCCGGTCGTCGCCAAGAAGGACCCGATCGACGAACCATGCTTGATGTGATGCAGGCCGCGCAAGATTTCTTTGTGACGGCCCTCGCGTCTCCTGCCGGAGCCGAAGCTCGAGCGACTTTTGTCAAGCGTGGATACGACGAAGAAGCCCAGCGCACGCTTGGTCTGGGGTTCGCGCCCCAAGGTTGGGAGAATCTGGTTCCCCATTTGATGGGCCGAGGTATCCCCCTCAACCTTCTTCGAGAAATGGGCCTGGCCAAAGTGCGTCAACAAGGTGACGGCGCGTACGACGCGTTTCGGAACCGCCTGATGTTCCCCATTCGGGACGCTCAAGGTCGCGTGGTGGCGTTCGGTGGACGCATTATCGACCCCGAAGACAACCCCAAGTACCTGAACTCACCCGAACACCCCCTGTTCTTCAAAGGCAAGCTGCTTTACGGATTCGACGTGGCCGCGAAGCCCATGGAGAACGAGAACCTNGCCATTGTCTGCGAGGGTTACACCGACGCTCTTGCGTGTCACCGCTTCGGATTCCACCACGCCGTGGCCACGCTAGGCACCGCGATGACAAGCGACCATGCCCGCCTGCTTGAGCGCCGCACCAGCCGAGTGCTGCTGCTTTTTGATGGTGATGCCGCGGGCATCCGTGCCGCTCGTAGAGCGGTCGAAATCACGTTCAAACAAAATCTTGACGTCACGATCTGTGTTCTGCCTGAAGGTCAAGATCCTGATGATGTCTTGCAAGACGGTGGCCCTGAAGCATTCCGGGCCCAGTTGGACCGAGCGGTGGATGCCTTGGAGTGGCTGCTCAGTGAGTTTGCCAAGGATGCCGACGGTGCCGATGGGGATGCCGACCGGTTCCGGCGAACAGAGCGGTTCCTGCTGGAGTTGGCCAACCTTGGCTTCCACAGCATGCCCGCCTTGCGTCAGGACTTTGTGCTTCGCCGCGTCGGGTCCATCTTGGAGACCGAACCAGACACCGTCAAATCCATGATGCCTGAGGCACGCGCGGCAGCGACCGTCGAAGACAAGCCCACACGGCCCGCCAACCCAACACTCCAAACCTCTGCCTCCCCAGTGAATCATGCCACCGGGCCCGGGGCTGAGATGATTGAAGGTCCCAACGGCGCTGAATTCGAAGTGTTCGATGTTCCGCCCGAACTCCTTGGCGAAGGACAGGCGATGCCTGAACAAGCCGAAGCCGTGGTGCTTTCCAATTCCGGCTTGACCAGCACCCCCGCCGATCGGCGACGAAGACGCGCAGAAGAAAATGTTCTGCTGGCGCTTCTCGCNTTCGCGGAAGCGGAACCCGATCTGGCTTGGCCCGAAAGTGCCCGCAGCCTGACGCTCCAAACCCAACCGATGGCCAATTTGTCGCAACGGTTGCTTGGAGTGGATTTGGGGCCACGCTGTTCCATGGTTCTCGATGAGATTCGCAGCCAGGGTCAAGACGACACCGCCCTACGCCACTGGCTTGGGCAGGCCGAGCACATGCTGCGCGGCGAGGAACTTCCTCAAGTTCTCTTGGAACGCGCGATCGTCGATCTCCGCATGGTCAACGAACGCGAAGCCAACCAACGAGCCGACTCCGAAGCCAAAAAGGCCGCCGCNGCCGGCGATTTTTCGGCCTTGGATGCCATTCGACAACGGAGGCGTATGGGATGACCTGCCCCTCCACCACAACTTCTTTTCTTTTTCGAATCACCGGAGACCACCACCGATGATCACTTCTCATTGCTATTCCCCATCCATGCAAGCCTTGTTCAATGCCTCCATCTCGCGAAGATGGATCTCGTACGAGGAAATCAACACGTGTTTGCCCGACGAAATGCTCGACGCCGAAGAAATGGATCTTCTGCTCGATCGACTCGACCGGGCCAACGTCACGTTCATTGACCAACCCACGGTCGAACGCGAGGAACGTGACACCTACTTCGCCCCGCTGCAGTGCAATTTGCACTTCAAGCGTGACCCCCCTCGCACTGGTTCCGAGCCGGTGTTTATGCAGGAGGAACCAGACGCCTCCGCGGCGGTCGAATTGGGCGAAGACGGACGGCCCATCACCGAAGGGCTTGATGAACAAGAAGTCGCGGCCATCGAACAGGCCATTGCCGACTCTGGCTCACGCCGCATTGACGACCCCATCCGCATGTACCTCACCCAAATGGGCACGATTCCGTTGCTCACTCGGGAAGAAGAAATCCGGATGGCCAAAAAGATCGAGTCCACCCGGATGATCTTCCGCCACCGGGTTCTGGAATCGGATTACGCCGTCACCGAAGCGGTCAAGACTCTGCAAGAGGTGCATGAAGGTCGACTGCCCTTCGACCGCACCATGCGGATCTCGACGGCNATNGAAAACGCCAANGAAATCGTGGCCGCTCGCATCCCCGTNAACGTCGCCACGGTTTCGGCGATGCTCGATGCCAACCGTGCCGATCTCGATGAATTGCCCAACCTCCCTGCCGATGGCCCCAAAGCCAAAACGCTGAGGGAACGCATCCAACGGCGTCGCCGCAAGATGGCGGCGTTGATCGAAGAGTGCTGTTTGCGAACCGCGCGCATCCAACCGTTGATGCGCAAGCTCGAAGCCATCGAAAAGAAGATTGCGGGCATCGAACGCGAGCTGGCCCGGTCCGAGAAGCACCCTGACCGCTACGACCCCGAAGACATTGAAGTCCGCAAAGAAGAGTTGGCCGGCCTGGTCGAACTCCTGGGCGAAAAACCCCAAGAACTCCGAGACCGCCTCCAAGTCATCCGCACGGTGTTCGACGAATACGAGCAAGGCAAACGCGACTTGTCTGGTGGCAACCTTCGCTTGGTGGTTTCCATCGCCAAGAAATACCGCAATCGCGGCTTGCCCTTCCTGGACATCATCCAAGAAGGCAATACCGGCCTGATGCGGGCGGTCGACAAATACGAGTACCGCCGGGGCTACAAGTTCTCGACCTACGCCACGTGGTGGATCCGCCAGGCCATCACCCGTGCTATTGCCGACCACGCTCGTACCATTCGGGTGCCGGTGCACATGATTGAAACCATGTCCAAGCTTCGGAACATCCAGAAGCACTTGGTGCAAGAGCATGGCCGGGAGCCGACGGTGGAAGAAGTCGCCGAACGCGCCAGCATGAGTGTTGACGAGACCCGCCGCGTGATGAAGATCGCCCGTCACCCGATCTCGCTCGACCGTCCGGTCGGGGAGAGCGAAGACTCCCAGTTTGGAGACTTCATCGAGGACGAGCGTCAATCCTCACCCGCCGATGCTGCCACCAGCGAAATGCTGCGGCAACGCATTGCCGAAGTNCTNAAGACCCTCACCTACCGAGAACGCGAGATNCTCAAGCTCCGGTACGGGGTGGGCGATGGTTACACCTACACGCTTGAAGAAGTGGGGCGCATCTTTAAGGTGACCCGAGAGCGTGTTCGTCAGGTGGAATCCAAAGCGATCCGCAAGCTCCAACACCCTGTCCGCAAACGACGGCTGTCGAGCTTTGTCGGTCAGGAGGAGCTGGACGAGGCCGAAGGCTAAGCCTGCACCGGATTGCGAAGGCTGCCCACGCCCGCAATCGACACCTCAACCGAATCGCCGCCCCGCAAAAAGCGGGGCGGTGTTCTTCCGGCCCCCACCCCTGAAGGCGTGCCGGTCAGGAGCACGGTGCCCGCGGGCAACGTGGTGTCCTGGCTGAGGTGGGCAATGATGTCTCGCACCGAAAAGATCATGTCCGCGGTGGCCCCGTCTTGCATAACTTCACCGTTCAGCGTGGTCACGATCCGCAAGGCTTGGGGGTCGGGCACCTCTGCNGCCGATTGCCACGGACCGATCGGACAGAAGGAGTCAAAGCTTTTGCCACGGACAAACTGTCCCCCGGAGCCGTGTTTCTGCCACCACCGCGCGGTGATGTCGTTCGCCGCGGCGTAGCCAGCCACGTACAACAGAGCGTCTTCGACGGCGACATCTTTGGCATCGCGTCCCAACAAAACCGCCAGTTCCCCTTCGTAATCCACCTGTTCGGTTTCACAACAGGCGGGCAACACAACGGGGTCGCCCTCCCCCGTCACACGAAAGGGTGCTTTGGCGAACACCATGGGCCGCTCGGGGGCGTCGTTGCCCAACTCCGCCGCGTGATCGCGGTAGTTGCGACCAATCCCCAACACACACACCACTTCAGGAAACGTCATCGTGCCACCGCCTGTCCATCTCGGCGGGGATCGCTGCCCCCGCACCATCCACCTTCATGACGAAGGATCGCTTGCCCTCCGCCAAACGAAACCGTGCTCTTGTCGGCCCGCGCGATGCGGTGCCCCAAGGCTTCCAGCCCAGCCACCCACGCGGGATCGCACTGGGGCTCCACGGCAATCAAAAGTCCTTCTTCCACCCTCCAACGCGGCGCGTCGAGCGCGGCTTGGGGCGAAGCCCCTTGCATCACCCGCAGTCCCACCTGCAGTTGCCCCTGCGGCTGCATCATCCCCCCCATGACACCAAAAGCCATCACCGGCTCCGTGCCGCTCGGGCCCGCTCGGGTGACGAAGCCCGGAATNATCGTGTGGTACGGGCGCTTCGACGGTGCCGCCACATTGGGGTGATCGGGAACGCAGACAAAACCACATCCGCGGTTCTGCAAAGCAATGCCCGTCCCGGGCACCACAATGCCGGAACCAAAGCCCATGTAATTCGATTGAATGAAGCTGGTGGCTCGTCCGCGAGCGTCGGCCGCNCACATCAGCACGGTGCCACCAGGCTTGGGCACACCGTGGTTGAAATCTTGGGCTTGCGTGGCATCCACTTCCATGGCGAGGGCGTGGATCCGTTCGTCCTGCAAGGCCTCCGCGGGCGCTTCGGGCACATGCTCAGGATCGGCCACCATGCGATGCGCTTCACGGAACCCAAGCTTCATGGCTTCGATCGCCAAGTGGGCACCTTCGACCCCATCGGGGTCGAGCGCCAACGCATCCAATTCCCGCAGGATTCCCAACGCAAAAAGCATGGCGATGCCTTGGCCATTGGGCGGGATCTGATGGAAAGTCAAATCGCCGCAGGTCATCGAAATGGGATCCACCCACATCCCCGANTGGTTTTCCAAATCTTCGGCCCGCAGCGCACCACCGTCACGCACGCTGTGATCGTGCAAACGCTCGGCCAGTTCGCCGCGGTAGAACGCATCACGGCCATCCCGAGCCAAAGTCTTGAGGGTCAACGCGTGTTCGGGCAATTGAATCTGCTCGCCGGGTCGTGGCGTGCGACCATCCCGGGTGAACGTGTTGGTCCAACCGGACAGATGACCAAACTTGGCCGCCGACTTCGCCCAGTAGTACGCGGTTTGGGGCGCGACCCGAAATCCATCTTGGGCCATGCGGATGGCCGGCTCAAGCAATCGGGCCATCGGTAATTTTCCGAACCGTTCGTGCAAGGTGAACCACGCGTCGATCGCTCCGGGCGTGGTGACCGGCTCCCATCCCACGGTCTCGATCTGGCCTCGGGTCAAGACGCCCTCGGCATCAAACGCCGCCGGGGAACGTCCGGAGCCATTGAAGCCGTGCAAGCGGTGCGCGTCCCAATGCAAACAAAAGGCGTCCGACCCCAAACCATTGCTGGTGGGCTCGGTGACGGTCAACGCCGCGGCGGTGGCGATGGCCGCATCGACGCTGGTGCCACCTTCGGCCAACATCTCGAGGCCGGCCTGGGCCGCCAACGGCTGACTGGTGGCCACCACGGCATCCCCGAAGACGGGCTCGCGGCGGGATGGATGGGGATGATCAAAAGACGTCGGCAGCATGGGACTGCGATTCTACGAAGGGTCGGCTAGGCTCCGCGCGTGGATCTTGTGGATCAACTCATCTTGGTGGGCACCGGCCTGGGCGCAGGGCTCATGGGCGGGCTCTTGGGCATCGGCGGCTCGGTGGTGATGATTCCCATCATCGTGCACGTGTTCGGCCGCGATCAGCATTTCGCCCAAGGAGCCGCCATGCTGGTGAACGTGTTTGTCGCCATCCCGGCGGCCGTGCGTCACCACAAGGCCNGCCGAGTGCGGAAGGAACTGGTGCAGTGGTTCGCCCCCACCACCGTGCTCTTCATCCTGTGCGGAGTGTGGCTGAGCAATCAGTTTGAGAATCCCAAGCAGTTGGGTTTGGTGTTTGGGGTGTTCATGCTCGCGGAAGTGGTGAACACGTTGATGAAGGTCATTCGCCCCCCCAACGACCAGTCCAGCGGCCAAGAGACCACCGACCAAGTTCGCTTCCCCGTGGTGGCCACCGTAGGCGCNCTCACCGGAGTGGCGGCGGGTCTCTTAGGCATTGGCGGCGGCGTGGTCAGCGTNCCCTTGATGACCACCTTCGCCAAAGTGCCACTGCGTTTGGCCATCGCCACCAGTTCGGCCGCCATGATTCTGTCGGCGCCTCTGGGTGCCTACCGCAAGGTTTGGACGCTTCCCGAGATGTCAGATGTGGAAGGGCCCATCACCGCGGCCATCACCACCGCCGCCTACATGGCCGTAGGTGCGGTCGCAGGGGCGAGGACTGGAGCCGGACTGACTGGCAAGGTGCCTATTCGCTGGATCCGCGCTGTGTTTGCCGCGCTGTTGGCCTGGGTGAGTTGGCGGTTCTTGGTGGGGTGAAATTCAGCAGTCACCGACGGCGAATTGCTCACGAATAGATTCAAAGACGCCGGTCAAATCACCAAGACAGAACCAACACAACATAAAAACCCGCCGNGAGCGGCGGGCTTCTGGAAGACTCTTGTGTGTGAAGACGATCAGTCGCGTCGACGACGGCGTCCCAGACCGGCCAGTCCCATGAGGGCCACGGCGGCCCCCGGTGCAGGCACGGCGTTGATCACCAAGTTGTCAATGAAGACGTCTTGGTTGATGCCGCCATTGCGGGCGGAGAATCCGAAGGTCCAGTTGTCGGCGTCGGTGGGTCGAATGCCCTGGGCATCCACCCAAAGCACTTCTTCGGCCATAAATGACCAACCCACATAGATCTGCATGCCAGTGTTGACGTCCCATTCCACCCGGAAGCGAGCATGACCGCTGTCTTCTTTGGCCTCTTGGTGACCGTTGTAGGTCATGGGGTCATATCCCAATCCATTCGAAGCGAACGTGGTGACACCTTGCTTGGCATACACCCCTGGGTTCGCCCCGGGATAGGACACGAAGCTCGCGGTAATCCCGCGGTCGGCGTTCAGTATGGAGTTCAAGCCTTGCTCACCGCCACTGAAATCAGTGACACCTTCCATGTCGCCGAACCAGAAGGAGAATCCGTCTCCGGGTCCACCGTCTCCATTCTTAAAGCTGGCTTCAAAGGAAGCGGTGAAGCTGGTGCAGTTGCCCCAGACTTTGGGACCCACCCAAGTGCCCCACGAGCCAGACTGGCCATCGGACACCAATTTCAAATCGCTCTGAGCGAACGCATTGTCGATCTGGGCGGCTCCATACATGTCACCGCCGTAGCCTGGCAGGTCTGGCGCATCGAAACTGTTGGAATAGTCCAAATCTGCGTGGGCAACTCCGCTGGTAATCAGCAATGCTGCCAAGGCCAGTCGTCCGTTTGCTCCCCGCAGGGAGTTCTCTCTCTCCCGCAAAAGCGAAACGTTCATGACATTGTCCTCCGGAGATAAATCTCCAAGGAAGAAAGTAACCCATATCAGACGGTGCGCGGTTAAAAATGAGTCAAATTCACCCCTCGGCACCACATTCAGACAGTTTGTGGGGGAATTTGAGGGCCATATCGGCCCCTGCGGGTATTTTTTGAAGCCATGCTGACGATGCTCGCCGCCTGCTTGCTTCTGGAAACGCCCGCCAACCTTGGTGTGCCTGGTGACTCCTCCGGAACCCTCACCCTCCAGATCGCAATCGATGGCTTTGGAGATACCGATGTCCAAAGCGCCTCCGCCAACGTTGGACTTGGCGGAGGATCGAATATTGCCATGGGCCCGAACGCAGAGCCATTCAGTTTGATCCGCATCGACAACGCGCAGTGGTTCTTCGCCGACACTGACCTGCAATACGATTTCTTCTGTGGGCCTCTGGGATGCTTGGGTGTCACGGTGCAGTTGCGAAACATCCGCGCCATCCTGTTGAACCCAACCTTGGGTGGATTGGATGGTGGAGGCCGAGCCAACTTTGATGCCAACTGGCTGTTGGAAGCAGACTACGTGTTCTCCAGCGCGCTCTTTGAATCGAACGGATCCATCTCCACCCCAACCGCACCCGGTTACGCCGCCACGTTTGATATCGGCAACGGCATCGTCACCATGCGCGATATCGCCCTTGGCTCGATCAACTCCGAGGTGCCTCCGGATTCTCTTCCGGCAGGACTGAGTGTGTCGCTGCAGACGACGGTGAATTTTGGCGGCACCGTTCAGCAAGGCAACTACACCCCACCCCCGCCTCCTCCCCCCCCAGCCTGCGGTGGTGGCGGAGCTTGCGCGGATCCTCATGGTCCTGGGTGCGACGACCTCGACTGCTGCGTGACCGTCTGCGAAATCAACCCGGCGTGTTGCACCGACGAATGGGGACTGGATTGCATCGCCTTGGCCGGAGAATTCTGCGGGGCCATCCCAAGCAACGACCGCTGTGAAAATGCTCGCCCCTTGGAATTGGGCCGGTTTCCCTTCACCAGCTTGAACAGCGACACCGACGGACCACCGTTGATCACTTCATGCGGCGATCAAGCCACCGCCATCGCGTTTGTGGGAGACGTGTGGTTCAGCCACACCCCGTTCCAAGACAACGGCGTGGTGGTCTCCACCTGCAACCACGCTGATTTTGACACTCGAATTGCGGTGTACGACAGCTGCGGTGGCACCTTACTGGCGTGCAGCAACGACGAAGGCCCCTGCGGACAGACCAGCCAATGCAGCTTTGCCGGAGTGGCGGGCCAAACGTATCTCATTCGAGTGGGTGGCCCCTTTGGCCGCGGTTCCGGGGAAATCGACATCGCCTGGGGCGATGTTCCGCCTCCTATTGAATCACCTCTTGCCGTCGATACCGCTTCGGGTCGCGGATACGCCATGTTTGGTCTGGGAGCCGGGAGCAGTTGGCAGGACGTCCTCGATGTGGCGGAAGGTCTTGGCGGCATCCCCGCCACGTTGACCACGCCCGAAGAAAACAACTTTGTCGTCACCCACATGACGCCCACGCAAGTTGGGGGACCCACCGCCATTGGGTTGGTGCAAGAAGGCGACGATGAACCCTTAGGAGGCTGGCGGTGGCTCACCGATGAACCCTTGGACTGGACCAACTGGAGGACCGGGGAACCCAACGAAACCCCGCTGGGGGAAGACTTCGGCATGATCTATCCCGATGGCACGTGGAACGATCAAGTCAATGCCTTCGGCAATGTGTTGTTGGAGTTCGAAGATCCCTCGGAGGTTCTGGAACGCCAGTCGGAACTGCAAGATGGCGGAACGGGGAGCGCCTACCAAGCGATCTTGCTGCCCTCACCGGTTGGTTGGAACGAAGCCGCCGGCTATGCCGAATCTCTGGGCGGCACTTTGGTCGACTTTGAAACCGCAGCCGAGGCCCAGTGGGTGTTTGATCGACTGGGAAGTTTAACCAAACTTTGGAGCCAATCGTTTTACAACGGTGGACCATGGACCGGGTTGCGTCTGGAAAACGGAACATGGACGTGGCGCAGTGGTGCCACGCTGGATTGGGTGCCTTGGTATCCCGGTGAACCCAATGGGACCGGTACCGTGGCGAGCTTCTACAACATCAACGGTGGCCCGAAACTCACGTTGGACGACACTTTCGAGTCGGATGCCAGAAGGGGCTTGATTGTGGAATTCCCGGCCGTCGATGCATCCTGCCCGGGAGATGTCAATCGAGACGACCAAGTCAACTTCGACGACCTGATTCAGATCTTGGCCAACTGGGGCACGTGCGACAATTGCGATGCCGATGTTGATGGAGACGACATCGTTGGATTCTCAGACGTCTTGGCGGTGCTGACCGGCTGGGGCGCTTGCGAGCAAACGCCCTAAGAAATTTGTCGACAGATCAGTGTTGAGTCATCGCCCAAGTCCATACTTGGCGATGGAGAGTCTGTCGGTTGGTCGCCGATTGCGGGGGCAGCGGGACCAGCCGGCACTCCAATGCATCACAAAGGTGTGCTGTATCTCAAATCACGTGGATCACGTAGATCTCGCACATCACGTACATCACATGGATTACATGGATCTCAGGGGGGAATGGACAATATGTGGACTTGGTCAATCACTTCAACCGCTTTGGCCGCGCTGGCGGCGCCCTTGGTGCTGCGAGAATGCACCGTGCAAATTCCAGGACTGCCGCCACTGATCATCAGTGAAGAAGACGACCGACCGACCCCGAACACGGTGAAGCGCTGTGAACCCCCGACCTACAAGAAGTTTGGCTGCCGGTGGGAGTTGTGGTGCGAAGACGGGTCACCTGTCTATGCCCGGTGCCCCCAGACGGGTGAACGCCGATTCATCCGTGAACCACAGAACGCTTCTCCCAAGACTTTTGACCACACCATCGACAGCACATTTCATTGGCAATGTCCAGGACCAATGGACCTGCACGAGGCGTTGACACAGCGACTCGCCCGTTTGGGGATTCGCGCCACCGATACGTCGCCTGTGGGCTGGTCATTGGTTTCCGATGTTGAGGGATGGATGCGTGGCGAAATCATGGCGCCGTGGCCGGGAGCGATCGACCAACTGTGGGCGATGCAACCTCCAGAATCCATGTGCGTCTCTGGGCAAGAACTGACGCTCGAAGATGGACGGACGGTGATCCACACCGTGCTGGAAGGTCCACCTGAAGCCTGTCAACAGTGGATTGAGGCGTGGAACCTTGTCTGGCACGCCAACACCTCACCCATGCCCCCACCAAGCAGCCCTTAAACCAAGAGACCAATGTTGGACGGCACTCCCGAGAGATGTGGTGACCGTTTACGCGGCAGTCGGCTGAGGACGCCGGAAGACCAGTGTGGATTCGTCCGAAGCTCCAGGCACAAACGTGTATCCGTCGATGTTGAAGGCCTTCAGGTCTTCGGTGGACTTGGGTTTGGCTTGCAACATCCAACGCGCGAACATGCCACGCGCGGGCTTGGCAAACGCCGCCAAAGTGCGATGCTTCCCGCCTTTGGTTTCCTGAAAAGCACAAGTCACCGACGGCACCGGCAAGGCGTCCCATTGAACGGCCTTGGCGTATTCAGCGCTGGCCAAATTGACGATGGCCTTGGACTTGGCTTGCTGAAGATCATCGGTGAGAGCCGAAGTGATTTGCCCGCCCCACCAAGCGGGGAGGCCACGTCCGCGTTCGTGGTCCAACTTCGTGCCCATTTCCAAGCGGTGCGGCAAGATCATGTCGTGGGGACGCAACAAGCCGTACAAGCCCGAAAGAATCCGAAGATGCGACGCGGCACGGCGGTGGTCTGTCGCTTTCCAGCCATCAACCGCGAGACCTCGGTACACATCACCCTGGAACAAACAGACGGCCGGCTCTGCCTCTCCAGTGCACGTTCGCTTCCACGCGGCAAAACGCTGCACATTCTCTTCTGCCAAAGACGAGCTGATGTGCATGAGCTCGGAAAGACCTACCGCATCGAAGGTACGCATGATCTCGACCAATTTTCGGCTCTCGTTGGCCATGCGGGGCGCGGTGGTCTCAATGCTCTTGGGCAAAGGGCAAGTTCCAAGACGTTTGGCGGGTGAGATGACTGCAAGCATGAGAAAAGCCTAGTCCTTCACATCAGCTTCAGGTGAATTCTCCGCCGAGTCTCCATCCTGTTCGGCCCAGTACGGCACATCGCCGAGTCCCGGCTTGGGCCAAGCCCCCCGAGTGGCTCGCCGCAGGTCGCCCCGAACTTCCAGCCGAAGCTTTTCCACTTCACGCTTGAGATGTTCCAAAGCCTCTGCTTCTTCCATCGCGCCCAGTACCTCGGCGGGAATTGGTTCTCCAATCCGCATGCCGATGGCTGCGCCCAACCGAGGCAACTTGCGGTGCCGGTTCCAAGCGTCCCACGACCCATCGATGGCCAATGGGACCACCGGAGCATTGGTCTTTCGCGCGAGCAACAGCACACCGCCACGGAAGCGGGCCATGCGGCCGTCTTCGGTGCGTCGACCCTCGGGGAAAATCAACACGCATCGCCCTGCTTCGAGCTCGCGGATGGCCGAGCGAAGCGCGCGACCTCCTCCACGGGCAATGTCCAGGGGAATCGCACACAAGAAACGAATAAAGGCCCCAAAGGGCTTGAAGGCAAACAGACCCTTGCGAGCCAAGAACGCGCAGGGTCGCCGCCGGACCAAAACGCCCACCAACGGAGGATCCAACAACGACTGGTGGTTCATGATGTAAATCAAAGGCCCTTCGGGAGGGAGAGCGTCTCGATTCCACATGCGCAGGCCATGCCACAGTCGGCACCACACCTCCACCACCCCGCGGATGCACTTCCACACGATGAATCGCCGCACGGGATTCATGCCGGGGGCAGGATTGACTCGGCGCCGTGAAGTATCTGCTGGTGCTCCAACCTGGTGCGCGTCTTCCACAATGTGCACCATCCGGTTCACCACCGTCGCCTCATCCATCCGACCGGTGTCAATGTCCACCGACCCTGGGGCTCGAACCAAAGGTGCTTCGTCTCGAGTCTGATCACGCTCGTCACGATCTTCGAGATCTTGTCGAACGGCTTGGGCGTCGGCGAATTTCCCCTGCGCTTCCAACTGGCGAATTCGACGCTCGGCACGAATTTCCACGGGGGCCGACAAAAAGAATCGCACCAACGCGTCGGGAAAGACCACCGAGCCTTGATCCCGCCCTTCGCTGACGAGCCCTTCGCATGAGGCGGCCACCTCGCGTTGCAGCTGATTCAAACGATCCCGAACTGGCGGATGAATGGCAATGGCCGAAGCCGCCGCGGAGACATCCAAATCGCGAATGCGATGACCCACGCCACGCCCGTCGAGTCGAATTTCTGGCGGCGAGGCGGACCAATCAAAATCAACCTGAATGCGTTGCACTCGCGCCGCGGCCGCAGCGGAATCGGCGGGATCTTCCCCTGCTTCAAGCATGGCCAACGCCGCGGCCCGGTACATCGCACCGGTGTCCAAAAACTGCCAACCCAGCACTTCCGCCAATCGTCGAGCCGCCGTGGATTTCCCAGTACCGGCCGCGCCATCAATGGTGACGACCAGTCCCCGATTCATGCTTCCGACTCACCATGGATGGATGTGTGAAGCACGTCCCGCATGGTTTTCCAAGACCCCAACTGATTGGCCCGAATGGGATGCAGCGCAATGGTGTTTTCGTACCCCACGGCCTTCAGAAGTTCCACCAACTCAGGAATCAGTTTGACGTCATCGGCCACCACACTCGCGGCGTACGGTGCCAAGCGACGCATGGTGGCTTCCAATCCTCCGTGGGACATGGCATGTTTGATGGAGGGCTGGATGCCAATCCGGAACCCCCCGACCGACTTGACCAAGGCCATGAGGCGTTCGGGGTCATCAGTGAGTCCTTCGTGCGGAAGAAGCATCAGCGTCAGCTCGTGTTGCTCGACTTCTGCCATCACTTCTCGCAAAATTGAAGCCACCCGCTCCAAAGACGGTTCATCGTTGTCAGCTTTCAGCGCCACGGAGACATGGCTTGCCCCAAGCCGGACCGCGGCCGCGGCCAGAGCATGCATGCGCTCCGCGCTTCCCGTGCTGGAGTCGGACGAGGACAAATCCAACGCCAAACGTTGTTCCAAGACCAGAACCGGGCAACCGAACCGATCGGCTTGGTCGCGAAGGTGTTCAAAATCTCGCCCGGTGGCTCCGGCCAGCATGGTCGCCGGCACGTTCATGCCCCGGACCTCCAACTCTCGGGCGGCCCAGGACGGCAATTCTTGCAATGCTCCAAAGGGAGTATCAACACCTGGCTCAAGCCCAAACGCGGCAACAGAAATCGTTGGAATCATCGGCCGTGAAGTGTACGCGGCGAGGACTGGCCTGCGTGGGAGCCTCCCGCAGATTGCCCAAGACCCGAGAACTTGGGGGTGACCCCAGTTTTCATACACCAGACCTCCCCAACGCCAAGATCCCACAAACCCGACCCGTTTCGAACAACCGCGAATGACGACGCTCTGGTCGACATTCCGCAATACTTCGCTGATTCAGTACCTTGGCTTCCCGCAAACCGAGCCAAAGCACACTTTGATCTGTTCCGCTTCCTAGGATGAACACCTGTTCCCTTCTTCGGAGAATTCCATGGACACCTACTGCACCGACTCTCACGAATGGGTTCGAGTTGATGGCGACACCATCGAGCTTGGACTGACCGCCCATGCTGTACAGGAGTTGACCGATGTCACATTTGTCGAGATCCAGCCCGCAGGCACCATGCTGGGGGCCGGAGATTCACTCGGCGAAGTCGAATCTGTCAAAACCACCAGTGATATTTACGCCCCGTTCCCGGGTGAAATCATCGAAGTCAACGAGGCTGTGGTGGGCAACCCCGCTTTGCTGAATGAGGACCCATGGGGTTCGGCATGGTTGGTCAAAGTGCGTTGCCCGGACCTTTCTGGTTTGGATGGCCTGACACCGCGCGCCGACTACGAAGCAAAGTTCCCCTCCGAATGAGTGCCAACCCGCTGCTTGAGGTGGAGCAGGTCACCAAGACCTATCACCTTCCTGGTCAAGACGTCGCCGCCTTGCGCGGCGTTGACCTCCGCATTGAGTCCCCTGGCTTCTACGCCATCATGGGGCCGTCGGGGAGCGGAAAAAGCACCCTCATGCACCTCTGCGCGGCGATGGATGCACCCGATACCGGTTCCATCCGAGTGGCCGGGACCGAACTTTCTGAACTCGACGAAGCCGGGCGAACCAATTTCCGGCGTCGCGGGATGGGCATTGTGTTCCAGCAGTTCAATTTGGTGCCCACCTTGACGGCTTTGGACAACGTGGCGCTCCCCGCCCTGCTTGACGGGGAAGGGGAACCATCACGAAATGATCGGGCCATGAAGCTCCTGATTGAGATGGGACTGGAAGATCGAGCCAGCCACCGTCCCGACGCGCTTTCTGGTGGAGAGCGACAACGGGTGGCGATTGCCCGAAGCCGCATCTTCAACCCTCCGGTCTTGTTCGCCGACGAACCTACCGGAAACTTGGATTCCGTCTCCGGCACCCGATTGCTGCAACAACTTCGCGGCTTGGTGGACGAAGGACAAACCAGTGTGGTCATGGTGACCCACGAACCCGAAGCGGCGGTGCACTGCGATCACATCTTTGTGCTCCGCGACGGGCAATTCTCTGAAGACTTCCCCGTGGAGGACATCGATGCGGCCGGAGTGGCGACTCGCGTCCAGCTCGCGCTCGGGTAGGCCGTGGCGTACGGCCCTCCTGCTGGGTACCGTCGTGATTGCCACGACGCTGGCTGTCATGGTGGCCTGTGGTGCGAAGAGCGCCCAAGGTGCCGTGTCCTCTCGCCTCTCGGATTCCATTGGCAAAGCCACCGCCCGAGTGGTTCACCCTGGTGGAGGCCGCATCGAACGCAGCGTGCTGGAGACCGTTCGAAGTTGGCCCGGCATTGAGATCGCCGTGGGAAGGATGGACGGATCGCTCACCTTGGAACGGGCTGACGGTGCCAAAGATCCCGAGACCCAATCCAAACGCCGCGTGGTAGTCACCGCGGAAGGCATCGAAATCCCAACCGAATACGACGTTCGAACCCTTCGCGTCGCAAAAGGCACGTTGCCCACGGGCCCCAGCGAAGTGCTGCTCGACAAACTCGCGGCCCAAAAGCTCGACGCCGGGATCGGAACCGAACTGCTGATTCGGCGATTTGGCAAACCCATCCCGTTGAAGGTCACCGGTATTTGGGACCGTCCTATCGTCGGTCCTTTGCAAAACCCCACCGCCTTTGTCGAAATCGGTGTCTTGGGGGAAGCCATCAATCGTCGGGATGGCCTGGGCACGATCGCCATCGTTCATGAAGAAGATGTCGACGTTGCAGCATTCGTGGAGATACGAAGTTCAGAAGTACCGGATTTCCTTTCACTGGAAGCAGCCGACTTGGTGAAAAGTGGATTTGACCGACGCGTCCGAGGCGGTGAGCTGGCAACCTTGGTGATCAGCGTCATGACGTTCCTAGGAGCAGGGTTCATCATCGTTACGGGATTAACCACTGGCGTCTCCGAACGACAACGCGAGCTGGCGGTGCTGAGATCTGTCGGCGCGTCCCGCGGCCAAGTGTTCCGCTCACAAATTTTTATTGGGTTGTGGCTGGGAATTCTTGGTGGGCTTTTGGGCATTCCGATTGGGTTGGCCCTGACCCGTGTGGTGGCTGAGATTTACTCCGAAAAATTACCCGACGGCATGCTGATCGACTGGCTCGGTATAGGTCGCTCTTTCCTAGGTGCAACGACTGCAGGTGTCTTTGGAGCGGTGTATCCAGCCTGGCTGGCCAGTCGAACATCGCCACTTGATGGAATTTCAAACCTTGCCCGAAGCAACAGCAAACGGGATATCCAAGGTGTCACCATCGTGGGTTTCCTTCTGCTCGCCGTGGCATGGGGGACAGCTTTTGTTGAACGAGGCGAAACCAGATACTGGTACTACATCTACGTGGGGCTGCCGTGCCTCCTTCTTGCTGCTTTCGCCCTTTCGGTGCCGCTTTTGACCATCTTTGCTGGTTTCTTTGGACGACCTGTCGCACGGCTTCTTGGGCTGCCTGGAGATGTCATTCGGGGAACCATTCTGACAACGCCCTTTCGACACGGGATGACCGCAGGTGCTTTGATGCTGGGCCTGGCCATCCTGACCGCGTCTTGGGCGGTCGGAGTTGCCGTTCGACACGATTGGATTGATCGCATCAAGTTTGCGGACGGATTTGCCATTGATCCTGCTGGATTTAACCAAGAGGATTTGGATGCCGTTCGCAAGTTGGATTTCATTACCGACACCTGTGAACTCAACCGACTTCCGGTCGAAATAACCGACCAGCAAGTCTTTGGCATTGAAGGCATCTATTCGAAAAATGCGATGGGGATTGGCTTTGATCCTGAGATTTTCTTCTCGTTGAATGCCATTGACTGGGTGGAAGGATCACTGGAAGAAGCACTTCCAGCACTGCAAAAAGGCGATGGGGTTTTGGTTGCGGATCGCTTCCAAACCGCAAAGGGTTACCGCGTTGGCGACACCATTACGCTGAAGGTTGGACGAGCTGAAAAAGTATTTTCCATTGTTGGCATTGTGTCATCCGCAGGCTTGGACCTGGCGACCCAAATGTTTGGCGTTCGTGACCTGTACTCCGAATTCGCCGTTTCGACAGTGTTCATTGACCGACAAGTTGTGGGAGATGTTTTTGGCAACCAAGAGGTTCACCTTCTGCAAGCGAATCTGGCCGAAAATATCACCGATCAAGAAGCGGAACTTCGCATTGCTGAAGCCGCACCCGGTGTTGTTTTTCGTTCTGGCCGATGGATCTTGGACACCATTGATGACATCAGCCGCACTTCAATGGGAATCATGACCAGCGTGGCATTTGGGGCCCTCATCCTCGCCACGTTGGCTACCGGAAGCGTGGTAGCAGCCAACCTCAGAGGTCGAGCTTTTGAATATGGCGTCATGCGCAGCGTGGGGGCATCACGCAGTGACGTGGCTCGGATCATCTTTGGCGAAGCCATCATTCTCTCTATGACGGCCATCGCGATGGGCGTCACCCTGGGCATGCACTTTGCAAATTTTGATCGCATGCATTACGCGGGCTTGGTCGGGATCGAGTTGCGTCCACGACCAGTGGTTGGCCCAACCACTTTGGGGGCCGTCACGACATTTGCGATGTGCATGCTTGCATCCCTTATTCCACTTCGAAGGCTGTTGGACCAACCTCCGGCCGTGCTCGTCGCGGCCGGACGAAACGAATGAGCGAACATCGACCATTTCGGATTGTCAGCGATTACGCGCCAACCGGAGACCAACCTGCCGCCATCGAATCGCTGACCAAGGGCGTGTTGGCCGGGCAGAAGCACCAAGTGCTTTTGGGGGCGACCGGCACGGGTAAAACCTTCACGATGGCCAACCTCATCGAACAGGTCCAACGCCCAACTTTGGTGTTGTCTCACAACAAGACACTGGCCGCGCAGTTGTACGAAGAGATGCGAGCGCTTTTCCCCGACAACGCCGTGTCCTACTTCGTGTCGTACTACGACTACTTCCAGCCCGAGGCATACATCCCGCAGCGTGACATCTACATCGAGAAAGATTCATCTCGAAACGACGATTTGGACCGGTTGCGACTCGCCGCGACCAGCAATCTCCTGTCGCGACGGGACACGATTGTGGTGGCTTCTGTGTCTTGCATCTATGGATTGGGTTCTCCCGAGAACTACCGGAACCGGGTCTTGACCATCACCCGTGGGGACACCGTGGACCGCCGTGAGTTGCTGCTGGGCCTGGTCGATATGCAATACGGTCGCAGTGAACTCGATTTTCAACGTGGTCAATTCCGGGCCCGAGGCGATGTGATTGAAGTTTGGCCCGCCTATGAGCAATACGCCGTTCGCATCGAACTGTTTGGTGACGAGGTGGACCGCATTGAACTGGTCGAACCCATTTCCGGCGAAGTGCTGGCCAGCGAATCTCAAGTCTTTCTTTTTCCGGCGGTGCACTATGTGTTGGACAAAGATCGACTCACCGACGCCTTGGACCGAATCAAAGCCGAGCTGAATGCCCGGGTATTGGCTTTACGCAGCGAAGGCAAACTGCTGGAAGCCCAACGATTGCTTTCACGAACCAAATACGACCTGGAGATGCTGGAAGAAGTTGGCTTTTGCCAAGGGGTGGAAAACTATTCCGCCCAACTCGAAGGCCGACCCAAAGGCTCGCGTCCGCATGCCATGCTGGATTATTTCCGCTTCGCACCTGGTGGCAGCGCGAAAGACTGGCTGCTTCTCATCGATGAATCGCACGTCACGATTCCCCAAGTTCGGGCCATGTACAACGGCGATCGCGCTCGCAAACAAGTATTGGTGGACCATGGCTTCCGTCTGCCGTCCGCAATGGACAACCGGCCCTTGAAGTTT
>NHCD02000010.1 GCA_002168105.2 Phycisphaera sp. TMED24
GCCGTACTACTTGCGGTTGAAGGCCACCACGGCGGTGCCTTCCATTTTTTCGGGCGCATCCAAAGAACGCACCAAGTCCCGGTGCAGCTGCGCCGCCACCAGATATTCCTCGTCAAGAGCAGCGCCGTCGAGAACGAAGCCATACGTCGCAGGATCGGAACCATCACCCGGAGGTCGATTCTTCACCCGCGACAGCGCGGGGGCCACGAAGTACACGATCAAGAACAGGGCGAAGAGGCCAGTGGCAATGAGCACTGGGCCTCCCGCACCAGAAGTCAGGGTCAATTTTTGCGGCGTGTCCGGAGCATCAGGCATGGTGGGATTCTAGGAGGACAAACAAAACGAAGAACGGGCCGCCCGAAGGCGGCCCGNTCGAAAGTTAAGGGGTTCAGATTCTGGTCCGTACGGATCAGAAGGTGAACTGAAGCTGACCACCGATGGTCATGTCACCATCAGCAACACCGTCTTCTTCGAAGTCGATTTCGAGGGTGCCCTTGCAGCTGTCGCTGAAGTAGTGGTTGATACCAACGTCCAAGTCGTCTTCACCGGTGGTGTCGACGTCTTCGTAGCTGACATACGCCATGGTGTCGTCAGCGAAGAAGTAGGAAGCTTGGATGGTGGTGGCTTCCCAGGCGGCGCCTGCACCGTCAGCGTTCTCGATGTCGGTCATGGCAGCGTGAACTGCGAAGGCGTCCATCTTGTAGGTGACGTCGAAGGATGTACCGTCGAAGCGATCTTCGTCGGAGTTGGAGAGGCCGAGAACCAGGGTGGACTCGGAACCGGCCATGGAACCGAAGCAGTTGTAGTTGTCCCATGAACCCATGGCGAGGAATTCGACACGGGCATCCATGGCGAAATCATCGTCACCGTCGTAAAGACGGGCCAGGACGCGGAACTGATCGGCTTCGTACTTGAGGCCGATTTGCTCGCCCCGAGCTTCGAGGGCGCCACCGGTTNCGGTGTTGTTGAGTTGAAGGGTGTCGGCTTCCGCAATGCTGTTGGCCTTGAGGAAGATGCCTCTNACGTTNCCGAAGCCGTAGGAGAGACCGTTGTCCAATTCCTTGTAGACGGCGTAGTCACGGAATGCATCGACTCCGTTGGAGTCGTAGTAACCGTTTTCACCAACAACGTAGTTGAACATGTAGTTCCAACCACCGGAGTTACCTTCAAAGGTCAAGTGGCCAGATTGGTCACCGCCTGCGTAGGAATCGGCGTCGGTGTGGGTGAAGCCGTAGGCAAAAAGGCCGGACATAGAGAAGGCATCGTCGCCTGAGATGGTGGCGGAATCGTTGATGATGCCGTCAATAACGCTGTCCAGNTCACCGGCAGTTCCGGTGCTTGCGATGGCCAGCACGCTTGTACCGGCAATCAGGCCGGCGTGGGTCGCGAGATTCATGGGAAGCAACTCCTGANTTGTACCGGCGGGGGTCTTAAANTCCCGCTCGGCCAATGGGGGGTGGAACCGCTCACGCCATAAGGCTGGACGCGAACGACACGACGGGAACNNTATCGTCACAATCCCGTCGATTTGTTGAGGGCAGATTCTATCTCAGNGGGNGCGAGGTTGCACAAGTCCGGAAAGAATTGTGGAAGGTCCGAGAACAACCAACCCTGACCGCCGCGGCCAATTCTGCCCATAAAACCATTGCTTTCAATGGCTTACGGCTCCAATTTGGACACTGCTTCAGCAATCCCCGAACAGGATTCCCGACGCAAACCCTCAAATTGAGGCATGTCCGATCCGCAAAAAATCTTTTTGGCACCGAGGCGCGCAGCTTCCCGCAGCCGTTTCTCGGACTGTGGCACGGCACGAATTTCACCGCCCAGNCCCAATTCACCAATCGCAACCGCATCCGGNGGGACCGATTTTCGCAAATGTGCTCCCGCAATCGCGAGGGCCAAGGGCAAATCCGCCGCCGGTTCGGTGGCGCGAAGCCCCCCGCTCGCGGCGGCAAANATGTCCTGATCAGCCAATTGCAAACCACAGTGTTGTTCCAAGACAGCAATCACCATCGCAAGTCGGTTCGAATCGATGCCCGTGGCCTTCCGTTTCGCTGAGCCCAAAAAGCCCGAAACCACGAGTCCCTGCACCTCGGTGAGCAAACACCGGGATCCGAACAACACTGGCGCCGCCACGGTGCCGGGTCGGGGCATGCCAGTCGAGTCCAGGAGAGCACCGCCGCCCTCAATGGGCTGCAGGCCCTCCCCCGTCATTTCAAAAAGCCCAACCTCCATGGTGGTGCCGAATCGGTTTTTGACCCCACGTACCACCCGGTGGGCATGATGTCGATCGCCCTCGAAGGACAGCACCACATCAACAATGTGCTCCAGCACCCTCGGGCCCGCGAGTTGACCGTCCTTGGTGACATGCCCCACGGTCACAATCGAAGTACCAGTGGCTTTGGCGAAATGAACCAATTCGGAGCCACAGTGCCGAATCTGACTGGGAGTCCCCGGTACGGCATCCACGCCTCCGTGGTGCACCAACTGAATGGAGTCCAAGACCAAAACATCGGGCTGGTGCTGCCGAGCTTGTTCCAAAATGCGTCCCAATGAGGTCTCGGCCAACAGCAAAAGATTGTCCAGTCCCTCCAAGCCGCCCACCAAACGTTCCGCCCGCAAGCGAACCTGATACGCAGACTCTTCACTGCTGGCGTACAGCACCCGACGCGATGATCTGGCCATGCCTGCGGCCGCTTGCAGCAGCAACGTGCTCTTCCCTATGCCGGGATCNCCNCCNAGCAANCTGACCGACCCNGCCACCAAGCCGCCGCCCAAAACTCGGTCGAACTCGCCCGAACCTGTCGAGAATCGGGCCACTTCCGGCGCTTCAATCGCTGACAGCGGCAACGCCTCGACAACACTGGGGCGGCCGGCCGCTTGCGTGGACAAACGCACATTCGCGGGAACCTGTTCGACTTCCACGCGTTCCAAAACATCCCAGGTGCCACAGTCAGGACACTTGCCCGCCCAAGTTGGGTGCATCGATCCACACTCGGTGCAACGAAAGGTGTGCTTTGGCGCTTTTGGACCAGACTTTGGCATCACAACCCCTTTTTCCTCAGCAGAACTTAGTGATCAAACACGAGCTCATACCCATGCCACCACTTCGCGGCGGACACGATTCAAAAAACCCTTCCACCTGAACGATCTGATTCAGGTGCATCTCAGTGACGCACGGTTCGTCGCATCCGACCCGCCCACACAAAATACGACCAGACGGCGGAACGCCAACCCAAGGGACGTTCGAATCGATCCGGCCGACCCAATGCGGTTTCTTGTCGCCATCTCCAATATGCCGAACGTGGTGAGCATCCGGCTCGAAGAACCAGGACCCAAACCCCAGACAATCCGTCGATCACGTCTTGCGTACNCACGTTTGCACTGTATCGCTGACGACAGGAAGTGCNTGAAACAAAGATTGTTTTCTTGATTCGTACTGACACATCACGTCAGAAACAGAATCACTCTTGCCCNAAGATCAAAAAAAAGCGCCGCCCGAGTCGGAGTGTCGGACGGCGCTTGTGCGAAGGCAAAATTAATATGAATGTNAATNCTAAAGCAAAGNNTGCAGAACACGCAAGTGATTTTCAATCTTTCGTGTTCAGGCAGACACCGGCGAGAAGCGACTTCCGATCATGCCAANNCGCCGGTTGGTTTCGTCTCGAGGCAAGAACGGTCGACCGAGCAGCACCAGAACAATGGAGGCCAGACCGCCAATGAACATGAATTCTTGCATGCCGAAGTACACCANCGCACTCGTCACCAACAAGCAGACCAAACTGGCAGGNATCAAGCCCTCCCAGGCCAAACGCATCAGTTGATCGAAGCGGAACCGTGGCAGGGTCCACCGCACCATCATGGTCAGCGCGACCATCAAGATGACTTTGCCCATGAGAACGCCAAACTGGATCAGTGGCAAGAGAATGGCACCCAGAGCGCCCCAGCTGGCGGGGTTGATGTCAGGCAAATCCGGTCCAAATGGGAGCGGGTTGACCGACCAGCCGCCCATAAAGATCACCGCGAAGAATGCGGAACCCACAAAGACGTGAATGTACTCGGCCAAGAAGAAGGANGCCCACTTCATGGAGGAATACTCGGTGTGAAACCCCCCCACCAATTCGCTTTCCGCTTCCGCCAAGTCAAACGGGGCCCGGTTGGCCTCGGCGAGCATGCAGATGTAGAACATGATCGCGGGCAACGGCATGTGCAAAAGGAACCATCCGTGATCCGTTTGCTGACGAATCACTTCATCCATTCGCAACGTGCCCGACGCCAGCACCACACACAAGAGGCAAATGCCCATGGGAATTTCGTAAGAAATCATCTGGGCCCCCGCACGCAATCCTCCAAAGAAGGAATACTTGCTGTTGGAAGCCCATCCCCCCAAGGTGACGCCGTACACACCAAGCGATGCCGAGGCNAGCAAGAACACAATCCCCAAATTGAAGTCCGCCCCTTGGAGACGAACCACGCCTTCAAGACCTAACGCGGAGAGATCCAAACCACCCGCCCANGGGATGGCCGCAATGCCAACCATGGCGGGGATCACCGACAAGAACGGGGCGATGGAGAACAAAGCGACGTCCACTCCATGAGGCCGGAATTCTTCTTTGGTGATGAGCTTCAATCCATCAGCTATGGGCTGAAGCAATCCAAAAGGGCCCACTCGGTTGGGGCCCACTCGGTCTTGCACCCAAGCGGACAACTTGCGTTCCAACCAAATGCCGTAGGCCGCCGCGCCGAGCGCAACGTGCAGCACGACAACAATGATTAGAGCCGACGTCATCAACTGTGGGGTCAACCATGCTGGAAGTGCGATGGGAAGCAAGTCTGTCATGGAGATCTATTGTAGGTCCCCACGGCAAGTTTGCCCAAAGTGGGGTCAGGAACTTGCGGAAAGTTCTGCGTCTTCGGGGGCGGGAAAATGATCTTGAAGAGCATGCACCGTCCAAGTTCCCGCACGCAACGCCGCGATGGCCTGCACCGCGGCTTGGGCACCAGTCAACGTGCCGATGAGCGGCGTACGGGACGTCACCGCTGCGGCACGAATGCGTCCCTCATCGGTGTCGCCACCCTTCCGGGTTGGCGTATTGATGATCAATGCGACCTCACCATTCTGGATCATGTCCAAAACATTGGGTCGCCGACCTTCGGAAATTTTGGCAATGGTCTCGACCTGCACACCGAACTCCGCCAGCCGATCGGCGGTGCCGTCGGTCGCCACGACTCGGAAGCCCATGGAACGAAGATCGCGAGCGATGCCCACCACCCGATCCTTGTCGCTGGATCGAACCGAAAGAAACACGGTGCCTTCGACCGGCAGTTCCAAGCCTGCGGACATCAAAGCTTTGGCAAAGGCAATCGGTGCCGCTCGATGCAGCCCCATCACTTCGCCAGTGGATCGCATCTCTGGGCCCAAGAGCACATCGACACCGGGGAAGCGGTCAAACGGGAACACTGGAGCTTTCACTGCAAAATGATGGCCCACGATGTTCTTCTCTTCCAAACCAATGGCATCGAGGCTTTCGCCAAACATGATGCGAGCGGCCATTCGTGCGTAACGCTCGCCTTTGGCTTTGGCGACAAAGGGCACGGTGCGTGATGCTCGAGGGTTCACCTCGATCACAAAGATTTCGCCATCCTTGACCGCGAACTGAACATTCATCAGCCCCCGAACGCGCAGCCTCCCGGCCAAAGCTCGAGCCGCTTCACGAATTCGTTCCACCACCGGTTCTGGCAGTGAGACCGGGGGCAAGAAACATGAGGAGTCGCCAGAGTGAATCCCTGCTTCTTCCACATGCTCCATGACGCCAGCCACCACCGCTCGAGACTGCCCTTCAGCGATCTGCAGGTTGGGCTTGGGTTCGGCGTTGGGGTCAAAGTCGGCCACCACATCCACATCAACCTCGGTGGCTTCCGCCAGGAACCGGTCGATCAGGACGGGGGCATTCTGAAGATCCGATGCTTCCAAACTTTGCCGGATGTAAACCCGAAGCGCGGCTTCGTCGTAGCACAGCTCCATACCTCGGCCGCCCAAGACATACGAGGGACGGACCAGCACCGGGTACCCGATGCGTCCCGCGATCTCGACCGCTTCATCCAAAGTGTGCGCGATGCCGTTTTCAGGTTGCCGCAAATCCAATTCGCGAAGGACGCCCGCAAAGCGGTCGCGATCTTCGGCCAAATCAATTGAATCCAAACTGGTGCCCAACAGGGGAACTCCAGCCGTGACCAAGCCTCGGGCCAAGTTCAGGGGCGTTTGTCCCCCAAACTGCACCACGACGCCAACCACCCCGCCAGAGCGGTCGGGTCGCTCCAAGCCCCCTCCGTTTAAGCGTTCAATGGCATTGAGGGTGTCCTCAAGGGTCAGCGGCTCAAAGAACAACAAATCTGAGGTGTCGAAGTCGGTGGAGACCGTCTCTGGGTTGGAATTGATCATCACCGACTCGAGGCCAACGTCACCGGCGGCAAACGAGGCCTGAACGCAGCAGTAATCAAATTCAATGCCTTGGCCGATGCGGTTTGGCCCCCCGCCCAAAATGACGACTTTTTCGCGGTCCGTGACCCGCGCTTCACACTCGGGAGCACCCACGCCCCCTTCGACCGTTTCGGTCGGCGACTCGTAGGTTGAGTAGTAATACGGTGTGGCCGCTTCAAACTCAGCCGCGCACGTGTCCACCAACTTGTAGACCGGAACGATCCCGAGCGATTTCCGTCGATCTCGGACCTGCAAAATGGCTTCGGGCGAGACTGATTCCAAAAGGGCCCAGGCAAATTGGGCATCCGAATAGCCCAGCGCTTTGGCTTCATGCCACAACTCCGCCGGGACGGCGTCGAGTGAGCCACAAGCGAGAAGTCGGTCTTCAAAATCGACCAAAGAGGCAAACTGGGCCAAGAACCACCGATCGATTCCGGTGAGATCATGGATCCGATCGATGGTCCAACCCGACCGAAAGGCAGCGCGAACAAACCAAGGCCGGCCTTGCGAGGGCACGGACAGCTTGCGAGCCAATTTGTCCTCAGGAACTGGCCACTCGGCCGAAGCATCACCACGCTGGTGCGCGAGCCACGGATCCAGAGGGTCCAAACCAAAGCCATGACGCTTCACTTCCATGGACCGAATGGCTTTCTGGAAAGCCTCTCGGAAGGTTCGGCCAATGCTCATGGCTTCGCCAACACTCTTCATTTGGGTGGTCAGCGTTTCATCGGCCTCGGGGAACTTCTCGAAAGTCCATCGCGGCATCTTGACCACGCAATAATCAATCGAAGGTTCCCAACACGCCGTGGTGGTCCCGGTTACGTCGTTGCGCAATTCATCGAGCGTGTAACCCACTGCGAGCTTGGCGGCGATTTTGGCGATGGGGAATCCGGTGGCTTTGGACGCCAGCGCCGACGAACGGCTGACCCGCGGATTCATTTCAACCACCAGCATCTCAGCGGTTTCTGGGTTCACGCAGAACTGCACATTCGCCCCGCCGGTGTCCACGCCCACTTCACGCAAGATGGCGAATGCAGCATCCCGCATGCGCTGATATTCACGGTCGGTCAACGTTTGGATTGGTGCCACGGTGATGGAATCACCGGTGTGCACACCCATGGCGTCGATGTTTTCGATGCCGCACACAATGATGCAGTTGTCCCGGCTGTCGCGCACCACTTCGAGTTCGTACTCCTTCCAACCAAGCACCGATTGGTCGATCTGCACTTGGCTGATCATGGAAGCCGACAAGCCACGCGTCACGATGTCCTCGAACTCGGCCTTGTTCCACGCAATCCCCCCACCAAATCCACCCAAGGTGAACGCGGGACGGACAATCAGCGGCAAGCCAACTTGATCCAAGAACGACTGGGCTTCCGACATGGACTCCACGGTGCGGGCCTTGGGCAACTTCAGGCCAAGCTTTTCCACGACCTTCCGGAACGCTTGTCGATCTTCGGCCCGGTGGATCACTTCACGATCGGCCCCGATCATCTCGACGTTGAATTCCGTGAGTACACCCTCGTCGTGCAATTGGCAGGCGCAGTTCAATGCGGTTTGCCCACCCAAGGTGGGGAGCAAGGCATCGATGGGTGTCCCTCGTTCCTGTTCCAGTTCCAAAACCTTGCGGACGCCAGCCACCGAGATCGGCTCGATGTATGTCCGGTCGGAAAAACCGGGGTCGGTCATGATGGTGGCGGGATTGGAATTCACCAACACCACGCGATAGCCCTCTTCACGCAAGCTCTTGCAGGCCTGCGTTCCTGAGTAGTCGAATTCACAACCTTGGCCA
The DNA here is from genome assembly GCA_002168105.2 of Phycisphaera sp. TMED24. GTDB lineage: Bacteria > Planctomycetota > Phycisphaerae > Phycisphaerales > SM1A02 > UBA8653. The sequence continues at coordinate 8,274 of NHCD02000010.1, forward strand.
ATGACAATGGGCCCGGACCCAATGATCAAGATGTTCTTGATGTCTTCGCGTTTTGGCAACGGTTTAGCTCCTCCACCGCCCGACCTCAGGGCAAACTTGGCGAAGAATACCCGTTCCGAAGAGATCCTGTGGTTGACGCGAGACAATTCGTGCGAGATGGTGCGTTCTTGTGTCGACACCTTTGACCATTTTGTTGATCTTCGCCGGTGGGCTGCTGGGGATTGCAACCCTCCACTGGTGCTGCCTTCGAGCACTCCCGGGCGAATCAGCGGCCCGCGGTGGTTTGAAGTTGCTGGCCATGGCCTACTGCCGGTTGGTGCACCGTTTGAAGATCACCGGCCGTGAAAACATCCCGAAGGACCTCTCAGGGCCCTTGGTCGTGATCTCAAACCACACGGGTGGATTGGATCCCGTCTTCCTGCAACTTGGGATTCAACGGCCCTGGATCCGCTGGATGATGGCCGACGACATGCGAATGCCGTTGTTGGAGCCGTTCTTGAACTGGATGGACAACATCTGGGTTGACCGATTCCACCCCTCACCCCATGCCTTGATCTCGGCGGTTCGCCATCTCCGGGGTGGAGGCGCGATTGGGATTTTTCCAGAAGGTCGGGTTCCAGAACCCGCCCACGAGATCCGCCCCTTTCTTCCCGGTCTTGGTCATATGGTCGTCAAAGGCAAAGCCAGAGTCTTGGTGGCCATTGTTGATGGGACACCCCACACCCACGAGCTGGGGTTGGATTTGTTCACCCGCTCGCACTCCACCCTCCACATCGTTGGGGTCATTGATTTTGAGCCGACGGCGACGCCAGATGCCGTCTCCGATGCGGTTCGGGCGAAGTTGGTGGAAGCCAGTGGCTGGCCGGCCAACGAAGTGTTGCAAGTGGCCATGGCCGGGCCAAATGGGATCCGATCGGCCCCCGGGCAAACCGGTTCTGGTGCAGTAGGATCAACCTTGTGATTGATCGCATCCGCGGCAAACTTCTCAGTGTTGAACCCGACCGGGTGGTTCTGGAATGTGGTCCCATCGATGTGGAAGTGGCCATTCCCGCCTGCGATGTGGGATCGCTCCAATCTCAAATTGGGGCAAACCTGAGTTTGCATACGGTCTTTCAAATTGATTCCCCCGTCAATGGGACCGTGGCCACGCCGAAGCTGATCGGATTTGTCGAAGCTTCGACCCGCTCGTTCTATCGCGCGTTGGTTGGTGTGAAAGGCATGGGCGGCCGCAAAGCCCTTCGAGCCTTGGCCCAACCCACCCAAGACATCGCCGCCGCCATCCTGGGCAACGACATCAAGGCGCTCACCACCTTGCCCGAGGTTGGCAAAAAGACCGCCGAAACCATCGCCCGAGAACTGCAGGACATTGCCCCTTCATTCGCGGGCAGCGCCCCCGTCGCTCGGACCGTTGTTGAACCGCAACCCAGTTCACCGTGGATCGACAACGCCGTGTTGATCTTGGTGGAACTCGGCCTGAAGCCCGCAGATGCCAGAGAACGCGTGCAGCGTGAAGCGGCCAACAATCCTTCCGAAGATGCTCAGGATTTGGTGCGTGCCGTCCTGGCCAACAGCAACACAACCACCTGATTCTGGAGGCTCCACGTGCAACATGCCGTCATCATGGCCGGAGGCATCGGCTCAAGACTGTGGCCACTTTCAAGAGCTGGTCGCCCCAAACAAATGTTGCCCCTGGCCCACGGCACCCCACTCCTTCAAGCGGCTTGGGATCGACTTGATGGGGCTGTACCCACAGAGCGTCGTTGGGTCTGCACCGGCGCGGAGTATGCAGAGGGTGTCCATGGCATCCTTCCAGACTTGGCGGCCAGCCGCCTGCTCGGAGAACCTTCCCCACGCGACACGGTGAATGCCGTTGCGTTCAGCGCGGCCACCATGCTGGCCCAAGATCCAGACGCAGTGTTGGCGGTTTTGACCGCCGATCAAGTCATCGAACCAGCCGGGACGTTCCAACAAGGACTTGCCGATGCATATGCCGCCGTCGAACGAGAGCCCGAAGCCTTGTTGACTTTCGCCATCGAGCCGACGTTCCCAGCCACGGGATACGGCTGGGTGGAGCGGCGGGAAGAAATTGCCCCGGGGGTTTTCGCGGTGGATCGGTTTGTGGAAAAGCCCGACCTCGAGACCGCGACGGCCTTGCTCGCCGACGGTGGTTTTGGCTGGAACAGTGGCATGTTCGTATTTCGCGCGGACACCTTCCTCTCCGCCATGCGAACGTACTTTGGCGAAGGGGTGGACCGACTGCTGGAGATCGGAAAGGGTTGGGCCGAAGGCCGCGGCGCTGAGGTGCTGGCTGAGCATTGGGAAACGCTTCCCAAAAAGAGTATTGACTATGCCGTCATGGAACCTGCGGCGGCTGGAAATCAATTCCCCGTGCGTACCGTGCCGCTTCCTGTTGCTTGGCACGATCTCGGCAGCTGGCCCAGTCTCGACCCGGTGCTGAGTGTTGATGAGGCCGGCAACCGAACCCAAGGATTGGTCACCCACCTTGATTCCAAGAATTGCGTCTGCGTGAACGAAGATCAATACCACCGCATCACCACCATTGGTTGTGAAGATTTGGTGGTCGTGCACACTCCCCGGGCCACCCTGGTGTGCCCGCGGGATGAAGCGCAACGGGTCAAAGAACTCCGCAACCTTCTGCCGGAGGACGAACGCTGAGCGAACGGGTGCTGGGTATTGACTTGGGGGGCAAAAGAACGGGTCTGGCCTTTGCAGAAACCCTTTCGGGCTTGGTCATGCCCATCGAAGTCCTCCACGCCAACGAAGGCCCAGCCCTTGATTCGGCACTGGATAACACTATCCGCGAACACGGGCCGCACCGTCTGGTCATCGGCCTGCCCCTCAACATGGACGGCACCGAGGGACCCGCAGCAAAGAAAAGTCGAGCCATGGGAGAAGCCTTGCAGCAACGGCATGGCGTACCCGTCGAGTACCAGGATGAACGACTGACTTCGTTTGCCGCTGAAGCCGACTTGGCCGAACGAAAATTGAATCGCCGTGCGAAAAAGAATGTGGCAGATGCGCACGCTGCCGCCGAAATCCTTCGCGACTGGCTGGCCGAACAGTCTTGATCAGGTCGAGGACGCTTCGGCAAAGGCCGACGCGTCCACGTAGAACAGTCGCACCCCTTCTTGCGGATTGGGACGCACCAAAGCCAACGCCTCTCCACCGCCCACCCGGTTCAGTACTGGTGCAATGTGGTCTGAACCAAAGCACGCAACCGCCTGCATTCTGGCCCGCACCAAAGCACCAAAGCCCAAAGCCAAGCCAACCGAAGTGTTCACGACTCCGGGTGCGTCAATATCCGCGCCCGGCAATGCCCCATCTTCCCGCACCGGGAGAAGGACAAAATCCAGCCGATCCTGCCCCGCTTCGCGGAAGGCAAAATTCTCTCGAAGTTCACGATCAAAAGCTTCGGGATCGTTGTCTCGAAAAGGATGCCACTGCTCCCGGGGCAAGTCGGTGTGGTCGTGCAACCAACCGCCAATCAAATCCGCGGCCGGTTCACCGTCGCCGTACGCGTCGAGCATCCAAAGATGCGTCTTACGCCAGGGCAACATGCGGAACAACGGATCCACCAGCAACCGACGGTACAACGCACCAAAGCAAACGTCACCCGGCAAAGCCACATGAAAATCGCCAAAGGCTCGAACGCAGCAATCGGCCTGGTGTCGAAAATCGTTCAACAGCCGCTCTGCGGCCACATCAGCATCGGGGCACACTTCAACCTGTCCTGGCAACTCAGGAAGCTCGGGTATTGGATCAGAGAGGTCGTAGACCATGCCTTGATCGTATTCGCGTTGGAAGTTGACCGACACCCAAACGCTCCGAATCGTGGCGCCCGTACACTCATTTCATGCTTGGACTCTTGTGTGCTGTTCTCGTGGGCCATGGACCCCTTCCGGAAGACGCTCAGGCGGCCATTCGAGCTTCGATCCAACGCGGCTTGGCGTCACTGGAAGCGACCGCCGATCTAAAGGGAGGGTGGCTCCGGGGCACCGATGAACCGGTGGGCCGGCCGCCGGAAATCCCCATCGCGGTCAGCGCGTTGGTCCTCAAAGGGGTGGCTCAGTTTGACCGGAAGCTGCTCGAACAGCCCGCGTTCCAAAATGCACGCGGTCTGATCGACCAAGCCCTCCGGGAGGACGGAGCTTTCGAAGGTGGCCTGGTCACCAACTACGTCACCAGCTGTGTGGTCTCCGCCTTGGCCGTCATCGAAGGTGCCGAAGACCCTCGGGTCCAAGGTGGAGTGGCGTGGTTGAAAGCAGCCCAGTGGGACAGTGCTGAGGGCCACACCGCAGAATCCAATTGGTACGGGGGTGCGGGATACGGCAAACACCAAAGACCCGACCTCTCCAACACCCAGACCATGCTGGATGCCCTTCGTGATGCCGGCGTCCCGCCCGAGGATGAAGCTTTTCAAAGAGCTGTGGCTTTTATCACCCGCGCGCAAAATCGGTCGGAAAGCAATCCCGCATCATGGTCCGGGGATGACGGCGGCTTCGTGTACACCCCTGCTGGAGAGGGCGAATCCAAAGTGGAAAGCGAAGCCGGTTCGTTGCGGTCCTACGGCTCGATGACCTACGCCGGGTTCAAAAGCTTGTTGTACGCCGGTCTTGATGTCGAAGACCCCCGCGTCAAAGCGGCTCTGGAGTGGCTGCGTCGACACTGGACCTTGGATGAAAATCCTGGACTGGGCGACCAGGGCTATTACTACTACCTCCACGTCATGAGCCGGGCTCTCAGAGCCTTTGGCCAAGACAGCATCACCGACAACTCGGGAAAGGATCACGATTGGCGTCGTGAACTGGCCGAACGGTTGCTTGCGTTGCAGGAGCCCGATGGATCTTGGGTCAACCGGAATTCAGACCGCTGGCTGGAAGGTGAGTCTTGCTTGGCGACGGCTTACGCGGTGCTGGCGCTCGAAGAAGTCATGGCTTCGGGCGTGACGGCTTCGCCCTCGGAGATGCTTCCAGAACCCAAAGCAGCACCGGAAGAATCCGACTGACCGTACGGCTCAATCCTTCGGGCCGCGCGGGCGGCCAATACCGAAGCGGCGGCGATGGTGATGCTGAGGGAAAGGAAAATGGCACCATTGGCTTGGTGGGCGGTGGCCAACAAAATGGCCACGGGCTGCTCACTGCTCTCCGCACCGCCCATGACGGCAAACAAGGCGGCGACACCCAACAAGAATTGAATGCCCGTCACCACCACCAAACCAAAGCCCAATTTCCGAAGCAATGGTGGCACGCCAAACCGACTCTGGGTCATGGTCCCCACCGTGATGGCCAACCCCGCCACCACAAACGCCCAAGACGTGTGCGAAACCGCCAGACTCGTGAAGCCAGTCTCTCCCAGAGATTGGTAGTGGCGATAAGCCGCGCCCAAAACCAGTTGCATGACGCCGGCGGCCACCAGAAAAACCGGGAGGATCGCACTGCCCGCCCGTCCCGAGCCACTCCGTTGCCAAGATGGGCTCCGCAAGAGCCACAAGGTTGCGGTCGCGCCAAGAATGATCTGGGCCAGAACACCATGGGCCACCGCCCAACGAAGGTTTGCGGCTTCGTCGATCAGGGGAACCTCTTCCAACGTGAAGCGTCCGGTGACGCGAAGCCCTCCCATGATGCCTTGACAGCACACCAAGAAGAAAATCACCACCGCAAACCGACGCACCGCGGGCCGGGCATCACCGCGCCACACCAAAATCATGTGCAGCAGTGCCGTCAACCCGACCAACGACCCGTAAAGCCGGTGAGCGTGTTCGAAGTAAATGCCACCGGTCATGCGTGACAGCGGATACAGGAACATGTTCACGCCGTAGGAATTGGGCCAATCGGGGACCGCCAAACCAGTTTCGGTGCTGGTGACCAACCCGCCAGCAACCACCACCAACACGATGGCGGATGTGGTGGCCGCGGCCATAACGCCGTGCCAGTCTGCCGCAGACCATCGAACACGCCGAACCCCAACCATGCCCAGCCGAGCCACCAGTGCATGCACCACAATCGAAGCCGGGACCCAGACGGCCGCCTCAGCGCCCACACGCCCATCGTCGCCTCCCAAAAGGGAGCCCAACACAAGCAGGTTGATCAGACCGGCCACTCCGCCTGCGGCGGCGGCAACGGCGGGTGTGGCATGGGCCCCAATAAACCGACCCGCGGCCAGAAGCACGAGGGCCAACCCCGCCAAGGTGGCCGGACCAGGAAGCATGACACCGGGAAGGTGGCTGAGGTAGCCAAATGCCCACATCGCGACGGTCGCAAGCACGCCGCCGGCAAGAATGGCCACCCTATCGATCCGATCTGCAAAAAGCATGGTCAATGTTGACTAGTGTACGCCTCGTTCTATGGATCAAACCAACCCCCAATCCGAAAACGGTCTTTTCCGCACCGCATTGGAATTATCAAAGGCCCGTTTGAGCATCCTGGTTGTTTGGACCACCGCTACCGGGGCCATCGCTGCCGGTAGTGAGAACCATCCCTTGGATTGGAAAATCCTTCTTCTGACCGTGACCGGAACCGCCCTGGCGGCAGCTTCGGCCAGCGTTTTGAACCAAGTGATCGAAGCCCATCGCGACGCCAAAATGGAACGCACCGAACGAAGGCCCATTCCTCGAGGCGCGATCGGCCCGGTCTCGGCGTGGCTGCTCGGCCTGACGCTGGCGGTTGCCTCGGCCGGTTTGTTGTGGCCCACCGGTTGGTTGCCACTCGCTTTGTCCATGGGCACCATTTTGTTGTACGCCGCGGTGTACACACCAATGAAGCCGCTCACCAGTTTGAACACCTTGGTTGGCGCAGTGGTCGGGGCCGTCCCCCCCATGATCGGATGGGCGTCGGTTCGGGGCGAAGTTGATGGCGGCGCCTGGGTGCTTGCGGGCATTCTTTTTGTCTGGCAAATCCCACACTTTTTGGCGCTGGCCTGGATGTACCGCGACGACTACGCCCGGGGTGGTTTTCAAATGCTTCCCGCAGTGGACCCCGATGGCGTGCTGACGAGTCGAGTGACACTGATTGGCTCATTGGCTTTGATCCCAGTCAGCTTGTCGGCGTTCTTGGCGGGATTCGCCGGTCCGGTCTACGCGGCTATGGCATTGGTCTGTGGCCTGCTCATGGTGGTTCGAAGCCTCCGGATGCTTGCCGAACCCACCCGAGACACAGCGCGGGGCGTGTTTCTTTCCAGCTTGTTGCACTTGCCACTGACGCTCGGTGCTCTGGCCAGCGGTTGGTAGCCCAACTCAAGCAATCAAATCATGAACCACCCGGCCGTGGACATCCGTCAAACGGAAGTCACGGCCCTGATGACGGAAGGTCAATTTCTCGTGGTCAATCCCCATCAAGTGCAAGATGGTGGCATTCAAATCATGAACGTGAACGGGGTTCTCGGTGATGTTGTAAGAGAAATCATCGGTCTTGCCATATTGGAAACCGGCCTTCACACCCCCGCCGGCCATCCACATCGTCCAACACCGGGGGTGGTGGTCACGCCCGTAATCTTCACGCGTGAGCGCGCCTTGGCAGTAGACGGTGCGTCCGAATTCCCCGCCCCAAACCACCAGCGTGTCATCCAACATGCCCCGGCGTTCCAAATCGGTCAGAAGCGCGTAACACGGCTGATCAATGTCGCGGCATGATCCCCGAATGTCTTTGGGCAATCCGGCATGGTGGTCCCAACCGCGGATGTAAATTTGAATGCACGGCACTCCCCGTTCCGCCATGCGACGGGCCAACATGCAATTTCGAGCAAACGTTCCCGGCGTTCGTGCATCCGGACCGTAGAGGTCAAAGGTTTCTTGGCTTTCGTCGTCCAATTCCACCAACTCGGGCACGGAGGTTTGCATGCGATAGGCCATCTCGTATTGCTGAATACGGGCCATGGTTTCGGGGTCACCAATCTCATCGTGAAGATGACGGTTGAGCGCTGCCACCCCATCCAACATACGACGACGATCGGGACGCTCAATGCCTGGGGGATCCTTGAGATACAAGACCGGGTCTCCAGCAGAACGCAAAGCAACCCCTTGATGCTCGCTGGGCAAGAACCCCGAACCCCAAAGTCTTTGGAACAATGCTTGGGCCTCCGGCCGACCATTCCAGGTGGAGTGCAACACCACGAACGACGGAAGTTCCTTGTTGGTCGAACCCAAGCCATACGACAGCCACGCGCCCAAACTGGTCCGGCCGGGTTGCTGGTGTCCCGTCTGCATGAATGTGATCGCGGGGTCGTGGTTGATGGCTTCGGTGTGGACCGAACGGATCACGCTCATCTTGTCGACCACTTTGGCCGTCCAAGGCAAGAGCTCACTGATCGCACAACCGGATTCTCCAGCGTGGTGAAATTGAAACAAACTCGGTGCGGTCGGGAAGCGGGTCTGTCCACTGGTCATGGTGGTCAACCGCTGCCCCATCCGGATGGACTCGGGCAACTCTTCATCAAAACGGTCGGCCAAACCCGATTTGGGGTCCCACATGTCAATTTGGCTGGGGGCACCACTCATGAACAAGTAAATCACCCGTTTGGCCTTGGGGGCAAAATGCCGGTTGGCCAGGGCTCCGGTTGGTCCGGCCAACCCATCCTCGGCCAACAAGCCCGCCAGTGCCGCCGAACCAACCCCTCCGGCCACACCACGAACCGATCGAGAGAAGAACTGGCGCCGGGTCAAGTTGCATTCAAAATCAACACGTGGATCATGCATGGCTTACCCCTTCGTGATCGTCTCATCCAAATTCAACAAAACCGAACCGATGATGGCATAGGCCGCGTGGTCCGCCAATGGAATCCCTTCGGTCGGTTCGGAAGCTCCAACCGAAAGTAGAGCCGTAGCTGCGGAAGTGTCCTTGGCAAATCGCATCTGTTCTTCGTGGAGCAAATCAAGAAGCAACTGGGCCTCCTTCGCATCAGGCGAACGACCAACAGCCAAGGCAAAGCCATGTTCAATCCGAGCCTTATGGTTCGGGCCAGCCTGCCACATGCGGGCACCAAAGTTTCGAGCTGCTTCGACGAATTGTTCGTCGTTCATCAGCACCAAAGCCGCCAGTGGGGTGTTGGTGCGTTCACGCCGGACCACACAGGTCTCTCGATCCGGCGCGTCAAACAATTTCATGTTGGGCGGTGGGGCGGTCCGCTTCCAAAAGGTGTACAGAGATCGGCGATACAAAGCGTCACCCTTTTGGGATTCATAGTTGGCCGTGTTGCTTCCGCTGTAAGCAACTGATTCCCACACTCCGGTTGGCTGATACGGGCGAACAGGCTCTCCCCCCAGTTGCTCCACCAACAAACCTGAAACCGACAAGGCCAAATCTCGGATCACCTCCGCATCCAAACGATGCCGCGGCCCACGGGCAAGCAATCGATTTTCAGGGTCAATCCGAAGCATTTCTTCGCTGACCCGGGTGCTTCGCCGATATGCCTCGCTGGTCACGATCAAACGGTGCAATGCTTTCCGATCCCAACCCGATTCACGGAACCAAACCGCCAACCAATCCAACAACTTTGGATGGCTCGGCCACTCCCCTTGCATCCCGAAGTCTTCAGACGTTCGCACAAAGCCAACACCAAAGTGGTGCTGCCACACTCGGTTCACCACCACGCGTGCCGTGAGGGGGTGTTCATCGGCCACCAGCCACTGTGCCAAACCAAGACGATTGCGGGGCGATCCATCCCTCAACCCTGGCAAGAAGGCGGGCACATTGCGCTCGACTCGCGCTCCGGGCTGGTCGTACTCCCCACGATTTAAAATGTAAGCCGGACGCATCTCGGACCGCTCGGCCGCCACCAACGTCGTCGGTGCGTCCTGCTCAATGGATGCAATCATCGTTTGGTCCTCGATGTTTGCATCACGCAAGGTTCGCCCGTCAGCCCACACATTTTCGCGCCACCACGAACGAAGCAGTATTCGGTCTTCAGAGGTTGGATTCTCGCGGACGATGGCCTCCACCACTTCAAGGTCAGGGCCGACTTCTTGTCTTGAACCAAACCGAGCGGCCACAGCACTGACGCCACCAAAGTTGGTCACTTGGATCAAGATCTCATGAGAACCTGGCGAAAGATGCAAAGGTACGACGTCTTGATCAACCCGTGCACCCCGGGCGACCCGGTTGCGATGGACCTCTTCTCCATCCAACCAGACCACCACCGCGTCGTCTGAGCCCACAAACAACGACAGGCTCTCTGGAACTTGGACATCAACCCGGCAGCGGAGCAACTGGTTTGCGCTGGTTGGAATATCCAGCGTGGTAATGGCTCCGTCGGTGATTTCTACTGGTGTCCAAGTCAAATCTTTTTGCAAGGCATCCAGAGCGGTGAAAGCTGCCTCGTCGGTGTCGTAATCAAATGGACCCGCGATTTCCCAAGGTCCCACATCCAAACCAAGCACTTCGATCTGTGAAGACCGCGCAACACGGAAGCGGCCTGGCAAGTGGTCCACATGCTGCGACTCAAATCGAAAGCGAACTTCGAGTGACCCACCAAGTACGGTTCGAGCAAAACCAAACTCCGCCGAACGATCACCAGTCTGGCGTGAATCGTCCAACAAGGCCCAACCGTTGTTGGGCCCAACTTTCCCATCATGCGCAGAGGCAATCCCGAAGTTTTCTTGGGACAAAGATGCCGAAGCGCGGACAATCGGTATTTTGACCGCCATGCTTCCGATGTGATGCACGCATTCGACTTCAGAAAGCACCACGTTGCCATTCGCCGACAAGCCTGGCCCCCCCGCCGGAAGACTCGGATCTTTCAATAGATCCAGACGGATGCCGGTGATCCCATCCTCAGGGACCGCGAAATTCAGCACGTACGTGTCGGTGGGTTTTCCTTCACCCTTTGCTCGCAACGCTCCGCTGTCATCCTGAACGAATCGAGATCCACCCGCGGTAGTGAACTCGGCGGGTGTGGCATCAACCCAACGCCCACGCAGGACGTTCTTCAAATCGTCGCGCCACTTCGCTTCTTCTGCCTCAAGAATTGGGTCTTGTTGGTCCAGTTTGACCTGGCGGGCAGCGATGGCCTCACGCAACGCTTCAATACGTGTTTGATCTTCTTCATCAAGAACACGAATGACGGGCGGCGTATCCACCACATTGCCATCCATGGTGGGTTCGGTGGTGTTGTTGAAAAATGCGAACAGTTCATAGAACTCACGCTGTGAGATAGGGTCGTATTTGTGGTCATGACACGCCGCGCAGCCAGCCGTTAATCCCAGCCAGACCGTACCAAGCGTTTCCACCCGATCCACGGTGTACTTGACCAAATACTCCTCATCGATGGCTCCGCCCTCGCTGGTCGTCACGTGCGAACGGACAAACCCTGTGGCGATCTGCTGGTCTTGGGTTGGTTCCGGCAGAAGATCGCCCGCCAGTTGCTCGATGGTGAACGCGTCAAAAGGTTGGTTTTGATTGATGGAATCAACTACCCAATCCCGGTACTTCCACATCCGGCGTTCGTTGTCGAGATGAAGACCGTGGGTGTCCGCGTAGCGGGCGGCGTCCAGCCAAACCCGGCCCAGATGTTCCCCGTGGGCTGGCATGGCCAGTGCAACATCAACGGCTTTTTCCCACGACAGCGATCCATCAAGAAAAGCTTCAACCTGATCCGGGGTTGGAGGCAACCCTGTGAGATCAAGCAACAATCGTCGGAGTTGCCGCTCCGGTCGAGCCCTTGGATTCGGACTCAGCCCAGCGGTTGCCATTTCCTCATGCAGAAAGGCGTCAATGGGATGCTCGAATCCGGACGCGATGGGAGTGGGAGAAGCGACCGGAGGTTCCCAAGCCCAATGGGAGTCGTACGCTGCTCCAGACGCGATCCACCGGCGCAGGACGTCTACCTCCGCGTTGGTCAATCCCTTGTTCAACTCCGGTGGCGGCATCAACTCGTCAGGATCGTCGTGAACGATCCGTTGCAAGATCTCGCTCGCCTCCAAGTCTCCAGGGACCAACGCCCCAGAGGCAACGGCCTCTGAACGCAGATCCAAACGAAGTCCCGCTTTGCGGGCTGCCGCATCGGGACCATGACAGGCAAAACAACGGTCCGACAGCAGAGGCCGCACATCCCGGTTGAAATCAGGCACTTCGCCTTCGAATCCAACCAGAAGCAATGCGACGATCACCATGAATTGAGCCTACTCCGAAAGACCAGTTCCGACGAGCGACTTTCCCAAATCCTGCAAGACTCGAACCGCCGCGTTATGGCCGGCCGCACCAATGACGCTCCCTGCGGGATGACACCCAGCGCTGGCTGAATACAGACCCGGCACCGGCCAAGCGTGCGGAACCCGCTGATCAAACGCCACGGTGTTGTCCACGTGGTGAATATGCCCGCCGGAGATCCCAAAGCGCTCTTCGATATCTGGTGGCGCCAGGGGCAGCATGTCCACAATCAAGTCTGGCAAGTCTGGAGCAAAGCGGCTGGCCACTGAAATCAAATGATCGGCATAACGCTGGCGCTCTTGGTCCCAACTGGATGAGGCCAGGGTGTGGGGAACCCACTGGACAAACAACGCTGCAGAGTGGTGGCCATGTCGATCCTGCAAGCTGGGTTCCGCATCCGTGTGGAAATACCACTCCATCGTGGGGAAATCAGCCAACCGGCCGGCCGCCACTTCGTCCCAAGCCTGACGCACTTGGGCCAGTACCGAACCATCTCGTTCATCCGGCAGCAGGTGGCTGGTGGTTTGATGTTGACCCACCCGCTCAGGGAGGCACGTGAAGGTCGGAAGGTCAGACAGAGCAAGATTCAATTTGAAGGTGGTGCCTTGGCGTTGGACACCTCGCAACCGCTCTTGAAAGGATATGGGCAGCGCGTCACCCACCAAATCAGCAAGTCGATAGGGATCGCAACCGGCCACGATGGTTCCTGCTTGGCACTCGCCAAATGAACCCGACACACGCCACCCCCCGGCTTCTTGTTCCATCGAAAGTACTTCGGCCTCGGTATGAATGGTGGCACCGGCCTTCCGAGCCTCTTGGGCCAAAGCCTCACTGACCGCACCCATGCCGCCTTTGGCGATCATCCAGGTGCCCCCCGAACCCTTGAGTCGACACATGTTGTGCACCAAGAAATTGTGGCCGGTGCCTTCCATACCAAAAGATGCGGACAGTCCGCTGAATCCATCGGTGACCGCATACATGGCGAGCAGCAGCTCCGATTGGAAGCCAAACCGATGCAGGTAGTTCTCCACGGGCTCACGGCAGAGGCGAGTAAAAACGTCACGCAGTTCCGGGCGAATGAATCGCTCGGCGGTTTCTTCTAGGGAGAAGGCTTCTTGCAACCAAGCGGGCGCCAGGTCTTCCCGCAACAGCGCCAACTCTGCCTCAAGTCGGGCGACTGCATTGGCATCGGCATCCGAGAAGAATGCACGAAGTTGCGCGTCGTTCTTTTGGGCATCGGCCCCCAACAACAACGATCGCCCATCCAACGTAGGCAAAAAGTAGTGGGGATCACGACGAACCAATTCCAAAGGAAGGGCCAAACGATCCATCAACTCAGGAGGCATCACCCCCAGCAGATACGCGCCGGTGGAATGGCCGAGTTCGGGGGCTTTCGGAAAAGGCCGTTCGGTTCGGGCGGCTCCCCCCAACACCGAGGAACGTTCCAGCACGTGGACCCGGAGCCCCGCGCGAGCCAAGAACACCGCAGCCGTCAAGCCGTTGTGCCCTGCACCCAAAACACAGACATCGCACGAGGTCACCATGCCTTCAGGCTAACGAACTGCACCTCAAAAGAACACGGCCCCGCCGAAGCGAGGCCGCGTCCATTCTTCCTCAAGTCCGCCCTACTGGACTCGAACCAGTGACCCCTTGCGTGTCATGCAAGTGCGCTAGCCAACTGCGCCAAGGGCGGTGAACGACCAGTGTAGCCCCGAAAGAGGCAAGGCTCAAGACGGTCAGTTCTTGGCCGTCACCGGGACCAAACACGTACCGATGGTTTGCTCGCCGACTTTCAAGCCGGTCACGGTGGCCCCTTCGGTCACGTAGAACAGCAATGTCAACTCCTGGCTGCCAGAACTGGGCAACGCCGGGAGATCGGCCACCGTGGGGAAGCGTCCAGCCGGATCCAGATTGATCTGCAATCCACGACGATCTTTGAAAATGTATCCCACAGGGCTGTAGGTGGCCGCTGGGTCCGTCAGAAGACGAACCGAATCTGGGCCAGCAGGTTTGGCATCAAACAGGCAAGCAGGCTCGCCACGCGAAACGTTGATGGCAACCATGCGAGCGCCAGAGATTTCAGCCAAGCCTTGGATTCGCAATTTCCGGGGAGGACGTTTGCCGCCCAATTGGAGAATTCCGTTGCCTGAGACAATCTCGTTGTCGCTGTTTACCGTGAACCCAGGAGGCAAAGCGTTCTTGCCGGCTCGGATGTCATTGAAGCGCTTGGTGACATCAACCGAGCGTGAAATATCACGCATTTCAAAAGGACCAGCCGCGGCGAGAGCACCAGTGGACTTGGCGTAGTACGCGGCAAGTGTACTGCTGATGGGCACTTCCTCTCGAGCACGCAGATCGATTCGAACCCCTTTCACCTGAACGAACCTTGGCGCGAACCCAGCTTTGACAGGGAACGCAAAGTGGAAGGTCGCGTTACTCGTTCCAGGCTCACTGGACGCGACGTTCGTGTCAGCGTCGTACATGAAGTACCCCTGACCTTCGGCCGAACCCCATTGGCTGAACCATCCTTCAGGATGCTGTACTTCACCTTGGTCAGACACGAGGCGAACCTGTGAATTGGTGATGGTGAGACGGTTGCCGTGGTCCATGGCTTTGCTGGTGAATTCCAAACCAACCACCAAAGATTCACCCGTGGGTCCCGCCTGGACGCGGTGCAGATCACCCGTGAATTTCACGGTGTTGCTCGGCATGGACACGGCGCCCTTTCCTCCATCAACGGTGTCGTGGAACAGCGTGGTGTTGCGGGCGAGTTCAGGAGACCATTCCGCCAAGGGTTTGGCGGTGGCAAAGGCTCCGGTACTGAGGGTGTTGTACAAACCAGCAGTGATGCTGTGCACCGGAACCAGCAAGCTGTTGCGTGTCTTCAACTGACCGCCACGATCCCGCTTGATGCCATAGAACCCCATGATGTCGCCCGGAACTTGCATGTGGCCAAATGCAATGACACAAATACCTGTGGAGATGATGCCCGAGACCGCGCCACATGCCCCACCGATTCCCAACTCAGCACCTTTCGGCAAGGTCAGGTTGGATTTGATCAACGTATCGCACAGAACACGCAGAATCACAAAGGCGAGAATGAAAGGCACCGCCAAACCAAGTCCCCATGCAAACTGTGGGATGAATTTCGGAAGGCCTCCGGCATCGAGAAGCGTGTAAGCCACTGGCTCCCACACGGCAAATCCGATGGCCCCAGCCACCAAAGCACACAGCATGTGCAAGAGGGCGGAGAACGCGCCTTGATTCCCCCACCAGAACGCGGCCAGAGCAATCACAATGATGATCAAAATAGACAGGATCATGCTGATGCCTCCTGATTGGCGGGGGCCGCCTTACGGGCCGGAGCGAAAGCTCGGCTGATTTCTTCAATAGTGGTTCGACCTTCACCAGCAGCCTTGACGGCCGCTTCCTGAAGGCTGATCTTGCCTTCGCGTCGTGCTGCAACCAGAGCTGCCTTGAGATCTTTGTTGGCCAAATGGCTGCGAATCTCGTCGGTGACTTTCAAAACTTCCAGAACACCAGTAACTCCACTGAACCCAGAACCCTGACAACGCTCGCACGTCTCAAAGCGTCCAGGCTTCACTTCGATCTGGCCAAGTCCCTTCACCAGCCCAGCGCCCTCTTCTTCGCTTAAACCGAGCTTCTGCAGCAACTCCGGAGTTGCATTGAGAGGAACTGAACATTCGGAACAAGGGCGACGCACCAGTCGCTGATGAACCACATATTTCAGATTCTTTACCGCAGCTTTGGCATCACCACCAGCAAGGGTCATGAACTTCTGCAGGCTTTCACCCAAGGAACCTGCTCGCAACGGCAGATACACCACCGGTGGCTCATCGGTTTCAAGCAACGTGCGAACCGTGACCTTGTCGTCGTCAATCGGGTCAACCATGACGACATCGGGATCACGACGCAGCACGGCGGTGAGATGCCGTGAATAGCCTTCGGTGTATTCCTCGGCGTCATACTCAATCATGTCGACGCCATCCAGAGTGATCAGCGGCTGACGTTCAAGAGCCCGGACATTTTGCAGATACGCGTCATGCCGTCCCAAGAATCCATACGAAAGGGTGGAGAGCCCTTGCAACGGAGGGGCGGAAAGCAGGACGAATCCGCCTTGAGCTCCAAGGTCGAAGTGGCCTTCAAAAGAATCCACCTGCGATGCGGTCAGACCAAGCTCGTGCCAATCTCGCTTCAAGCGGCGAGCCATATCGAACTCGAGACGAAGATGGAGGCCTTTTTTGGTTCCGGACAGGAACATGCTGACGTTGGTCTTTCCTGCTTGACCCTGCAGGCCGAACTTGCCGTACTGCTGTCGACGAAGATCGGCAGCATCCAACCCCGCAAGGCCGCAGTAGAACTCGCGGATCTTGAGCCCCATTTTTGCGGGCATGGGATCCAGTTGCTCACGGAGGCCATTAACGACAGAGGTACCGACGGTGCCGGCTTCAGTGACCAGGAGCTCCACTCGGGTCGCCCCACGCACCAAAACACCGAAAGGAAGTTCTGAAGCCGAAGCCATAATCTGGAACGCTTCAGATTCAGCTTCGGGAATAGAAGCGGGTACACCTTGAGCATCGAGGAATTGATACCGCAACTCCTTGAGCAGCTTTCTCTCTTCTTTATTCCCATCGTCACCAAGGTGCTTTTGGAAATTCAAGGGTTCCCATTGCTTGTCTGACTTCTGGTTTCGAACACTCACGTAGACGAACACTGGGGTGAACAGCAACACCATTGCCAAAGGCCAGCCGATCCAAAAGATGGGCACAAACAGCACGGAAAGTACGGCCAAGATACCGGCGCTCATGTGGATGGCGTTCCACTTGTTGCGACCGAGCAGNAGNCGNTCAGNNTCCTTNTCNANGTGGGTNGAAATGGCNNANGCCCACNNCAANAATGGCANNAGNGCCAAGATGGGNTTGANCGGNGAGACCAGCCACANNGGNCCGAGATCACCAAGAAGAGTGGGAAGTGAAATTGCAGACATGAAAGTCTCCTGCAAAAGCAGCCGGCTTAGCCGATGCCCTTGAGACGCATCTTGAGTTCTTCGGGACGGGGGCTTGCTTCGATAGCAATCTTGTGGTGCACCATTTCGCTTTCCACAAGGTCGGCGAGAGCGGTCGTGAAGTCCTGCATCCCTTCATCGGTGCTGTTCTTCATAACCTCAAGGAGATCCTTTTCCCGACCTTCGAGGATGTACTTCTGAACGATCGGAGTGTTGAGCAGGATCTCAAGCGCAGGAGCCCGGGCCACTTCTGGCTTCAAGGTGGGCAACAACCGCTGGTAAATGATGGCCTGGAGGTTGTACGACAACAGTTTTCGAATCTGCTCCCGCTCACCCTCGGGGAAGAGGTCATAGATCCGACCAAACGTCTGCCACGCGGAGGAGGCGTGGATGGTTCCAAAGACCAAGTGGCCGGTTTCAGCCGCTCGAATAGCAGCTTCGAATGTTTCGTAGTCCCGCATTTCACCAACGAGCACGATGTCGGGGTCTTCCCGCACCAAGGCCCGCAGCGCTTCGTTAAAGGACAGGCAGTCAATGCCAACTTCACGCTGGTTGATATTGGCTTTGTCGTCTTGGAACAAATANTCGATCGGGTCTTCGATGGTGACGATGTGGCAACGCTTTCGCTGATTGACGTACTGCAGCATCGAAGCAATGGAGGTCGACTTGCCAGAACCGGTCACTCCGGCAAACAAGATCAAGCCTTGGNCCCGCATGGAGACTTCACCCAAGACTTCGGGGAGGTTCAAACTTTCGAAGTCCATGATCTGGCTGGTGATCAAACGGGCCGCGATGGCCGGCTTGCCTCGGGCCATGAACAAGTTCACCCGGAAGCGGCGAACCACATCATCGTCGGAGTTCGTGGATTCGTAGTCGTAGGCAAAGTCGATCTGCCCCTTTTGCGAGAACATCGCGTACTGCGATTCATCGAGCACGTCCTTCGCAATTTGGAACATCAAATCTTTGGTGCAGTTTGGCGCGGCCATCTTGCGAAGCTCACCCCGGATCCTGATCTTCGGTGGAGCATCTGATTTGATGTGCAGGTCGGANGCGGCGTTCTCAATACAAGTCCGCAGGTAGAGTCGCCAGGCTTTCAGCCCCTCCCCCGCCTCGGTCCCCGCGTCGTGGTGGACCGGGTTGGCCATAATTGAACCAGATTCAGCGGCGTGTCCCAAAGCAATGCCTCCAAAGTTCGCGGCCAAGCCGCCGAGTCGAGCCGCCCAGAATAGCGGATACGCCCCAATCAACGAATCAAGAACGCGGTTCGGGGGTGCTTCGGTTGACGATTCGGGGTCAAAACGCCACAATGAACTATGGCCTCATTGGAAGACAAAATTCTGGGCGAAGGTGTCACCTTCGACGATCTGCTCCTCGTTCCTGCTGCCTCAAACATCACGCCTGATGCTGCATGTACCGAAACCCGCCTCACCAGGGGGATTCGCATCGGGATTCCACTGNTGTCCGCCCCCATGGACACCGTGACGGAGGCCCCCCTCGCCATCGCCTTGGCCCAAGAGGGCGGAATCGGCATCGTTCACAAGAATTTGGACGTCGAATCTCAGGCCACGGCCGTTCGAACGGTCAAACGAAGCCAGAATGGGGTGATCTCCGATCCCGTCACGTTGAGGCCTGATGATGGGCTGGAGCGAACCCGAGCGTTGATGGCCACCCACCATGTTTCTGGCTTCCCCATCACCGAAGACGGCACCTCACGAGGCCGCCTGGTGGGCATCTTGACCAGTCGGGACATGAAATGGGCCTCGGGAAGCGAAGCTCGAATCCAGGAAGTGATGACTCGAGAAAATCTGGTCACGGCACCGGCTGAGACCACCCTTGAGGAAGCCGAAGCCCTGCTGAACAATGCCCGGGTCGAAAAGCTCCTCTTGGTGAACCAATCGGGCCACCTCGCCGGGCTGATCACCATGCGTGACATTGAAAAGGTGCGTTCCCATCCGATGGCCTGCCGGGATGACCGGGGACGTCTCCGGGTCGGCGCGGCCGTGGGCGTGCACCAATACGAACGGGTCGCCGCGTTGGTCGAAGCCGAAGTGGATGTGCTGATCGTCGACACCGCCCACGGACACTCGCGGAATGTTTTGGACACCGTGCGCGAAGTGAAGTCCAAATTTGACATCGAGGTGATCGCCGGCAACGTCGGGACCGCCGACGGCGCCAAGGCCTTGATCGATGCTGGTGCTGATGCCGTCAAAGTGGGCATTGGGCCCGGATCCATCTGCACCACCCGAGTGGTCACAGGCGTTGGCGTCCCTCAACTCACGGCGGTTTCGGAAGCAGTCTCGGTTGCCGAACCTGCAGGGGTCCCGGTCATCGCCGATGGTGGCATTCGACAATCCGGGGACATCAGTAAAGCGATTGCCGCCGGTGCAAGCAGCGTCATGCTGGGGTCCATGTTTGCTGGACTCGACGAATCACCGGGAGAGGTCATTCTTCGAGGAGGAAGACGCTTCAAGACCTATCGCGGCATGGGTTCCGAAGGGGCCATGGCCGCCGGCAGCGCCGACCGATACGCCCAGGGCGAACGCGAATCACGCAAGTTCGTGCCCGAGGGGGTCGAAGGCGCAGTGCCCTACCGCGGCTCGCTCTCGGATCTGGTGTATCAGTTTGTTGGCGGCTTGCGTTCCACAATGGGCTATTGCGGATGCGGCACGATCGATGAGCTTCGCAACAACGCCAGATTTGTCCGGATCACCGGAGCCAGTTTGGTGGAAAGCCATCCCCACGACATCACCATCACCCGGGAAAGCAGCAACTACACCACCAAAAATGGCGGGAGTTGAGCAAGGAGTTAATCCTCCTTCAGCATGCGTTCCACCCAGTGGATGTCCATCTCTACGTTGCGGAACTCTGAACGATCCAACAGTTTGGAGTGCAGGGGTGCCGTTGATTTCCCAGGACCGATGCGCAGATCGGACAAGGCGCCCCGCATGCGGGTGATGGCCTCGTCGCGTGAAGGCGCGTGCACGATCAACTTGCCAATCATGGAGTCGTAGAAAGGCGGAATGCGGTAGCCCGAGCGGACGTGTGAATCCATGCGAACCCCAAGCCCCCCCGGCGCGACAAACGTCTTGACTTCACCAGCTTGGGGCATGAAATCACGGTCAGGATCTTCCGCATTGATACGACATTCGATGGAGTGACCGTTGAGCTTGACCTCAGATTGATCGATGCCCAAAGGCTCACCAGCGGCCACACGAATCGAAGCCTGCACGATGTCGATTCCTGTGATCATTTCGGTGACACAGTGCTCAACCTGCACCCGGGTGTTGACCTCAAGCATGGAGTAGTCGCCATTGGCGTCCATCAAGAATTCAACCGTAGCCGCACCGCAGTAACCCGCTTCACGAAGCAATCGGGCGGCGGCTTCCGCGGTTTCCAAACGCTTCACCGGATCAACCGCCGGAGCGGGCGCTTCTTCAATCAACTTTTGGTGTCGGCGCTGGCTGGAGCAATCCCGGTCAAACAGGTGAATAGCGTTGCCATGGGAATCGCCCAAGCATTGGACCTCCACGTGCCGTGCCTTCTCGAGGAACTTCTCCACGTAGACCGCGCCCGAACCAAAAGCGGCCAAAGCTTCACTGGATGCCGATTCAATCGCACCGCGAAGCTCGGAGGCTTCACGCACGATCCGCATGCCACGTCCACCACCGCCGGCCGCGGCTTTCACAATGACGGGGAAACCGATTTCTTGGGCCACCGCCACGGCCTCATCCACATCCTCAACCGCATCTTCAGTCCCTGGGAAAATAGGTGTGCCCACTTCGCGGGCCAATTTCTTCGCGCTGATTTTGTCGCCCAAGAGGCCCATTGCTTCTGGTGAAGGACCAATGAAGGAAATCTCACAGTCGCGGCAAACCTCTGCAAAGTCAGCTCGCTCGGCCAAGAACCCATAGCCCGGATGAATCGCATCGGCTTTCGACACTTCGGCGGCTGCAATGATGCGGTCAATACGCAAATACGAATCTTTGGCTGGCCCAGGACCGATGCAAACGGCGTGATCCGCGGCCTCAAGCCAAGGACCATCTTTGTCGGCTTCAGAATAAACACAGACGGTTTCACAACCGAGCTCTCGAGCAGCGCGAATGATGCGGAGAGCAATCTCTCCCCGATTGGCGATCAAAATGCGTTCAAACATGGATCAGGCCGGCCGCACCAAGAATAAAGCTTGTCCAAACTCAACCGAGTCGCCGTTGCTGACCAGGACCTTCTCGATAACCCCAGACTGCTCGGCTTTGATTTCATTGAAAATCTTCATCGCCTCAACGATGCAAATGGTGGTGTCCGCCGTCACCGTGTCACCCACGTTGGCAAACGCTGGGGATTCTGGCTTGGCCGCGGAGTAGAACGTGCCCACCATGGGGCTGGTGATTTGTTCCAGGTTGGACGTGTCGGCCGGGGAAGGCTCGCTGGCGGGAGCGGGAGCCGCTGGTGCCGAAGCTGCTGGTGCTGGTGCGGCCGCAGGAGCCGCGACAGGAGCAGGGGCGGCTGGAGCCGGGGACACCTGGACCACGGGGGCTTGGGAACCTTCCCGGCGGAGGCTGACGGTCTCTTTCTCGTCTTTCAGGTCGATCTCGGTCAACTCGTTTTCGACCATCAACCGAATCAATTCTTTCAACTTTCGAATATCCAGCATGGACGCTTCTCCGGTCCTGAGCAAACCTCAGGAGCGTAAAAGATACGCGATCTTCGTCCAATTGGCGACGATCTTCGTCAATTGTGGAGAGATTGGGCCCCAGAATGCTTGCTGCCCACCGGTGCCCCCAAGATTTCGGCGACCACAAAGGCATCGCGGGCCCCGGAAGGGGACTTCAGCCGATCCAACAGACCCTGCACCGTCACTTGACCTCCAGCAGGGACTGGGGCGGGGCCCTCCCCTTCCAATCGCATGGCCAGCGCATCGCGCTCATCCCGGAGTTTTTTCCAGTTCCGCAACAAAGTGCTTTGACGCTGCCGCAGCAAGTTGAGTTCTTCTTCCAAGTCCTCAATACGAGCGTTCGAACTGATGGTGGTATCACCAGCATCGAGGCCGAAGCCCTTCAAAATGAGATCCACATTTGGTTCGCGAGTGGATTTGGTTTGCCCTTGGGCGACGGAAGTGCCCCCGATCACGGGCTCCGGCGGAACATCAACCCCCCCTGCACCACCAACTTCAGCAGTAGGTTGGCTGTTCCTCGCTTGGGCCAAGAGTCGCTCCCCCCCTCGTTCGGGATCACGGTCCCCGGGCATCCACGGAGAGCCCGCGTTGGGGTCTGGTGTGGCTTCGTCTGGTGTTGGGCCGGACGGACCCGACTGATCGGCTTGTATTTTTCGCCATTCAGCCTGACGCACGACGTTTCTCTTGGGTGCAGTTGCTTGTGCTCGTTTGGCTTCATCCGCTTGTTTTTTTCGCCACTTCGCATAACCCTGCGCCACGGCGACCAAGACAAAAATGATCGTGCCCCAATTCATGACTGAAGAATAACCTTTTTACCAGGGCAGATCAGTCGGATTGACCTACCAAAGCACGATAAAGGCTGCATCGAGATTGCAGCTCGGTATTGGTGCCTTGGTCAATGATCCTGCCTTGATCCATCACCACGACCTCGTCGGCCGCCAAAATCGTGGCTGGGCGATGCGCCACCACCAACACCGTGCGATCCTTGCCGAAGGCCTGCATGGTGCGACCGATCTCGGCTTCGCTCTCTGAGTCAATTTGGCTGGTGGCCTCATCAAGAATCAAGATGGCTGGATGACGAAGAACAGCTCGGGCGATCGCCAGACGCTGACGTTGACCACCCGAAAGCGAGGTCCCACCCTCGGAGACCATCGTGTCCAGGCCATCGGGTAACGAGTGCACAAAATCGGCCTCGGCAATTTGAATGGCCGCATTGATCTGATCCAAAGAGGCCCCACAACCAAAGTCAACATTTTCCGCAATGGTTCCCCGGAGCATCATGGCGTCTTGGGTCACCATGGCCATCTGATGCCGCAATGACGCAACCTGCACGGTGTTGATGTCGACCCCGTCGATGTGCACCAGTCCGCGATCAGGTCGCACCAAGCCCGGAAGCAAACTGACCAAGGTGGTTTTGCCACAGCCATTGGGGCCAATGATGGCGACCGTTTGACCAAACGGAATGCGTAAGGAGATCCCATCGAGCGCTGGGACGTCTCGATCTGGGTAGGTCAACGTGATGTTGCTGAACTCAATCGATTGACCATGACGCGGCAGTTCTTCCGCACCACCGGTCTCGACCGGAAGCGCCAGCAGGTTGGACAGTCGATCAGCAGGTGGCTTGGCCGCTTGGACTTGGGCATGCAGGCCCGCCAAAGGTCGAAAAGAACCACCGGCAGCGCCCAAGGCGGCCAAAACCAGAAGGAAGCGGTCCAAACTCAAACTGCCATCAAGCACCTGCCGAACCGAAAGCAAACAAATACCCAACAGGGCAAAGATCGCCAAGGTTTCGGTGATGGGGCTGGCCAACGCGGTGACCAAAGCCACTTTGCGGTCATGTCGACGCAGATCATCATTTTCAACTTCGAATCGGTTCCCAACCCATGCTTCCGCTTGCGCCACCTTGATGGCACGCAGTCCCTGCAAGGATTCAGTGGCCACGCGGCCCAACTTCTGTGCAGCTTCGAGCGAGCGACCACTGCTGCGGCGAACCCGCTTCCCAACCTTTCGCAAAACAAAGGCCAAAGGCGGCGCGACCACCACGGCGAACAACGTGAGCCGCCATTCCAACACCAACGCCGCCGCGAACGCACCAAATCCTCGGGCGGCTTGGGTCACACTCTTGCCGACCAAGACTTGAAAACCACGCTGCAGCAAAGTGGTATCTCGAGTGATTCGTGAGACCGACTCGATCGCCCCGAGCCGTTGCAAGTCAGACAATTCAAGACGAATCAAACGGCCGTAGACCCGGCCGCGAATGCGGCTGATCGCTCGAACGCATGCCGTCGTGGTCAACGCTTGGTGGGCGTAACTGGACGCCGACCCCACCACCGTCACCACAAGCAACACTCCAAACAGTGTCAGCACGCCAGCCCAGGTTTCTTCGGGCACCCAACCCACCATCCAAGGTGGCGGAGTGAACCCCATGGCGCCTTCGGCCAGCAAACTTCGCAGGGTTGCCGAACTGTTGGAATCCAGAAGCAACCGCAATGGCGCTGCCAATGCAAGCAAGCCTCCGCCCAAACCACCAGCACTGACAAACGCACAAGCCAATCCCGCCAGCACCCGCTTGCGCTCATGGCGGATCATTTCCGTGAAGAACGTGCGGAACGGACTCATGCCTGCGCCCTCAGAATTTCCACGTCATCCCAGAATCCAGGATGACTTTTTGCCACACAACCAGGGTCACGCACCCAAACGCCGGAACGAACCAATCCCAAAGAACCAAAAGCCATGGCCATACGATGATCATTCCAAGCGGCAACTTCAAGATCCGGACCGGAACGAGGGGCCGGAGTGATGTCCAACGCATCAGTGTGCTCCACCACTTGCCCCCCAAAACGCTCAATCTCGGTGGCCAAGGCGTGCACCCGATCACACTCTTTCACCCGGAGCGTGTGCAGTCCGGTCAACCGGGAAGGCGTCTCGGCAAACGCGCAAGCGGCGCCCAAGGCCACCGCACCATCCGGAAAATCTTCGCAGTTCACTTCGACTCCGGAAAGCGACCCACCCGTCAGGGTGACATCTGCTCCAGAAGGTCTGACTCTGGCGCCCATAGATTCGAACACCGAGAGCAATGCGGCATCTGGCTGATCCAAACTGTGGGCAAAGCTGGGCACCGTCATGCTGGCCCCCGGCACCAAGGCCCCCAACAACCACCAGTAGGCCGCGGTACTGGCATCGGGAGGCACCACTTGATCGGTCAAGGTGAGTGCTTTGGGCTGCACCGCAAACGAGCCTGAATGTTCTTGGGCATCAGCCCCCACTTCGGCCAACGCTCGCATGGTCATCCGAAGGTACGGGGCACTTGTTGGAGCTTCGGAGCACCGGAGCGTGACCCCGTGGCTCGTCCAAGGCGCTACCAATAATGCGGCAGAAAGAAACTGACTGGATGCAACTTCACCCACCTCAACCTCTCCCCCGGTGATCCCGCGGATGCAGCGCACCGGAAGATGCCCCGCTTCGCCAAGCCACTCAAAGCGAGCCCCGAGAGATTCCAAAATCTGAATGCCATCGCCCATTGGGCGTTCACGCAATCGTGGTGATCCATCGACCGTGACCGGCTCGGCACAAAGGGTTGCGGCGGCCAACATGAATCGAGCTGGAGTCCCCCCATCTCCCAAATCCACGGTTCCCCCGCGTGGAAAGCGCCCCCCAACCCCATGCACTTCCCAACCATGCTCAACTTCGAGACAGCGAACGCCCAGTGTTTGCAGCGCCACCACCAATCGATCGCAGTCATCACTGCGCAACGCGCCCGTGACCACCGATGTTCCTTCGGCCAGGGCCGCCAAAAGAAGAGCGCGATTGGTTCCGCTTTTGGAACCAGGCACCGTCATCCGGGCCTGGAATGGACCCGGCGCGAGCGGTGTGATGGACAGTGGGTCCGGATGAATCAGAGGTTGCCCCGACGCGCCTGTTCGCGTTCGATGGCTTCGAACAGGGCTTTGAAGTTGCCTTTGCCGAAGCTTTGCGACCCGCGGCGGCAAATGATTTCGAAGAACAGCGTGGGTCGATCCTGCAACGGCTGGGTGAACAACTGCAGCAGATACCCCTCATCGTCAGCATCCACCAAAATGCCAAGATCCGCGATCTTCTCGTGGTCCTCTTTGACGTCCCAACCCAATGCGTCCACCCGCTTCCAGACTTCGTCGTAGTAGGACTGGGGAACCTTCAGAAAATTCACGCCGCGTCGACGAAGTTCATGCACGGAGTGCAGTTCGTCGTCGGTTCGCAGGGCCAAGTGCTGCACGCCTGGAGTGTCGTTGTGCCAATCGAGATACTCCTCAATTTGGCTTTTGCGCCGTCCTTCCGCCGGCTCATTGATGGGCATCTTGATGACACCAAAACCGGAGTCCATCACTTTGGACATCAATGAGGTGTACTCGGTGGAGATGTCAGCCTCATCGAAGTGCTTGAACAACTTGAATCCAAGCACTTCGGAATACCACTCCACCCAGTGGTTCATTTTGCCCAACTCAACATTGCCCACCAAATGGTCCACGAACTCAAGACCACAAGGGTTTTGCCGGTTGTACTCGTTGAGTGGGAAGTGGTCGACCTTTTCCCAACCGGGGCCGAACCGGCCTCCCGATCGAACCGCGTTCAATCCGTAGTCGCCCTTTCGGGAAACAAAGGTGTGCAACACGCGTCCATACGAACGAATGGCCGCCCGAACCACCGTTCCATGTTCGTCAGTCTCTTCAATAGGTTCGTATCCCGACTCCGCGCCGTTCCGGATGGCCTGTTCGTAAGCGGCTTCGGCATCATTCACGGTCAGCGAGACGTCTTTGACCCCGTCGCCGTAGGTGACCACTTCTTGAGCCGCCTCGTGGTCCGCCGTCAAACCCGTCTCCAAAATCAGTCGGATGTTGCCCTGGCGAAGCAGGTACGAAGCTGTGTCGCGACTGCCGGTGGTCAGATCTCGGTACTGCTCAACTTGAAATCCAAAGTTCCAAGCGTAGAAATACGCGGCCTGCTTGGCATTGCCACAATAAAAGCGAACGTGGTCCACATCGTGCAGACGCAACGGATCGCTGGCATCGATTTCGACCGGATCAGAACTGGGACGTGTTTGACTCATAATGGAGCCCTCCATGAGGCAGTCTCATTGTACGCCAAGGCCGAACCCATGCGATTCGCCCTAGAATCACGTCATGGCCGAAGGATCGAAGAAACCCCAGCTGGAAACCGTCGAACCGATTGGTTCACGGGTGCTGATTCGCAAAGACGAAGACCGCAAGCAGACCAAGAGCGGGATACACCTCCCCGACAAAATCGAAATCCCCACCCTTACGGGCAGGGTGGTCGCGATCAGTGCCCAAGTGGAGCACGACGAGGACTACCCAATTCGGCAATACGACCGCGTCCTCTTCAACCCCAAACAAGGTATTCCGGTCGACTTCGAGGGCGACAACCGATTGTTTGTGATTCCCGTCGAGGATGTGGTGGCCGTCTTCCGCAAAGAGTGACCGAGCCTTGCGGTTCAGTTGACTGGCTTGCTCGAACTCGATGCGTTGCCGCGTCGCGCGTTGACAAAGCTCTTCAGGTACACAGCAAACAACACCGTGCACAGAATGGAACAAACAGCGGTGACCAGCTCCGTCTGCGTCCACGCCTCGCCTGCCGCCGGCAGCGCTGAAAGCACATTTCCCATGCCAAACAACGCCACCAAGATCGCCACGTGCATGATGTGCTTGCGGAAGGCGGGGGAGGCCAGCGAAAGCATTCCGCAAGCCTCAAGAGTCGATCCAATGGCGGCCAGAGTCAAGCCCGGCGCCGTGGACGGCGAATCACCAATCATGGTGAACAACCCGCCCACCAACACCACTCCACCAATCAAGAGCGTGAATGTCGGGATGAATAGCGTTGGGGTGGGTTTGGCATCCATGGTTTCGATCCTACCTTTAGAATCCAGTCATGGCGTATTACCGAACACTGGGACAACTTCCTTCAAAACGACACATCCAATTCCGTGGCCCCGGTGGCCGGCTGTATGCCGAAGAGGTGTTTGGCACCGAAGGCTTCGTTGGTCCCACGTCCACCATGTACCACATCCATGCCCCCACCCAAGTGATGGGCTGGGAAACCTTGTACAGCACCAAGCCGGAGTATGTGGAAGTGGACACGATGCGGATGCGACATGTGAAGAGCATGCCGCTGCCGCCCAAAGGGGATCCCGTGACGGGCCGCGTGGTGCTGTTCGGCAACGCCGATTGCGAAATGAGCGTCTGTGTTCCAGAAGAAGGAATGGATTACCACTTCAACAACGCCATGGGTGACGAATGCATCTTCGTCCACTTTGGGAAGGGAACGCTGTACACCCAGTTCGGAACGATTCCATTCCGGGAACGGGACTACCTGATCATCCCCAAAGGCACGATTTACCGCTTGGTCTTCGACGATACCCCCGAAGGCGAAGAACACCCTCGGATCATGGTCATCGAAACCGCAAACGGTTCTCATATTGGACCGCCACCGCGTTACGTTTCGAAGCAGACCAGCCAGTTCCTGGAACACGCGCCGTATTGCGAACGCGACCTGCGTGGTCCCGAGTTCCCTTTGACGTTCGACGAATCTGGAGAGTTCGAAGTGCGCATCAAAGCTCGAGACTGCGTCCACAAATACATCTACGACCACCACCCGTTGGATGTCGTGGGGTGGGATGGGTGTTACTACCCGTACGCCTTTAATATTGATGACTTCAGTCCGATTGTGGGCAAGCACCACATGCCCCCCCCGACCCACCAAACTTTTGAAGCCCACAACTTTGTGATTTGCTCCTTCTGCCCCCGCCCGTTGGATTTCCATGAGGAAGCCATCAAGGTTCCGTACAACCACTCCAATCTGGATTCCGACGAAGTGCTCTACTACGTGGCCGGTGACTACAAAGCCCGAAAGGGCATCGAGGTGGGCTCGCTGACCGCGCATCCCCAGGGCATTCCGCACGGCCCCCATCCGGGCACCGTGGAAAAATCACTCGATGCCACCCACACCAGCGAACTGGCGGTGATGTGCGACACCTTCCGGCCCCTTTTCCCCACCAAAGCCGCGCTGGAACTGGACGACCCGGAGTACCCATCTTCATGGCAAGGGGCCTCCGCCCCGGCCCCTGGGACCCATCGACCCGACGGATCGTTTGACGCCTGAGCAGGTGGGTGAAGCAAAACCTCGACGTCTTCTGCCTGAAATGGTCGAGTCAACGTCGCTCAAACAGCGTTAAATGCCCAAAATCGGCCAGTTAGGTCGAATTCCGCCGAATATCAGCCAGACCATCCGTGCACTCGACGGGTAACGTCAGTTATGAACACAAAATCGGTCAGAGAACCCCTCGGCCCGAACGTCTTTGCGTCAATATGGAGCGATTCACGTGTCGCAAAACATTGGCCATGGCAAATCATGCCGCAATAGTCGGCGTATTCCACTCATTTTGGGTGCATATGTCGCGAAACATGGGAATTTTTCGTTCAATCGGCCAACTTTGAGATCACAGGCATATCTTTTTCGTACGGTAATGACGCAATATCGCATTTCTTCCCCAAACGGAGTTGGACCATGCACGAACGCAGAGTGGCCTTGCTGATGAATCGCGACAGCTCACACACCCGTGAAGTCTGTGCCGGAGTGCTGGGCTACGTCGCCGAAGGCGCTCGCTGGTTTGTGCACCTTTCCCCTTCGGATCCCCGAGCCCTTGAACCGCTCAAGGAATGGCAGCCTGATGGTGTGATCGCTCACCTGTTCAACGAAGAACTGGCCGATGGCTTGGCTGCCTGGGGCGGCCCCGTGGTCAACATCACCAGCACATTGAATGACCCCCGCTTCCCCATGGTGGAAGTCAAGCACGATGCGGTCGGGGTGATGGCGGCCGAGCACCTCTTGGAACGGGGGTTCCGCCACTTCGGATTTGCGGGATCGGATCGCTCTGGATTTGCTGTTTCCCGAAAGCAAGCGTTCCACCGCCGCGTGCAAGAAGCTGGCGGCTCGTTCGCCGCATGCCATGTGGAAGATCTCCCCCTCCGTGACCCAGGGACCAGCTGGTCTGGAATGCAAGAAACCTTCAGCGGTTGGCTTCGCGATCTTCCCAAACCAGTTGGCGTCCTCTGCTCCATGGACGGTGTGGCCCGACGGCTGGCCGCCACATGCCGCAGCATGGACCTCAACGTCCCAGAGGAAGTGGCCATCCTTGGCGTAAACGACGACGAGTTTGAATGCGTGGTGGCGCGGCCGAATCTTTCATCCATTGCCATCCCCGCACGTCGCATTGGCTACGACGCCGCCGGCCTGTTGGAAAATCTGATGGCCGGAGAGCCACGTCCCCAAATCGACGTCACGCTTCAACCCCTCGGCGTGGTTTCTCGCCGCTCCACCGAAGCAGAAGCAACCGAAGACGAGATTGTCCGCACCGCGCTCCGATACATCCGCGCAAACTACCGCGAGCCGATTCGCGTTGATGATGTTGCTGACGCCGCTGGCCGTCCACGTCGAACACTAGAACGCCGCTTCCGACGCGCACTGGACCGAACGGTGCTGGACGAAATCACCCGTCGACGCATCGAAACCGCCCGACGTCTTCTGGTTGAAACCGATCTTGACATTGGCGGGATCGCCAAGCGTTCTGGCTTCTCTGATGCCCGCCGCATGGCCGTGGTTTTCCGCGAGCGATTGGGACGAACGCCCAGTGACTTCCGCAAGGAAGCTCGCCCCGCCTGACCGTTGCTGGTCGAAAAAAATCCCCGTTCAAACGAACTGAGTTCGTCCTGGGATCGCGTACCCATCATTGGGCAGCGAAGCATCCAGCGACAATCCCTTCGGGAACAGATCGAGTTTGGACTCGGTGATCTGCTTCCACGAGATCTTTTGCCCGGTGTACGCCGCGACCCGGCCCATGACCGCGGCCAAGGAAGCGTCGGCGGTGTCTTGCAACTCGACAATCGGCGAACCACCTCGGATGGAATCGATCAGATCCTTGTGCTCTTGGCGATAGGCCACCCCGATGTCGCCGCGTTCGCGGTAAATGACCTTGCCGTCGGCATCAACGATTCTGGTGCCTCCGTTAATGGCCTTGATCGAAGCCACCCCTTCCGAGCCGTAGATCATGTTGTCCGCGTTGCCGGCGGTGCCGGGAATTTGCCTGCACATGAATGAGCAAAGGCGTTCCCCCTCAGGGGCGTCAAAGGTGTAGTCAACACTCATCGAGTCCCACATTTGTGAATCCTCGGGGCGGGTAAATCGGCCTCCGGATCCGTACGCCGTAGTGGGATTGCCCAACAACCAGGTCATCACGTCAACGTTGTGTACGGCTTGCTCACAAATTTGATCGCCCGACAACCAAATGAAATGCATCCAGTTGTTGATCTGGTACTCAGCATCACTCATGCCCTCTTGACGCTCCCGGTTCCAGATCCCAGTGGAGCAGTACCGCGCGGTCATCCCCTTGACGGTGCCAATAGCGCCTTGCTTGATCAGATCGATGGCTTCGACATAGTTCTTCTGCCGCCGGTACTGGGTCCCAGTCACAATGGCGGTTCCGTTTTCCTGGGCGAGTTCGTGGGCTTCTTTGCAAATCCTCCATCCCGCAGGATCTACGCAAACCGGCTTCTCGGCGAAGACATGCTTTCCGGCTTGCACGGCTTCCAAAACATGGCGAGGTCGGAATCCCGGTGAGGTGGTGAAGTGCACCACGTCCACGCTTGGGTTGTTCAAAATGGCCTGGTAGCCATCCAACCCCACGTGGGCTTGCTCGTCGGCAATTTGAATCTTGTCCCCGTGGGACTTTTCAAGGTTCGCTTTGGCCGCTTGGACCTTGCCCTCATTCACATCCGAGATGGCCACCAAACGAACACCGTCGTTGACCGCCATGGTGTCCCCAATCGACCCTCTTCCTCGTCCTCCACACCCCACCAGTGCCAAGTTGAGTGTGTCTTCACGTCCTACACCAAACGCACCCGCGAAAGGCGTGGCGGCGGCGACCGCAGCGGCGGTGGTCAAAAACTGTCGACGATCGGTTGAGGTCATGCTGGGCTCCGTAAAAGATGAAGCCCAAGGATAATGCGTCTTATTCGGCGGGGGTAATGGTTCCTGCGCAACGACCCAAACCAATACGCACCACACCCGGCATCTCGCACCATGCCCTCATGATGATCTCGTCACCATCCTGAAGGAATTTGCGTTCGGTGCCATCGGGAAGCTGGATCGGCTCCGACCCTCGCCAGGTCCGCTCCAGCAAACAACCCCGGCTCTCGGGTTCTGGCCCCGAAACGGTCCCGGAGGCAATCAAATCACCAGAACGCATGGCGCAACCACTGGAGGTGTGGTGCACCAACATTTGCTCGATCGTCCAGTGCATGTGACGGAAATCACCCGTGCTGATCACAAACGGGTCCTCGCCGCGCTCACGCATGGCCACCGTTCGAATGGCGGTTTCACACACGATGCCCAAGGACTGGTCTGGGCGATCGGGGTGCAAATACGGCAAGTTCTCGGGATCTTCCGGTCCGCGGGCTGGACCGGCCACCCGGAACGGCTCGAGGGCTTCCATGGTGACCACCCAAGGAGACACTTGGGTGCAGAAGTTCTTGGCGTTGAACGGGCCCAGCGGCTGGTATTCCCATTTTTGAATATCCCGCGCCGACCAGTCGTTCACGATCGAGAGACCAAAGATGTGCTGCGGGGCGCTGGTCATATTGATACGGCTTCCCATGGCATTGCCTTCACCCACGTAGAAGCCCAGTTCAAATTCGTAATCCAACAAACGCGAAGGCCCGTCGATGGGATCGTTGGCCTCCACCGGAAGCGTCTGGCCGCTGGGCCGACGGACTTCGCCGCCTTCCAGAACCACCGTGCTGGCACGGCCGTGGTATCCGACGGGGAGATGGCGGTAGTTGGGCATCAGCGGGTTGTCCGGCCGGAACATCGACCCCACATTTGTCGCATGGTGAATGGAGCAGTAAAAATCGGTGTAGTCACCAATGGCAAATGGCGCGAGCATGGTGCCTTCAGACTGTGGACGAAGAACTTCTGTTCGAGCCTGGGTGTCATCGTGCAACGAAGGGTCCGAACCAGTGAGCAGTGCGGAGATGCGGCGACGAAGTTCCCGGCGAACGTCGGCCCCCAAATTGGCAAGTGCATTCAAACTTGGCGCGGCGGCAGCACAATTCAATTCCCCGCTCTCACCCAAAAGTCCTTGCTGTGTAGCCACCTTAAGGTCAAAGGCTTCGTCACCAATCGCAACCACGGGACGTGGTCCATCACCGAAATCCATCACCCCGAACGGAAGATTCTGCACCGGAAAGTCAGCATGATCTCGTGCCGATTCCACCCAAGAAATCAAGTCAGGGTCGTGTGTGTGGTCAAGTGACATCACTTCTCCTCCGGCATCAAGCCAAGCTTTCGCAGCCCCGAACGAGGGTCATCGAATGAACAGCAGCCCCATGAAATCACAAAGCGTTGGCGGGCTTCGGCGATTTCAAAGTCTTCCAATTCCCAATCGTCGA
This sequence comes from Phycisphaera sp. TMED24, assembly GCA_002168105.2. GTDB lineage: Bacteria > Planctomycetota > Phycisphaerae > Phycisphaerales > SM1A02 > UBA8653. The sequence continues at coordinate 41,622 of NHCD02000010.1, forward strand.
CCCGAACCAGGGTTCCACTGAACTCAAAATCATCGGCCGATGCCTGAAGAATGGGCATCAAATCCGAGTCCTCACAATCACGAAGATGCGCGACCGAGGCCGCCATCAAAAAGTTCAAAAATCCATGGGCGGTCGCACCCTCAACGACATCGGAAGGCGAACGAAGAGGCCAGTGCATCCCCGCCGTACCCTTCAAGGGAACTTCTGCCGATGCGGCATCGAGCAAGAATTTGGCCGTGGCTTCGAGGGTGGGAAAATCATCGGCCGCCAAACCTCCGGTACGCAGCTTCGCACCGGCATCTCCGCCAACGATGGTGGCCAGCGCACCCCGAATATCACCACGCCAATCCAATTCGAAGAACGGAAAGACCTCATCGGGCATGTGGTTCAAGGCTGCTTCGATGCTGGCGGGCGAATCGCCTTTGACCTCGACCACATCGGCAATGGCAAAGCCTTCCGAAGGATCGGAATGCCGATCGTTGAACTGTTCCAAAGCCTCCACATCGGCTGCCAATCCCTCCGCATCGTGACGCACCAACACAGAGAGCGGCCAAGGCTCATCTTCTTCAGCGCGGGGCAGGTGGGGCTTGGCCAATTCTTCAAACGCTTGAATTTCAGTGGCTTTGAGCACAAAACGCTCCAACATCCAGGCATCGGGATGCATTCGCGCTTTTGCGTAGGTCGCCACCGCTTCGGACATGGATTGTTTGGCTGGAGGGAACAGCCCCGCAAAATCAATCGCGTGTTCCAGCAACATGACCGCAGCCGGAGGGACGCCAGGGACTTCAGGCCGACGCCATTCCGTGTCGCCGTCAATGTCGTGTTCGGTTGCCATGCTTCAATCTCCGAATCAGGAGGCAAAATCAGGGGCACAAGCCAGGCAGCGTTCAATCCGCCGCAGCACCGAGGCTTTCCCAAGAATGGCGAGGGTATCCGGCAAAGGCGGACTTGTCGTGCCTCCGGTCACCGCAACTCGAAGTGGCATCCCCGCGGCCCCAAAATTTCCCTCGGCATGCTCATCGGCCCAAGCCTGCAAAGCCGCTTCGACGCTCGAGGCGGTGAAAGATTCGATGCCAGACAACACACTCGACAAATCCTGCAAGCGTTTAAAACCGGAAGGCTCGCCCTTGGCCAAAGCTTTTCGGGTGCCTTTGGTCACCGGCCAGGTGATGTCTTCATCGTCCATGACGAAGAACCGGCACGAACGAGCCGGATCATCCAAGGTCTTGGCCCGCTCACGGTTCGATTCGGCAATGAGCGCAAACTGCTCAGGGGTGGTTTGCTCGATGAATTCTGGATGCTCGGCCTCGCAGTGGGCACGGAATCGTTCCAAAAATACCTCGGGGGTCATGGCTTGAATGGCATCCAGATTGAAGGCCAGCAATTTTTGGCGGTCAAAGCGCGCATTGGATTTTCCAATGCGATCCAACGTGAAGTTCTCACACAAGAACGCACCATCAAATTTTTCAAGATCATCCCCAGCGGACCAACCCAACAACGCCAAGTAGTTGATCAGGACCTCGGGGAGGTATCCCGCACGGCGGAAGTCATCCACGCTCACTTCGGGCAAATCAATGCCGATTTCCTCAGCCAATCGCTCGGCACATTCGTACGGCAGTTGCCGGGTTTTGTCGCCAAGCCAAGCTTCCCAACTTTCGGAGTCCACGGAATGGGCACCCGTCAGTCCGCGGTCTTTGATCTCTTTCCGCAGCGCTTTGTCTTTGTCCCGCTTGCTCATTTTGGATCCGTCGGGATTTTGGATCAGAGGCAAGTGGGCATACACGGGGCGATCAAAGTCCAGCGCGTGCTGCAAGAGCACGTGGCGTGGGGTATTGGCCAGATGCTCTTGCCCCCGAACCACATGGGTGACGCCCATGCTGGCATCGTCAACCACCACGGCAAAGTGGTAGGTGGGGAATCCATCCGCCTTGCGAATGACAAAGTCATCGACTTCACCTGGGGCAATTCTGATTTCCCCCAGCACTTCATCTCGAATGATGACCTCAGAGTCATCAGGCACTCGGAAGCGAATAACGTGATTGTCGCCACGTTCCAAACGCCGTTGAACTTCGGCCGGATCCAGTTGTAGGGCGGACCGGTCGTACCGATACGGTCGCTTCTCGGCTCGCGCTTGGTCTCGGGCCGCCGCCAGTTCCTCGCCGGTCTCAAACGCGGGATACGCCATACCGGCATCAATCAGTCGTTGCAGATGCTCTTGGTACACCGAAAGACGCTGGGATTGGAAGTAGGGACCATGGTCTCCCCCGCCAAAGCCTTCATCTTCGGGACCTTCATCCCATCCGATCCCCAACCACCGCAAATCTCGGAGGAAGCCCAGACTTGCCGCATCACTGGAACGTTTCTGGTCCGTGTCTTCAATCCGCAGCAAAAAAACACCGTTGTGCTTTCGGGCCAAAGCCCAACAGAACAGGGCGGTTCGCGCGCCTCCAACATGCAGGTCGCCGGACGGGCTGGGAGCAAATCGTGTTCGACAGGTCATGCAATCCTCACTCAGGGCTGGAGTCCAAAGGGAAAAGGATATCCGGCACCACGGGCCGGATCAGAACCACTTCAACCTCATCGCCCACCACCAGCAAGTGACGGCCTGCGGGAGCCGCCGCAGCGGCGGCAGGTCCGGGGCCTGAACTCACCGCACGAGCATTTGCTGGTGCAATCAACAGGACCTCATCGGCCTCCAATTCGAATGAAGAACGATCGAGCACGTTGCGAATCGGGCGGAACGCGGGACCAGATCGATGGGCCAACTCAAGCTCACCCGCAACTCGGGGACCATCCTCATGCAGACGAATCCAGCCGCGCAACTCGAAAGCCAAGCGCCCCCCTTCCACCAATCGGGGTCGGCCATTCACGATGACGGCTCGGCGCTTGCGGGCCGCGACCTCTGCGAACATGGGCTCAAAGGAAAGCACCTCGCCCAAGGACGACTCGATNGCAGCCCGGGGAGGGCCGAGGGTGGCCACCAAAGCCCGGGCCTCGAGATCATCCATACGCTGCCGGAGGAGCCCCAATCCATCAGGCTTGCTGCGCTCTTTTCCTAGAAAGGAAAGCAGGCGGTCGGGCATGGGCCCCTTGGCATCAAATCGAAGACGCAGCAATTCGAGACCAGGAATACAACCATCACGGCTTGGCGAACGGGAACTTGCCCGAATCGATTCCGGGGCTTCTTCACGCTCAGCCTCAATGGGATTGGATTCAGACGGGGTGGCAACTTCCGCAATGGAAACCACCGAAGCACTCGCGCAGCCCAGGATGCTCACCAAAGCNAGATGGGCAACAATCCGAATCACGGAGCATCAAAACCGTTGATGCGATCGATGAGTTGACGAACCAAACCAAACTTGTGCTTGGTGTGGTGGAAGACCAATCGGGGCAAGTGGGTGACTTCTTCTTCTTCTTCGGGCAAGGCGGCCGAGTTTTCGATTTGTCCCGACTCGATCAGAATGCTGAATTCATCGTTCAAAATTGCCAGTTCTTCTTCCATCAAAGCACGTGTCAATCGAAGAACCAACTTGTCATGCACGTACCGAGCGGACTGATACACCCGGTAGAACGAGGTGATTTCTTCCACGGCTTCTTCTGGCGAAGACACAATCCGGTACAGGTCAGTGTCTTCCGGGCTGATCCATCCTTCTTGGAGCAGGGCACCCTTGGTGAAATCTTCCCAGCGCTGCCAGAAGTCACCGTCTTTGCCTTCGACCAAGACCACCGGGACGATGGGGCTCTTGCCGGTTTGGATGAGCACGAGGGATTCAAAGACTTCATCCATGGTGCCAAATCCGCCGGGGAATCCCACGATCGCTTCGGCATGGTCAACGAACATCAACTTCCGCGTAAAGAAGTACCGAAAGTTGATCAGTTTGGGATCACCCTCGATGACTTCATTGGCCGACGTCTCGAACGGAAGGCGAATGGACAACCCGAAGGAGCGTTCCCGACTTGGTCCTTCATGCCCTGCCTTCATGATGCCATCGCCAGCACCGGTGATGGACATCCAACCTTGTTCAGCCATAAGACGACTGAACTCCACCGCGGCGAGATAATCGGGATGGTCTTCGGGCGTTCGGGCCGAGCCGAAAATCGAGACTTTGCGAACATCTTCCCAGCCGTGGAAGACGTGGTAGGCGTACCACATCTCTCGCATGGCGGAAGCCATCAACCGAACTTGTCCCTCGTCGTGCTGGGAACGACGCACCCGAAGCATGGTCTCGCAGATGTCAGCCAGCATGCGGTCGCGGAAGTCGGAGTAATCAAANCCCATGCCCGCCAANAAGGANTGCATNCGNTTNCGTTCGTCTCGTGGNTCAGGAGCCATGGGGNNCAGTCTCTCCGGAATCGTCCTCAGNCTCCAGTGGNCGCAACCCCACCCGCCANNNGGNAGTGGNCGGAATCNCGGTTTCTTGGCCTTGAGCGTCTTTGATCACCAAATCTTCCCACCCAAAAACCGGCGATGGAGGAAAGCCAGCGCCAGAAAACAACCGGTAGCCCGCTTGCAAGCTCACCGTGCCCGAGTCACCTTCCAGTCGGTAGACGAACGTCCGAAGCCCCCCGCCATCCACGAAGCCAGTCTCGGCGTACGACGGATCGATTTCGAGTTCGCGAGGAGTACCCACCGCGGCCCGGAGGGCGGCTCGGAAGGCCGAACGCTGGGCCGCGTCCTCGGCGGGTAGGAACGAGTCAACATCACCGGTTCCGGACAACGCCCCAATCAGCGCGGCCGGACCGGAGTACATCTCGCTTCTTGGTCCGCGCAGCCACAGAAAAATCCCCAACACGAAAGGAATCGAAACACACAGGGTGAACAACTGGGCGATGCGAGCAAAGGGACGACCCCACCGTTGCCCATCTTTCGTGTCACGAAGACCACGCACCGCGATGAACAGTGGAATGGGCGGAAACCAGAAGAACGCAAACGCCATCGGAATCGCCAAAAAGGCAAACAGACTTGGATCAGGTCGTTCAGACTTCGGTTCAGAGTTCCGTTCAGGGTTCATTGGGAAAAAGGCTCCAGGACCAGTTCATCGACCTTCAACTGCAAAGAGAATGGTTCGGTTGGGTTGGGTTCCAGCGTGATCGTTGCGTTGGCAAAGCACCATGCTTCCGACCCTGAGAGTCGCAGCGCGACGTCAAGGGTGCGGCCCATGTTGCCTTTGGCCTGCATCCGCACAATGTCCACCGAGAAATCCTCACCCAACGGTTCCGCGACGCCGGCGTAGATCCCTTCGGGTCCAACACTTGCTCGAATGGCGGCCGGAGTCTGGGTCTCGACCATGTCCACCACACTGGAGCCGACCTCACTGAGCATCCACAGGTTGAANAGGCCCATGAAAAAGCCGATCCAGATGGCCCGGGCCGCCCGCATGCGGTCTCGNGGNTGTCCNGGGTCTTTGGCTTCCTTNCGNAGNGCGATCAANCCAAGNACNGANCCCACCATGCTGACCAAATGGCAGCCGGGCAGGCACGCCACGATCATGGCGATCAAAGGAAGCGGTCGTCGGGGCGGCTCTTGCACCTGAGTCAGTTTAGGCTGATGGGCGTATGGCAGTGGATGCAGTAGTCATGGGACTGGGCCGCTTCGGCGGCGGCTTGTCGGCCGCGGAAAGTTTGCTGGCTGAGGGCCGGCAGGTGCTGGTGACCGACTTGGCCGAGGAAGAAGCCCTGCAAGCCTCCGTCACCAAGCTCCGAGAGACCTTCGGAGCCCAAGTGAGCTTTCGACTTGGGGGCCACGACCAAGAAGATTTTGCCCAAGCCGAGCTGGTCATCGCCAACCCCGCCGTCCCCCAACCTTGGAAGAACCCTTATCTCAAAAGTGCATGGCAAGCGGGCGCCACCATCACGACCGAAATTGCACGCACGCTGAGTCAACTCAGTGATCGCAAGACCATTGCCATCACCGGCAGCGCGGGCAAAAGCACCACCACCGCCATGACCCACGCCGCATTGGTCGCAGCAGGGATCCCAGCCACACGCGGCGGCAACTTGGGTGAGTCCCTCCTTGGAACACCCAAGGACCACACGTTGGTGGTGGAACTGTCGAGCGCCATGGCATGGTGGCTGTACGAAGCGCCGAAGGCCCCCCAGCCAACCTTCGACGTCGCCCTGCGAACCAACTTGGCCCCCAACCATTTGGATTGGCATGGCGACATGGGGCACTACGCCCAGTGCAAGCAAGCCATCTTGGACCACGCCAAGGTGTCGCTGGACGGCAGCACCCTTTCGTCCTACGAAGGCGAACTGCTGGTGCCCGGCCACCACAACCGAGTGAACGCGGCCGCCGCCCTCGCCGCCGTCACCGCCTTGGAGCCCCATCGGCCAGCAACTGATTTCGAAAAGGGACTGGTCTCGTTCGCAGGGCTCCCCCACCGGTTGGAACGGGTGGTCGTCCCGCACTTCCCCGACAACGGATTTTGGAACGACTCCAAAGCCACCACGGCCGAAGCCGTCGCGCTGGCGATCGCCGCGGTTCGAGAGAAGGGTCCGGTGCGATTGATTGCGGGAGGGAAAGGCAAAGGGACCGACCTCGGACCGCTGTGCGATCTGTTTGACCAATGCGTCAAGACCTACACCATTGGAGAAATCGGAAAAGAACTGCATACGCGTGCCCAGGGACCATGCATGCACGCCATGAACTTGGATGCTGCAGTAACCGCCGCCACTTCAGAACTTATGCCAGGAGAGCAACTTCTTCTTTCCCCTGGCGCAACGAGTTGGGACCAGTTTGAAAATTACGAAAGAAGAGGAGAGGCCTTCAAGAAGCTGGTGCAGCATCCCTAAGAAAATTTTCGCTGGACTTAAAAATCAGCCCGACCCGGCGTCCGCGGGAACGGAATCACGTCCCGAATGTTCGCCATGCCGGTCGCGTACAAGATCGTGCGCTCAAAGCCCAAACCAAATCCGGCGTGGGGCACCGTGCCGTACTTCCGCAGGTCGCGGTACCACCAGTACGGCTCGATCTCNAGACCGCACTCCACGATGCGGCGNTCCAAGACATCCAGCCGCTCTTCGCGTTGTGATCCGCCAATGATCTCNCCGATCCCCGGCGCAAGCACATCCATGGCCGCGACGGTTTTTTCGTCGTCGTTCAGACGCATGTAGAACGCCTTGATGTCCTTGGGGTAATTCATCACCACCACAGGTCGGCCCACCAGCTCCTCGGTGAGGTACCGCTCGTGCTCGGACTGCATGTCCATGCCCCACGACACGGGGAACTCAAACTTCACCCCTTTGGCCACGGCCGCTTCAAGGTGCTTGATGGCATCGGTGTACTCCATACGCTCAAAGGAAGCGTCGACAAACTTCTCCACCCGCTCGATGCAGCCATCATCGATGCGGTCGTTGAAGAACTTCATGTCGTCGGGACGCTCGTTGAGCAGGTCTCGGAAAATTGACTTCAAGAACCGCTCCGCCAAGTCCGCGTCATCGGCCAGGTCGGCAAACGCAATTTCCGGCTCGATCATCCAGAACTCGGCGAGGTGGCGGGTGGTGTTGGAGTTTTCCGCCCGGAACGTGGGACCGAAGGTGTACACCTTGGACAACGCGCACGCGTGCGTTTCCACATTCAATTGACCCGACACCGTCAAGAACGCTTCCCGGCCGAAGAAGTCGCCGGAGTAATCCACGCCGCCTTCTTCATTGCGGGGCAAGTTCATCATGTCCAGCGTCGAGACCCGGAACATCTCGCCCGCGCCTTCACAATCGCTCGCCGTCACGATGGGCGTGTGCACCCACTGGAAGCCGTCCTCGTGGAAGAAGCGGTGGACCGACTGGGCCAAGCAGTTCCGAACCCGAGTGATCGCACCAAACGTGTTGGTTCGGGTGCGAAGGTGGGCCACTTCCCGCAGGTATTCAAAGGTGTGTCGCTTTGCCGCCACTGGATAGGTGTCTGGGTCTTCAACCAAGCCCACCACTTCCACTTCGGCCGCTTGCATTTCGATGGACTGCCCCTTGCCTTGGCTCTCGGCCAAGACCCCGCGGCACACCACCGAACAGCCGGTGGTCAGGGTTTGGATTTCGGCGTAATTGGGGAGATCGCCTTGGGCGACCACCTGCAGGGCATCAAAGCACGAACCGTCGTGGACCGCCAGGAAGGACAAACCCGCCTTGGAGTCCCGCCGGGTGCGGATCCATCCCCGAATTTCCACGGTGTCGCCAACGGCTGCCGCGCCAGCAAAAATCTTCGAGACCGAGTGCCACTGCATGGTTCCTCCTTCCCCCTTCTGGGGGCTGAAGCGTCCATTGTGACGAACAAGCCCCTCCGATGCCAGAATGGCAGGAGGAAAGAGACCCCCAAGACCCTCGGCAGCCAAAAACGGCTCCAAATCGGGCCCAGACCGGGCACAGGACTTGCAATTCCTCTGGCCAAGGAATCGTCGTCGTGCATAGACGCCACCTCATGGTCTCATATGACCCCCGCCGCGCCACCCCAGCGTTGGAGCAACTTCCGTCGCTCCTCGCTCCGGCCGGATTTGAGACCCGATTCGCCGCCAACGGCGAAGAGGCTGAAGTCTTGCTCGACTCCTGGACCGTCCATGTGGCGGTCGTGGATTGGGCGATTCCTCTCCGTGGTGAGGATTCACCAGGGAGCGTGGCCGGCGGCGCCTTCGTGCGACTGCTCCGGCGACGAGAGGCGCCCCCTCCGGTCATCGTGGTTCGCCCCCCCATGGCAACCACCCGGGACCGGAGTCGGACGCTGACGGACGCGCTGCGGGAAGGCGTGTTCGCGGTTTTGGATCGACCGCTCCACACCGAGCGGTTGCTTGAAGTCTTGCGGAGGGCCACGGAACGGTCCGCGCCTCCGAATGAAAAGACAGGTCACAAACGCCCACAGGGTGGGCACAGGAGATTTGACCCATGAAGGTTCGTCCCCTCGGCGACAAAATCATTGTGAAGCGTGCGGAAGCCGCGGATCGCACCGACTCTGGCATCTTCCTGCCCGAATCTGCAAAAGACAAGCCCAAGGAAGGCAAGATCGTGGCCCTCGGCAACGGCATCTTGAACAGAGAAACCGGAGACTACTTGCCCTTTACGGTCAAGAAAGGCGACGCCGTTCTCTTCTCTTCCTACGCCGGCACCGAAATCAAAATCGATGGTGAAGATCTCATCATCATGACCGAGGAAGACATCCTCGCGGTGATTGGCTGACCATGGAACGTGGACCTCTCATCCAAGTGCTTGAGGACATGGTCGGTTCGGCCAAGGAACTCGACTTGCACATGACGGGCGCCTCCGAAACGGTGGAGCTCCGAAATGTGGAAAAGGTGGAAGCGCTGATTTCCCAGCACGGTATCCGCGTCACCACCAAACAAAACGTGATCTACATCGATGCTTCCCACGTCTCCATGGCGTGGCAAACACGACTTTGATCTGAATACCACTTTGAACCCAACTTTGAACTCATGCCACTCCATGCTTCCCACCTGCAATCGGCCCTGTTGGCCTTGGACGGATCACGCGATGTTCGCTTGGTCCTCGAAGGCTGCGACGATTGCGTGGTGGCCCGAGCCCTGCTCGTACCTGCGGAAGATGACGGCATTTTGAAACTCACTGACGGGACCCGCGAGGTCCTTATCGACGCCGGAAGAGTGATCCGCGTCGAGATCGGGCCCCCCGCCCGTCCCCTCTGATTTGCCCCCACGGCACTGTGTGCCAGAAGGAAGCCACCATGGCCGCAAAAGAAATTGCTTACGACATCGACGCCCGCGAACGCATGCTGCGTGGCGTTCAAAAACTTGCCAAAGCGGTGAAGAGCACCCTCGGCCCCTCCGGCCGCGTGGTGATCCTTGAAAAGTCCTTTGGCGCGCCCACCGTCACCAAAGATGGTGTCACCGTTGCCAAGGAAATTGAACTCGAAGACACCTTCGAAAACATGGGGGCGCAAATGGTCAAAGAAGTGGCCAGCAAGTCGTCCAAGGATGCCGGTGACGGCACCACCACTGCGACGGTCTACGCCGAAGCCATCTTTACTGAAGGCCTGAAGAACATCACTGCTGGCGCCCACGCCCACGAAGTGAAGCGCGGCATCGACATCGGTGTCGACGCCATCACCAACGAGCTCGCCAAGATGAGCAAGACCGTGCGTGACTCCAAGGAGATCGCCCAGGTCGGCACCTGTGCCGCCAACCAAGATGCCCAGGTCGGCAAGATCATTGCCGAAGCCATGGACAAAGTTGGCAAGGACGGCGTCATCACCGTGGAAGAAGGCAAGAGCCTCGACACCGAAGTGGAACTCGTGGAAGGCATGCAGTTCGACAAGGGCTACCTGAGCCCCCACTTTGTCACCGACACCACGGCCATGACTGCAGATCTGGAAGACTGCTACGTCTTGATCCACGAGAAGAAGATCTCCAGCGCGAAAGACCTCCTGCCCATCCTTGGCAAGGTGGCCGAAGCTGGCAAGAGCCTGCTCATCGTCGCTGAGGATGTTGATGGTGAAGCCTTGGCCATGCTCGTGGTCAACAAGCTTCGTGGCGTCCTGAAGGTCGCCGCCGTCAAAGCCCCCGGCTTTGGTGATCGCCGCAAGGAAATGCTGCAAGACATTGCGGTCCTCACCGGCGGCACCGCCGTGATGGACGAACTTGGCGTCGACCTCGAGAAGCTCGAAGTCAAAGACTTGGGCAAAGCCAAGAAGGTCAGCATCGAGAAGGACGCCACCACCCTCATCGAAGGGGCCGGCAAGTCCAAGGACATCCAAGGTCGCATCGAGCAGATCAAAGCCCAGGTCGAAGGCACCAGCAGCGACTATGACCGCGAAAAGCTTCAAGAACGTCTGGCCAAGTTGGCCGGCGGCGTGGCCCAAATCAACGTTGGTGCCGCCACCGAAGTTGAAATGAAAGAGAAAAAAGCCCGCGTCGAAGACGCCCTGCACGCATGCCGTGCGGCAGTTGAGGAAGGCATCCTTCCCGGCGGTGGCGTGGCGGTCATTCGGGCCCGCAAGGCCTTGGTTGCGGCTCGGAAGAAGGCCACCGGCGACGAAAAGGTCGGCGTGGACATCATCGAACGCGCTCTGACCGCACCGATCAAGCAAATCGCCGAAAACGGTGGTCTTGACGGCTCGGTGGTGTGCGTGAAGGTGGAAGAATCTGACGACGTCTCGTTCGGGTTCAACGCGGCCAACCGCTCCTACGAAGATCTCGTCAAAGCCGGCGTGATCGTGCCCACCAAGGTGGAACGGGTGGCCTTGCAAAATGCCGCCTCCATCTCGGGCCTGCTGTTGACCACCGACTGTGCCATTGTCGAGGTCAAGGAGAAGGCCAAGGCTGGGGCCGGGGGTGAGGACATGGATTACTAAATCCCCCTCGAATCTTTTGATTCTTCTGCGGCCCCGGCATCGACCGGGGCCGCTTTCGTTTTAGAATGGTTTCGTGCTTCGAAAAGTCCTTCATTCCAAATTGCATCACGCTCGGGTGACCGAAGCCCGGGAGGATTACATCGGCTCCATCACGATCGATGCCGACTTGCTCGACGCCTGCGGCATGCGGGTCAACGACGTCGTCCTGATCGCCAATTGTGAAAATGGAGCCAGGTTTGAAACCTACGTTTTCCGTGGTGCACCAGGCTCACGCACCATCGGCTTGAACGGTGCGGCCGCCAAGCTGGTCTCTCCGGGTGACCGGGTCATCATCATGCACTGGGCCCACATGACCGACGCCGAATACGCCGACCACCACCCCACGTGCCTGATCTTGGACGAGCACAACGACATTGAGCGGACGATCCACTACGACCCCGATGTCTTGATTCCGCAACCAGTGCGATGAACGAGAAGTCCGACCGACTGCGATTGCATCCGGTCACGGATCACGAAGCTGGTCACACCTGCATTGAGATCGATCGCCAAGAAGGACTGCGAATTGGCCGCCGCGATGACGGTTGGCTGGCCCACCCCAGCATTTCTCGACAGCACGCGCGGGTCACCCATCAAGATGACTCCTGGACCCTCGTGGATACGAATTCCACCAGTGGAACATGGCTCAACACGGTTCGGTTGGAATCCGATGAGTTGGTTCCCCTGAATCCGGGCGACCTGATTGCTTTTGGCCAAGTGGAATGTGTGGTGGAAGGCGGCGCCAGCATTCCTGCGGCACCCCCCAGCCCGAAGACGGAACACACCAGCGACATTACCCAAACCGAATTCATCGTCGCCCTCAATGCCGAAGACTCCGAAGATCGCGAAGAAGCCTGGTGGATCTTCGACGCCCGCTACCGGAACCTTCTCGAGCGGTACCTCCGTTCGCGAGGCTGCCGAGACCACGACATCGCCGACATGTGCCAAGACGTCTTCGTCTCCTTGATCTCCGCCCTCAAGGGATTCACCTACGACCGCACCCGCGGACGATTCCGGGGATACCTGCTGCGGTGCGTGCAGCACGCCCTGGCCAAGAAAATGGGACGAGAAACGCGGGCCCCCGCCCTGCTTGAAGTCTGGGACCCTCCGTCCGAGGAAGATCCGGTGTGGCACGCCATCTGGCGCCAGGAATACGTCATCGACCTGATGCGGCAAGCTCGGGGCCAGTTTGATGGGAAGACTTTGACGGCTTTCGAGCGGCACGGACGAGCTGGAGAATCGTCACAGACGGTGGCCAAGGACCTTGAAATGACCCCGGAAGCCGTCCGCCAGGCCAAACACCGCGTTGCATCGTGGCTGCGGACGCGACTGGACCACGAATAATTTTCGGATTTCCTGTCACGATCCGTCGATGGGCCTCCTAAACGCAGTGAGAGCCCTTCCGCTTGATGGGGAGCCAGGCCCGACGGCCTGGTCAAGAACACAAACGCTCGATTGACCTCCGGGGGATCAATCGGGCGTTGTTCGTTTGGCGGGAGGCAGCAGAATCCATCCTTCCAAGGTGGTGATGTGGGGGAACCGCTGGGCCCGCACCTCTGGAGAAAGCCGCCACCCCCCCGGGCCCTGAGGTGTGGACATTGCCTCCTGACGCAGGCGACCCGAATCCATCCATGCCTCGCTGGCCGCAGCACTTTGCAACACGGCGGCGGTGCCTTGGGTCTGCACTTCGTCACGAACCGCTGAAGGTCGTTGGTCACGCACCGATTGTTGCGCCGCGGCGAAGACCGGATGACTTGGCCATGTTTCACTGACCACAATCCGCGCATCAGAAGATTCGAAAGGCCACACGGCAAACGAGGATGGGTCTTGTTGACGCCAACGCTCGAGATGGGCGATTCCGGTCAACATTTGGGAACCAACACTGCCGACACCGAGCAGCTTCCACGCCGACTGCGCGCCCCGCGGATCTCCCACCCGCCACTCCCAGTCTCCAGCATCGTGGACTCTCTTGGAAGAAAGATGCGGACGGACTTGAGGAACACCCCAGAATCGCCCTTGGTGCTTTTGGTTCAAGAAGGCCGCCAGCTCCCACCGGTTGTTCTGATTGTTCTGCTCGTCTTGAAGACCTGCGCCGATTGTCTGCCACAAGGCACGCCAATCTTGGAAATCGCAAACCCCAAACGGAATCCCCATCGGAAAATCGAACGCCACCAGCCAGTGGCCTTCCCGCGTGCGTTCTTGGATCAACTGCATGGCTTCAGCACGGGTGGATGGGTTCACGCACCAACCGAAGGCGTCGGAAATCCAAATGGAATCCGCTCCTGTTTTGGGCCGGCTGTTGGCCGACCAGTCCACGACAAGAACCTGACGGGTGTGCACCCCAAAAGGGTAGGCTTTCGGAATGAACGAACGCCGCCACGATCTTGACGCCCTGCGGGCCGGGGCCATGCTGCTGGGCATTGTGCTGCACGCCGCTTTGGCCTACACCGGCATCCCCATCTGGCCCACGGTGGATGACGCTTGGCCTCCGTTCATGGAAATCAACAACATCATCCATGGCTTTCGCATGCCGCTGTTCTTTCTGCTCAGCGGCTTCTTTACCGCGATGATCTGGAAGCGGCGTGGCCTGGGTGGACTCCTGATTCACCGTGTGAAACGCATCTTGTTGCCCTTGGCCGTGGGCATGTTCACCATCATCCCTCTCACATGGGTGGCCATCATCATTTCGGATGGCGGTGGAAACGAAGACGGCCCCAAATCATCCGACAGCCTGTGGGCGGCCGCGGCCTTTGGCGATCTTGAAGAAATGGACCGGTTCCTCGCCGAGAAGCCCGACGTCAACGCCCAAGACCCGTTCATGCGGCAAACCGCGCTGGGATGGGCATGCAACACCGGACAACCCCAAGCGGTCGCCAAACTCCTCGAAGCTGGGGCGGACCCCAACCAGCGCTATGGCAATGAGGCCAAAGACACCGCCCTGCACAGCGCCGTCTTTTTTGGCCGGGGTGAGTGCACGGCCTTGTTGATCGAAGCAGGCGCGGACCAAACCGCCCGCAACCCAACGGGAGAACGCCCGGTCGATTTACTCAAGCACGACTTGGACGTGGTGCAATACTTCGCCGGCATGCTCAAAGTGCCTGTGGAACCACAAGCGTGGAAAGAAGGACGCGAGCGGGCCAAACAACTCTTGGAAACCACCGAGAGTCTGGCCTCCGCCAACGCTTCTCAAGCAGCACCAGCTGAATCGAATTTCAATCTTGAGCCTCTGATTGCTGGACTGTTCCTGCTGCCCGTCTTTCATCATTTGTGGTTTTTGTGGCACTTGTGCTGGTTGGTGCTCGGCTTCGCCCTCGTTCGCTTGGCGTTCAAAGTTCTTCCCAGACTCCCAGCCCTTCCGACTTGGCTGGTGGCCTCACCGGTGGCGTTGGTTTGGATGGTGCCATTGATCCTTCCGTTCCAACTGCAAATGCACGGCAGATCGATGGCGGGCTGGGGACCAGACACGTCCATCGGACTGCTCCCCTTCCCCCACCTGCTGGTGTACGAATTCATCTTTTTTATGGCCGGGGCCTTGATCTACCTCACGCCCAAAGCCAGCGAACGCTTTGGAAATCTGTGGTGGCTCACGGGAGCGCTCGCTATCGGGGCGTACCTGATGGAGCCCACCACACACCTGCAATCGGCACTGCAGCAAACGGTGTACGTCTGGTCGGGCATTTTTGCGGCGGTGGGACTGTGCCGAAGCGTGCTGGCCAAAGAGCGGTACTGGGTCCGGCAAATTTCGGAAGCGTCGTACTGGCTGTATCTCACCCACCTGCCGGTGGTGATGATCCTGCAGCACTTCTTTGCCCAAACCAATCTTGATCCAATTCTGAAATTCAGTCTGATCACCCTCATCACCACCGTCGGTTTGTATCTGCCTTGGCAGTACATTTTCAAAAGAACAATCGTGGGGCGGTTGCTGATTGGGCGGGTCTCTTCTGAACAAAGACCAAACGGAAGTGCAGGGTGATCATTTGCTGCTCTTCATTAGCAATGACAAGTCATTGTCGATTGAAAGGGTCTCATGGCATGCATATAATAGATCACGTTCTAGGAGACCCATCTGATGATCCATATGCTCTGCCTGCTGTGCCTGCTCTTCGCGGTTTCATGTTCAGCCTCGAAGCAAACCATCGAGACCGCCGGCGCCCACATGGCTGCGGCCCGTGAAATCGGCGACGGGCTCCCCCAAGATGACCCAAGTTTGATCACGGCCACCTCTTTGGCCCTGCACATCCGTGGCATGAGTTGCCCGAAGTGTGTGACGAACGCCGAAATCCAACTCGAACGCCTGCCTGGCGTCTCTGGCGCGATGCTGGACATGGGCGGCGGCACCTTACGCATCAAAGTGAAACCCGGTGCTCCCGTGACCCGAGGCAATCTGGCCCGCGCCATTTGGGTGGCAGGATTCACCTTGGTGGAGATTGAGGAACTGTCGTCGTGAAGACTCGGCTTCTGGGGGTCGTCCTGATCCTCTCCACCGCGGCCTCCGCGCAAGAAGCGATCTCGGTGCCCGCCGCGACCATGCCTTCACCCGGCGTCTTCATTCCCCGCGTCGTGACGCAACTGATCGGGTACGTCGATCCCACCACCGGCAAGTCAAAAACTCACGGGGTACAGAATGCATCCTTGGCGGCCGGAATCGCTGCTGATTGGTCGGTGATGTTGAAATTCGAAACCAGCTTGAATTTCGACGA
>NHCD02000011.1 GCA_002168105.2 Phycisphaera sp. TMED24
TGACTTCTTCGGTGTAGGAAGCGCCAGCGAAATCGGCGGAAGCCATGGCGGTCGCGCCAAGAACAGCTGCAAATGCAAATCGGGACATAGTGGTCCTCTTTCTGATTGGGGTCTCTCTTCTGCTGCGATCTCTTCTTCGTCGTCCGGCCCGCAGAATCAGCCGTACGGGGTAAATGTAAGACACTCTGAGAACAGTTCCAACCCCTTTCTCAAAAAAAATCGTAAAGAATCGGTTTGGGCGCTTTGACCTCCCGGTGGACCAATCAACAAAAACAGCCCTCCCAGTAGGGAGGGCTGCTCAAGATTCAAATTTGGGGCTTTTGCTCCCCTGGACAGGGGAGAGATGGCCTCAAGATTTAGCCGCGACGACGTCGGCCGAGGCCGGCAAGACCGATCAGGGCCAAGGCACCAGGAGCAGGCACGCTGGTCACGGAGAATTCGGCGAAGCTCAATTCACCGCCGGTGCCGTTGAAGGATGCGGTACCACCGAAAGTGATGTCCTCACCGGAAGCAACGGTCAACTGGGCAATGAGGATGCCAGAGCCAGTGTCGAATGCACCGGTACCGGGATCAGAGTCAAAGTAGCCACCATTGTTTTCCCAAGTAAAGCTGCTGCCACGAATCACGTGAGCGCCGGGACCGGCTCCAGCTTCGTTGTCTCCCAAGAAGCCAGGAGAGAAGGAGGTGTCAGCTTGACCACCGATGGTGACATAAGAATCGCCTTCCATACCAGGGAAAGCGGAGTACTCACCGGTGTCGTCGGCCAAGGCAGCCGCGAAAAGTACGTTGTAAAGCTCGCCACCATTGTAAGAGAGGGCGGAGTATCCACCGTCAACATCACCGTTCACGGCGAGGAGCTTGTCAGTTGGGCTGTTGAAGTTCAGGAAGACTTGGTAAGTGTCATATCCGGACACTGCTTCTTGAACGGTGATAGTTGCACCGTCGAAGTCGGCGAATGCACTGCCAGAAACGATGAGCGCTGCTGCGCCAAGTTTGAATGAATTCATTAGAGAGTCCCTTTTCTAAATCTCGAAAAACTCTTTCTTCAGCTTGAACATCCGGTTCTCAGGCGGATGCGGTGGGCAACATTCCCACCAAGGGGCTCTCTCTCTTCACCCTCCAATCTAAGCCAGCCTCGAATGGAATCAACCCCGAACCCAGACTTTTTTCATTTCATCTTGGCAAAGTCGCCTTGAGCGACCAAATCGCCCTCCAGATGGAGAGATCCACTGCCGGTCACTCGAACCGAACAAATGGTGCCCAAATGGGCCTCTACGGCGTGTTCTGGGACATCAACAAAGCAAATCATGTCTCCCGCAGTCCGTCCACTGAGTTGAACGCCAGAGGAGGGGGATTCGCCTTGGATTCGCAGTTCCACCCCCCCATTACCGCTTCCGGAGGGCGATTTTCGACCTTTTCCGGTCCGTTTTTCTAAAAATACAGGGATTTCTCGCCCCACCCATTCGGCGTGAACTTCTGTACCGATCTCTGCCTGCAGGGCCAAGAGATCGTTGTTGCGACGCCTCTTTTCGACTTCTGGAACATCATCTTCAAGCCGACCAAAAGCACTGGTGCCCGGGCGAGGGGAGTATTTGAAGATGAAGTTGTTCTTGAACCGCACTTCTTGCAGAAGGGTCCGAGTGGCCTCGTAATCAGCTTCTGTTTCTCCACAAAAGCCCACGATGATGTCCCCAGCGAGAACCACATCGGGAAGGATTTTGCGAGCCCGAGCCGCAAAATCCAGGAACGTCTCCCGGTCGTATCCCCGATTCATTCTTTTCAGGATGGCATCTGAACCGCTTTGGGCTGGAGCATGGAGATACCGGCACAGCCTTGGGTGTTCAGCAATGGCGTAGAGAATGTCATCCCCAAAATCCCGGGGATAACTGGTCACAAACCGAATGCGTTGTACCCCGGGACAAGCCTCATGGATCATCACCAATAAATCGGCGAACGTGGTGGCCTGAGCCCCCGCCGCCGCCGTTGGACGACCGTCGGGTCCGGGACGGAACCCCGACAACCCCGGTCCTACCTGAGGAGCCGGTGTCCCATCCACCGTCAGAGCGGTCCCGTGCACATACAAGTAGTGATTGACCGTCTGGCCCAGCAGCGTGATCTCAAGGACGCCTTGCTGTTCAAGACGCTGGCACTCTTCGACAATATGGTGGGGCGGACGGTGGATTTCGGGCCCTCTGGTGTGGGGCACCACGCAGTAGGTGCAGAATTTGTTGCAGCCTCGGGTAATCCGGACATACGCCGATCGACCTGCAAAGCCAGCTTGGTCGGGATCAAAGGCACGGGAGAGGTCAAGCAGTTCTAGGCGGTCGGCGGCCGCGCCAAGAGTCTGAGACCTACGGGTGGTTGATCCCTGAAGTGCCGTACGGATCTCCTCATCGGCGTTCTTGGAGGCGTTGTCGATCAGCAAAGGCAACTTGTCCAGCTCCCCGGGACCACACATCAGGTCCACCTGGGGAAACCGCTTCAGAAGGCCTGACCCCTCCCGTTCGGCCATACAGCCAATCACCCCAACAACAACGTCTCGTCCCTGCTGCTTTTCAATACCGTCAATGCCCAGCCGGCTCCAGACCTTGTTCTCAGCCTGTTCGCGGACGGAACAGGTGTTGTAAATCACCACATCCGCTTGGGCGCGGTCGTCGATGAACACGTAACCCAGTGCAGTCAATTGGCTGCGAACCAACTCGCTGTCCAGTTCATTCATCTGACAACCAAAGGTCTCAAGATGAACGCGACGTCCGGTCATCGGGGGTGAATCCAGCATGGGCTGCCATCGTACTCTCGACAAAATCTGAAAGCTTCACGGAACTCATGGCGAGATGCACAAGGTCCTTCCGATAAGCAAAGGTGCCTCGAAGTCGCGAATTGGTGGTGTTTTTCTCGTTGCTTCTGCTCACCTTCGGCGTCGGGCTCGCCCAGATCACCGCCAGCACCAACGACTCCTCGAATCCCGCAGGCTCCCTCCTGGCTCGACATCCAGAGTTCCTCCATGCGGGCATCGCTGCTTGCTGCTTGCTTTTGGGATGGTCCACCACACTCTCGACGAGAGTGGTCGACCGATTGCTAAACAAACAGGTGGTTGGCCTGGTTCTCGCGGTTGGCCTCGGACTTCTCGGCCTCAGCCTCTTCGTGGCCAATGAACGCTGGATCACCCTTGGAGGGCTGAAGTTCCAAGCCAGTGAGCCACTGAAGTTTGCCATCCCCCTGCTGTGCGGGGTGTGCTTGGCCCAGACCAAGGGAACCGTCAACATTCGCGAGCATCCCCTGATGTTGTTGATTTCGGCTGGAGTAGCCGCAGCCATTGCAGTACACGATCTTGGCTCAGCCGCATTGGTGCTCGGTACTGTGGTCATGCTGCTGTTTGCCGCCGGTGCAGATTGGAGATGGTTGCCCGCTGGGGTCCTCACCCTGGGACTCTTCGGGGGCCTCTACATCGGGATGGAGGAATACCGAATCCGACGTCTGGACGCCTGGCTCGCGCCGTGGGAACAAACCAACACCAATGAAGGAGCCCAACTCACCGAGAGTCTTCGAGCGATCCACCAAGGAGGACTTGAGGGTGCCGGTATGGGGCAAGGCTTGCGTTCACAAGGCTATTTGGCGGTGGATGAGTCTGATTTCGTCTTCGCCATCTTGGCCGAAGAAATGGGCGTTCTTGGCTCCGCACTGGTGTTGACGACGTTTGCGGGGCTCATCTTTTCCCTCTGGCGGGTTGCTTGGCAGTGCCCCAATCCTGCCGCCCGCTGGTTCGGAGTGGCCATCACGATCACCATTGCGATGCAAACCGCCATCAACGTCTGGGTGGCCACGGGACTGCTGCCCACCAAAGGCATCGCTCTTCCGTTTATCTCCAGAGCCGGAACGGGGTGGATTCTGCTGGCCGGTGCCATCATGGTGGCACTGATGGCTTCCCATCCGAACCACGAACCCGAGCCAATTCTCGCTGCTGACCGCTAACCCATGAAGACCATTTTCATCGCTGGCGGTGGTTCAGGTGGACACATCACTCCAGGCTTGGCCCTGGCTGAGCAGTGCCTCGCCCATCACGTCCATCCCATCCTGCTGCACGCACCTCGATCCATCGACCGGGAGATCTTGAGTTCCGAAGCATTTGACGCCCACGCCATCCCCGCCTCCCCCCCCAGTTTGCACCCCAAGCGGGCCCTTCGGTGTTTGTTGGGCTACTGGCAATCACGTCAAGAACTTCGCCGGTTGGCCAAGAGTCACTCCATCGGGGGCGTGATCACCATTGGGGGCTTTACGGCGGCCGCGGTCGGCCTCGTCGCTCGAGAAGCTGGCTGGCCGCTGGCGGTACTGAATTTGGATGCTGTCCCCGGGCGAGCCAACCGAATCCTGTGCCGGTGGGGAACCAAGAATTTCACCGTCCACGCCCACGACCAGTTTCCCGGGGAGCTGACCGCGCATCCCATCCGCTCTGCAGCGACGGTTGAAGGCAGCAAATCTGACAATCGAGCCGCCTTGGGGTTGGCCATAAACCGTCCGACGCTGCTGGTCACCGGGGCATCGAACGGCGCGTCCACCCTCAATGCTTTGGTCCTCAATGTGGCTCGGAAGCATCCGGAGGCCTTCTCAGGCTGGCAAATCTTGCATTTGGCTGGCTCCGCCCACCACTCGATGGTCCAAGACACCTGGGACCAAACTCCGCTTGCCGACTGTCCGGTCACGGTCCTTCCCTTTGTACGCCAGATGTGTCATGCATTTGGCGCTTCAGATTTGGTGGTCTCCCGGGCCGGCGCCAACAGTGTGGCTGAAATTGAAGCCGCGGGACTCCCCGCCCTGTACCTGCCCTATCCCTGGCACAAGGATCAACACCAGCGCTTCAATGCAGAAGCCGCCACGGAAGCCAAGGCGGCCATCATCGCCAACGACCAGATCGAAGAACAACAGAATCTGGAACAGATCGGCCCCATCCTCTCGGACCTTCTAACGAACCGGCACCATCTCATGGAAATGACCAATGCAGCCCGGGCAAGACAATGCCACAACGGCACGTCCGAGTTGACCCGGAAAATTCTGGATGCGTTCGGGATTGTTCCGACTCGCGAAGGATCCGCCTGACAGAGCCCGATCTCGCCGTAGACTCAGGGGGTGGACGAGTCCATCGAAAAACACGCCATCGTGTACTTCCCCCCCGGTGCTGACCAAAACATGCTCAGTGCGTTGCATGCCGATGGTTGGAAAGATGTCGGACGGAGCGATCAGCTGGAAAGTGCTTTCAGCTTCTTGTTGGTGTGCCGTGAGGATCTGCTAAAGCATCCGCCGAGCCAACCCACCAATTTGGCTTTGGTCATTCCTTCACCCCCCGATCCACCACACGGCTTGCTGGACCTTCTGAATGGGCCACTGCAAACCTGTGGCCTGCTGCAATGGAATGGCGCCACTTTGGTCCAACGCCGTCCCGGCGAAGTGCTGAGTCCACCGACCCAACCACCACC
Source organism: Phycisphaera sp. TMED24 (assembly GCA_002168105.2). Classification (GTDB taxonomy): domain Bacteria; phylum Planctomycetota; class Phycisphaerae; order Phycisphaerales; family SM1A02; genus UBA8653. The sequence continues at coordinate 5,472 of NHCD02000011.1, forward strand.
AATCAATCCTGGCGTGGCGGGTCGAATCCAAGGGGGCGTGGTTGATCTTCCTCCGGGACCTCGAGCCGAAGAAATCGACGCCTTGTTGGGACGTCATGAACCTGAAAAGGAGCGAGCCAATGTTCCACCGCCCAAACCAAGGCGGCCGAAACCAGTCGCCCTCGCGCTGACCCGCGACGCGCGCCGTCGTGCTGAAGCTGAGGGTATTGCCATGGCTCGCGGAACCGAGTGTCTTGATGCCGCCAACGCTTTCGATGCGCTTTGGACCATTGCGGCAGCACGGACACAAGGCCGCCGTATTGCTTTGATCATGTTGGGTGAAGAACTGGGAGAAGAAGGGCATCGACTCAGCGCCGCCGCGGACATGCTCGAACCAGGGATCGACATTCACTGGCTTGGAAAAGCACCACCCAAAACGAGCCAAACTTCCCCTGGAGTGCCGACGCCCCCCCCAGAGATCGAGATCGAAATACCACCAACGACACCAGAGAGTTCCAACGAGCCGGTTCCTTCTGGTGAAGTGCCTGCTGAGGAGGGGGACCATGTTGAAGCCGAGTCCGCCGAAGATGCTGCTGGCTCGGAGACGACCACGGATCAAGCAGCCTCGGCGTCCTTGTTTCCAACTCCACGACAATCGGGACTCTCGGCGGCACCACCTCCACCTCCACCTCCACCTCCACCTCCACCTCCACCTCCACCTCCACCGGACACTGGCTCCGGAGGGAACGAACCACCACAAGACCCAACCGATCTTGACTTGCTCCGCGCCGCTGGACAAGGGCCCGATGTTCTCCTCCCCGTCGCGTTGCAGGCCATTGCCTCGGCAACTGGTGCCCCGCCCCCCATCTTCAATAGCGATTCGGGGGAGATCCGGGTCGGGCTCACTGGTGGACCTGAACTGGGATGGTTGTCCGCGCTCCCCGCCACGCCCAGCACCCCAGCTGAAGCTTGGGGGGAATGGCTGGCGCACTGGCTNGACCACGCCCACCAATTTGCGGAAGCCAGACGGGACGCCATCACCGACCCGCTCACCCTCACGCTCAACCGGCGAGGGTTTGAACAGCACCTCCGCGAAGTGATCCAGGAGGGATCAAAGCAGAGACATCCATTCAGTATTTTGAAGCTGGACGTGGATGACTTCAAACAGTGGAACGACCGATATGGCGATGAAGCCGGCGACAGTGTGTTGAGGGCTTTTGCCGAAGCCATTCGCAACGCCATCCGGCCAGCCGATCAAATTGCGCGGGTTGGTGGCGACGAATTTGTGGTCATTCTGGCCGACTTCACCCGGCGAACTGGTCCCGAAAGTCACGTCCCTCGCGGCTTTAGCGCCGAATCAACCCAAGATCTGCTTGATCGCATTCGTGAAGGGGTCGCTCGAGTGCGATTGGAAGTGCCCGGTCGAATTCGGTTCTCCGGTGGACTGGCCACCTGGCCATGGGANATTTTGGGCCAAAGCAATCAGGACCCCATCGAAGGATTGGTGCAACTCGCCGATCGCCGACTCAAGACCTCAAAGCGTGATGGCAAGAATCGAATTGAATTTGGTGACCAGCCACCTGCGTAAATGTGACGAAACCCACTCACAAAAAAAGCCCCCCCATTCGGGGAGGCTTTGAAATTCGTATGAAAGCCAAGGTGCGTCAGGCGATGTCCACGCTTTCGTCGAGATAAACATCTTGGATCGTCTGGAGCAATTTCGCTCCCTCATCCATAGGACGTTGAAACGCCTTGCGGCCGGAAATGAGGCCCATGCCCCCGGCTCGTTTGTTGATCACCGCAGTGCGCACCGCTTGACCAAAGTCATTGTCGCCGGAACCACCACCAGAATTGATCAAGCCAGCGCGGCCGGCGTAGCAATTCAATACCTGATAACGAGTCAAGTCAATGGGGTGATCCGAAGCCAGTTCAGAATAGATCCGATCATCGAATTTTCCGTAAGCGGAGTCCCCTGCGTTCAAAGCGGCGTAACCGCCATTTTGTTCCGGTTGCTTTTGCTTGATGATGTCGGCTTTGATGGTGACACCAAGGTGGTTGGCTTGGCCACTTAGGTCAGCGGACACATGATGATCGACCCCGTCCTTCTTGAACATGGGTGACCGGAGGTAGCACCACAAGATGGTCGCCATGCCGAGTTCTCTTGCTTCTTCAAAAGCTTCGGCAACCTCGATGATTTGACGACGAGATTCATCGGAACCAAAGTAAATAGTCGCACCAACTGCAACCGCGCCCAAGTTCCAGGCATCACGCACCGAGCCAAACATGACTTGGTCGAACTGGTTTGGCATGGTCAGCAATTCGTTGTGGTTGATCTTGACGATGAACGGAATACGGTGGGCATATTTCCGAGAGAGTCCTGAAAGTGCGCCAAAAGTGGTAGCTACGGCATTGCAGCCACCTTCAATAGCAAGCTTGACAATGTTCTCACCATCGAAGTACTCGGGATTCTTGGCAAAAGAAGCACCAGCGGCATGTTCGATGCCCTGGTCCACCGGAAGTATCGAGAGATAGCCCGTGTTTGCCAAACGCCCGTGTCCGTGAAGCGCCTGAAGGGAACGCAGGACTTGAGGTGAGCGGTCACTTGGCCCCCAAACGGAATCGAAGTGATCAGGGCCGGGAAGGTGCAAAGAAGATGCAGGCACCACGGCCTTGTGGTTGAGCAGACTTTCGGCTTCATCACCGAGCAAAGAGGCGTAATCAAGCAACATCAGATTCTCCTTAGAGCGGGGTAGAACCGACTAGCGTATCTTGAACCAGTCCAAATGATGCAGCCTTCGAACGAATCCCGACCAAACTCCGGCCGAAATACGCCGCCCAAAAGTGCAAGAGCCTTGGTCGAAGAAGGCCAGCAACTGGCCTCCGCGGGAAAAAATCAAGCCGCGTTTGCGCGATTCCAGACAGCCGTGACGCAACGCGCCGGATTTGCTCCCGCGATGCTGGGAATGGCCGAAATTCATTTGCAAAGCGGGCAAACATCTGCCGCTCGAACGATCCTGAAGACGATTGACCAGTGGACTGAGGATGGCCCCTCCTTAGCGAGGGCCGCAGGCCTCCTTCTGCAGCTGCGTTGCGAAGAAGAAGCTGAACGCGCCGCAACCCGAGCGTTGGCGGCAAGGGGAACCAATCGGGTCACCATCCAACGCATTCGTGGAGAAGCTCGAAGAATCCTGCGTCGACTCAAAGAAGCCTTGGTTGATTTTGAAAAATCAGCAAGCGGCGGCGATGAGTTCGCCATGGTCCGGCGCAGCACAGTGCTCCGAGAGTTGAACCAACTCGATGAAGCACAAAAGTACTGTCCAAATCCCGACACATTCCGGCTCCCNGCTGCAAAAGCNGCGGCCTGGCACGAACACGCGAGCCTTTCGGACCAAATAGGGGACTTTGGAAACGCCTTTGAGGGATGGTCCAAAGCTGGAGCGTTGGAAAGCGAACTTCCAGAATGGAGACGGCTCGATCGCACACTATGGCCCCGACAGGTCCAAGTCTGGACCGAATGGTGCCGGACTTCAGTGCAGAACATCACCGCCCTTCGCAAGGGCAACGAAGAATNCGCGCCTTCCCCGCCNCACTTCTTGGTGGGATTCTCGAGGACTGGAACCACGCTGCTGGAACGAATGTTGTCAGGCCACTCATCGATCGCGACAAGTGGGGAGGCCCCCTTGGTGACGACCGTCCGCCAACACCTGTTGCAAGGCCAGCCCATCGAACGCCTGCCCCATCTGGTCCCGGAGGCNAGCAGCCCGAAAGCCGACCAACTCNGGGCCTTGTTCGACCGGACGGCCGAAAGCNTGGTGCCTGAAGCATCCAAGGCTTCGTGCTTCATTCACAAACAACCCATGAACATCATCGACNTGCCCATGATTTTGCAATTGTGGCCCGAGGCCCTCATTATCAGGACGATCCGGGATCCTCGCGATGTGGCGTTGTCATGCTTTTCTCAACACTTTGCGGCAAACGGCATCAACCGTCACTTCTTGGACATCGAAGCTACGGCCAACATGCTGGCCAGTGTGCAAGCACTCAACGAAGCCGTGGATGCGAGATTTCCGGATGCAAACATCGTCGATGTTCGGTACGAGTCATTTGTGACCGACCCCGAATCCACACTGCGAACGATTCTTGAACGATTGGGCCTCGATTTCGAACCAGGAGTATTGGATCCGACGTCCGACAAGAGCATCCAACAAACCCCCAGCTTTCTTGAAGCCAAGAAAAAGGTGCATTCGCATCGAACGGAAAGATGGCGACAGTACGAACAGCAACTTCGAACACCTTGCCAAATCTTGGATCAATGGATCAGCAAAGGCGGGTGGCCNCAGTGGAACTTGACCACAAACACGCCCCCCCTAGAAACCACATAAAGCAAACTCGAGTCGATCAATAAATCGATCAATGACTTGGCGGCTTAGCCAACCAAGGCTGAATCTAAGGCGGCGACCATGGCCGCAACTGCACCAAGTACGGCCGCAACTGCACCAAAGACCAGAGTGGTCACTTGAAAAAACGAACACAGCCCCTCTGAGAACAGAGGGGCTGTGCGATATACAAAGGAACGATCAGAGCCATCGTGTCAGGTCACCCTGACACTTTGTCGCAGATGCGACACGAGATTATGTTGACAAGGTCCGGCGGAGATTGCTCTCCGAGATCTTGATGTTGAGTCGATGCACAATTGCAGCGACAGGCAAGATCAACCGAACTCTAAGGAAATCCCTTAGAAAGGAGGTGATCCAGCCGCAGGTTCCCCTACGGCTACCTTGTTACGACTTAGTCCCAGTCACCGGCCTTACCGTGGGCACCCCTGAAATGGGGCGACTTCGGGTACTACCAGCTTCCATGACTTGACGGGCGGTGTGTACAAGGCTCAGGAACGTATTCACCGGGGCGTAGCTGATCCCCGATTACTAGCGATTCCAACTTCATGTAGGCGAATTTCAGCCTACAATCCGAACTGGGGTCGGCTTTAGCGATTTGCTCCACCTTGCGGTCTTGCATCGTTCTGTACCGACCATTGTAGCACGTGTGCAGCCCTGGGCATAAAGGCCATGCGGACTTGACGTCATCCCCACCTTCCTCCGGTTTGACACCGGCAGTCTCACTAGAGTCCTCGACATTACTCGCTAGCAACTAGTGATAGGGGTTGCGCTCGTTAAGGGACTTAACCCGACACTTCACAGCACGAGCTGACGACAGCCATGCAGCACCTGTGTATGTTCCACGGTAAACCGCGTCACTTCCCTTTCAGAAAGCTAATCCATACATGTCAAACCCAGGATAAGGTTCTTCGCGTTGCTTCGAATTAAGCCACATGCTCCACCGCTTGTGTGAGCCCCCGTCAATTCCTTTGAGTTTTAGCCTTGCGGCCGTACTCCCCAGGCGGTGCACTTAACACTTTCGCTTCAGCCGAGAGCGGCGTCAAACCCCCTCGACCTAGTGCACATCGTTTACGGCGTGGACTACCGGGGTATCTAATCCCGTTCGCTACCCACGCTTTCGTACCTCAGCGTCAGAATGGCCCCAGCTCCCTGGCTTCCCCTTTGGCGTTCCGGTAGATATCAACGCATTTCACCACTCCACCTACCGTTCCGAGAGCCCCTAGCCACCTCAAGATCTACGGTTTACCCTGCAATTCCACGGTTGAGCCGTGGGCTTTCACAGGATACCTGTAGATCCGCCTACGTACGCTTTAAGCCCAGTAATTCCGCGTAACGCTCGGACCTCTCGTATTACCGCGGCTGCTGGCACGAGATTAGCCGGTCCTTCCTTTGCGACTGATCATTTTTTTTCTAGTCACTGACAGCAGTTTACACCCCGAGGGGATTCATCCTGCACGCGGCATTGCTCCGTCACACTTTCGTGCATTGCGGAATATTCGTTACTGCAGCCTCCCGTAGGAGTCCGGGCAGTGTCTCAGTCCCGATACTGCGGGTCATGCTCTCACACCCGCTACCCGTCTAAGGCTTGGTGAGCTTTTACCTCACCAACTACCTGATAGGACGTTCCCTGCTCCCATGGCGATAAATCTTTCCTCCGAAGAGGGCGTCGGGTATTAATCCGGGTTTCCCCGGGCTATCCCCGACCATGGGGTACATAGAAACGCATTACTAGTCCTTTCGCCGCTCTACTCGCCCCCGAAGGGACTTTCGCGCTCGACTTGCATGTTTTAGCCATGCCGCCAGCGTTCACGCTGAGCCAGGATCAAACTCTTCAATTAATATTGCTGTTGACACCGAGCAAGCTCGATGTTGACTGCGAGAAGGTTTGATTCTGGACATCCTGCCAATCGACCCCGAAAGGCCGAAGGCAATTTCTTCATTTAAATCTTAAAGCAGAAATTGAAATTTGGCATCACAAGGATGTCCAAGGACAGCAGGCTGTGAACTTGCTGCCCCAGGGTTGATCGAATCAGGATGACATTGTGCATGCCAAAATGATCCGTACACATCCTCGCGGCTTCTGATCGTTCACTTGTCAAAGAATACGGCCCGCAGGCCGTCTCACCTAGAAATGGTGAGAAGGAACACTGTAGCAAGAACCAAGACATCTTGCAAGCCACTCACTGAACATCTTTGGAACTTTTTTTCTCTTTGATTACCGGACCATCAATTGCTGACGTTCGCCGCCACCAAAATGACGCGATGCGGCCGGACAAACCGAAGCAATCTGCTGGCGGCAGCACTGGTCGATCCGCTCGCGAGCAAGTCGTCCACCAGCCATAAGTTGCTTCCGCAATTGGCTTTACATTCCGAGTCGAATCGCATCCGAAACAAACGATGAGAGGCCTGACGGCGTTCTGATCGACTTTTTCCTGCCATACGTTCACCATGCACCCGGCACAAAGGGGACCAAACCGGCCACCCCAAAATTTCAGAAATGCCTTCAGCCAACCGAAGTGGGGCATCAAATCCACGCCTCAATCGCCTCCCCCACCACCCTGGCACCGGCACCAACACGTTCCGCCATGACAATGCCGGATCAACCAAAAAGTTGCCTTCACACTGCCAAAGCAACATCTCGCCCAACAGACGGCCTGCAGTGACACAACTCGCCTCATTGCCAGGGGCAGACTTCCAAGATCTCAAAGTCTCGGCCGATGCTCCGTGATCACACCACCCGCAATACACCTCAGAGACTCCTGATGATCGCAATCGTTCCCCACGGGCATCGGGCTCGCGACCACACCCATCGCACCTCGTTGGAGAACCGTTTTTAGAAGACAAAGGCAAACAAGAAGTCGAGCGTGAAGCCACAGGCCGACCGCCAGACTGCACTGAGCCACACCGGCAACAAAACCGAGAAGGATCTGGCCAAGTTAAAGGTGGCCTTTCATGAGATCCAAAAAAAGCATTCGCGTAACTCATCATCCAACTTGCGACCTTCACATGCTGCACCTTGTGCCCATCCGGATTCAAAACTCTCGTTCACCGACAAATTTCTTCCCGAAAGATGCAAGGAAGATCCGTAGGATTTGCCACGATGGATTCGCAATGCAACAACGACACGACTCGCCTCCTGAAGGCGTTCCACATCGCCACTTCTGAAGGTCCGTTTGCTGAGACCGCACAAAAAACACAAGCTTTAATTTCGCAGCTTGATCGTCAAGATTCTTCTTCGAACGAGCTCGCCGCACTTCGAACGATGGGAAGTTCTATTCAAGAAATGTCCATCGGAGAGCTGAACCAAATTGTCCGCCTCATCACCGCCCGGTTCCATCTGCTCAACAAAGTGGAACAGTTGCAGATCATCCGAATCAATCGAGAAAGATCAAAATCCGCAACCAGGGCGTCTCCAAGGACAGAGTCGGTGCGGTCAGCGATCTTGGAACTTGAACATAAGGGACGATCCAAGTCAGAGATCCACGACTCACTTGGAACATTGAAAATCGAGCCCACCTTAACCGCCCACCCGACAGAAGCTCGACGCCGGACCATTCTTGACAAACAACTTGAAGTGGCCAGCACCTTGGTCAAACTTCGGCAAGACAACCTCCCCCCTGAGGAAGAGGAAGAACTCCATCGTCATTTGGTCAACCGGATCGAACTTTTGCTTGCCACCGATGATCTCAGAGTTCGTCGACTTGAAGTCCCCGAGGAAGTTCAAAATGGCTTGTACTTTCTCACGACAACGATCTGGCGCACCGTCCCCGAATTGGCTCAGGACTTGGCCCAAAGTTTGGGTACAGATGCTGCCGAACTCCCCCCCATCCTGCAGTACCGCTCCTGGATCGGTGGCGACCGCGATGGGAATCCAAACGTCACCCACCAAATCACACAAAGCACCATCGAAGCCCTTCATACCGCAGCCAGAGAACTGTGGGATGAGCAACTCAAAGAACTCCACCGTGAACTCAGTCCTTCGGTACGCCGGGTCAATCTTCCGGAAGCCTCTATCGATCTGATCGATGGGAAAGACCAACGTCGCCATGAACCCCTTCGGCTCCGAATTGAGGCGTTGCGCAATGGCCTGAGAGATCAGACCGTTTCGGCAACAGAACTTCGGGATGAATTGCTCGCCATTCGAACTGATCTGATCGCGGCTGGCCTGCCTCGAGTTGCCAACGCCCGCCCCCTGACCGATGCCATTGTCCGATCTCGTGCCTTTGGCCTCCACCTTGCCAAACTGGACATCCGACAACACTCCCAAGTCCACTTGTCCGCGCTCACGGAACTCTTCGAACATGCCGGTATCAACGAGGGATTCTCGTCGTTGCCCGAATCTGAAAAAATGGATCTGTTGCGGCAAGAACTTGCCAATCCACGACCGCTGGCCGCGACAGGAACCCCACTCTCCAATCAGACCGAAGAAGTGCTTCGCACACTCAAAGTGGTCAGAGAGGCCCAAACGTCTGACGAAAACACCATTGGATCATGCATTGTTTCCATGACCCACCATGTTTCAGACCTTTTGGTTCTTCGATTGCTCATGAAAGAAGTGGGATTCGAGATCGATGATCACCGAACCCCCCCCGTGGTCCCTCTATTCGAAACCGTGGAGGACTTACACCGTGCGCCAGATCTTCTCCAAGGCATCTTGAACGAACCCACATTGTCTCCCCGCGGAACTGAACCCGTTGAGATCATGCTGGGCTACTCCGACTCGAACAAAGACGGGGGCTTCCTTTCTGCGAATGTTGCTCTGCATGAAGCCCAACAGGCCATGTCGGAAGTCGCCAAGGCCTCAGGAAGATCCATTCGATTCTTTCACGGCCGAGGCGGGACGGTCGGGCGCGGAGGCGGCCGTGCGGGCCGCGCCATACTTGCCTCTCCAGCCGGATCGATGCATGGCCAGATCAGATTTACCGAACAAGGAGAAGTCATCAGCTTCCGGTACGCCTTGCCTCAAATTGCCCACCGGCACCTTGAACAAATCGTCTCGGCTTCCATCCTTGCGTCAGATGATGGCCACGAAAACAACCATGAGTTGGACTCATCCATCCTGCGAGAATTGGCCGAGGTTTCCATGCGGCATTATCGCGATTTTATTGAGGACGATGACTTTTGGCCTTGGTTCTCTGCCTCCGCTCCTATCGAAGCCATTGCGGGACTTCCCATCGCATCTCGACCGGTGTCACGCGCTACCGGCAGTCGACTTCAATTTGAAAATCTTCGAGCCATCCCTTGGGTCTTTTCTTGGATTCAAATGCGAGTCCTGATCCCTGGTTGGTTCGGACTTGGCACGGCCCTCGAGCAACTGGAACCCAGCAAACTCAAGCAGTTCAAGGCTCATGCCAAGACCGATCCCTTCATCAATACGGTGCTGCAAAACGCAGCACAAGAAATGGCCAGAGTTCGACTACCAATTGCCCGCCTGTATGCCGAGAGTGGCCCAAATGGTGCTCAATTCGCAGAAAGAATCGAGGAAGAGTTCACGCGTGCTTCCAACGTGCTGCTCCACATTTTGGATCAACCGACTCTTCTGTCTCACGCTCCCGCGATTGAGCATGCCATCCAAGAACGGAACCCTTGGACCGATATTTTGAATTTGATCCAAATCGAGTGCCTGCGGCGTCAAAGCACGGGTGAAGATCACCCCCAGATCAATGCCACGCTGCAGGCCGCGGTGAACGGCATCGCCGCGGCGATGCAGTCCACTGGATAAACGCGCCCGGAGGGGTTCGAACCCACGACCTGCGATTTAGGAAACCGCTGCTCTATCCAGCTGAGCTACGAGCGCCTGGAGGCAGATGGTACCCCACTTGGTTCTCATGAAATCTCCGCGTTTGCTGCTCTCAAAATCATTCGTTCTGGCATCAGATTCAGGAAAAATAGGTATCGAGAGGCTGGGGGAATGTTGGCGATCTAAAATAGAGCCATGCTTCGTGTACTTGTGGTTTCGGGAATGCTTGGCCTGACTGCCTGCGATCAATCTGGTTCAGGATCAACCCCTCTTCCAGTTCAATCTGTTCCCAGACCTCCGGCCACGGCGACAAAGATGCAGTACCAACAATTAACACCTGACCTCTTGGTCGGACCACGTCCGTCCCGAGAACAAATAGAGGAACTGGTGGCATTGGGCATCAAGAAAGTGATTTCTGTGGATGCCCTACCACCTGAATCCAACCTTTGGGGAGATTCCATCCAAATCCGCCACTTGCCATTGGGCTATCGCGATCTCTCCAAGACACACCAACTGAGGCTGGCTCGGGAACTGTCGATTGACCCCATCAGAACGTACATCCATTGCCATCACGGCAAGCACCGCGGGCCCGCCGCGGGCTTGGCTGCTCTGCGCAACCTTGGCCAGCTTGATCAAGCGGAAGCCAAGACTTGGCTTGATCGATGTGGTGTTGACTACCAGGGGCTACGACAAGCTGTGCACAATGCCCAACCTCAAAGCAGCGAGAACATTCAAGCCGCGATGCCACTGGAGGAGATCGTTGCCACAGGGTCGCTTTCTCGACTGATGGCCGAGATTGATCAAGTATGGGATCGCTTGAAAAAAGTCCCTTCGCCCGGAGATCCCGACGCGAGGACCCAGAAAGAGGATGCCGCTCACCTGGTTGATCTGTTCCGAATGTCAGCAGAATCGGCTGGCCCTGTGGACCCGGCCTATCCCAAGCAGATGCAGGAAACGATTGATCTGGCCACAAAATTGGAATCTCAACTTCAAGATGGCCAAGATGCCCCTCAACTTCGGGCGGCCCTCCGCAGCAGTTGCCGGACGTGCCACCGGGCCTTCCGCGATTAAAAGCCAAGATTTTCGAAAAACTCCACTCCTAGATGTAGCGCGACCAACCACGACTGCCACTACATCTTGGACCAGGCCGCGCGCATTTCGCGCGCTCGCAAGATATTGAGGTCCGACTCTGGTTATGCGTTCACGATCCGCGCGCGCGCCACCCGATTGAGAGTTCACCCCGGAGCGAAAGGAACACTCAACATGGGTACCAAAGAACGGCTTGTCATGGAGATTCTTGAACGCAACCCCAGTGCAAGTGCGGACTGGCTCAAAGCATTCAACGAGGAAGAACTCAAGGACTACCTTCAGCACCTGTGCTGGTCATGCGGACCAAGAGAAGAAGGCTGGTGTGCCGCTCGAGACGAACGGTCCGTGGCCTAAGCGTCCAAGTTCAGACGCGAACAAACCTCGGCACGAAGGTCTTCACGATCGATGGGCTTCACCATGTAACCGTCGGCCCCTTCAAACTTCGCGCGGTCTTGGTCCACCACCGAGTCCAACGCAGTCACCATGACAACGGGAATCTCTCGGAGTGACTCGTCACTCTTGATCGCCCGACAAACCTCAAATCCACTCATCTTGGGCATCATGACGTCCAGCAAGATCAAGTCGGGCCGACTTTGGGTGATGGATTCAAGAGCGCCTTGCCCATCCGAAGCGACCACGCAGCGGACTGGCAGACCTTCCAAGTGAAGCTCCATCAAGTCTCGGTTGCCTTCATTGTCATCAACCAAAAGCACAAGGGGTGTCGTCATAGAATCCACTGTACCGGCGGAGTTGCCTCCGAACAGGTCACGCTTGCGTTCATAGGCGTGAAATTCCCACTCTTGCCCTTTGGTATGGGACGTCAAGTCGCCAGCCCCCCATCTCCCGGAAGAATCTTGGATCTACATGCAGGGAATTGACCAAGCGTCGTACAATGTCTGGTCATGACAGATCAACGCAAGCCATGGGAAGATCGATTCCGCGTCCCCACGATGAGCGAGCTCCGCACGGACTTGCCCGACGCCCCGGAAGCACCAAAATACTGGGACCGCATGGTGGAATTTCTGGATGGATTGGGCTGCCAATCCGAAGTCCGATGGTTTGGTCCAACCTGGCGGTGGTGTCCCGTCTGGATGGCCGCTGGTCTTCCCTCCCACAGTGAGAACATTGTGGGGCTCATTGTCCCAAGTCCAACGGACTTACAGATTGCGCTCCCCTCTGATCAAGCGTTTGTCGAAAGCCTCCCCGTCAAAATGGTCCGAGCAAAGTTACGTGAGTCACTTTCCCTCACGCTCCCGCCGTACGAGACGCACTGGGCATGGACCTCGCTGGTGTACCACTTGGATGGCAAAACCACGTGGACGATAGAACGCTACCAAGTCATGGAAGATTTCCTTGAGCTGACCCGTCGCCGGCTGAAATTCCTGACCGAACAAACGGCTTAACGCGAACTTGGATTTAAAACTGGGGAACTGGTCCACCTTCCACGGCGAAACCATGGTTGGCTGGGATCACCGTCAAATTCCAATTCCAAGCGGGCGGGAAACACCTCTGGGAGCGGCCGAATCCCCGCACGCAGGGCAAGCAACGGATCAACAACGCGGTCCCCGAATCGGCACCATGCCTCGAACACCAACAACGAAGGGTCGTGGGTATCCGTCGGCTCGGAAGCAACATACTTCGTGATCGTGGCTGGGAGGTCACTCGAAGAACGCCGAGCCGCCCGCATCGCATCTGCAAGCTGCATCAGATCTCCGTTGCTTGCAGGCAAACCCTCTGCACCAAGCGATTTGGCCAGGCGACGGTATCGATCGATGTCAGGCTGAAGCTCGGAAGTTGCGGCGTACAGCAGTGCGGTTGAAACCGCGAAACCTTCTGGATCCAATCGAGCGGCAACACCAGACAGCCAACGGGCCAACGAGAGGTCTCCTCCATCAAGGACCACTTCGGCCAAATCAAAATACCGGTCTGGCCGGTCTGGCCGAAGCCCTTCCAATGCAGACCGATACACGGAGGGCACCTCCATCGGGATGGCCACAGCATCCTCAGTCGTCGCACGGTCAAGACGCCTTCCATCTCGTCGTACCGCGAGTGCTCGATCAAGCAGCTCGCCCTCGGTCCATTCCAAGTCAGACAAGATGGCTTCAGGATGACGCAACCTTTGTCGACGCAACGCTCGATCTTGAAAGACCGCTTTCACATCCCAAGGATCCAACCAGCCACGCCGAACTGCATGATCGGCCAGACCCTGGACCGCATCACGGCGTCGTTCCAACAATCCAGTCACCGTACGAGGGAAAGTAAGCGGAGGATTGAGGTTGGGAACCCTCAGTAAAAGAGCGTCGAGCGCTGGCAGCGGATCTTGCACACCTGGGGCCCACGCCTCAGCCAAAGCCACCAACGAACGCCGCCGGTCGGGCAAGCCCGGGAGGGCGGCACGGACCAACAACCGTGCCGCGCGGGCCTGCCGGCCGGCCGGCAAGTCACCCCCAAAAAATGGGCGAAGGAGCCGATCGGAAAGATCCAAACCCCGATCCGAAAGGGCAACCAGAATCGCGGGATCATCCGTGAATCCACGGTGCAGATAGTCCTCTGCCGCACGGCGCTCCGTCGGCGATCCGTCGGCGACCAGATCAAGAAGAAAGGTGGCCAATTCCCTCGAGGCCACAACTGGTTCTGCTTGTTCGAGGATGCTTCGACGGGCACTGCGACTTCGGGCCGCCTGCAGACGATTGAGCAGCTCGGTGTCTGCTTCTGGGGGCATCGGGGTCGGGTTCGCGGGCTGGAGGAGTGCCGCGGGAAGACCTGCATCAAGCCCCCGCCGCGCCTCAGCCAAACTGCCCAGTAACGCCTCGAGTCCCAATCCGTTGGCATAGGCCAGCCGGCCTGCCCGGGTGAGCCCCGTTGAGTTGTCTCCGTCGATTTGATCACGCAGAGCACGCCAATCGGCCACGAAGTTGGACCAAAAAGCCTTCTCTTCTTTGGCTGGGGTCCATTGGGTTGGCCAAGCTTCCGAGATCCGGCGCGCGAGCCTCTCGCGTGAGGCTTGCCGGTCTACGCCCACCAAACCCAGATGATCCAAGACCAATCTCCCGTCGAAAAAGTCCCCCCATCTTTGGGTCGCCAAATAGCTGCCCAACGCCCAAATGGTTGCTGAGCGGACCGTTGGATCACGATGACACCTGACCACAAGTTCACGCAAATCAGGATGCCCCGGGGGGACCACTGACAGCATGGACGCCAAAAAGTCCATAAGCCCGCTCGGAGATTGTTCTTCGAGGACCCGGCCGGTCCGGAGCAGGGAATACAAGACTTCGATGACGACCTCAACTCGGCTGGCCTCAGCCGCCGGCAGAAGCGCCATCCAGCGTGCTGCTGCCTGACTTCGGTCGCGCTCGTTGTTCATCGCCTCAACCAGACGCCGGCCTGAACGGATCATCCATTCGGTTCTTGGTTCGCTCGACGGCCGGCCAGTGGTTTCACCCAAAGCTCGGCTGATGGTTTCCTGAACCACCGAACGAACTTCGGTGGGCAGCCGAGGTGAACGCTCCAACTCGACCAGAATTTCCAATCGAGCCCGTGCACTTGGCAATTCGGGATCGGGTGCTCGCACCGGGGACAAAGATCGCACCAGCCCGCCAAATTCAACCGGGGCATCTTGTGCTTGCCAAAGCAATACCGGAAGCAACTCACGGACGACCGCATCTCGTTCTGAATCCGAAACAGCAAGCCAAGCCAAACCGACTTGGTCAACAAACTGAACCAGTTTCGTACTTTCGACGGACTGAGTCTGAGCAGAGGCCGCGCGCAACGCGGTCCGAATCGAACGCAGTCCACCAGCGGCCGTGCGGGCCCCCTCAGGCCGAGCTCGAGCAAGGAGTCCTGGAGGTCGATCCCAACGCAAAACTTTCGATGGGTCTGAAGCCGGACTGTCTTCAACCACAGTTGAGGGACGAACTTCTTCCTGGGCCAACACCGGAGGCGATGGGGAAGATGTGGGCGATGCGGATTCCGGTTCCGATCCCCACCAACGCACCAAGAGCACCCCGACCGAAACCAGCAAGAAGATGGACAATCCAATCGCCAAACGGAGGTTGGCCTTGCGGTCAAAGGGCAATGTGGCATCCGGGAAACCCAACCTTGCGCCGTTTGTCGATGAAGAACGATCTCGGGACGCTTGAGTCCATTGGGCAAGGCCCAGCATGATGTTGCCGAGCTGCTCTGGCTTCACCCCGTGACGTTGAGCAAGGGCAAGAACTTTTCTGCGACCGGACCCGCGAAAGCCTCCTCGAGACAGCAAAGCCAAGAGTTGACGGTCGAAGACCGTGAGATGCAGCTCTGAGGCTGCTGGCGGATGAGCATTGGGCGGAACGGGAGCCGGCGGTGGAGCAGCGGCAATTGGAGGCAAAGGGCCTCCGTGCAACCGAGGTGCGAGATCAGAAAGAATCAGTTGGCCCTGCTGACGGAAGTGGTCCGTGAGATGGGGATCCAACAAAGCGCGGCGAATACGTGCCACGGCTTCACGAACCTCAGCAGGCTGGGCCGCAGAGGTCACGCCCAACCGTTCGTGGTCTGGCAAATTTGGATTCAGGAGGTGCTCCACCATGGTGTTCATGGCGTGCCCTCCAATGAACGCTCGAGCGTGGAAAGTTGCTCAGCAACATCCTCGGGCAGTGGATCCGGCCCCAAGCCCCGGAGCTGCGCGAGCAAACGTGAAGCCTGTTTCGGATCGGCAAGACGTACCCAAGCCGCTGCTTCACCAACCATGGACTGACACCAAGCATCTGAGCCCACTGAACATTGGGCACGTACTTTGGACCACGTCCTGACGGCGTCCTGATCCTTCCTTTGCAAACCGAAAATCCTTGCCCACAGAATCTGGGCGGACAGCAACTGAGAACCCTCAGGCCGCAAGGAAGACAACATTTCGTAAGCCAATTCAGGCCGGCCAGGGAGGAAGCAGGGTGCGATCAACAGTCGAAGTTGGTCGGATGTGTCCCCCGGTTCAAGGTCCTCCAGCACCTTGGGCCCAACCGTTCTCAAGATGTCAGGTGTGTGTTTGGAACCCGGGTGACGAGAAGCCCACTGCACAAGGCGAATGTTGGCGGCTTGGGCCCACCGACCCTCTGAATCTTCCGAGGCCAACGTCCGGGCCAGCTGCCGGGCTGATTCCAGATCGTCGGCGGCGATGGCACTCTCGACTGCGCGGAAATCAAGTTCCAGCCCCAAGTCGGAAATCCCAACCATTCCCCGCGTCCGAAGATCAGACAGATCAGCCAAGACTTCTTTACGAACCGAAGAAAACTCGGCTCGATCACCTGCAGATTCCAGCAGCCGCCGAGCGCGAATCAAACCAGCACGAGTGCGTTCGATGTCGAGCATTTCGGACGAATCAAGCCAAATCCGATGCAACTGAAGCGCAAGATCAACATGGTTTGCGATTGGAAGACTTTTGCTTTGTGACAACGCGAAAACCAAGGCTTCCGCCCTGCTCCGGGCCTCGAGGAATCGCGGCGAATCTTCGGGAATGCCCAGCAAACCTTCGACCAGTTCAAGAGACGGAGGTTGCACTCGTGATTGCTGCAAAAGAATTTCGACCGAAAATGGATGGTCGGGAAACTCACGAAGAAATGTCGAATATTCCTGACCAAACTGATCTTCATTTTCACGGGTTTGCTGCCACCTCATGAGGGCTTGCAAACGGCGTGCGGTGAGATCAGCGACGTCTCCTCCGGATTGAGCCGCCTTGGACCACATCTCAGCACTCTCAAGAAATCTCTCCGCTTTCCAAGCTGACCATGCCGCACGGACTTGGGTGTCATGACGAATCCCCTGGGGACGACCCTGCAACTTGAGCGCTTTCAATCGACCGAACAGATCCGACCAAGCTGGCAAGAAGTCAGATCGGGGTTCAGGATCAGCGTCTTTTTTCAGCAGGGACACATACGACAGGTGTGCTCCAATCAGCTCGGCCAAGTCGGCATTGGCCAGTTCAATCTGGTTCAACTCTGTCCCCACCGCAAGTCNNTGAATCAAATGCTTCACGGGCGATCAACGTCTGCACCACATCTTCAACGACCGACTTCGGCCCCATGCGGCAGAGGAAACCAAGCAACATGACCAACTCTTGGCCTTCCAAGACATCGTCCAACCGATCTCGAACCCCAATGGGGTCTTGGGCGATGGCGCGAGCGAGAGCTCTTCGGAATCCCGCTCGACGACGATCGTCAGCATTTCCGAACTGTTCCAACAACGGGCCCCATTGGTCAGGGAGACCAGCATGGGATTGCAGAAGCAATACACCGTGAATGGCAAACGCCACGTCCCGGCGAGAGACCCAAACTTCAGGAATCTCTGCAACATCAGGCAACGCCGGCTCACCGGCCAGAACCCAAGCGAAAGACTCCAAGCCTGCGGCACGGTCCCGTGAAGGTTCAGGGGAAATCCCAAGAAGTACTCGGAACGTCCGAGCCCATCCCGCCAACAACGCCGATCGGGTTCGAACGCTTTCGGAAATACCACCAAACTCTGACAAACGGGTGCGTTGTTCTTCACTGCTTGAGCGAACCACAGTGTTCGCCGCCGATTCAAAACGTGCGTTGGCTCTTTTCAACAATTGTTCAGCTTGTTCCAAAATCTCAGACAGCCCGACCCCAATTTGAACAAGCCCTTCCGGTTCAAAAGAACACAATGCCGCGGAGGCGGCTTGCTCAATCGGAAGCGCTCTTGCCGCAAGCAGTTCAATTTCCAATCGCAACCGAGCAGGAGATGCTTTGGGCAAACTCTCAAGCAATATCGAAGCTTCTTCCCGGTACTCCTCCGCGCGTTCAGGCTGGGACAAAAACGCATCGGCCAGCACGGTGGCATACCGCACGGCCGACTCTTCTCGGTCTCGGCCCGAAGCGGATTTCCAAGTCTCTGCGAGCGCCCAACGCTCGATTTCAACGAGTCCCGCCCGCTCACGGAGCTCGAGCTCAAGATCCTGCGAGCCAAAGAGAGCCCTGCGCCGTGGTGAGTTTTACTTTGCACATTG
>NHCD02000012.1 GCA_002168105.2 Phycisphaera sp. TMED24
TCAGACTGCACGCAAGATCGGCGACGCCTTTGGGGCGCGGCGTGACTTGCTGCTGCCTGCCGCCGTACTTGGTCTGCTGGTCGTCCTGGTCGTGCCTATGCCGGCGGCCATCCTTGATTTGTTGCTGGTGGCCAACATTGCCATTGCCTCGTTGATGCTGATCAATGCCATCACCCAGCGCAAGGCTCTGGAGTTTTCGTCCTTCCCTGCGTTGTTGCTGGGCACCACTCTTCTGCGTCTGGTGCTCAATATCGCGTCAACCCGATTGATCTTGGGCGCCGATGCCAGCTCTCCCGCAGCTGTGGGAGAAGTGGCTGGGGCGGGGATTTCTGGTTTTGGTGGGTTTGTGGCCGGGGGCTCGTTGATCGTTGGGTTCATCATCTTCGCGATTTTGGTCATCGTGCAATTTGTCGTGATCACCAAGGGTGCGACCCGAATGAGTGAAGTCACGGCTCGGTTCACGCTTGACGCCATGCCCGGAAAACAGATGGCCATCGATGCTGATTTGTCGGCGGGCCTGATCGACGAGCAAGAGGCCACACGGCGTCGTGGGGAAATCACCGCGGAGGCTGACTTTTACGGCGCGATGGACGGTGCTTCAAAGTTTGTGCGTGGGGATGCCGTGGCAGGCTTGATCATCACTGGGATCAACTTGGTGGGTGGCATTTTGGTGGGCGTTTGGTTGAAGGGTTGGACCTTTGGCGAGACAGCCTCCGCGTTTACGCGCCTGACCATTGGTGATGGTCTTGCCGCACAGGTACCGGCATTCCTGATCGCGACGGCCGCGGGCATGCTGATCGCGCGGGGCGGCGACGAAGGCACCATCAGTGACAGAATCCCTGAGCAACTGGCCGCCCGTCCCAAGGCCCTGTTGTTCATTTCGGCATTTCTTGGTTTGCTGGCCATGACGCCATTGCCCACGGCCCCTTTGTTGGCCGGCGCCCTGGGCCTTGGTTTTGTCGCTTGGGCTGGGCGCGATGCACAAATGGAAGCCCAGCGTGCGACCGAGCAGGCGGCTCCCCGAGAAGCTCCGGCCAGTGAGGCCGTGACTCCCGAGCGGCTGGCCCAACTTTCTGAATTGCAGATTGATTTGGGGACGGCTTTGCTTGGTTTGGCGGGCGCCGACGGACCTATNGTGATGGGCATTGGGCAACAGCGCAATCGAATCGCAGCCGAATTTGGGTTGATCCTGCCTGGGGTGAGTGTTCGAGACGACCAAGCCTTGCGGCCGCGCGAATACCGCATTCGTCTGCGCGGAGAATCCGTGGGGCGTGGTGAAATTCACCCACGCAAGTTGATGGCCATTCCCGCCGGTCCCCACTCGGCACCCCTCGATGGCATACCCGGCCGTGACCCCTGTTACGGATTGGACGCGATGTGGATCGATCCCGAACGCCGCACTGAGGCTGAGGCGGGAGACTGGACGGTCGTCGAAGCCGCAAGTGTTTTGACCGTGCATTTGCATGGATTGGCGTTGCAGCATGCCGACGAAATTCTGACTCGACAAGCAGTGGCCGACATGGTCGAAGACCTGAAGACCCGGCGGTCCAAGTTGGTGGAAGAAACCATCCCTGCGGTGGTGAAGCTCGGTGAAATTCAGGCNGTTTTGCAACGCCTGTTGGCCGAGCGAGTGCCGATTTTGGATCTGGAACGCATCGTGGAAACCTTGGGCGACTGGGCGCCGCACACCAAAGATCCCGACGTGCTCTTGGAATATGTTCGCAATGCGCTCGGCCGGACCATCAGTGCTCGGTTGGCTACCGACGAAGCCGANGGCACCCGCCGAATCCGAGCTCTGGCGATCGCCCCTGAACTTGAGGCGGAGTTGACCGCAGGCATCGAGCGCTCTGGGGCCGGCATCCAGATTGCCCTTGCGCCTGATCGCATCGAGACCATTGCCCGAGGCGCCCGAGACGCGTTGCCGAAGTTGCTGGATCTGGGGTATCTGCCCGTTGTCGTGGCATCTCCCGCGGTTCGACTGGGCTTGGTTCGTATTTTGGAATCCCACCGCATCGAAGCCTCTGTGGTGGGCTTCAACGAGATTGATCGCAGCATCGATCTTGAGTCGGTGGGCTTGATATCTTGTGACCAACCAACCGCCGCGGAGCGGCGGGCTTAAGCCTGTGATGTCTGGTCAGGAGGACCGAGTTGACGACTGAGAGCAACGGCGAATTTGAGACGCGGACCTACCAAGCGTGGTCGATGCCAGAGGCTCTCGCAGCGGCTCGGGAGGAACTGGGAGAGGACGTCATTGTCCTGGAAGCCCATCAATTCCGTCGCGGCGGCTTTTTTGGTCTTGGTCGCCGTACCGGATGGGAACTGACAGCCGCGCGTCGCGCGGTGGAAGAAACTCCTGCCCCTGAATTGGATCCTTCGGATCAAACCACCCGCGACGTGGCTGAAGCGTTGTCTCCTTTGAAGGATGCCGCCGAAGCCATCCGTCAGGGCTTGGGTCGACTTGATCACACTTCTGAAGAATCAAATCTGACACAAGATCCAGCCCCAGAGCCCCAGCCAGAACTCGAGCCGGTTCGTCGGACCGCTCCGATTTTGGATTCATCTGGTTCCGAATCATCAGAAAAGGTGGCGTCGGTTCCCCCAGAACACACCGAGGCTGCCGCCCCTCCAGCATCTTTGGATCCCGAAGTCCCCACACGGCCTCGCCGATATCGGCTGGGACCTGATGGTGAGGTGGTTGAATCATCATCGTCAAGTGTGGTGGAGCTGAAGCCGGAGCCCTCCAGCCCCGGGTCTCCAGATGTCGTCGCTTCGGTTGGTCCAACCGAAGNGCCAGCGGCCCCTGGTGGTTTGGATCAGGCGGCTTTGCAAGAGGCGGTTCGTGAATCGGTCGGAGCGGCCGTAGAAGGCCTGGCGGTTGAAATGAGCCGCATTCGTCTGTTGGCCGAGCAGGCCTCAACNTCTGCTGCAGCACCATCGTCTGCATCCCCATCCCAAACATCCAACGTCGCACCGGTGGTCCCGCCCATTCCGCCGGCGTTCGAGGATGCGTTGGCGCGATTGGCCGAACAAGATGTGCCGGAGCCACTGCGTCGCGAGATTCTCGACTTGGCGATTGTCCGGGCCGGCGGTGAACACCCTTCCGAGGAAGACGCCCGCGAGGCCATGTTGCAAGTGCTGCGTTCTATGCTCCCTTGCGTGGTTGAGGGCGCCGAGCCCAGTCCAGGGACCAAACGTCGAATTGCTCTGGTGGGGCCGACCGGCGTGGGCAAGACCACCACCCTCGCCAAGTTGGCCGCGTCACTNCGCCTAGAGCGTGGATGCACCGTGGGCCTTTTGGCCGCGGACACCTACCGCATTGGGGCGGTGGAACAATTGCGAAGTTACGCCCGCATGCTGGATATTCCTTTGCGGGTGATTCGGACCGCAGAAGATGTGGCTTCTGCCCTCGAAGCGCTTGATCACTGCGATGTGGTCTTGATCGATACGCCAGGACGAAGCCAGCGCGACAAGCAGAACATCAGTGAACTGCAAGAACTCCTTGCGGCNTTCGCCCCCGATGAAACCCATCTTGCTCTCTCTGCGGCGGCCGCGCCAAAGGTGTTGCGAGAAGGTCTTTCGGCGTTCGGTGGCATCGGGGCCGACACCTTGTTGTTCACCAAATTGGATGAAGCCGCGTCCCTTGGTCCTCTTTTGGCCATCGGCCGGGATGCTGGTCGCCCCATTGGCTGGGTGACGACTGGGCAAGGGGTCCCCGATGATCTGGGCCCGGCTCGTGATGCAGGGTTGCCGGAGAAGTTGTTGGGTTCATGACCGATCAAGCAGCCCGACTCCGTGCATTGGTCGAAGCTCGTCTCCAGGGTGGGGAGGCCGCGAAAGGTGGTCCTCGTCTCGTCGCCGTGGCTTCTGGCAAGGGAGGGGTTGGTAAAACCAACCTCAGTTTGAATCTTGGCTTGGCCATGGCTCGGCGAACCGGTCGCTCGGACGTTTGTCTGGTTGATATTGATTTTGGCTTGGCCAATGCTGATGTTCTGTGTTCTGTGCAGCCAGAGCGAACCCTCGCTGATGTTCTGGACGGCCAATGCGACATGAAAGATGCCATGGTGCTCGGCCCCGGGGGGTTGCGTCTGCTTCCGGGCATCGGCGGGGGACGGGGTCGGCCAAGCCTGGACGAGCAGGATCGAAGCCGTTTGGTCCAATTGGCGGGGGATCTGGGAGAGGCAGCTTCCGTCGTCTTGTTCGACTGTGCGGCTGGGATCGGGCGCAATGTCTGCGCGTTTACGCGTTCAGTTGATGATCTCATCATCGTGACCACACCTGAGCCCACCGCTTTGGTGGACGCGTACGCCTTGGTGGTTGCAGTGGCGGATGCTCCAGTGGTTCCCAGGCTCCATCTGGTGGTCAATATGGCCCAAGACAAGGCGGAATTGGCCGAAGTCCAGGAACGATTTCTCCGCACCTGTGATCTCTTCCAAGGGGTCACCTTGGAGGTCCATCCGGGCGTTCCACTGGACCCTGTGGTCCGCAATGCCGTTCGCCAACGGCTTCCTTTTATGTTGCTTGACCCAAATTCAGCGCCGTCCAAGGCGGTGGATCGGATTGCCGGACGGCTTTTGGGGCTGGACAAGCCCACGAAACGCCGCTGGTGGTCACGACTGTGGTCGTAACTAAGAAAAGTTCCGATTTTTCCGTTTGTTCACTTTATTCGCGCTCCTTTTCCTCCGATGGGACGGAATGCCTCAAAAGGCATTTGTGATATTTGATTCGGAATTCGAAGGTGGATGTGATGCGGACGGATGAACAACGTTGGGCGCGAGGCATGGTGTTGGCGGGGGCCATCATTGGTGTGGTGGCCTGGCCCATGTGGGGTTTGGCCGTTGGTGCGGTCGGTGCTTTTCTTCTGGCGCGACTCGCNTTGCCACTGTTCCGAATCATCGAACGTCACGGAATTCGAATCGGCACTTGATTCTTGCGCGCGCGTCGGGGTACTCTCCCGGCGTCGCCACGGATTCGGCGTCAACGGCTTTCGCCAAGGAGATGGCAATTATGCCCAAAACCAAAACTACAGTTGCAGAGAAGAATGTCGCGCGCGCCGCGCGCGCGACCGACGCACATGATGCGTCAGAGGACCTGAGTTCCATTGACTCCCTTGAACTCTGGGCCCGATATGCAGAACACTCCGACCCAGCACAAAGGGACAAGATTGTTCGCAACGAACTCGTTTCACGTTACGTGCACATCGTTCGGTATCTGGCGGAGCGTATTCATGCCCGTCTTCCCAACGAAGTTGATGTCGAAGACCTGGTTACCGCTGGTTGCTTCGGTTTGATGGAAGCGGCGGACAACTTCGACCTTGCTCGCGGCGTGAAGTTTGAAACCTTCTGCACCCAGCGAATCCGCGGNGCCATCTTTGATGAGCTCCGTGCCATGGACTGGGTTCCCCGTCTGGTTCGCTCCCGCACCAGCAAAGTTGAGTTGGCCAAAAAGTCATTTGAGTCGCGGACCGGTCGATCACCAAACGACGACGAAATTGCCGGTGAACTTGGAGTNGATGACTCCGAGTACCAAAAGATCCTTCGAGATTCGCGACCGGTGTCCATGGTCTCTCTCGATCGGAAAGCGTTTGACGGCGATTCCAACAAAGATGTCCGTGAAATCGATGTGATTCGTGACAACCGTCAGGATGACCCCAGCGATGCTGTGCAGGGCGCTGAACTGAAGACTCTGCTTGAGAAGGGCCTCTCGGTCACCGAGAAGTTGATCTTGACGCTGTACTACTACGAAGAACTCACCATGAAGGACATCGGACGGACGCTTGATTTGTCTGAGTCTCGAGTGAGCCAGTTGCACTCTTCTATCTTGGCTCGCTTGAAGTCACATCTTCAGCACCGAGAAGAGCGCGACGAAGAAGAGTGAGTCATAGATCCAAAATGGCCGCATCGTGATGCGGTTATTTTCTTTCCGTTTTGGTCGGCCCCCCTTGTGGCCGGAAGTTATCACTTGTTCTGATTTTTTTGAACAATCAACGCTGACCATTTCGGTCTTCACCTTGGGTCTGCGAGCCACTACGAGATTAGCCGTATGGAATTTCTGATTGGATTTCTTTTTGGAGTTGTTTTGCTTAAGGCGACCGGCTTTGGGGCAGTGTCTGTTGCCGAGGTNGATCCCAATAATCCCAAGCCACCAACAACGGCAGTGGTTCGGAGCAATACTGAGCCAAATCANAGAGATGCCATGCTGACCGCCGAACTGNNGATGTTCCTCGAGCATGGCCTTACGGTCACCGAGAAGTTGATCTTGACCCTGTACTACTACGAAGAGCTCAGCATGAAGGACATCGGCCTGANGCTTNAGTTGTCTGAGTCCCGGGTGCGCCAGTTGCACTCTTCTATCTTGGCTCGCTTGAAGCCACATCTTCAGCAACGCCTGCCGCGTTATGACAATGTCGGAAATTTTTATCCACGCAACTCAAATTTCCGCCTGTCAGACCAAGAACTGCAGTTTGTCATTTTTTACTACGTCAGAGAATTCCCCATTCAAGACATCGCCCCGATGATGAGATTGTCCCAGTCTGAGGTCATCGATTTGTATTGCGCGATTTCAAGACGCTTCAGCGAGGGGTTCCCTTTTGAGGGAGAATGAGATCTGGACCTGATAAGTTGCTGGCATGATCATGCTGGCAACTTTTCTTCTTGCTTCCGACTGTGCGACGCAGGCCATGTATTTTGGCCGCTACGTTGAAGTTGGTGTCGAATCTCCTCCGGTATGGCGTGTTGCTTCGTCTTGCATCGACGGCGATTTGCCCAAGGCCTTGCACGCCATTCACGGTGATCAGTTGATTCCGATCGGCGAACCGGGAGATCGGGGCCTTCGATCTTTTGGTACGGGTATGCAGATCGCATTTCAAGGGGAATGGCGAGAGCGCATCACAGGGTTCATCTTGGCAGCTCCAGAGCGATCCCCGCGGGAATTTGTTCGCCTTGATCCGGTGACTCAATCCGAGTCCACAGAGATCGAGTCACTTGCCGCATCGGTGGCCGCTCGAGGTGGGGTTCAAGCGTGGCGGACCAAACAAAATATTTCGATTCAGGGCGCCATGAGTGTGCTGGGGTCTTCCTCCGAAGATGAGCCAGTTCGCATCCAAATTCTTGCGGCAGGATTTGACCGCTTTTACATGGAGATTTATGAGCGTCCCAATGAGGGGCCTCTTCGCNTTGGAGGCGCTGGGCTGAAGTGGTATGAAGATCATTTCTACCGTGGAGAACGCCTGGCTGTTGATCCGGCAACTCGCCAAACCCTTCGGTTTCTTCATCCAGCAATCTGGTTGGGTGATTGGAGTGCTCTGATTCATCACGTCGGTCCTGTGGTCTCACAAGAAAAGTCCAAAGAAGAATCCACGGCGACGTTCACTGGCATGGTCCAACATCTTGGCCCCGTTGAGTTCACTTTTGATCGCTCACAATCGAGCTTCCAGAGCGCCCAATGGAAGGCGTCTGATGACTTGGATTTCACCCAAATTCGTTGGGAAGGCTTGCAAACCGTTGAAGGGATTCGGTTGCCCAAAGCTTTGATTCTGAACCCCTCTGAGAGGGAGAATGAAGGGGTTCGCATTGACTTCCACTCGGTGAAATTTGACGTCGAGATCAAGGGGGAACCTTTTGCCCTCCTTCGGGAGGGGGAATCGCCTCCTCCCGAACCTGATCCTTTCGGCGAAGAGGGGGAATGAGTAGGATTGACGTTCTATGCACGACATCCTCAAACGTCTCGGAATTGATCAAGATCCTCGCGTGGTGGCCGCTTCGGCCGCCGATGGGGTGGTGCTGACCCACAGCCCCGCCACCGGGGAAGCCATCGCGGGTGTGAAGCTCGAATCCACCGCCGATTACGAAGCCCTCGTCCAGCGTTGTCAGGCGGTCCAGCGGGAATGGCAAATGCTCCCCGCACCCAAGCGGGGGGAAATTGTCCGTCGCATCGGCAACGCGTTCCGCGATCACGAACAGGATCTCGGGGCGTTGGTCAGTCTCGAGATGGGCAAGATCCTCCCGGAAGGAGTTGGTGAGGTGGTCGAGTGCATCGACATCGCCGATTTCGCCGTGGGTCTTTCTCGGCAATTGCATGGTCTGACCATGCACTCCGAACGACCCCAGCACCGCATGTATGAGCAGTGGCATCCCATGGGCACTATTGGCATCATCACGGCTTTCAACTTCCCGGTTGCGGTCTGGGCGTGGAACGCGATGCTCGCCGCCGCCTGTGGCAACACCATGATCTGGAAGCCATCGTTGGTCACGCCGCTTTGTGCGATTGCCATGACCAAGGTCGCCCACCAAGTGATGGACGAGCAGGACATCTTCCAGCCCACCCAAGGTGATGCGAAAGATGTGTTCGGNCTGATCATTGGTTCCGACCCTGAAGTCGGAGAGCCCATGATTCATGACCGACGTTTGCCACTGATCAGTGCCACGGGCTCCTGCCGCATGGGCCGGGTGGTCGGCGCGGCCGTGGCCCAACGGTTGGGCCGATCGCTGCTCGAATTGGGCGGCAACAACGCCATCATCGTGATGCCAGACGCCGATTTGGATTTGGCGGTGCGGGGTACCGTCTTTGGTGCGGTCGGAACCGCCGGTCAACGCTGCACCTCAACCCGTCGCTTGATTGTGCACTCTTCCGTTGTTGATGACGTTTGTGATCGACTCGTGGCTGCCTACAAGCAGGTTCCCATTGGCGACCCCTTGGCAGCCGGCACTTTGATGGGGCCATTGATTCACCAAGAATCGGTGGACGCCTATCGAGCGGCCATCGAAACCGCTTCTTCCCAAGGGTGTGAAATCTTGGTGGGCGGGACCTCCGGCGTCGATGAATTTTCTTCGACGCCTGGTCACTTCGTCCGCCCGACGATTGCCCGGGTGCCGAAGGGCGGGGATCCAGACATGGCCCGCGAAGAGACTTTTGCTCCGTTGCTGTACGTCTACGAGTTTGAAGAACTCGATGATGCCATCGCGTTGCAGAATTCGGTGGATCAAGGCCTTTCGAGTGCGGTCTTCACCGACTCGTTCCGCAGCGCGGAGAATTTCTTGTCCCACAATGGTTCGGACTGCGGCATCGCCAATGTCAACATCGGTACCAGTGGCGCGGAAATCGGTGGTGCCTTTGGTGGCGAAAAGGACACCGGCGGCGGCCGCGAATCTGGTTCCGATGCTTGGAAGGCGTACATGCGTCGTCAAACTTGCACCATGAACTGGGGTCGTGATTTGCCATTGGCCCAAGGCATTCAATTCGGTTGATCGATCACCCACGAACGATCGCGTTGCGTCGTCCTCCCGTGCTGTTGCGGGGTTCTCCATTGGCGGCGGATCAGTTTGGCCCCAACATTGACGAAGCCGAGTCCCGCTGGGACGCGCTCTGTTCAGTGCGTCCGGAGTATTTCGATGGCGGGCTTTTGGCGGTAGGGGGGGTCACCCGGAACGGGCACGGCGGCGTCACTTTGACGGTTTCGNCCTGTCCGTATCGGTGGTACGCCGTCCAGGATGANGCTTTCGACTTGGGCCTCAGACCTTTGGGGGTGAAGGCTTTGGTACGGAACCCTGAGGGTCTTCTGCTCTGTGGTCAACGTTCCGGCACCGTGCACGCGTATCCCAACCGATGGGAATTTCTGCCCGGAGGCTCGGTTGAGCCAGAAGAGGACCCATGGCAAACCGTGGTTCGAGAGCTTGAGGAAGAAACGGGCTTGGTGCCTCAGGCCCCGCCGGTCGCCAAAGCGTTGTGCTATGACCCTCTGGCCAGAACTTGGGAAGTGGTGTACGAACTTCAAGTCGAACGCACCGAAGGGNGTCCTTCTCATCCCGGTGAGCACACCAAACGCGGCTGGTTCACACCGTCATCCCTGCCTTGTCCCATGGCACCGATTGCCGAACGTCTTTCGGATCTGTTCATCCACGGAAAAGAACCAACGCNTGGCGTTGATGAAGGTCTTTCTGAAGAACGATGACTGGTGACGAGAGGTCTTCTCGTCNGNCGAACCGGCTTAGGCCACTTCGAGGTATTGCTCGACGCTGCGCAGGTCGGGGAGAATGTTGTGTGAGACGTGAATGGTGAACGTCTGACCAATCTCCACGTGAACCAACTTGGTCACGGTCTTTCGGACCACCCAGTCGCGTCCACCGCGTCCGTGCACGACATTTTCGCGTCCACGACGTTCCGCCAATTTGGCCCGTCCTCGCTGGACGTCCTTTTGCATCGTCATGAGACGCTCCAACGTCTTGCGCTCGGATTCTTTCAACGGGCGTCGGACGATGGTGAAGGTGTTTTCAGCGTTCGGTGTAACCGGCATGGTCTTGGTCTCCGGGGAATTCGACATCTTACGTCAACCCCGATTTGCCTGCAAGCCTCAATTCAGATCCCACGCGGGACGATTGTCACAAAATTCCAGCACAAGTGCATGTTGGCCGGTGGATTATCGGGCGAANGTGCTCTTCTCGGGGGAAGTTGATGCAGGGGGGATTTTGCGGGACGGCCCTTTGGTGCGTCCCACGTCTTTAGGGGGAGGTCCTACCTGGTCGACAGAGATCCACCTTGGCGTCCGAGGCATCCATGTACCCCATGACCCACTCCACGGTGCGGCCGTGCTCCACGTACGGCGGGGTTCCGGTGGGCTGAAAGCCGAATTGATTCAGCATTTCGAGCACCGGCGCATCGGTGACGTCGCAGTCCGCCACAAGTTCTCGGTCTCCGCATTCCAGCAGAACATGGTGGAGCAGCGGTCTGAGAACAGCCACGCGTTCTGCACGGGGGCATTCCGGGACATAGGCCAGACGCAACGCCATCCGTTCCGGATCAGTTGGCCTTCCATTGGGGTCCAGCATGATGGCCGCCTGGGCGTGTTGCCAGCCGGTGGCCGAAGTGCTCCACCATGAGGCAAGGACCGGGAACCTTTCGGTTGGCGCGGCGGTAATCTTTTCTATCTGGGATGCGGCATTCTCGTGTTCTGAATTCACGACATGGACTTTAGGATGGAACTCAAGGTGCGGGGCAATTACGACGTCATTGTGATTGGTGGTGGACACGCGGGGCTCGAAGCAGCCCGTGCGGCCGCTCGCGCATTGAACGGTCGTGGCACGGTCGCCTTGCTCACCATGGATGAGGCCGGGATTGGTCGGATGAGTTGCAACCCCGCCATTGGGGGCTTGGCCAAAGGACAGATCGTTCGTGAAATTGATGCCCTCGGGGGATTGATGGGCCGGGCGGCCGATGCGTCTGGAATCATGTTCAAGATGCTGAACACCTCGAAAGGTCACGCCGTGCGTGGGCCCCGAGCTCAATGTGACAAAGATGCATATGCCTTGGAGACGCAGCGTTTGATTGGCGAAGTCTCAGGTATCGATGTGTTGGTCGCGCGTGTGGATGACCTGCTTGTGGAAGGCGGCCGAGTGGTGGGCGTGCAACTGGACGCACCGGCCATTCGTTGTGCAACAGATGATGCTTTGGTGGACGGGTACCTGAACGGCGGTCGACCGACTTCGTTGTTTCAACGGGTGGCGACTGGTGAAGAAAAAATNCTGAGAAGTCGTCAAGTGGTTTTGACGACGGGTACGTTTTTGCGTGGGGTGATGCATACGGGCTCTGCAAAGACCGAAGGTGGCCGGGTTGGTGAGGGTTCAGCTTCCGCGCTCTCTGCGGTGCTGCAGCGGTTGGGCTTCGAACTTGGCCGCCTCAAGACCGGGACGCCGCCAAGACTGGATCGTCGAACGATTGACTGGTCTGCGTTGGATCCTCAGCATGGAGACACCCCTCCCGTGCCCTTCAGTGATCGCAGCCCAGACATCATGCCGTCTGGTCGATTCCCACACCTGCCTCAAGTGGAATGCCGCATGACGGCCACCACGCCGGCCATTCACGAGCTTATCCGTGCGAATTTGGATCGGGCCCCGATGTTTACTGGGGAAATTGAGGGGCGAGGCCCGCGGTATTGCCCGTCCATCGAAGACAAGGTGGTTCGGTTTGCCGATCGTGAAAGCCACTTGGTGTTCTTGGAGCCAGAAGGCTTGGCGACCCACTCGGTGTATCCCAATGGCATCAGCACCTCTCTGCCGCTGGATGTGCAGCAGGAAATGATCCGACGACTGCCCGGGTGTGAACACGCAGAAATTTTGCAGCCGGGGTATGCGGTGGAGTACGACATGGTTCCGGCGTGGCAGATCGACGCCACTGGTGAAACGAAAAGTATTCCCGGATTGTTCTTGGCCGGTCAAATCAATGGCACCACTGGGTATGAAGAAGCGGGGGGGCAGGGGTTGATGGCTGGCTTGAATGCAGCGCGTCGGGTGATGGAGGAGGAGCCCATTCGTCTGGGCCGAGATGAGGCGTACATCGGCGTCATGATGGATGACTTGGTCACCAAAGATCCTCGCGAGCCTTATCGCATGTTCACCAGCCGAGCCGAGCACCGCTTGCGGCTTCGGGCGGACAACGCTTCAGAACGGTTGGGTGAACGAGCGCTTGAGCTTGGGCTTCTGGATGACGCGCATGCTCAACATTTCCAAGAGGCGACGGCTCGGCGGAACCAGATCGAAGAGGCGTTCGATTCGGTCCGAGTTCAAGGCACATTGCTCCGAGATTTGGCGGGACGACCTGATATTCCGGTTGCGGAATTGCGGGGTCATCTCGAGCGCCATGGTTCGGGTGAGATTTGCTCGGTTGCTTTGGACCGCGCCGTTGTGGCCCAGCGCTACGCCGGTTATTTGCCACGAGCGGATGCCGAAGCCCGCCGGCAGGCGGAATTGGAGAACAAACCCATTCCAGAATGGCTCAATCCGCAGCAAATTCCTGGCTTGCGCTCGGAGGCCGTGGAGGTGTTGCAACAATTTCAGCCGCGAACGTTCGGTCAAGCTTCCAGGTTGGCGGGGGTAAATCCCACCGATCTTTCTTTGGTGGCCCTTGCGGTTCGGCGTGGACCAAGCGATCCTTCTGTCACGGAAGGAGCCCCCACATGATTGACGGAGTCTTGTTGCGTCGGGCTGAATCCGAAGATGCGTGG
The DNA here is from genome assembly GCA_002168105.2 of Phycisphaera sp. TMED24. Lineage (GTDB taxonomy): Bacteria > Planctomycetota > Phycisphaerae > Phycisphaerales > SM1A02 > UBA8653. The sequence goes on from NHCD02000012.1 coordinate 12,992, forward strand.
GCGATGGGCGTCATCGAGACGGCCTGTTGGCGAGTNGGTTATGCCGGTGTGCTTCCCCAACCCGTTCTGGAAGCGCTTGACGAATCGATCCGAGCCAAGAGATGGCAGCGGATTCTTCGACGTGCGGGCAGTGAAGCTTGGGTTGCTCAGAACCTGGAAGGTCGGATCTTGGGCTTCACGGCCCTTGGTTTGCCCAGCGAAGAGTGGGAAGACGAGCCAGATGCGCAAGACGAGCACCGGGTGCGTTCCTTGTTTGTGGCCCCGCCGTTTTGGCGTCTGGGTTTGGGAAGCAAACTCCTGAAATGGGCCGAAGAACAGACCGTGGTGCTTGGCGGACAACACATTCTGGCCCGGGTCCCTCGGGATGCGGCTTGGGTCCGCAAATTTTACGAACGTGCGGGCTACACCGATATCGGAGGTTCTGGAGGGCGATTGGCCGGTCATTCGGCTGTCTTCGCGACGTACGAGAAATTGCTCGAGCCGGCGGGCTCCAATGCTTCAAACGTCTCGAACCCCTGAAGAAGGCTCCATTCAGGCTCTTTCGAAAGCCGCGTATCGGACTCGAACCGATGACCTGCTCATTACAAGTGAGCTGCTCTACCAACTGAGCTAACGCGGCAGGANTAGGAATTCTACCGACGGACGCACGGCGGTGACCTTTGATTGTTTCCGAATCCATCCGCCGCTCAGGACCGAATGATGGACGGAGGCACGGGTTTCGTTACAATGGCTCGTTCCCCAAGCGGGGACTGGCGGCTTGGCCGCCGACATCTCGGGCGTGTACCCAAGTGGACAAAGGGGGCAGACTGTAAATCTGCTGGCGTACGCCTTCAGAGGTTCGAATCCTCTCACGCCCACTTCCCTCGACGGACCTTCTCCGTCGTCCCCATCGGGTTGTGTTTTCTCCGATCCGCGGAAATGTTCTGGTCTGGTTCCGAAGTCTTCATCCGACAGGCTGTGTGCGGTGTCACCGTGTCATGGTCGTGAAGGTGGGCAGCTTTAAGCCATCCAAACTTGATCCAAGATCTCCCTCAAGGACGTCCAGTCTGAGGCTTCCATATCGCTTTCTTGGACAACAGCATCCCGGAAAGCATGCGCGGTGTAGGCAACGAATCGGTCCACATGCCCAGTCCGTCTGAGTTCCAAATCACTGATGCCATCGCCCACCGCAATCGCTCCCTTCTCAGGGCCCAAGCCGAGTTGTTGGACAATCTCTGGCTTTCCGCCGTTTCGGGACAGGGGATGGTCTTGATCAAAGCCAACACAAACATCCGCATCCCAGCACAACACGTTGGCGTGGATGTGTTCTGCTCGAAACCCCAGGGGCGTGAGCACTGGGACAATCCAATCAACAAATCCACCGGAGACCACATGCAAATGTTCCGTGTTGTTCAAGATCCACTGGCGGTCTTCAACCAAACCTGGGGTCAATTGGTCACGGAGTGCCTCAATCAACCGTGCGATATGGGATCGATTGAAGGTGAGGGTGGCCAGTCTCCGGGCCAAACTCTCCGAGAGCGGCAGTTCGCCAGACATGCCGAGGTTGGTGAGGCGCTCGATTTCCGCCACCTTGGCCTCCGAGTCTGGATCATCGCCCAAGACCATGTTGGCCAGGGCATCCAAGCTTTCCACGGCACATAAGGTGGAATCAAAGTCCAAAATGATTGGCTTTTTTGGCATCTCAGGACCGTATCGGGAAAGTGACCCATTTTCGGGGATGGAGTTTGGCACTTTGGACGAAAGAATAGACGAAGGTGATTTCGATGATCCCAGCTTTGCTTGTTCCGGCCATCCTTGAGAGCAGTGATTTGCGTCCCGAAGAGACTGAATTCTTCGAGACTCATATTCGTCCCATCTTGGTGGACCACTGCTATGGCTGCCATTCCAAGGAAGCCGGGAAGGCCCGGGGGGGCTTGAGGTTGGACACCAAAATCGACTTGCTGGCTGGTGGCGGCACCGGTCCCGCGATCTTGCCCGGCGATCCCGACGCGAGTCTGCTGATCCAAGCCATTCGTTGGGAAGACGACGACTACGCGATGCCTCCACGGCGAAAGTTGCCCGATGACACCATTCGATACTTCGAACAGTGGGTGCGAATGGGTGCACCAGATCCTCGGGTTCCAGCGGATGTGGCCGCCGGAGAAGAGGACGTGGATTTTTCCGGAGGATTCGATCCAAACGCGCTCGCCGAGCACTGGTCTTTTCAGCCCATCGCCGATCCTGAAGCGCCGATGGTGCAAGATGAAAATTGGCCGAACGGAGCAATCGATCGCTTCGTCTTGGCGGAACTAGAGTCGGCCGGGATCAAGCCCAATTCTGATGCTGATTTGCGCACCCGGGCCCGCCGGGCGACTCTGGATCTGACGGGACTTCCCGCCAACCCAGAACGCCTCGATGTGCTGCTTCTTGATCGGAGTCCCAACGCCTTCGCGTCTTATGTCGATGAACTGCTCGACTCTCCGGCGCATGCCGAGCATTGGGGTCGTCATTGGCTGGATGTTGCCCGTTACGCCGAATCCAGTGGTCGAGAAAACGACGTGGCTTATGCCAACGCTTGGCGGTATCGAGACTGGGTGATCGATGCGTTTGCTCAAGACGTTCCATTTGATGAGTTCATCACCAAACAATTGGCCGGGGACTTGCTGCCGTCGCAGGACGAAACCGAACGTGCTCACAATCTGATCGCAACCGGGTACTTGGCGATTGGAGCCAAGGGGCACAACACCCGAAGCCGACGCGAGTTTCAGGCGGACTTGATCGATGAACAGATTGATGCTTTTTCACAGGGCATCCTTGGCATTACCGTGGCCTGCGCACGATGCCACGATCACAAGTACGACCCCATTCCTCAGTCCGACTATTACGCGGTCAAAGGAATTTTTGAAAGTACCGAAACGTTGTACGGCACATTGGCAGGCCCAGGCAATCGGATGCCTTCGGATTTGGTTCCACTGCCGAAAGCTGCTGAGATTTCCCATGGTGCCGATTTGCCGCCGGCGATGCGAACGTTCTTGGAGCGCTCACGGGAACGAAGCGAAGCCAACGTGGAGCGATTGACCGAGCGGTTGATGGTCGAGGGCCGTGATCGTGTCAATCCCGGACAAATTCGAAACAACCAGCAAAATGCCGAGAACATCCAGATGGTTCTGGACCGTTACGACGACCAAGGGCGTTTGTTGACATCCGAACGCAAAGCCATGGGGGCGACGGATCGTCGTGTACCGATTCACAGTCGGTTCCTGGCTCGGGGCGAGCTGGATGAGCCTCGCCAACTGGTCAAGCGCAGTGTGCCCAACATGTTGGCCGGTTCAACTGCTCCCGAAATCAACCCCGAGCAGTCCGGCCGACTGGAACTCGCGCACTGGATCACCGACGAGCAGAACACCCTGACCGCTCGTGTCTGGGCCAATCGCATCTGGCTGCATCTGATGGGGCGACCGTTGGTGGAGACACCCGACAACTTTGGGGTCTCTGGACAGTCCCCGTCGCATCCTGAATTGTTGGACAAGTTGGCCACGAGGCTCGTTGAGTTGGACTGGAACACCGACGCTTTGATTCGGGAAATTGTGCTGTCTCGAACTTGGGGGTTGTCGAACGACCACCAATCCGCCGCCCACGCAAAAGATCCTGAAAACAAGTTGTATTGGCGCTCGACACCGCGAAGGTTGCCCGCAGAGTCCATCCGAGACAGCATGCTGATGGCTTCTGGTGAATTGGTCTCGAGTCGTCCGGAGGGGTCGCCAATCTCCTTTGCCCCGGGTTCGGCTCGATTGGGGCAACTGCAAACCCAGCTCTCGGGTCCCGATCACCATCGCTCGGTGTATCTCCCGAGTCTGCGGGGTGCGCCTCCCGAATTCTTGGCCGCTTTTGATGGCGCTGACCCGTCCTTCGTGACTGGAATTCGAGACGAGACCAATGTGCCCACCCAAGCATTGCAATTGCTGAATGATGATTTTGTGGTTGGTCGGGCCGACGCATTGGCTCGTCAAGTTCTGCAAACAACACGCAGCGATGCACAGCACGTTCGCGAAGTCTTTCGCCGAACTTTGGGACGTGAGCCGACGGCTGCCGAGCAGCGATCGGCCACAACGTTCATGCAAGATGTTTCACGATTGCATGCGAGAGAAGGTGCGTTTGGGTCTCTGGACTCGCCCGATCAACAGTCGCGTTCGCGTCTGAGGCGACTGGCCCCCGATGCGACTCAAGAAGTTCTTGATCGCTCCATGCGTGAGGCGGGTGTTCCTCCCGAGCAAATGGATCGAGTTCGACAGCTTCTTGAGGCCGAGGATTTGCCTCGATCCGTGGAACGTCAATTGAATCGACTTCGTCGCCAAGGAATCGAACGAAGCGATCCAAGATTCCCCGATCGATTGCGTCGCTTGTTGGACGCACGTGATCGTTTGGCCAATCTTCCATCGTATGCTTCGAGCCGTGAATTCCGGCCGACGGACTCAGGGCCGTTGGACGCCCGGACGGCGGCGTGGAGCGCCTTGGCCCAAGCTTTGTTCGCCTCGGCTGATTTCCTGTACCGACCCTAAGGAGACTTGTCATGGAACTGTGCTCCAATCGAATGCAATCCGATCTGTACACCCGTCGAGACATGTTGCGTGGCCTTTCCTGCGGATTTGGAATGCTCGGCTTTTCGCAATTGGCCTTTGGCCAAGGTCTCTTGGATGGTGCAAATCCCCTCGCCCCGCGAGCCACCCATCACAAGGCCACGGCGAAGCGGGTCATTTTCTTGTTTATGGAAGGCGCGCCTTCCCACGTTGATACATTTGATTACAAGCCAGAGCTTTCTCGGCTTGATGGGAAGCGTGGCAACCGCAACCGTCGACTGCTGGGTTCCCCTTTCAAATTCGAGCAGCACGGTGAAAGCGGCATTCCCATCAGCGAATTGTTCCCCAACGTGGCCCGGCACGCGGACCGAATGTGTGTATTGAATGGCATGCACACTGACATCCCAGCCCACGCCCAGGCCCAGGTGCAAATGCATACGGGTTCCACCCAGTTTGTAAGGCCGTCCATGGGATCTTGGTCGTTGTACGGCTTGGGCACTGAAAATGAGAACTTGCCGGGCTTTGTTGCCTTGAATCCCCCACGGAATGCACAGAACTATGGAGCGGCGTTTTTGCCCGCCCACTATCAAGGCACCCGGATGGACTTGGGTGGTCGCCGCTTGCGTCAAGGACGCGAAGTCGAAGCCATGCCGAATCTGGATTCCTCCCGCCTCACCCGGGCGGCCCAACGGGAGCAGCTGGATTTGGTTCAGGCCTTGAATCAAGCCGCACTCCGTGATGCCGGTGGGACGCATGAGGGCATCGAAGGCATGATCAGCGCCTACGAACTCGCGTTCCGTATGCAGGACACCCTGCCTGAAGTCATTGATGTGGCCAAAGAACCCCAGTCGATACGAGATCTGTATGGATTGGACGATGAAGGCACAAGTGCTTTTGGCCGGCAGTGCCTTGCTGCGCGCCGAATGGCTGAGGCCGGGGTGCGCTTCATTGAGGTGGGCTTCGGGGGTTGGGACACCCACCGGAATTTGCGTGAAGAACTCACCAACCAGTGCACTTCCATTGACCGACCCATTGCAGGCCTTTTGACTGATCTCGCGCAGCGTGGTTTGCTTGAAGACACGCTGGTCATTTGGGGTGGTGAATTTGGTCGAACCCCAGACGCCCAAGGCACCGACGGCCGCGACCACAACAACAAAGGCTTCTCCATGTGGATGGCTGGTGGTGGGGTTCGGGGTGGCATGGTCTACGGCGCAACCGATCCACTCGGCCGCGAGGCGGTCGATGGACGGATGCACATCCACGATTGGCACGCCACCATTTTGCACATGCTTGGCTTGAACCACGAACGTTTGACCCACCAGCACGCAGGTCGGGACTTCCGGTTGACAGATGTCCATGGTGAAGTGGCCAAAGAAATTTTGCTTGGCTGATCAATGCCCGGCGAGTCGTCCATCTGACGAGAAATCATCCCGCAGTGTTCGGCAGTGGTAGACCCCGGCGGGGGGAGTATTGAGCCACACCGACTTGAAGCTGACATGGTGAAACATCTTGCGGTACATGCCCCAGTACACCCAGGGGATTGCGGTGAGTTGGGAGAAGACACTGCTGGTGCAACGCTGTTCCCATGTTTCGATCACGGTTTGGTTCACGCGCTTGGGCAAACTGGGAACCGGCAGGCACGAGATGCAGACATCAAACTGATCCCATCCGTGTTGATCCAACAGTTGGGGCAGCTCACCAACGCTGCCATGGATGAACGTGGCCCCCGGGGCCGTTCGTTGGGCCACTTCAAGCAGCTTGGCATCCAATTCGATGGAGACGAGTTCGCTTTCGGGATGTTTGAGTTCGAGTGCCGTCCGCGTCACCGTCCCCATCCCGGTGCCCAGTTCAAGAATGCGCTGGGGTGTCTCGGGATCGATCTCGCGGCACATCTCTCGAGCCAAACGTCGACCGGTTGGCGCCAACGACGCCACTCGTGTTCCGTGACGGAAGAACGACCCAAGCCAACGAGCATGATCTGCCAAAGACACCATAGAACCCCCAATGGTACATCAGCCTGTACGACTACCATGCCATGCCTTGTCTTTGGATCGTCTTGGTCTCGTGTATGCCCTGGCCGCCTACGTGTGGTGGGGGTTGGTCACAGGGGCGTATTTCAAAGCTGTTGATTTTGCCGAGCCATTGGAATTGCTGGCGTTGCGGGTTTTGACCGGCCTTCCGTTGCTTCTCGCCTTTCTGAGCATTCGGTCTGGCGGGATGCGTAATTTGGTTCTTCTGATTCGAAGCCAACCTGTACCGGTTTTTGTCGCCGGTGCCTTGATTGGTTTGAACTGGGGCACTTTTATTTATGCGGTCGTTTCATCGCGTTTAACCGAAGCCAGTCTGGGCTACTACATCAATCCGCTGCTCTCGGTGATGCTGGGCGTGTTTGTCTTGGGTGAGTCCATGAGCCCACGCCGTTGGTTTGCCCTGGCGGTCGCCTTTGTTGGGGCCTTGGTGTTTGCTTCAGACTTTGAGGTTTCCAGTCTTCTCCAAGCCGGACAATTGATGGAGTTGCCTTGGATCGTTGTGGTCCTGCCACTTTCATTTGGTCTGTATGGCTTGGCCAAGAAGAGAACCAAGGCGGACCCGTTCACCAGTTTGGCGGGTGAAATGCTGATGCTGTTGCCAGTGCTTGGCCTTCTGGAGTGGTGGTTGTTTCAACAAGGACGAGCCGTGTGGTTCTCGGCTGATTCTCAACAAATGAGCGCTCTTTGGGTAGGCGGGATCGTCACAATTGTGCCCCTGCTCTTCTTCAGTGCGTCCGCGAAGCGACTCCCACTCTCCGTGGTGGGGCTCATGCAATACATCGCGCCCACGCTGCAATTCATGTTGGCGGTGGTGTTCTTTGGTGAGGATTTGTCGGTCCGCCGTCTGGTGGCCTTCGTGATGGTGTGGTTGTCTATTGGATTCTTCTTGTCATCACCGAATCCTTCGGCCTCACCAAACTCAATGACATCAGATCAGACCTAAGCCAGTGATCGGGCCAAAAGTTCAGTGGGAGAGATGACTTCACGGCCAAACACATCCTTGACTTGATGTCGACAGGAAGTGCCATGGGCCACCACCAAGGCGTCAGGATGCGCGCGGAGGTGGGATCCAAGGGACTGCTCGGCGACGGCTCGAGAGATGTCGTCAGACTCGGCGCGATACCCGAAAGATCCGGCCAATCCACAGCATCCAGAATCCACCGCCGTAGCCAAGAAGCCGATCTTTTGCAGCAGCTCCGCTGCGACCGGTCCCTCATGTTTGGCATGGCAGTGGGTGTGCACCATCAGTGGTCGCTGGTCGGTCGTGAATTCGGGTCGCCGCGGATGTTGCTCCCATCGCTTCAGCAAGAAGGATTCGAGATTGGCGGTGTTGGCGGCAAGTGCTTCGGTGGTCGAAGTCGGGACATCTGTCTTCAGTTCTTTCCAGTCCTCTTGAATGGCGCTGCCACAGGATGGTTCCAGTGCGACAATACCTACGGCGGAGTGCTGCTTACGGAGCTCTTCCAAGGCCGGAGCCGTTCGTTCGATGTCCTTTCGGGCCGCCCCGAGCCTTCCGACCGAAATATTGGTACGCCCACAGCAGCCAACGTCCTTCAAGACCACCTGGTATCCGAACGCCTCCAGGATTTGTATCGACGCAAGGCCAAGGTCGGAGTCGTAGAAGCAGGAAAAGCAGTCGGCCATCAGAATCACACAGGGATTTGTGCTTGAGCCATCTGGTTTCCATCGGCGGAAGAGGGACTTTGAAAAACTTGGCAATGGTCGACCGGGAGCAAGACCGAGCCAGTGGTTTGCGAAATACCTGGTGAGAGTCAAGTTCTGGATTGGGTTGAACCATCTGTACAAACGTGAGCCAATCCGCGCGAGTGGGCGAATGCTGCCGAACAGCATTGCTCGAAGCGGCGTGCCTCGTTGCTGATGGTGTTGCGCTAAGACTTCACTCTTGAATTTGGAGACGTCAAAATTTGCGGGGCACTCGTGTCGGCAGGCTTTGCACGACAAGCAAAGATCGAGCGTTTTCAGAAGATCGGGATCGCTGAAATTGGGTTCTGACGGTGCGACGATCGCTTCACGTAGAGCATTGCCACGGCCCCGAGTGGCGTGACGTTCCTCGCGGGTCGCACGCCAGGAAGGACACATGGCCCCTCCAGTTTCTTTGCGACAGAGGCCGTTGCCATTGCAGGATCCGGTGGCGGTGGCGAGGCCCTCAGGCCAGTGCCAAAACGTCGTGACTTCTGGCTCGGTGACGGGTTGATGGCGTCCGTCAATGCGAAGCGGGACCAAAGCTGGTCTGGGTTCGACAATATTTCCCGGGTTGAGTCTCTCTTCAGGATCGAACAGCAGTTTGATCTTGCGAAGAGCTTCCACGATCTTCTGCCCGAGCATCTCGTGCACCATCTTGGCGCGGATCCGCCCATCCCCATGTTCTCCTGAGACCGTGCCGCCGTGTTCGATCACAAGTTGCGTCAGATCTTGGGCCAACGACGACCAACGTTCCTGTTCAGCCTCCTCTCGTAGATCAAATCTGGGTCGCACATGCAATAGGCCAACCGACGCATGGGCGTACCAAACGGCCTCGCGTTGCTCCTGCTGCAATCGACGAGCAAAAGCTCTTCGGAATATGGCGTACTGCTCAAGTGGTATGGCGCAGTCTTCAAACCCAGCGATGGGCATTTTGCCTGCAGACGGTTTGCCGATCAGGCCGAGTCCTTCTTTCCGAAGTCGCCAGAACATTTTTGCTTCGGTGGGGTCAGCTGGTTTGTGAAACTTGATCCCTCGTTGGTGGAGCAGGTCCTCGGCGGGTTCGGTGATTTGGTCGTGATATTCCAGATAGACCAGTGCACCATCAGACGGCACTTTGTCAAGGATGGTGGCGAAGCCACCTTGACCTTTGGCGGCTTGAATGACGTTGGCATCAATCAGTTCTACCGCCGCGGGGTTGGTGGCCACCAGATGCACCAAGGCATCACACGCCTCATCGACATCCGAAAAAGACGCCAGCAGCAATTCGGTTCGTTTGGGTGCGGGGACCAATTGAACTTGCGCTCTCTCGATCAGGGCCAACGTCCCTTCAGATCCGCAGATCAGTGAGGCCAGGTTGACATGGTCGAAAGTCCCTGGTGTGCTCGCACGGAGTTGGGCCAAGATGTCATCCAGTGCGTAGCCCGCCACATTTCGCCGGATGGAAGGGAATCGTCGATCAATCTCGTGTTCAACCGACCGGACAATTTTGGCTACTTCGGCCGTCAGCTGTTCGACCAAAGGATCTTGGCGGCTCGCGCCTTTTTGAAACCTCAGCTTGGTTCCGTCAGCCAGAACGCAATCCAGAGCGAGGACATGCTCGTCCGTCATCCCGTATTTCAGNGAGTACGAACCAGCTGATCGATTGGCAATCATGCCGCCCAGAGTGGCATGGGTGCTGGTGGAGACGTCTGGTCCAAACTGGAGTCCGTGGACAGCGGCTTCGCGGTTGAGTTCATCCAAGACCAATCCCGGTTGCACCCACGCCGATCGGCGGGGGGGGNCTAGGCTGAGCAGTCGATGCATGTGCCGAGAAAAATCGAGCACCACCCCGTGCCCCACGGTTTGTCCCGCCAGCGAGGATCCGGCGCCTCGAGCCAGAATGGGTTCGTGGTGTTTGGCGGTCTCCGCCACAATGCGTCGGAGTTCTTCCCCATCCCGCGGAGTCGCGATGCCGCTGGGCACCTCGCGGTACATGCTGGCATCGGTGGCATAGATTGAGCGTTCATGCCAGCCTCGATGGATCAACTCTGAANGGTTCATCAAATCAACATCCTATAGACCAGCGACCCGATACCTTGTATGTCTCTGAAGGAGGATCGATTCTTGCAAGTCTTGGCTATTGATATCGGAGGGACCAATGTCAAACTCTTGCGTACCGGTGATTCGGAACGAAGAAAATTTCCGTCGGGTCCGAATTTGACGCCCAAACGGTTCGCCACCGGCATCAAAGTGGCCACCGAAGGTTGGTCGTATGACGCCGTCACCGTGGGGCTTCCGGCTCCGATTGCCGATGGCCGCCCGTTGATCGATCCGGTNAATTTGGGCCGCGGCTGGACCGACTTTGATTTTGGTGCGTTGTTCTCGGGGGCCCCATGCATTCTGGCCAACGACGCCGAGCTGCAAGCTTTGGGTTCGTGGCCTGGTGAAGGCAAAATGCTGTACCTCGGACTGGGGACCGGACTGGGGAACGCCATGGTGCTTCCCGACAATTCAGGCCTGCCGGTGGTGGTCCCAATGGAACTGGGTCATTTGCCTTACCTTGATGGCAAGACCTTCGAGCAGTGCGTGGGGATCGCTGCCTTGAAAGAGAACAGTAGAAAACAGTGGGAAGAAGATGTCTTCGAGACCATCCAGAAGTTGAAGGCCGCCATGGTGGCGGACTTTGTGGTCTTGGGCGGTGGNAACGTCAAACGATTGAAAGAACTTCCTTCTGATGTTCACCGTGGCGACAATTTGAATGCATTCTTGGGCGGATTTCGATTGCATGACCCGACGGCGGTCATGCCGGTCAATATCCACACCAAGGTGATCGATCCTTGGGCCAAGAAAGAAGGCAAATGATGACACCCGAAGCCAAGCTCNCCACGCTAGGAAATGCGTTCGCCTCGAAGGAAGGGGTCCCTTTGCCCCATGGTGAAGGCCTGCAATTTGAGTTCCCCGGTGGTTGCCTGGATTTGACACGTCATCTCATCGATGCAGATGTGATGACGACCCTGCTCGAACATTCGGAAGCCAAGCAGTTGTGCGCCACGCGTGATGCCATGTTCGCCGGGGAGCGCATCAACACCAGTGAAGATCGAGCCGTGCTCCATGTTGCGTTGCGGGGAGGAATCCAGCACCCCATAGAAGTTGATGGTGAAGACCCTGTTGGGTACGCCACTAAACAACTCNATCGGATGCTTGACTTCGCGGATGCCGTCCGAAATGGGNAGATTCAGGCTTCGNGTGGTGTGCGATTTACCGACGTCATCAATATTGGGATTGGTGGATCTGACCTGGGGCCGCGTATGGCCGTTGAGGCCTTGCGGGCCAGTGCTTCGGGGCCAAAAGTACACTTTGTCGCCAACGTTGATGGACATGATTTTGAGTTGGTGACCCGTGAATTGGACCCCAAGACCACGCTTTGCTTGGTCGCGAGCAAGACATTCACGACCTTAGAAACCATGATGAATGCCCGAACCGCTCGCGCATGGATTGCTGAAGCAGTTGGCGATGACCAAGTGGGGGCGCACTTTGCCGCTCTCTCCACCAACGCCGAGGCTGTTCAGGCATTTGGTATTCATCCCGACCGCATGTTTGGGTTCCGAGATTGGGTTGGGGGGCGCTTCAGCATGTGGTCTCCGATTGGTTTGTCNTTGGCCTGCGCGATCGGGAGCGAAGGGTTCCGCGAGTTGCTGGCCGGAGCGGCGGCCATGGATCAGCACTTTGCCAAGGCTCCCGTTGCTCAAAATGCGCCGATGCTGCTGGGATTGCTCGGGTATTGGTGCCGAGTGCATCTTGGTTTCGCGGGGCATGCGGTCATTCCATACGACCGCCGTCTGGGCCGGTTGCCCGCTTACCTGCAACAAGCCGACATGGAATCCAACGGCAAACGGGTGTCCGCTTCGGGAGAACCACTCACCGGTCCGACTGGAGCCTTGGTGTTCGGTGAGCCGGGAACCGACGCCCAACATGCATTTTTCCAGTGGTTGCATCAAGGCACCGATCGTGCTTTGGTGGATTTGATCGGCGTGATTCACCCAGATCATGATCACGATGAGCACCATCGAGCATTGTTGGCCAACTTGGTGGCTCAGGCCGAAGCGCTTCGACATGGTCGTACGCCGGAAGCGGCTCGAGCGGCCGCAGTGGAGGCCGGCCTGCAAGGNGACGCCCTCGAGCTCGCCACCGCTTCGATGACTTTTCCTGGGGACCGCCCAGTTACCGTTCTGTTGATGGATCGTCTGGACGCATACTCCCTCGGGTCCTTGGTGGCTTTGCACGAGCACCGCATTTTTGTTGAAGGCATTCTTTACGGCTTGAACTCCTTCGATCAACCGGGAGNGGAGTTGGGCAAGACGTTGGCCAAGACGATTTTGCCGCAGCTTTCGGGAAGTGCACCTGAGATGGACAGCAAACTTCGCTGGTTGCTGCATCAGTGCCAAAAGGGTTTGGCCAGCACATAAAAACCGCACGCCGAAGCGTGCGGTTGAATGATTCTTTGGTCCGCCAGTGAGACGGCTTTGATCAGGATCCGACGAGTTCCTCAGGGAGAATCCCGCCATTTTCCAGGGGATACCGCACAGTCGCCGGTTGGGAGCCGATGCCGGTGAGAGGCGTGCTGAGGCGATCGAGGCCCAAGACTCCGTTGGATCCCGAACGCCGGTACACCAGATCGGTATGCAAGACACCTAGAAGGGCGTGGTCTTCTGAGTTGCTGCAATTGTCATCTTGCTTGGCGTTGATTCGAGCTTTGCCGGCATCTGTTCCGAGTATGGCAATTGGGAAAGAGTTCTCTTTGGGGTAGTTCTCAAGTCGAAGTCCGCTGTAGCAGGAGAAGCAGTTGGTCGTGCCTTCGAATTTGATTTCGTTCTCGTTCCAGATGTCAATTTGAAGGCTCACAGTACGGTCGTAGCCTGCGTCATAAAAAAGGTCGAAATCTGGAATCTGCAAGACGAGCTCCATTCCCGCAGCTTCGACGGCATAGGGGCCACTGGAATAGATCGAGTCCAGGTTGTCGCCTGGTGCTTGGAAATTCAGCAACAACGCATCGGGTGTGGCGGCGTAGGACTCGCCATCAAGTGCCAAAGTGCCATATCCAGTTTCAATATCTGCCGCCCCAGGAACGTCGGTTCCGGATGCGCCGGCAGTTCGTACCTGGAATGTACTCGCGGCGTATTCGGAAGCGGTTTGGTTCAAATAGTCCACTTGGGTGGCGGTGCCCAAGAGATGGTTCCATTTGATGGGCTGGTTGGTGATGCCGGTGGCCCAGACATACAGGGTGGCTTCGATGTCACCTCCACCAAGGGGATTGAGTACGGACGGGTCAATCGACCAAAGCGGAGCCAAAATGGGATTGAGTTCGACGGGGTTCAGCGCCCGGCCGCTCGAAGCTTGCCATTGCACTGGCTGGTCGGCGGTCAACGTGAAGGCGTTGTCGTAGGAGACGCAGTTGGTCCCCAAGACGATGTAGAACTGAACGCGGACCTCGGACGGGGCATCATTGGTCAACGTGATCAATGTGTCGGAGACCACCTCGCCCCCATCCCACGCGGCACGAATGTCGGGGAAGATGAGAAGACTGCCACGTTCCGATGTACTGACCGTCTCGAGGGAGTCTTGGGCAAATGAGTTCGAGGCGAAAAGCGCAGTTGCCACTGCAGTTGCACACAAGGAAATCCGATCCATCATCCACCCTTTCAAACCGATGGTTTCAGTGAGTCTTCACACCCTCCCGGTGGTGAAGCACAATTCTCTCAACTGCTTGAAGAGTTGAGACTTCCATAGTCTGAATAGGTTTTTGGAGGTTGTCGAGAGGTCTTCTGCTTGCCGCGGACGACTTGTGGACAACGTTATGAACGGGGGGACTTGTCGGGATCGATTGTTGGCAGTTTGGGTTCAGAGCGGGCGACGAAAAAACCCGCACCCCCATGAGGGGTGCGGGTTGAGATCGCATTGCAGATCAGATTTAGCCGCGACGACGACGACCGAGTCCGGCGAGACCGAGCAGGGCCAGGGCGCCGGGAGCAGGAACGTTGGTCACCGAGAAGGCGGCGTTGCTCAAGTCGGTACCACCGGCGTTGTAGTCGCTGGTGCCGGTGTAGGTCCAAGTGGAGCCTTCAGCAAAGGTGAACTGGGCGACGAGGATCGAAGTGCCTTCGACGCTGGTCGAGGGGTTCGAATCGAAGTAGCCACCGTTGTCGGCTTGCAGGAAGCCGTCACCGCTGATGAGAGCGCCGAAACCGTCGGCTTGACCATCCAAGAAGCCGGGGGAGAACTGGGTCTCACCACCGTTGGCGGTGCCTTCACCGATGGTGACCCAAGAGTCGCCGGGGAGGGACAAAGCGGCGGTAGGAACGTCAGTAGGAGCGTTTGGAACCAAGTGCTTTTGGATGAGCTCGGAGCTGGCGGACAACTGCAGCGCGGAGAAGGCGGCGTTGCCGGAAACAGCGAGCTGCTTGTCGAGTGGGTTGGTGTAGTTCAAGAAGATCTTGTAGGTGACTTCACCTGGGTTGATGACTTCTTCGGTGTAGGAAGCGCCAGCGAAATCGGCGGAAGCCATGGCGGTCGCGCCAAGAACAGCTGCAAATGCAAATCGGGACATAGTGGTCCTCTCTCTTTCTATCGAATTGTGGTTGCCGGCGAACCGGCGTTCTCTTCAATCTTCATTTGTGACGACATTCGTCACACCTTCATAACATGCAGAACGACGGACCTGAAGGCAAGGAAGAAACCCAAAATATGCTGGATCCGGCCTCAATTGGCCCTCGGACGCCCCAGGCACTGCCATTATTGGGCGTTTTGGGCGTGTGGTGGACCGTCTGTGTGGGTTGGTGGAGTGCTTCCAGCGATCGACGAACCCGCCCCGCCTATTCCTAGGCCTGTTGAGAGCGGTCAGCGTATTTGTGGGGCCTGTTCCAGGATGCGATCCATGTTTCGGCGATGCGCCCAGGCTCGATCTTCATCGGAATTCAGTGCCATGGCGGCTCGGAAGTCTTTCCGAGTTATGGCTCGAAGTTCATCGGGGACATTACCCATCATCAGGACGCTGCTGATTGCCAGCTCATACAGGTCCGCACATCCCACATGGTCGCCGTCGTTGTAACGGGGAACACCCATTTCGATGGCCTGCAGCAAGACGGATTGTTCTGGACTTCGGTTCACAGATTGAGGCACGGAGGGTGAGGTGTCCGAGGTGGAGTACGTTGAAATCTTGATCAGGGTCAGGTCAAAGCCGGCTTCCTTCTTGTCACCAATCAAGACTCCGAGTCCAGCACAGTCAGAGGCTCGGAGATCTCCGCGGGCCAGAACTTGGCCAAAACTCACGGCTTCAAACCTCGACAGCGGGAATCGGTGGGTGGTTCGAACACCCTTTTTGGTTTGGAAGCGGGTCCGGTACCCGCCAGCCATCATCCTGCGGCGGGATGAATCGATCATGAAATCCCACGTTCGGCCGTCACCAAGGACTTCGATTTCAAATCCCTCGAAGTTGGCGGTCAAATCAAGCCGGCGTGTTCTGGCCCAGGCGAACCCGCCATTGTTTTTAAGAGAGAGATCCCCAGTGAACCGGAGTCCAGATGTTGACTCGGTGAGTTTCCCGCTGGAGAGTCCGCCCATGACCCCGTCGAGAACCACACGCCACTGGCTGGATTGCAAACCGACCGAACTCGTGGCGGAATTTGGCTCATTCGAGGCGAATAACAGGGCAACAGCGGCGATGATTGATACCATAATTCACCTTAGGCGGGTACTGGCTGTCAATCNCAGAATCCGCCCAAGGTCCGAAAATAGATTTCATGCTTGAATATTAGATGTTCATAATGTCTAATACTTATTACTTCGGGGGTGGGATCTTCCGAATGACATGTTCTGGTGGTGGATGAAGCCAAGGGGGCTTGCTGTGGACTTTTTCCGCCGACTGTTGTTCAGCACACTTTTCATCGTTTGCGCTTCGCCCGCGCTCGCGCAATTCAATGATGGAAGTGAAGATCCATTGGGTGACGAAGCCGGACGGCCAGACAGCCTTGGCGGATTCGCGGCCTGCTGTATTGCTGGAGAGTGCATTGAGAATTTTCCGGTCGATGTTTGCTTGGCCACCGGAGGGGAACCGCAGTCTGGGGGAGTGACGTGTGCTGATGAACCATGTGTTGCTTCGCTGCTGGGTGGTTGCTGTACCGCCGACTTGTGTTGCACCGAACTTGAAGAAGCCGAATGCATTGCTTCGGGTGGACGATTCCAGGGTGTAGGCACCAGTTGCATCAGTGGTCAGTCATCCGTGATTTGTCCCGTCGTAGGACGCTGCTGTTTGAACGACGGATCATGTGGAGATGCCATCACCATTGAAGAGTGTGACTCAGCTGGGGGATCTTGGGGTGGGTACGGCACCGTTTGTGGTCCGGAAGAATGTGGTGGTGCGTGTTGCTTGATTGATGGAACCTGTGTTCCTGATCAAAGTCGTGCTTCCTGTGCGGCCGCTGGTGGATTGCATCAGGGCGATGTTTCCGCTTGCACTGCTGAGGATTGCCGCACTCAAGTGGCACGGGGCGTCGGCCTGAATTCTCCCAACGGCGAAGAGTGGATGGTTCAAGTCCCTCAGTTTGACACCAACGGCGGTCTGTTCGAATTGACCGGAGCCGAACTGGAGATTCGATCCAAAGTTGTGGCCAAACTTCAGCTTCTGAACGTCTCCTCGGAGCCGATTGATACCAGTGTCCCTTACAACGTGGAGTTCCGCTTGGTGAATGGGCCCTGTGGTATCGGCTTCCCCGAGACCACTTTGTTGGACGAAACAGGAATTGAAGCGTGCTCAACAAACCCGCTGCCCGGTGGTGCTTCGTGCGACTACGGATGTGGCCGCGTCTACGACCGTGTGGATGGTGACCTGCGAATTGAATTGCCGGAATCATGCTTCGATGATCTGATCGGCGCTGGGCAACTCGAAGTTGGATTTGAGGGTGACAATGATTTTGCCGCTCCTCCCGGAGGGTCCTTGTTTGTGGTGGGTCCCAATGTCGGCCAAGCCGAAGTTTGGGTCAGTTACTCCTTCAACTACGTAGGCGGCGCGTGCTGCTTGTGCGACGGGACTTGCTTCGACACGCTTGAAGAAGATTGTGTGGCACAAGGCGGCGTATTCTCAGGAGCAGGAACCCTCTGTTCACAGAAATCTTGCACCCCACGTGGTCGGTGCTGCCTGCCGTGTCCCAACGATGAAGGCGCATTGTGTCTTGATGATGTCACCGATGGATTCTGCCGCGGCGTTGGTGGTTCCTGGATCGAGTGTGGCACTTGCGATTTGGACCCTTGTCCGATCGATGACTGCAACAGCAATGGTCTCCCTGACGACTGCGAAGATCTGACAGACTGCAACGGAAACGGCGAACCCGATGAGTGTGAGTCTTTCGATGATTGCAATGGCAACTCGATTCCAGACGAATGTGAAATCGATGGCAACGACTGTGATGCGAATGGCATCCCTGACGATTGCCAGGCCGATTGCGACGGCGACAATATCCCTGATGCCTGTGAGGTGGATTGCAACTCTGACGGCACCCCCGACGACTGCCAGAACCTTGCCGATTGTGATTCAAATGGCACCCCAGACGTCTGCGAGCNTTTTGAAGATTGCAATGGCAACGGCGTCCCTGACCGCTGCGAGATCAGCGGCAACGATTGTGATGCGAATGGCATCCCTGACGAATGCGATTCTGATTGCGATGGCGACGGTGTTCCCGACGCTTGCGAGGTGGATTGCAATGCCGATGGCACCCCAGANGACTGCCAAGACCTCGCCGACTGCGATGCCAACGGTACGCCTGATGTATGCGAGCCAAGCGATGACTGCAACGGCAANAGCATCCCTGACCGTTGTGAGTTNAACGGCAACGACTGCGACAACAACGGCGTGCCTGACGAATGTGACCCAGATTGCGACGGCGACGGCCTTCCTGATGCCTGTGAGAAGGACTGCAATGGGGATGGCGTGGCTGATGATTGCCAGGGGCTCGAGGATTGCAACGGCAATGGAAACCCTGACGTCTGCGAAAACATCAATGACTGCGATGGGAATGGCATCCCTGACGAGTGCCAGGCCGATTGTGATGCCAATGGTGTTCCAGACGCCTGCGAAGCTGATTGCGACGCCAATGGCACCCCAGACGCTTGTGAACCTTTCGAAGATTGCAACGGATCCGGCGTGCCCGACCGCTGTGAGCTCGATGGCAGCGACTGTGATGCCAACGGTATTCCTGACGAATGTCAAGAGGACTGTGACAGCGACGGTATCCCCGATGCCTGCGAAGACTCCGGCGACTGCAATGCCAACGGGATTCCCGATGATTGCGAAGGGTTGCCCGACTGTGATTCAAACGGAACTCCCGATGAATGTGAGCCTTCCGAAGATTGCAATGGCAATGGCCTGCCCGACCGTTGTGAAACCGAAGGCAACGACTGCGATGCCAACGGGATTCCCGATGATTGTGAACCAGACTGCGATTCGGATGGCGTGATCGACGCTTGTGAAGTGGATTGCAATGCCGATGGCACCCCGGATGACTGTCAAGATCTCGCCGATTGCGATCAAAACGGCACCCCGGATGTGTGTGAACCCTCCGATGACTGCAACGGATCGGGCGTTCCCGACCGCTGTGAGCTCGACGGCGCCGATTGCAACGGCAATGGAGTTCCCGACGAATGCGATTTGGAAGGCAACGACTGTGACGCCAACGGTGTTCCCGACGATTGTCAATCGGACTGCGATTCTGATGGACTGATCGACGCCTGTGAAGTGGATTGCAACGCCGATGGCACACCAGATGACTGTCAAAACTTGTCAGACTGTGATGCCAACGGCACCCCTGATATCTGTGAGCCGTCTGAGGATTGCAATGGATCCGGAATTCCGGACCGCTGCGAGATTGAGGGCAACGACTGCAATCTCAATGGCATTCCCGACGAGTGCGATCTGCAAGACAACGATTGCGACAGCAACGGCGTTCCCGACGACTGCCAGAGCGATTGTGATGACGACGGCACGCCCGACGCTTGTGAAGCCGATTGCAACGACAACGGTCAGCCTGACGATTGCGATATCGCAGAAGGATCAAGCGAAGACTGTGATGGCAATGGCCAGCCGGATGAGTGTGAGCCCCAGGGTTCCTGCTGTCTTGGTGAATCATGCGTGGTCGCCATCGAGGCTTGTTGTCTGAGCCAAGGTGGTGTTTACGGCGGTGACAACACTGGCTGCACGCCGAATCCTTGTGAAACCGACGACGACCCAACACGTGGCGACGCCGGTCTCAAAGGTTCTGTGTTGGTCTTCCCTGATGTTGTGGTTGAGCACGATTCAAACGGTGACGTTCGTTTGGATACCTTGATCCAAATCAGCAATGACCATCCCGATGCGGTTCAGTTGCACATGTACTTGGTTGATGGTGCAGGAGACTGTGTCTTCTTGGATCAGACCATTGTGCTCACTGGTAACCAGCCCACGTGGTGGCGGGCCTCCGATGGAGACCGCCTTGGCGGATCCGTCGCCCCGTTTGGAGCGCTGTATCCCAATGGTCTTGGCATGGAAGAAACAGACGGTTCTTACCTGGCCCGTGGCTTCCTGGTTGTTGTGGCAACGGATTCAGAATTCCGTCCGATCCGTCACAACCACCTGTCTGGTGCCGCGGTAATTGTCGATGAGATGTCCGCCTCGGAGTACTCCGCCATGGCATGGCCGGTGGTCAATGCTTCTGTCCCACAGGGCGGCATCGTTGGCGACGGTTCAGGCACCGTCAACCTTGATGGTGTTGATTACGCATCTACAGCCAATCGGCTGTTGCTGGGCTTTGAACCGGTTCAGGGCATGATCGATCACGAAGTTGTCCTGCTCGGAATGGATCTTGACCTGCGTCACTCGTCTGCAGCTGTCCCAGCTTCAACCAAAGCGGAGTGGGAAATTTGGAATGCCAACGAAGTGAAATTCAGTGGCACCGGACGTTGCATCCGCTGCTGGGATGCCACCTGGCTGAGCGAGTACGACCAGCCCAACCACTTCTTGGCCTCTACTTTGCAGACAGCTGTGGCCAAGGGACGTCTGGATACCGAAGCTTCCGCCCAGTGCGATTCTGGTGACGGTCTCTTGGCGGCACCTGCCTTGGTTGGCGTCGTTCATCGAGAATTGTCCTACGGAACAACTCGTATGGTGATGACACAAACGGGATGGCAACCTTCCACCATTCGCTTCGATCAGTTGGAGTTGCCGGAAGAGGCAGGAGCCATGCTGCGTGACCTTGGACGTTTGTTGAACAGACGTTGATTTGGTCAAACAATCTGTTGCGATCGCCGGGGGGGGTGGTCGCAGACAGAACGCCCGGACTTTTGTCCGGGCGTTTTTAGTGTGTTAGTGTTTTCTCAATGAGCAACCCACGATCCACTTTTTGTACGTTCGTAAAATTTTGGAAGATCGCCAGATGGCCTTTGGTCGCCATCGCTCTGGTCTATGGGCTGCTTTGGATTCGCTACGCCACGGTGGATCGCGTCTTGGCGTTTGATCCGGTCGTGGCCATGAACGCTCGTTTCCTCGACGTCCCCGCAGAAAATCGAGGATGGCCCAAGATGCGGAAGGCTTTGGTGGCCATGCATGCTGATGATCCGGTTGCTCCAGAGTTGCTCCGTGAGGCCAGCCGCTGTGAGGTGCTGGGCTTTTACGCGGGTCATCCTGAGGATCTCAGCCCTGAAGACAAAGAACTTTGGCCGGAACTGTTTTCCGATGAACATCCAAGCAAGAACGCCAATCCTTGGAGTTGGGATCAATCAGCGATCTCCATTCTGCTTCCACATTTGGCTGATCTGAGGAAAGCCGCCCTGAGGCTCAAGGACCATGCCTTGAGCCAGGGGGAGACAGGGGGTCTTGAAGATCTTCGTGCGATTCGACGGCTTTCCGTACTCTCCCAAGAGCATCCCACGCTGATCAATCAGTTGGTTGGCATGTCAATGTTGTCTCTTGAAGTTGACACCATGTCGCGTCTGCTTACGGCCCACGGGAAGACCTATTCCGATGAAATCTTGGCAGCGTTTGAAGTGGAGCTGGGCTTGGCTTTGGAGGCTCTGGCGCCTCTGAACCTCGAGGGTGAACAAATCATGTTCGATGATGTGCTCCAGCGGATGTATTCCGATGATGGTTCCGGCAATGGCATTTTCATTGGCGAGACAGGTGCATTGCTGACAGCAGATGCATCGGGTTCCACTGGTTACCCGATCGGGCTAGAACAGCGTTTGACATCGCTGGCCGCGCCGTTCCTCGCGCAGTGGATGCCAGATCGAAAAACAACCCGAGAGTTGTATGCCAACACTTTGGCGGCGCAGGCCGAATACTGTGAATCTCCCCTTTGGGATCGACCTGATATCGAGGGGTTCGACGGTACCGGAAATCCCATCATTGATCTGTTGCTTCCGGCCCTCACCAAGGCGTTTGATCAAGTCCAATTGAAGCGCATGGAACTGGAGTCGATGTCTTTGGTTTTGTCAGCCTATCGGACGCGAATCCGAACTGGCAATTTTCCAGAACAAGCTCCAATCGAAATTCAGGATTGTTGGGCCGACGGTTTGGTTGCTTACGGATTGGTTGAGGGTTTGCCACACGTGCGAAGCGCGGGTTCTGATCAGAAGGGCCAAGTTCTCTTTCCGATTCGAAGCGAGTGATCTGCCGGGGCATTTTCCAATCAGGACCGGATGGAGATGCCGGTGAAAAAGTTGAAGTCGTCGGCGTCACCTTCCAAGCAAAAATTGCACCCCGCGTCGAGCACCGTGTCGGTGGCCACCTCGTACGTGACCCCCACGCCCAAAATTGATGTGAACTCCTCATCGGCGTCAGGCCGCAAGATCCCAATTCCTTCAATATAGGTTCCAAGTGCTTCGGTGATCTCAAAGCCAAAAACACCGGTGCCGACGTATTCCACCTCGTAATTGTCTTCGAAGTCGTTGTGTACGAAGTCGGTTTCAAACATGAGTCCAAGACCCACAGTCTCGCTCAAGCTCGTGGCGTACGGAAAAATCAATCCTCCTTCAATTTCGTCACCACCAATGCCGTTGGTTGAGGTTGGGATTTGAACAAAAGGCATGAAGGCGAATGCATCACCTTCGGAGTCATTTCCCCAAAGGTTCATTTTCAGCCGAATCTGAGTGTCTCCAACACCATCAATCGTTTGGCGCCCGTCATCAGAAATGACAAATGGATCCATGACGAACTGGATATCCATATCGTGCCGCAGGCCCACTTTGAAGTTGATGGGCGCGAGTGTTGTGCTTTCGGCATCATCGGTTTGGCTGTAATCCACAAAGCTCATTTCCAACTGGAAGGCGCCAGCATCAACGGTGTAAGGGCTCTCAGTGAAATCTGGTCGGTCAGCACTCATGGCTCTCCACTCGCTACGCGGGGTGGGGTTCCAGAGCGTGTCTTCTGATTTGCGCGAGGCGTCGGCTCGGGCTGCACTGGCCCCCAATCCGAGGAGCAAAACAGCAAGCAGAGTTGGGCGGGCACGGAGTCTATGTAGCATGGGCTACGAACAATAGCAGGGAATTCGCAAGTGAACAGGAACGATGATGAGGAGGATGGAATCAGATCATCAATAGTTCTTGATCCCGGAACTCAAAGGTCCTCTTTGCGTGATTCAGATTTCTCTTCATCCCGCATCTCGTCGGACCATTTGCCAATGCCTTCGCCCCATTGCTGGAGACGCTCTTCCAGTCGCTCTCCCATGTCGGCCGCCCAAGGTCGGAAGTCTTGTTCAAGTTGTTTGAATCGCCGTTCCACTTCAGATTCGAACTGAGACATGAGGCGATTCATGTCCTGCTCCCACTGCATGCGATTTTGGTTCGATTGTGCATTTTCCATCTGACGTTGGGCTTCTTGCAGAAAGGGCGACAGTTGTTCACGTTCGAATCGCTGCATGCGATTTTGGACTTGGCGGTGGAGATTCTCCATCAGGCTTTGCAATTGAGCTTCGGCCTCCGAAGGATGCAGCATGCGCCGGGGGGAAGGTGCGTCTGCGGGCCGGGCCCCCAATTCGATCTCAACTTTCATTTTTTGACCGTCTCTGATGATGATGGCAGAGACGATCGTGCCTGGTTGCATTCCGGCGATGGTGGATGACAAAGTTTGAGGGTCGGCACTCCGCTTGGTTTGCGGAATAATGATGTCACCGGCACGCAAGCCCGCGGTGGCCGCAGGTGAGTTTGGAACAACGGCTGAGATCATCGTGCAGCGACTCGCGTCAAGATCCCACGGGCGGCCGTCGGCGCTGTTTGCTAGCAGATTGTCGATCGGGGCCATTTGGATCCCGAGAAAGCCTGAGGCGGCTTTCTTGGGCAATTGCTTTTGGAGGCCCCGCATCTTTTTCGGGGGCAAATTCTCGATGCCCCCTTGAGCCATCATGCCCGACGAAGCCATCGAGCCCGACGAAGAAAGTGGCAGGCTGATGAGCACACCGCCGTCTTCGTCCAAAATCTGCAGGACGTCGTCGTGCCAGCGGGTTCTCTCGGGGGGAACCCGAGTGCCATCCACTTCGACAACATATGCCTCCGGCCCCGAGCCCTCGACTTCGACCTTCAAGCCATTTTGAATGACCACCGCATTGAACTGTCGTTCAACAACGACGTCGTCATCACTCTTCAGAGCACTAAAAGACAGAAGAAGAGACAGCGGGGTTGAAAGCAGCATGGATGGTCCTTTCCCAGAATTGGAGTTGAGACCAATGGTACGAACCCTGCAGGCAAAAGTTCAGCAGTTTGGTCGTCGCCGCCGGCTTTGGCCTGCCACTAGCATCAATGCGGTCATCACGCCGGGGGCGGGAACCAAGGGGAGCGCTGGTGGAATCGTCGAGTAATCCTCGTTGAAGCCGTTGTACCAGCCTTCGAGCGAGTTGTTGCTCAACAAGTTGTCAGAGAGGCCAACCGGTGATCCAACCCACTCAACACCTGGGTCGACCACATCTCCCAGACTCAGTCCCCAGAAGAAGTTCGCATCCCCAGTCATGTCCCCGTAGGAAAAATTGTCAACCGCGCGGCCGAAGGAGTAATCGGTGTATTCCCAACTGAGGAATCCTGCCGCCACAATCGCCTCGATCATGTCGTTGCTGGTGGCCATGGTGGGTCCGCTCCACGAGTAACTAAACGCCACACTGTCGCCACCGGTCGCACCGAAGTCGATAACCATGTAAGAGGTGAGGTCGCCGGAGCCAACGGAGTGCGAGACATCGAGGGTGGTGCCCAAGGCCGAGTCGATCACGAGATCGGCGTTGGCGGTTGAGACGACAGCAAGAGCAGCGGCGGCAAAAGTGCAGCGAATCATAATTCGTTTATCCTGAAGAAAGAGAGAGAGAGTAAGACAGAGTGAGAGAGACGCTGGTTAAGCGTCTTCGATTATTTATAGTCCTGAGTCAGAAATACATGCGTCACAATTCTAAATTTTTAAGCAGAGTTGACCAAGCCCGTCGGGCGATCTGTGAATGCACTGTGGATGAACTTATTCAGGCGAAAAATGAAGGCAAATCGTTCACGTTGATCGACGTGCGTGAAGAGCGCGAGTTTGCAGCGGGGCACATCCCGGGCGCCATTCATTTGTCAAAGGGTGTCATCGAGCGTGACATTGAGTCTTCCATTCCGGATCAGGATGAACGCTTGGTCTTGTACTGCGGTGGCGGTTACCGCTCGGCCATCGCCGCGGAATCATTGGTGGCCATGGGGTACACCAACGTCATTTCGATGGACGGGGGATGGCGAGGCTGGATGGATGCCGAACAGCCCGTTGAGCGTTGATCTAACCTGCGCGACGTTGACTTGATTCGCGCCGAATCTGATTTCGGCCAGCGTCTTTCGCCCGATACAGCGCCCGGTCAGCAGCCCGAAGCAAAGCATGATGTGAATTCATCTGCAGCGTACGCGCGGCGACCCCGGCACTGAGGGTAACGGCGATAGGACCCGCGTCAGTATTGATGGGCTGCTCTTCGAGTGCGCGTCGCAAACGCTCCGCGGCCATGGCCGCCACCCCTTCGTCCGCCCTCGGGCACAGCAAGAGAAATTCTTCCCCACCCATGCGGTAGAGCTGATCTCCGGAGCGGGTGCATCGTCGCCAGCGGGTGGCGACCGATTCCAAAACCATGTCGCCGACTCCATGCCCAAATCGATCGTTGATCTCTTTGAAATGATCCAAGTCCAGCATGACCACGCCCAAGGGGCCTCGTTTGTCCCAACAATCTTTCAGGTGATCAAGGGCGGCTCGCCGATTCCCCAGCCGAGTCAGGTCATCGGTCAGCGCTTGGCGACGCATCTTTTCCGTGGCCATTTGAGCCCGTTTGGTTTCACGGTGTGCGGTTTCTAGGGCCATTCGAGCCGATTCGCGTTCTGATTCGAGGGAATCAAGCAACTCCAAAAGTCGGATGCCTGGAGCCAAGGTCCGTTGCAAAGCATCATGATCGGTCGGCGTCAGCAAGAGTTGATCGCACGAGGCAAGAGGGTCGGCTTTCTTTTGTTTGTTCTGGAGCAACACCGACCACACAAATATGGCCGGACTCCGTCCTCCCAAGTCTCTTGCATGTTGCAACAGACGCTCGGCGCCATTTGCCGGAAGATTCTGGTCAACCAAAAGAAGCGGAGGATGGTGACACTCAAACAGTTCAAATGCACTGGCGGCGTTGGTTGCTTCCCAGACCTCGTGTCCCATATGGCGCAGGTGGTGGGCCAGCAGCCCTCGGCGCGCAGGATCGGCGTCTGCCAGCAACACACTGGGCCGTCGCCGCTTTTTTGGAATGGGCGGTGGGAGGGCCATTTCTGGCTGCAACATGGGGTTCGATTCGGCGGTGGGCCACCGCCGAACGCAAGGCACAGCGGGCGAGATTCGATGGTGCGGATTCGTCCAATTGTGCTGCCCTTTATCGGACATCGCTTTTACAGCAGAGTGGTCGGATCCACGTCAATGACCACTTTTTCGCCGGGTTTGAGCCCTCCTGCGGCTCGGGCTTTTGCCAGTGCCCGTCCCAAGGTGCCGGGTGTTTCGCCAAGCACTTCCAGCCCGATCCGATGGCGATCATCAATTCGAGCCATTGGGCAGGGAGCTGGCCCCAACAGTTCAATCTCCTCTTTGGTGTTGGTAAGTGCTTGGGCGGCGGCGTTCGCCATGGCCATGGCGGCATCAAGATCTCGATCACGAAACACAATCCGGGCCATACGTTTGGCGGGAGGTAAACCAGCCCCGACCCGCATGGCCAATTCGTGTTCCGCAAATCGATCCCATTCGTGTGCAGCGGCATGCAGAACTGCTGGGTTGTCTGGGTGCATGGACTGCACAATGACCCGTGCTTGTGGACCATCGGCGGATCGGCCAGCACGACCGGCCACTTGGGAGACCAATTGGAACGTGCGTTCGGAAGCTCGGAAGTCAGGGAGCTGCAATGCGGTATCGGCGCTCACCACGCCAACCAATCGAACCCCCGGGAAGTCCAAACCTTTGGCAATCATCTGGGTGCCCAACAACACTCGAATTTCACGCCGCCCGAACGCCCCCAAGATCTCGTGCAAGTCTTGCAGTCCAGAGATTTGATCCGAGTCGACCCTTACAATCTGATGCGCTTCTAGGTGAGGCAGTTCTTCCCGAAGCACTTCTTCCAAACGTTGGGTGCCCAGTCCGAGTTTGATCAAGCCTTTTCCACAGTCGGGGCAAGTGGAAGGCAATCGGTTGGACCGCAAACAATGGTGGCATTTGACGTGGCCTCCTTGGGGCAGTCGGTTGTCGCGATGCATCACCATCGATGCTTCGCACGCTTCACAACGCAAGGTGTAGCCACACGTTTGACTCGAGCACCCAATCCAAGACGCCCAACCCCGACGGTTAAGCAGCACGATGGCTTGGTCGCCAGACTGCGTGACTTCGTGCAAACCTTGCATCAGGGTTTGTCCAAGGCTTCGGTCGTGACTGGATTTTTGCTCCTGAGCCAAGTCCACCACTTCGACGCGCGGCAAAGCCATTCCGGGAGGACGCGATCGCATGCGGTGCAAATGCCAACGGCCGCTGACTGCTTTGGACCAAGTTTCCATGGAAGGTGTGGCCGATCCCAAAATGATGGGGCACTCGGCACGATGGGCACGCAGGATGGCCAGATCCCGGCCGTGGTAGCGGGGGGCTTGTTCTTGTTTGTACGAACTCTCGTGCTCCTCATCCACCACAACCAACCCAAGTTCACGTTCACAGACTGGAGCAAAGACAGCCGATCGAGCGCCCAAGATCACTCGAGCTTCCCCGGAGCGAACTGCTTGCCACTCGGCGTGACGTTGGCTGGCGTGCAGCCCTGAGTGCAAAATGGCGACCCGGTGATCGGGAAATCTTCCGGAGAGCCGTGCGCCGGTCTGGGGTGTCAGGGCGATTTCAGGGACCAACATGAGGGCGGTCTTGCCTGCGGCCAAGACCTGCTCGATGAGTTGCAAGTAGACCTCGGTTTTGCCTGAGCCGGTAACACCATGCAACACGTGAACCGAAGCGCCGCCAGGAATGGCTTCTCCAATGGATTGGATGGCTCTTTGTTGCTCGTCGGTGAGGCAATCAGGGCGTCGAGGGTCGAGCCCACCTGGGATGTCAGTCCCGCGGATGGCTTCCACCAGGGTGACTTCCAAAAGACCTGCCCGCTCTAAAGCTTGCAGGGGACCACGGGTTTTGACTCCGGAGGCTTCAAGCAGTGCCGATTCGGGAAGAGGTTCGCTCCCAGAGTGTTTGTTGAGCACTTCCAAAATCCGTCGCTGGGCTGGCGGAAGACGATCGGGTTGGGGGGTGGACGATCGGGACCAATGGCGGTTGAGCGTGCGGCCGGTCCCCCGTTTGACCGCGGCCGGGACCACGGAAGCCAAGGTCATCCCCATGGGGCACTGGTAGTAGTCGCTGACCCACCGAGAGACATCGATCAAAGACTCTGGAAGCGGGGAGACACGATCATCGACATCAATGACTCGTTTGATGCGTTCTGGGGCGAGATTTGGGGTCGTCCCTGGGGCCACCACCCAGCCTGCGGTTGGGGTCGCGCCGCGGCCCAATGGAACCCGGACGCGGGAGCCTAAGGCAATGGGGTGCAACTCGGTGGGGACGGCATAGGTCAGGACGTCAGCATCGAGACTCAGCCCACGCTCAACGGCAACTTGCACCCAACTTGGTGGCCCATCGGGCTCAAAGAGATCCACGACCGAAGCCTACAACGGAGAGTCTCTCTACAATCCGCATTTGATGCACACCGAGTCAAACCCAGCGTTGCTTGTCCTCGAAGACGGATCAGTTTGGAGAGGAAGGGGTTTTGGCGACGCGACCACCAAAACCGGCGAAGTGGTCTTCTGCACCGCTATGACGGGATACGAGGAAGCATTAACCGACCCTTCCTATCAAGGCCAAATCCTGGTCCTCACCGCCACCCAGATAGGAAACACTGGGATTACGACGGAGGATGGCGAAAGCGCTCATCCGCAAGTGGCCGGCTTCGTGGTGCGTGAAGCGACCCCATTGGTCTCAAACTGCCGGGCCAAGACCGAACTCCCAAGTTGGCTGGCCAAGGCCGGCATCCCAGCGATTGAGGGTTTGGACACCAGAGCATTGGTGCGTCGGCTTCGGGAATCGGGCGCCATGCGAGGCGCCATTTCCAGCGATCCGGCCGAGACCCCTGAATCCCTTCTCGCGGCGGCCCGGGCCGCGCCAGACATGTCTGGGGCCAACTTGGCGGAGTCGGCGGGCCCAGAGGCTCCCCACCGCCCGAGCGAAGACTTGGCGGGTTGGTGGGACGGCGCCCGCGACATGCCCATGGATCGTGCTCGAGGCAGCGATCGTCCTTACCGCGTGGTGGCCTTGGATTGTGGGGCAAAACGCACCATTTACAAGCATCTGGTCGACCGGGGCTGTGAAGTCCATGCTTTGCCGGCCAACAGTTCGCCTTCCGCCATCCGCGCCTTGCAGCCTGAGGGCATCTTTGTCAGCAATGGTCCCGGTGACCCAGCGGCGGTGGATCAAGCCATCGACACCCTCCGAGAGGTGGCTGGGGAGGTCCCAACCTTTGGTATCTGCTTGGGGCACCAGCTCTTAAGCCTCGCATTGGGGGCCCAAACGGCCAAAATGAAGTTCGGTCATCGCGGAGCCAACCAGCCTGTCCATGCCGCTGGTCGGGATCGAATCGAGATTACGAGCCAAAATCACGGTTTTTGCGTCGAGGGCGCCTCACTGGAGGCGGCGGGATGCTCCATCACCCACCGGCACGTCAATGACGGCACGGTGGCTGGATTCAAGCATGATTCTCGGCCAATTTTTGCCGTCCAGTACCACCCAGAAGCCTCTCCCGGGCCCCACGACTCAGCCTATTTGTTCGACGACTTCGTCGCCCAGATGGCCGAAGCCCGTGGTTGATATTCGGGGAGGCAATCCATCTCAGAAAAGAACCACCGCGAATCCGCGTTGCGTGTTGCAGCAGAGGACTTCTAGAAGGTAAGGTTCGCCTCTCCGGAAGATTGTCGGAGGCCGGCCGAAAGGCTGGTGGAGGAATACTTGTAATGGCCGCCGGAGGCGGCCTGAGGAGCCAACAGTGAAGCTCGAACCTCAGTTCATCGGTGTCGCCACTCTTGCGGCCTGCCTTGTCTCTCCCGTGTTTGCACAAAATGCACCCGTGCCTGAAGCACCTGTTGCAGAAGTTGTGGAAGCCGAGGAAAACCCAGCCCTGGCGTCCGCTCGCGACCACCTCGCCAAAGGCCGTTGGGAAATGGCCATTGCCGCAGCCGAAGAAGTTTTGGCGGAAGATCCTGGCAACAAAGATGCTTCGATGATTCGCGACGAGGCGGCTTCGATGCTGGATCGTGGTTCGACCATTGATGCCGTTGTCAACGAACGCTCTGTGTTGTTGAAGCAAGCAAGAGTTGAGTTTGAAGCTTCCATGCAGCGTGGCGGTGAACTTCTCGAAAGAGAAGATTATTCCGGTGCGACGAATGTGGTGCTGACCGGCCGAGTCAAACTCTCCCGAGCTCGAAACCTGTTCACCACTTCTGAGTTCACTGGCTTGTACGAGTCCGCCGAAGCATTGCTTTTGCAAATTGACGAAGCGCGGGCCTTGCAGCAGCAGGTTGAACAAGAGCTCGCCATCCGGAATGCCCGTGACGAAAAGTCGGTGGCTGATTCCGCAGAGTCCGGTCGCATCGAGCGAAGCATCGACGAAAAAATCCTCCGTGTGCGTCAACTCCAAGAGGAACAAAAGTACGCCGAAGCTCTGAAGGTTGTTGACGAGATTTTGTTCTTGGATCCTTCTCACCCAGCAGGACTGGCCTTGCGGGACCTCATCAAGACCTCCAAGGTGTATGTCGACTACATGGAGCAGAAGCGTCTCCAAGAGTACACCTACACCGAGCAAACTCTTGAGGTTCAAGAGCGGTTCATGATGCCGGTGCCGAACATCGATGGGCCTGGCATGCGTGGCATCAATGAAGTCCTGCAATACCCCGAAGACTGGGAGGAACTCAGTCAACGTCGTTACGACGAAACGGGTTACGCCCCCTCTACGAAAGAGAAGTCTATTTATCGCAGCATGCAGTCCGAGATTCCTTTGGAATTCACCGACGCCCCGTTCAGCGATGTCTTGGCATGGGTGGAAAATGCCACCGGCCTCAACATTCACCAAGACTGGTCCGCCCTGGACGAATTGGGCGTGACAGAAGACACCGAAGTCACCATCAACGTGCCTTCAGTCAAAGTTGAAGATGCTTTTAGAATCATCTTTGAGCAAATCAACGACGGCGCTGACCCTACTGAAGATGGCGCTGACTACGCGATCCGAAATGGCCTGTTGACCGTCACCAGCCGCACTGCTCTGGACCGGGATTACCAACCGTTGGTCTACGACATCCGTGACCTCACATTCCCCGTGCCGTACTTCGATGACGGCCCTCGTCTTGACCTTGGCGCAGCATTGAGCCAGGGTGGTCAACAAGGCGGCGGCGGCGGCGGCGGTGGTGGCGGCGGTGGTGGCTTTGGCGGCGGCGGCGGCGGCAGCTTGTTCGGTGACGCCGACGACAATGGCGATTCCATCCCACGTGGTGAGCTGGTCAACGCCATTCTGGAACTCATCTACGAGAATGTCCCAGCCGACTGGGGCGGCGATGCCATCGTGTACAACCGAGACTCCAAGAGCACCATCAAAGTGTTCCCTCCGCTCAATCAAGACGAGACCGCGGGTGGCGACAACCTTGTCATCTACACCGCTCCCAAGTGGCACAAGCAGATCGGTGATCTTCTTGACATGCTCCGGGACATTCGTGCGATCCAAATCAACATGGAAGCCCGAGTGTTGAATGTCTCGACCGACTGGTTCGAGCGCATTGGCATCGACTTGGACATGTACTTCAACACCAACGACGACCTTCGTCAGCAGCAGTTGGCCATGAACCCCTTGGGTCACTTGTCTGACTTCTTTGGTGAAGATGGCACGCTTCGCGATCCGCTGCTCTACGGCGGGTTTGATCAAGTGGCGATCCCTGGTCAACAGCAGGGTGGCCAAGGCGGCCAAGGCGGCGGTGGTGCTGGTGGCGGCGCTGGTGGCGGCGGCAACCCGTACTACAACGCCATTCCTTGGGGCGGCATTATTTCTGACCCTGAATCCATCGGGGAAGACGCCGCCGAAATTCCTTACATTTCCACCTTCTTTGGTGCTCCACTTCGTGCAACCGAGGGTTTCGCACCATTTGGTGTCATCCAGAACTCTTTTGACATCCTTGATTCGGTCGGTTCCGACACTGCCTTTGCTTCAGCTCTCGGCAACCAAGCCCCAGCATTTTCTTCTGGCATTCAGTTCTTGGACGATGTTCAAGTGGATTTGCTGGTTGAAGCAACCCAAGCTGACGACCGGTCAGTGGTCCTGACAGCCCCTCGCTTGACATTCTTCAACGGCCAGCGAGCCTGGATGGCACTGCAGCGACAAGAGGCCTTCGTCTCCGGCCTGGTGCCCATTACAGGTACGGCGACCGGTGCGTTCCAGCCCATCATTGGACGAGTGTCTTCGGGCATTACGCTTGATGTCTCGGCTGTGGTCTCTGCAGACCGTCGCTATGTCCAGCTCACCAGTTGGTTCGATTCGTCCGAACTTGTGGAACTCAAGAAGACGGCCTTCACCGGTGCCGCTGGCGGCGGTGGTGGTGGCTTCGGTGGTCCTGGCGGTGGCGGTGGCGGCGGCGGTGGTGCCGGCGGTGGTGGCGGTGGCGTCGGGAACTTCGCTGGTGAGATCGAACTGCCCATCATTGCGGTCAACCAAATTCGCACCACGGTTTCCGTGCCGGATAAGGGCACCGTCATGCTTGGTGGCCAACGTCAGGTCGACGAGTTCGAAACCGAAGTTGGTGTCCCAATCCTCTCCAAGATCCCTTGGGTCAACCGGTTCTTCACCAACCGAAAGCAATCCAAGAGTGAAAAGACCGTGCTGTTCCTGATGCGGCCTGAGATCATCATCCAAGAAGAGACCGAAGACGTGCTCTTCCCAGGCCTCTCTGAGACCCTTGGATACGGCTCTACGATCCGCTGAGGCACTTCTTACACGTTCCCTGCTCGCTGGGGCCACCGGTTGCCTTCTGATTCGTTCAGAGAACCAACCGCTGGCTTCAGCGAGTTTTTTCATGAAATAAGCCCCTGAATTGGTCGATGTAGGGATCATGACTTCCCACCCTTTTGATCAAAATATGGATCAAGCCATCGAATCCACGACCTTCGGTGACGTCAGTATTGTTGGTTTTCAAACCGGCTCTCTGCTTGATGAATCTCTGGTGCGGGCCTTGGAGAGCACAGCGCTGAATGCCGCCGTCACCGTGGACCGTCCCAAGTTGATTGTCGATTTTGAGGGGGTGGTCCATTTGACGTCTGCCGCCCTTGGGGCGTTGTTGACCATCCGGCGTGAGGTTGAAGGTCGACAGGGAATATTGATCCTCGCCAGTCTCAGCCCCGCCATTGACGAAGTCTTCGACATTGCTTGCTTGCGTCCAGTGTTTGCCTTTGCGGCGAATCGTTCTGCGGCGATTGATCTTTGCCAGGCGTAACCGGCCAGCAGTTGGTGCGATCCTTTACGGGCTCATTGTCGGAAGTGGTCCAATCCACTCGTGATTTCGTCCTTCAGGGCGATTTTCTGAATGGCTTAAGCCAAGAACTGATTTTCGCCATTCGACTTGCCCTGGAAGAGGCCGTGACCAACGCCCATCGGCACGGGCATGGGGGGGATCCTGATCGACCAATCTCAATTGCGTTTTCCAGACACGGTGACGATCTGATCTTGGAGGTTGCCGATACTGGAGATGGATTTGATCCTGGGTCCGTTCCTGATCCAAGATCTCCGGAGGGGATCGAACGGTCCTCCGGTCGAGGGCTGCTCTTGATTCGTGCATTCATGCATCACGTGGAGCACCTTGATGCGGGCCGCCGCATCAGGATGCGCCGATGCTTGGAGCCAGCACGCTCTTCTTGATCATTGGGCCAGAACCAAGATGTCATAGAAGACGTGGGTCAATACCGCGATGGCCAGTCCTCGGTATCGATACAACACGGCGAGCCAAATGCCTCCGAGGGTGTACACCAGCAGGCCTGTCACATCGAACCCATCGAGCAGGGGGGCGTGGTAGCACGCGAACAGAATCCCCGAGAGTCCAATGAGGTACGGCATCACTTTGGTCCGAGACATTCCTAGGAACGTGAAGCACACATGGGCGGCCGCTTCGATCAGCAGCAGCCGGAATACCAATTCCTCGTAGAGGCCAGCTGATAAGGCCAAGGCGAGTCCCCCAATTTCAACCGTTGCGTACGGCACCAGGGCGCCAATGAGGATGCCCAGTCCAAACAACGGGACGGTGCACAGCGCTGCTTCCATTCCCATTGCGATCATGAACCAAGGGGAGAATCGCCAGGACCTTTTTTGTTGATGGTGTCGAAGTAAGCAAAGCCAAATGACCAAGATGGCCAAGACCGGGCTGGCGTTCGTCAAACCCAGCAAGGACAAAAAATCCTGAAGCCGGTCTTGGGCCAGCGTCGGCATGGTGTTCGTGATTTGCTCGAGCACCAAGTGTCCACCAGCGACGCCGCAGAGGGCCAAGGTGGCTGGGGCGCCGATCTTGGTCTCCAAGAGGTAGCGCTCGAGATTCTTCGGAAGGTTCACGAGAATGAATCTTGTCTTGGTCCATCCTGAAACGCAAACGGGTCGCCTTCAAGGCGACCCGTCGGTGTTCCATTGATCGGTTCAGTCGAAAAGCGAAAGCAAGAGTTAGGCCGCGGCGGCTTCTTGCATGGCTTTGAGCCGAGCGTGCATGCGTGCCTTGCGACGTGCCGCAGTGTTGCGGTGCAAGATGGGGGTGTGGCTCATCTTGTCGAGAACTCGACACAGACGGCGGAATTGGGTCGTGGCTTCGCCGACATCGTCTCCACGGAGCGATGACTCGAAGGTTTGGGTTTGGGTTTTGAGACGCAATTTGCGCCATCGGTTCAGTGCGGTGCGTCGGACGGTTTGGCGGACGCGCTTCTTGGTGGACTCGTTGTTAGGCAATGCAATAACCTCGTGTGATCAATGGACAGCCTCTTTCCAAGAGGCGAGCCAAGTATTGTCGCCAAAATGCCGCCCTTTGGCAAGGGGGAACCCAAAGAAGCGGTTGCGGTCAGGCGGCTGGAGCTTCTGGATCCACGTTGGCTGATGCAGTCGCCGCTTCAGCCTTCACCCCGCCAAGAATCGTCTGGAGGGCTTCTGAGAGCTCAGCAACCCCCAAATTGGCGTTTGCGGCCTGTACTGCAGCTCGGGCCTCGCTTGGGGTCAGCCCAGAAAGACGCAGGGCGGCCCGCATGCGGTCGTGGGCGGCCCAGCCTTCGCGGGCCAGAACGTCGTCAGCTTCAGCAAGCCAGACTCGGAAGGCCGAGGGATCGATTGTCTCACTGTCAGCGGTGAACCGCTCCCAGGCGGCTTGCAGGACCTCGGCCGAACCGGAGGCCATCAGTTCTTGATGTGCGACTACCGCGGCACGAGCCGCAGATGGTCGAAGTCGAAGTTCAGAAATGCTGGTGGGGCGGTTGTCGCCTCCTCCAACATTGCTTGCGTCGAAGCTCACCAATCCCAAGCGTCGCCCAAGTTCTCCAAGTGAGTTGGACTGCACCGAGATGTTGAAGGCGTCTTGGAACGCTTGATTTTCAGCCATGCCAAATTCTCGCTCTGCTCGTGCGGTTTGGGCCGCCAACTGGTCCTCATCAGGAGGCAGCAACTGTGCGGGCAGTTCGACTGAAGTCGCGTCCAAAAGGCGTGAGCTTCCTGCACCCAGGGCATTGGCATTGAAGTTGCTGTCCGGCTGCCCGATTTGGAAATCCGAGCCGACATTTTGCAAGAAAGCTTGGCTCAACTCGATGCCTGTGCTTGGGGCAAAGCGGAAGGTGCCATCTCCGACCTTGGTGACGGTTGCCACGTCGGCAACAAAGTCACCACCACAAATCATGTCGACGGTTCGACCATCCTCCAACTGAATGATCAACTCAGATCCTTGAAGGATCAGATTTCCAAGAGCATTGAGGTCTTTCACCGTCAGAGTGCCGTTTGCGCTGAGGGTGAGGTCGCCCAGAGCGGTGATGGTGGATTCACCCAAGTCGATGTTCTCCGCGTTCAGGCTCAAACTTCCGAGAGCGCCCAGGCCAGCAACTCCCGCGGGGGCGTTGCTGTCCAGATCGAAATCGCCGCCGATCAACAGCTGGACTCCGTTTTCATTCAAGAAGAGCACGGGGCTTTCGTCACCGCCGCCGAGGGCCGTCAGTCGGAGGGACGCGGCTTGGACCACGCTGCCTCCAAAGCGCAGGCGGTCGGCCATCAGGTCCAGGTCTGCAAACTCAGCATTCACATTCTCCATGATCTCCACCTGACCACCGGCGGAGATGTTGAGATCACTGAGTGCATTCAAGTTGCCATCGACCATGACATCTCCGTCGACAACCAAGGACATGCCTATTGAAGAGGAGGTGGTGAGATTTCCGGCAACGACCACGTTCTCGGCGTCGGCAGTGAAATTCCCGGCAAGTGTGAGGTCGCCTTCTGCGACCAGATCACCGCCAAGGGTCATGCTGCCGCTCTCGTTGGGGAGCACGGCAATTTGGACGCCCGAATCTGCACCGGCCGTGAATGAATCGGCGGTGATGAATTCTTCAACTCGAATGGTTTTTCCGGCGGCCAGCATCAGGTCTCCGGTCACATCAAGACTTCGCAACCGCTGGTTGGGGGCAATCCCACCGGCGTCGCCACCGAGCTCGAGATTGCCATTGACCGCGATACCAAACAGTCCACCAAGACCACTTGTGTTGCCGTCGAAGATGGACTGCTCAAAGACAACGTTTCCGGCGAGATTCGCATCGGTGAACAAGCGTGCCTCGTCGGAGAATCGAAGTTCTTCTCCCGCGGCGATCAATTCTGAAGTGTTGATAAAGATGACGTTCTGGTACGGGAGTCCATTGGATGGATCAACACCCTCGGCAACACCGTCAATCAAGATGTCTCCAAGAGCGTTCAGCCCGGCATTGATTTCGATCAAACCAAACTGTCCTCCCTGATCAACCGATGGTGAACCACCGGCCATCAGGATCAAGTCGCCGTTGATGTTGATGGCTTCGTTGATCGTCAATTGTTGGCCGGCGTGCAAGAGAAGCGAGGGAACGAAACTGTCGGAGAAATCCAACTCGGCCAGCACTTCGATGTCACCACTGGTGTGAATTCGGATGGGGCCGAAAAACTGCGTTAGGGCATTGGCGACCAAATAGTTTGTCCCGGTAATCAAGCCAGGATTGTCCAGGGCGACGGATCCGTTGAAGTCGAAAGAGATGTTGTTGACATCTTCGTTTGGGATGTCTTCAACAATCAGAATGTCCGCGCCGAGGACGCCACCTCCAAGCATCAGGAGGCCGTCCATGTGTTGTCCGTCGACATCGATATCGCCACCGAAGAAGGCACTGGCTCCAGACAGATCCACCAAACCACCGAGTTCACCTGAAGCATTGATTTGGGCATCGGGAGCAATGACAAGACTGCCTTCAGTGGATGCCATAAACGCACCGGCGGCTCCTCCTTGATTGGAGACATCAACCGAGCTACCAGAGGCCAATTGCAGGAACGTACTGGCGTCCAAAGAAACCAATCCTCCATTCGAGGAAAGAGCGCCGTCCAGTACCACCACCGGCCCGTTGGCTTCAATCGTCTGTCCTTCAATCATGCCGCCAAGGACGATTCCTCCGCCCACGGCTGAAAATTCTGCAGTGTTGGCTTGAACCAAACCTTGGTTGTTGAGAGCCAGGGCAAAGGCGTCGCCCGCCCCGAAGAGCACCGATCCGCCCTGAATGCTTCCGGTGTTTTCCACCGCGGCCAGTCCTGAAAGATCACTGGTGGCTTGACCGGTTCCGGCCGTGTTGGCCAAGAGTTCTCCGTCGATTTTGGCATGCAAGCGTCCGCCTGATTCCCAGAGCAAGACTTCGTCCCCGGCGACCAAAGCCACCAAGCCATTCCCAGCTTGCACGGTGCCGTGGTTCAAAACACGTTGACCAAGCAGGGCGACTTTGTTGCCTTGAAGGTGACCGTGGTTGGTCACTTCTCCGGTCAATTCAAACCGATCGAGGCCTTGCATCCAGTCGTCCAGGCTCATGTTCCCGGCGACCGCATACAGACCACCGCAGTCCACCACTGCATCCGCACCAAAGACCACACCGGCGGGGTTCACAATGTAGACCTGACCATTGGACAACAAAGATCCCTGGATGTCGGTCGGGGTCCCGCCCAAGACCCGATTCAGGATGGCTGACTCGCCATCGGGCAGATTGAATTCCAATGTCTCCCATGGGGCGACCATCAAGCTTTGCCAATCCAACACGGTTCCGTCGGAAGCCGTAATCACCGTTTGTCCATTTTGGATTGTGATGGTGGCTGATCCCCAGACGGTTTCAGGTCCATCCGCAGCGGCCGAAAGGGCCAATGTGCTGGTGAGCAGGGTTCCCAAGGTGGCATTCAGCAGGTGTTGCTTCATGATGAGGTCTCTTTGTGATTGGAATTCGTGGTCTTTGGGCACAAGCCCGGAACTCCACTATGAGGTTTAGAACTCATAAGTGGCAGAAAAATGCACTCGGTTATCGCCAGATTCTGTGTCTCGTCCGTCCAGATCCGACAAAGCGAATCCCCAGTACAAACGGACTTGAACCGAACGGTCAAACAGGCCTTCGAGGCCGATACCGGCTCCCAGAAGGTCTTCATCCACTTCGTAAGCCACCACTGGGTCGTTGATCTTGGTGGCACCGGCATCGAGGAAACCCCCGAAGGCCAAATCCCAGTCTTGGGATTGGAAGCGTTGATTTGGGGCTGAAGAGCGACCGGGGTGCCACCAATATTCGACCGAAGCGGACCAACCTTGGTCACCCGCGGCCGCGGCTTCGGGATAGCCGCGAATGGTGTTCATGCCACCCAGGACGGTGTACGCCTGCGGTGCAACTCGGCCATCGAGGGCTCCCCCCACGTTCGCGCGGAGTCGGAACTCACCAACCCCTTCGGTATCAACGAATCGGCGGAGGTCGATGTTGGCGTTGAGTGAAGACCATGAATCGTCCCGAGCGAAACGCCCGACATCATCTTCATCGTCCCCGCCTTGCCACGCGAGCGAAATGCCTCCTCGGAGGGTGCCTTGCTCACTGAGGTGTTGCACGGAAACCCCAGCTTGGGCGGTCAGCAAACTTGTTTCTCCACCACCGATTTCGATCGCACCGCTGTTGAAGACAAAGCTCTGGGTGACATCGAATCGGTCCATTCCAATTCTGAAGAACGGGGTGACGAAGTGTGGGCGTGCGGGATTCCGTCCCAATGGGAGGGGCCTCGGCGAGATCGAATAAGAAAGGCCCATGCTGTTGCCTTCAAATTCGATCGGGACACCAAACTGACTCGAAACGTATTGATCGGCATGGAAGAAAGCGTTTCCCTTCCATGAGTCGAACACCGAATGGGTCCAGCCGGCGTTGATGCCAGTGGCATCGGAATCACCGGAGGTGCGGAGTTGCACGCTCAGGACGTCATCGCGATCAGTGAGTTGTGTGTCTCGCCACCCCAAGATGTATCGCCACTGGCTTGTCCCCTGCGTGCCGGTATTTTCAGCCGCAACGGTCCAAACTTGGGGGTCTCGTTCGGTGATGTTGAAGTCCACCACGGCCAGTCCCGGCTCCGAGCCCCGACCCAAGCCAACATCAACGGTCCGTCCGGGATGCAGGGAGAGCTCGGCGGCAAAAGCCTCAAGTGATTCGCGGGTCAACAATTCTCCGGGCCGAACTGGAGCCAGTTCGCGAATTCTTTCGTGAACGGGGTGGTTGATACGTTGCGACGGTGCAACCTCTGCATCATCCCCAACCCGAGTCCCGGAGGCCAAAGTTCGAACTTCTTCGATGATGTTGGTGATGACCAAGAAAACAAGTGAGTCTGGGTCTTCGCGGTTGTCGGTGCCGTCTTGGCGATCAATATCTTTGGGCACCACAAACACGCCCACCAAACCAAGCTCTTCGTTGAGTGCTCGCAACAGGCCTTCATTGACCTTTTGAACTCCGGCAACGGAGAACTCCATGTTGGCCCTTCGATTGAGCGCGCGAAGGCTCCATCGATTTTGTTCCCCGGCATCGATAAATCCCTCCCGAATGGTCAAGGGCAGCGGGGTCGACATCAACTGTTCTCGCAGTTGTTCCTCCTGAGCCATCGAGGGTCTGAACTCAATCTTGAGTTCCTTCGCGGGGTATCTCTTGGCTTCGATGTCAGAGGCGTCCGATGTTTCTTGGGCCATCGAGGTGGTGGTCCACACACAGGCAAAACAGACAATCAACATTTGACGAATGACGGGCATGAAGAACTCCGGGAAGTGTGAGTCGTTCATTATGGCAGCGATTGAAGCACTCACTGTGAAGAAGTAAGAAAACGGGGGAATTGACAGAAGTCCGTCCGATAAAACAAACGCATTCAGGTTGTGACATTTGCGAGGGTTGTGCTTCGGTGATTCACGATCGAATCGAAGTCCGCTGCAGATTGGAACGATGTGGAGGGTCGGCCGGTTTGACCGGCGAAAGGACGCAACACCATGAACCGGATTTGCATGATTCTCGGACTTGCCTCAGCCACACTTTGTGGTTGCACTGCCACTCACCCCGTAGCAAGCCCCGGCGCAATGGAGTCATCTCCAATGTTGTTTGGGGCCGGCGATGATTTGGGCCTGGCCACGCATCTGGAGCTTTCGTACCTCGAAGGGGACATGACTGCGTTGGAATGTTTGGTGCATTTTGAGCAGTGTCAGTTGGATGTTCCAGGTGCCATTCTGACCGCGGCACAGTTGGAGTTCCGGGTTCTCGCCAGCACCATCCAAGAGGACTGGACCATTGACGGCGCAGAGTGAATGAAGAAGAGTCCGTTGCTCTCTTTTTTCGCTACAATTGGGCTCTTCACCCAGCGGGTGTAGCTCAATTGGATAGAGCACCGGTCTACGAAACCGGCGGTTGCAGGTTCGAATCCTGCCATCCGCGTTGGCCCTCCTCATGTTTGGAGGGTCTTTTTTTGTTTTGCAATGCAAACTTGCGTTCTGTGCGTACCTTTGGAACATGCTGGAATCTCTGATTTTGTCCCTTTTGTGTGCTTCGAGCACCTCAGCCCTCCCCCCGAACGCTTGCGAGGAGTTGGGCATCGAGCGGGGCACTGTGCAAGATCTTCCAGACGTTGAGTTCGGTGCTTCCGATTCCTTCATGTTGTCCCTGGACGGGAAGCCACGCTTGGTTCGTCTGGTGCCGTGGTCTCTTCGCGAGCGGGGCTTCAGTGTTGAAGGT
Organism: Phycisphaera sp. TMED24; assembly: GCA_002168105.2. Taxonomy (GTDB): domain Bacteria; phylum Planctomycetota; class Phycisphaerae; order Phycisphaerales; family SM1A02; genus UBA8653. The sequence continues at coordinate 54,121 of NHCD02000012.1, forward strand.
GATTCCTTGGGATTGGTGGACCGCCGGGAACGTCTCTGGCGTGGCACTGTTGAGCCCGGTGGGTTGCGCATCTCCTGTTCGCGTTTGCGCAATGGCTGGTGGGGCCGAGTTGTGGGAGACAATGGTCAATCATGGATGCTTGAACCTTGGGGTGATCGCACGGCGGTGTACAACTCTTCGGACGCCTTGGCATGTGGGGGGACCTGTGGGGTTGTCGATGGGGTGTTCAACGACAGCCGTGGGCCTGTGATCGCGCGCATGGGCGGCCCGGGAGGAGGCGGGGGACTGCAAGTCTGTGGTCTGGCCGCCGAGGCCGATTGGGCTTTCTTCCAAACTTGGGGGGCTGACGCTCTCGGTCGAGTGGAGTCTGTGCTCGACGCCATAAACCTGCAATATGAATCTGAGGTTGGGATCACCCATGATTTGTCCTACTTCTTGGTTCGCACCTCGGCGGCCGACGATCCCTACGGCAGCATCACCAATTCATCCAGTTTGCTCTCACAATTCGGGACGTGGTGGAACACCAACCAGCAGCTCATCGAGCGTGATGTCGCTCACCTCTTCACGGGAAAAGAGCTGGATGGCAGTGTGATCGGCATTGCGTACTTGGGGGTGATTTGCACCAACAACGCGTACGGCTTGGATCAAGAATTTGGCAATTTCAATTGTCGTACCGACCTGATCGCGCATGAGCTCGGCCACAACTGGTCGGCCGACCATTGTGATTGTGGCAATCCGCAATACACGATGAATCCCAGCATCACCTGTGCCAACCAATTCAGTCCCACCCAGACCGTGGGAGACATCGCTGGTTTCCGATCCACTCGAAGTTGTCTCGAGTCCGCCCCGATTCGATGCTGTTTGTTGGATGGCTCATGTCAGGCGACTTTCCGTGACGAATGTTTGAACTTGGGCGGATTCTTGGACTCCACCGATGCCAGCTGTCCACCCGAAGCCTGTACTCAGACTTGGGCGTGTTGCTTCCCGGACGGGGTATGTCTGGAGGGTGACCCAGCATCTTGTTTCACGGCCGGTGCTTCCGTTGGCACGCTGAATTCCACCTGCGCGGCGACCGCATGCGATCCGGCGCGTGCTTCAGTGACCCGCGAAGTGTTCATCGACCTGCACCCCGAAGGAGGCCGAACTGAAATTTGGCAAACCGAATTGAGTCAATTCGCGAACGTAGGCAAAATTCTCGGAGTCACCGGAACACCAGAGCGCCCGCTGGTGTTGGCTTCGGCCACCGAGTTGCGGCAAAATCCCGAAGATCTGGGAAGGTTGGGTGACTTCCCGGGGGCAGTCTCGGGCCCTGGAGATTCTTGGGTGGTGGTCGGACAACCAGACGACCACGAGACAGGGTTCACCGCAGGCTTTGCCGGTGTCGATGCTGGTGCCTCCGTGGTTTCAGGATTCGGATTCTTCGAAGACCAAGGCGGAGCGATCTTCGATCAGAATCCGTCATCTTCACCCGTGGTGGGGGAGACCACGTTGGCCCAAATCTCGACCGACGGCCGTTTGGTGTATCGCGGNTCATTGTTGATCGAGCAANCCAGCGGCGGACTCCGNGAAATTCCTTTTGTGGTCGAANCCGAAACCGGGTCGTGCTGTTATCCGGATGGTCAGTGTTCGGTGGAACCTGAGGTGTTCTGCGATTCTTCTGGTGGTTCTTGGCAAGGCATCAATGTGCAGTGCANCGATACCGCTTGCCCACCACCGCCACCNTTGATTTGTCAGGGCGATGTGGACNNNAACGGGGCNGTGAATTTTGAAGACATCTTGTTGGTGCTGANCGCGTGGGGCCCCTGTGGCAATCCCTGTCCCGAAGACATTGACCAAGACGGCATTGTCGGTTTTTCTGAAATCCTTTTGATCTTGAATGCCTTCGGAGATTGCCCCCTCCCGCCGCCACCGCTTGATCGCACAGGCTCATGTTGTTTGTCAGATGGATCGTGTGCGGCAGCACTCTCTGCGTTGGACTGCGAAGCCAATGGTGGGCGGTTCAACGGGCAAGGGTCGATTTGTCCCAGCAACTTGTGTCAATTGGATGTTGGTGGATGTTGTTTGGCCGATGGCACTTGTCAGCAAAGTTCTGTATCTACTTGCATCGCCGTCGGTGGTTCTTATCGCGGCGCCGATGTCTCGTGCGACAATTACTTCTGCCCATCCGCTCCCACTGCCAACGATGATGATGTCGTCATGGCACCGGAAAGTTCGTTGGTTCTTGACGTCTTGGCCAACGACATCGATGTTGAGGGGTACGGACTGAGCTTGGCTTCTTTTGACGTGACTTCCAGCTTGGGTGGAAGCATCGTTCAAGAAGGAGATGCGTTGCGCTACACCGCACCTTCGGACACCGGGACCGATTCGTTTGGTTATCAAGTGCAGTCGATCTTTGGATTGATCGCTCAGGGCACCGTGGTGATCGAACTGACCGACGCGCTCCCGGGTGTGCGCGTCGAGTATTACGAGCTTGATGCATTGAGCGAATTGCCGGACTTTGGCCTATTGGTGCCAATCTCCGCCGAAGTTTTGTCGCAGGTCAATCTCCCTTCAACCAACGGTATTTTTGCAGGTTCTGGCCTCTCTGACGACGTTGGAGCAGTATTTGAAGGTCAAATTGTCTTCCCCGCCCCTGGGGCCTGGACCTTGTTTACGGAAAGCGATGACGGTTCTCGTTTGCTGGTCGATGGCGTCCAAATCGTTGACAATGACGGGTTGCACGGCATGCTTGAGCGTTCTGGAACGATTCAGGTCGACCAAATCGGTCCCCGCAACGTGAGGGTGGAGTTCTTTGAGCGTGGTGGGGGCGCGGGCCTCATCGTGCGTTGGGAGGGGCCAGGGGCAGGCAAATCCGTTGTTCCTGCCGCCGCGTGGTCCTACACGCCTTGATCAAGACTTGACCGTTACGAACCGGGGGGGTTCAGGCGGGTACCTGTCGGTGTATCATCAGCGATCCGATCCGATTTCTCGGATTGCGAATGGAGTGACGCCATGACGACGCTTTCCCATCCTGCCATCGCCGAATCGTTGCCAACCGAAACGCTTCTTGGCTGGCTGCGCGATATGTACNTGATCCGCGAGTTCGAGATCCGGACCATGCAGGCTTACCAAAACAAGAAGATCGGTGGATTCTGCCACGTTTACATCGGTCAAGAAGCCGTTGCGGTGGGTTGCGTCGCTGCCACTCGCAAGAATGACCCCTTGGTTACTGCGTATCGAGATCACGGTCACGGTTTGGCTCGGGGTATGGCCCCCAAGTACGGCATGGCTGAAATGTTCGGCAAGCTGGCTGGATGTGCCAAAGGCAAGGGCGGTTCCATGCACTTCTTCGATGCGGCCAACGCCATGTACGGTGGACACGGCATCGTCGGCGCCCAAACCCCACTTGGTGCTGGTCTCGCGTTCGCCACGAAATACGAAGATGAAGTCATCGGGGGTGNCAAGAGTGACAAAGTGACGCTCTGNTTCCTTGGGGATGGTGCGGTCAACCAAGGCGCGTTCCACGAAGCCATGAACTTGGCGGGNCTGTTTGATCTTCCGGTNATTTTCATCGTCGAGAACAACGGGTACTCCATGGGTACCGCGATTGAGCGTGGCACGACCATGGCCCATGACCTCGGCGCGAAAGCCCGGGCCAACGGCATCGACCACATCACGATTCAAGGNATGGANGTGATGTCGGTGTATGACGGCATGAAGCCATTTGTCGATCAGTGTCGAGAAAACAGCCGTCCCGGCTTTGTGGATATGCAGACCTACCGCTTTAAGGGTCACTCCATGTCCGACCCTCGCAAGTACCGAACCAAAGATGAAGAAGCCCAGTACGAAGCCCAAGACCCAATTGGTCGACTGGAGCAAGTCTTGAAGACCCAGCGTGACGTCGCCGATGCCGATATGGAATCGATCTACGACGCCCAGAAGAANATTGTGCGTGAGGCCGTGGAGTTCGCCGAGAACGCCCCGGCTCCGGGTTTGGATGAGCTTTACAAAGACGTGTACGTCGAGCCGTTTGGTCCTTGGACGGGCACCAGCTTGCCCGAAATGCTGGCGAATGACCCCAACTACAACGGAGGTGCCCGGTGAGTCGTCAAATTGAATACCGTGATGCTTTGAACGAAGCCATGAGTGAGGAAATGCGGCGTGACCAGCGTGTCTTCCTCCTTGGTGAAGANGTTGCGCAGTACAACGGTGCGTACAAAGTCTCTCGTGGCATGTTGGATGAGTTTGGCCCCAAACGCATCATCGATACNCCAATTTCAGAATCCGGTTTTGCNGGGATGGCCATTGGTGCCGCCATGCGTGGACTGCGTCCGATTTGCGAGTTCATGAGTTGGTCGTTCAGCCTCGTTGCGGCCGACCCAATATTGAACAACGCACCGAAGATGCTTTACATGTCAGGCGGACAATTCGGTTGTCCCATTGTCTTCCGCGGCAACGATGGTGCGGGCGGCCAGTTGGGTTCCACCCACTCCTGGTGTGTGGAGGGTTTGTTCTCCAACGTGCCAGGATTGAAGATGGTNATCCCTTCCAATCCTTATGAAGCCAAAGGACTGCTCAAGACCGCCATCCGTGACGACGACCCCGTNTTCTTCTTGGAATCCGAGCGTATGCTCGGAGACAAGGGTGAAGTCCCCGAAGAGGAGTACTTGATTCCCTTCGGTAAAGCCAATGTGGTGCGTGAAGGCACCGACTGCACGCTGCTCTCTTGGGGCCGCCCGGTCAACTTCGCGGTGGAAGCCGCTGAAGAGTTGGCCAAGGAGGGNCTTTCCTGCGAGGTGATTGATGGACGCACCATTCGTCCTCTTGATCTTGAGACGATCGTCCGCAGCGTGAAGAAAACCAACCGTCTGGTGGTCATTGACCAGTCGTGGAGCTTCGGTTCTCCGGGGTCCGAAGTGGCCTCGCAAGTGCATGCCGCTTGCTTCGACGATTTGGACAACCACGTCCATCGGGTCCACTCCCACGATGTCCCCGCCCCGTACGCAGCCAATCTCGAACAAGAGATGTTGCCCAATGCTCGACGCATCTGCGAAGCGGTTCGCAGTTGCTGCTATGTCGCCTGACCCTGAGCGAGAAGGAATTCAGCCTTGTCCATCGAAGTGACCATGCCCCGCTTGTCCGACACCATGGAGTCGGGCACCATCGTTGAGTGGAAAGTTGCCGTTGGTGACAAAGTCTCCTCTGGAGATGTTGTTGCTGATGTTGAGACCGACAAGGCCACCATGGAACTNGCCGTGTATGACGACGGCACCATTGCCTCCATTGACGTCGAACCAGGCGTGCAGGTTGATGTCGGCACGGTCATCGCATTGTTGGCTGAAAAAGGTGAGGATCCCGCGAACCTCAAACCTGCATCTTCGGCACCAGCTCCGGCGGCGGCACCAGCTCCTGAACCCGCCCCCGAGCCCGCGTCTTCGTCGGCGCCCTCACCGGTTGCCAGCCCGGTGGTGTCAGCCACCCCGGCAACATCGCCCTCCGGTGGAGGCATGCGCATTAGCCCGGTGGCCCGGCGTATGGCCGAATCGGCGGGAATCCCATTGGCCACCATTGTGGGCACGGGTCCTTCTGGTCGCATCATCAAACGAGACGTCGAAGCCGCAATGGCCGCGGGTGCCGAGACGGCAGCCAGCGTNCCGCCCGCCGTCAACGTGCCCGCCGTGGCCGCTGCGCCCATTGCCCAGCCGGTCGCTCAAGCATCTTCTATCGCGATCACGCCGATCGAGTCCATGGCCGGTCANGGATCGCCAATGGCCAGCCGGCGGGTGCCACTGTCCAACATGCGGCAAGTGATCGCACGGCGTTTGGTTGAATCCAAAACCACCATNCCGCANTACCAAGTNTCGATGTCNTTTGACATGGATCCATTGATGACGATGCGNAAGGATCTCAACGAGAAGTTGGCNGGAGGCGACGTGAAGTTGTCGGTCAATGACTTCTTGGTTCGGGCCGCTGCTTTGGCCATGCATCAGCACCCTGACTTCAACGCCTCGTTTGATGGTGATGCCATCGTGCAGCATGGCGCCGTCAATGTTGGCATCGCCATCTCGCTTCCTGAAGACAAAGGCGGCGGCCTTGTGGTGGGTGTCATTCGCGATGCCGATCGCAAGAGCCTGCGCATGATCTCTGCCGAGTCCAAAGCCCTTGCCGAGAAGGCTCGTACTCGAGGTCTGGCGCCAGAAGATATGGAAGGCGCCACCTTCACCATCTCCAACTTGGGGATGTTCGGCGTTGACCATTTCACTGCCATCATCAATCCACCCAACAGCGCGATCCTCGCCGTTGGAGGAGCCATGAAGCAGCCGGTGGTGCGGGGCGATTCCATCGAGGTTGGCCATCGAATGACCGCAACGTTGTCGAACGACCACCGTGTCATCGACGGCGCCATGGCGGCCCGGTGGTTGCAGACGGTCCGCGAATCCGTCGAGCACCCGACGCTCCTGCTGGTGTAATTTCGAATTCTGACTTCGCGTCGAATGGCTAACGCAGACCGGAAAGTTTGCGCACGCTTCGAACAAAGCCGCGTGCCGTGTTGGCCCGGACCATGAGGCTGAGGAACGACCAGAAAGCAGCGCCAACAATGGCCGCCACGGCGGCGGAAATGCGTGCGGTATCTTCGACAGGAATGGGGGATTCCAGCATGCGATCCCCAAGCGTTTGAATGAGGGAAAGGGGGGCGATGGCTCGCGCCACCTCAGCCCCGGGCCCCAATTGGGCCACCGCGCTTCCGATCACATGCAAGGGCAAAAGCCCCAGCACCAACAGGCCGATCGTGACGACTGTCGCGCGGACGGTGGTTCGGCTGGTGACCGATTGGTGCAAGCCAACTGACAACATGAAGCCGCACACTGAAGGAAGGGTGAGCAGCAGCAGAACCGGAACTTCTGCCGCGNGAGACGCTCGGCCCAGCGCGGGACCCAGTGCGAACAGGCAAGGGGTTACCAGCAACGGCAGCCGCGCTTCCAGCAACGAGCGNGCTTTCCCATCCAGATAGGTTTTGGGTTGCAATGGTGTGGAGAGAAGCAAGTCCAGTGTGCCTTGTTCCCGTTCGGCGGTGACCGAGCTTGCCGATTCAAGAATGCAGGCAATCATGGCGACCACGCTGGTCAAGATCACTCCAGTCTGCATCAACCCTTGCAACGTCTTGGGGTTCAGTTGATTTTGCCACCCGGGTACGGCCANCANTGCCCCCAGCAACCCCGCCACCAAAGCGGGCCACCACCGAATCCAGGCGTGGAGTCCCGATGGCATTCGCAACCGCTCGCGCCACCGAATGGGATTGCCGTCGTCGGCCTCCTGGGCCGATCGGGACAGGGTGCGTTCGGAGACTCGGGAATCGCCAAGGGNCGCCCGCAAGACCGCGGCCAGCAGCAGTCCTCCCGTGATGGCCAACGAGGCCACGATGTGGGTCATGACCGCCCGATTGCTTCCGACGGTTCCAGCCAGCATGGCTTCCAAAGAGAGGAGGGGAGAAAACGGGGTGAACACGCTCAAATTGGAGCGGGTGTATCCCGAAAGACTGTGGGCGATTTCAGTCAAACACAGCCAAGCGGCCAACCCCGAGAAGAAGAAGAAGAGCACCCGGCGTCCACCGCGACGAGAGGCCGCCAGAAGTACCGCGGCGGCACTCACCATCACCATGGTCGAAATACCTAAGGCGCTGCCCATGACCACGGTCTGCAATGGGATCCCCCCGAAGGTGCCCAGCGAAAGCAGGATGGGCAATCCCGACAGGAGAAGAGTGGTGGCCAGAAAGACCCTTCCGAACCACTGGCCAAAGACGATGGATCGGGGACGGGTGGGGGTGGTCAGTGCCACTTCCCAGGTTTTGGGATCGGATTCCCGCGTAATGGCCCCGGCAATGAAGGTGGGCATGAGCACAAAGCTGGACAAGATTTGAAGTCGGACCAGCGACGCGATCCACTGGGCGCTGGTTGAGGCCAGTTCTCGGGCAGAGCCGCTGCTGAGCCCTCCGCCGGTCAAGAGCGCGAGCGTGATCAGGCAGAGCAGCAACAACGCCGCCGAGCGGGCCCAAGTGGGGCCACGCCGCCGCCCGGCTGTCCCAATGATGCGGGCGGCCACAGGGTTGTGGAGCCAAGATGGAAAGTTCGGCAAACGCACCGCAAGCATCCTATTCGCTGAATGAGGGGGCTCGGTTGGGACGGCTTGGGGATAGAATGAGGCCACCAAACTCCGTATGCCGGTTTGGGAATGATGTTTGCGGCTTCGCGGACCCTCCGCGTTCTCATATCTGGGCCAACCCGCCATTTTGAGCACCAGAAGTCGCANTTTTCGGCATGCGCTCCCCTTTGGAGTTGTCTCTTGACCGAATTTGATGCCATTTCCGTTTTGCTTGGGGCTGTCGTCGGTGCGGGGTTTGGTGGTGGGGTCGCTTGGATGGTGCTCCGAGCTGGCGCCATTGGCACCCAACGGGAAGCAACCCGGGCGGCAACTGCACTTTTGGAAAAAGCNGAGATAGAAGCCAAAGCCAAAGCCAAAGATCTGGAGTTGGAAGCCGAAAGGAAAATCGCAAAACGTCGTGAGTCGCTTGATGCCGATGCTGAACGTCAGCAGCAAGATCTGCGTGAGATTGAAGGTCGCCTGGACCGCCGGTCCGAAAAACTGGATGCCCGATCCGAGAAGATCGCCAAACAAGAAGAGCAAGCCGAAGCCTTGGTGAGCCAGCGGGCTTCGGCATTGGAGGAAGTTCAAAGCCAGCGGGACCAGTTGGTGGAAACCCGCAACGAATTCCGGGCTCGCCTTGAAGGCGTCTCTGGTTTGACCGAAGAGGAGGCCCGGGCTCAGTTCCTGGATGAAGTCCGGGAGGCGTATCGTCTCGAAGCGCTCGTCGTGGGTCGTGACTTGGTGGAGGCCGCCGAGGAAGAGGCAAATGACAAGGCTCGAGAAATCACGCTTATGGCGATCCAGCGCTGCGCGGCCGAGCATGTGGCCGAGTCCACTGTGCGTTCGGTCAAAATTCCTTCTGACGACATGAAGGGTCGGATCATCGGTCGGGAAGGCCGGAATATTCGTGCCATTGAATTGGCGACCGGGGTGGATGTCCTGATTGACGATTCTCCGGGGGTGATTGCGGTTTCTTGCTTTGATCCGATCCGTCGTGCCATCGCCGCCGAGACCCTTTCGCGCATGGTGGCCGACGGCCGTGTCAATCCCACCAAGGTGGATGAGTACGTGGCCAAAGCGAAGGCCGACATCGAAACCACCATTCGCAAGAAGGGCCAAGACGCGATCATTGAAACGGGAATCAAGGGTCTGTCCAAGAAGATGGTGGAAATGATGGGCCGTCTGCATTTCCGAACCTCGTACGGTCAGAATGTCCTACGGCACTCCATCGAAGTGGGATTTTTGTCCCAGATGATTGCCGAACAACTGGGCTTTGACGGCACGATCGCCCGCCGTGCTGGTTTCTTGCACGACATTGGCAAGGCCATGGACCATGAGGTGGAAGGTGGCCACCCGGCCATCGGTATGGACTTTGCCAAACGAAACGGAGAGAGCTCAGAATTCATTCTTAACGCCATCGGTGGTCACCATGGCGACATTGAGATTCTCTCGCCGTACACCCCAATTGTGATGGCAGCCGACGCTCTTTCGGGNGCCCGGCCGGGCGCCCGTCGCGAATCCATGGATGCGTACATCAAACGCCTCGAAGAGTTGGAATCCATCGCCAAAGACCAGCCTGGCGTTGTGGAGGCCCACGCCTTCCAAGCCGGTCGCGAAGTCCGAGTGGTCTTGCAGGCCGAGGACACCACCGATGCCCAAGCGTGGGATGCCAGCCGAGCCATCGCCAAAGAGGTCGAAGAACGTTTGACTTTCCCTGGTGAAATCAAAGTCACCGTCGTTCGAGAAGTCAAGGCTGAGACCCTCGCCCGCTAACATAGTTCCCTCAGGAGAACCACCATGCCTATCAAAGCCACTGATCTGAAACGCGGCAACGCTCTGATTTGGGAAGGGCAGCTGCACGTTGTCATCGGCACCGAGCACACCAAGCCGGGGAAGGGCCCTGCGTACGTACAAGCCAAGATGAAGAATGTGGCTACGGGCACCATCAAGGTCAACCGCATTAATTCTTCCGACAAGGTCGAAGATGTCAACATTGACAAGCGGTACATGGAATTCCTGTACACCTCGGGCCCCAATGGTCCTTGGGTCTTCATGGACCAAGAGTCGTACGAGCAAGTCGAGTTGGACGAGGACCTGGTCGGTGATTCGGCCAAGTTCCTGAAAGAGAACACCGTCTGTGAAGTCCAAGTCTTCGATGAAAAGCCTTTGGGTATCGAGTTGCCCGCCTCCATCGATTTGGAGATTACGGAGACCACGCCGCAGCCCAAGGGCGCGACGGTGACCAACCAATTGAAGGAAGCCGTCGTCGAGACGGGAGCACGTGTCCGCGTGCCTTCATTTATCGAGCAAGGCACCGTGGTCCGCATCAATACGGAAACCGGGGAGTACCTCGGCAAGGCTTGAGGTGCAGTCGCTGCGAGAAATCCGAGAACTGCTGGCCGCCCGCGGTCTGACGCCGCGCCATCGGTTCGGGCAGAATTTCTTGCACGATCACGGCAAGATTCTTGAGCTGGTGGACGCCGCCAATCTGCAGCCTGGCGAGACCGTCCTTGAGGTTGGACCGGGAACTGGTGCGTTGACCGAATGCCTGCTCGAGCGTGAGGTGCGCGTGATTGCGGTCGAGATTGATCGTGACTTGGCTGGGCTCATCCGAGATCGATTTGGTGATCGGATCACACTTGTTGAGGGCGATTGCTTGGCGAAGGGGCGTCGACTTTCTNCAGAGGCGGTCTCGGCTCTTGAAGGGGCCGAGTTCAAGTTGGTGGCCAACTTGCCGTACCAAGCGGCGAGCCCATTGATGGCTTCGCTGTTGATGCACCACCCAGAGTGCTCGGGCCAGTGGGTCACGATCCAAAAGGAAGTGGTGGATCGTTTGGTCGCCAACCCTGGCACCAAAGCTTGGGGCCCTTTGACGGCGATCGTTCGAGCCTTCGCCATTGCGCGTCGCATCGCGATTCTGCCGCCGGGTTGTTTCTGGCCGGCTCCAAAAGTGACGAGTGCGATGGCGGAACTGCGCCCCTGTTCCTCCGACTCACGCCCAACTGATCCGGATGGCTTTGCCCGATTCGTGACCAAACTGCTGTCCCAACGCCGCAAGCAGATCGGCGGGATCTTGGGTCATGACATTACGGCGTCTTTGGGGATCGAGCCCCAAACCCGTGCAGAGACCTTGAGTGCAGAGCAGTTGCTTGCACTGCGTGCCCGCTTGCCTGCCGATCATCACTTGATGCAGCCGTGAAGTGGGGCGTTATTGGCCCAGCAACTGCAGCGAGCCACCCAGAATCAACTCGTCCCGAAATTGGTCCCGCCCAAACCGAAGCGAGGCGGTTGCTTCGGGGAATGTGCGGCTCAGAAGGACGCTCCAAGCNCGGAAACCGCCTTCATCCAAGTTCCAGCGGGGTCTGAAGGCCGCGGCCCAGAGGTCGTTCACTCCGGTTTCAAAGGTGAAATCCAGAAAAGCGGTCTGATCGGTCCGCAACTGTCGATATTCCGCGGCGGTACGCAGGGTCGCGGTGGGTCGCCACGACACGCCAGCCGAGACGTGCGAACTTTCGCCATCGAGGTCCCAGATGCCTTCTCCTCCGATGGAAAGGGAGGTTCCAGGGTTCCAGAACGCTCGGATTTCAACGTGATCCCGGCGGATGCCATATTCGGGGCGAAGGGGGTCGTATCGGGGGGGTTGGGTGGGATCAAAAGGAGTCTCGGTGTCGTGAACCACAAGGGCGGTTCGGAGCTCCAGAAGGTCATGGGTCCTTCGGTCCCCAAGGGGGCCTCGCTTGGTTTGAACCCGCTGGTCGAGGCTTAGCCGAAGCAGGCTGGCGGCAGATCGTTGTTCCACCAAAGGGTCCCAAGCGGCGGCGGCGTTCACCGAGTCGCCCGTGACCTCGACCTGAGTCAACGTCAACGAGGGTTCCAACAGCCACCGCAATCGGGAAAGCCCAAGATCGGGGCGTTCCACATCCTCATAGATGCGTTCGAGTGTGGTGGTAATTTCNATCCCGCCGCCCAGCAAACCNTGGGGATCGCTGACCCCATCGATGCCGTCCCACCACGCCGCACCGCCGAAGACAAATGGCACCACTCGGAAGGGGCCCACTGATCTGGCAAAGCGGAATTCATGTCGGGTGTGCGCTCGGGTGACGTATCCATTGCCAAGGCCTTGGTCTTGGAGCCAAGCGTCAAAGCTGTACAACGGGTCCCCGTCAATCAATGCGCCCCGCAATCCGCGCGATGCTGGACTCTCTGGATCCAAACGCCATCGCAATTGGCCGAGGCCCGAACTGGCGTTGTAGAGCACACCCGGAGCCACCGGACGACCGGCCACTTGATGTCTGAACTCGGGAAGTCGATCCGTAGTCGCACCAACTGACGCCAGTTCCCAGCCGGTCCCCACGCGACCGTCCAAGTTGCCTGAAGCCTCAATCTCGATGGTGGCGTCGTCGGAAGGTCGGCTGGCCATAACGCCAGAGNTGGTGGTCGGTCCCGCTTCAAATCGATTGCGTTCCCACGCACTCAGCCAAGTTGGATCTGAGGTGGCGTACGCGCTGGTGTCGATGTNCCAGCCATCGCGGCGATCACGCCTGCGAANCTGTAGAGAGCCCCGGAGATTGCGTTGGGGCTCAATTTGCACCCCCGCGCTGGTGCGGTCGGTGCCGTCGTCGTATTGCAATTGCAAAGCCAAGTCGGTNGATTCNGTNCGGGCGTCCAGGGTGATGCCGGGGCCGCGGCCCTCGGCAAATCGGGTCCCGATTTGACCAGTTCCCAAATCATCCGGAAGGTTCCAGTCCACGCTGGGCACCACGTTGCCCGAGAGANTTTGGACGCCCAAACCGCGGAGTGGTTGCCGATCCAAACGTCCGGAGGCGTTGAATGGCACCCCAATATCTCGTCCTCCCACTCGAAGTCGCGCGTTGTCGGTCGAGAACCGGAATTGTCCATTTTGGGAGTTGACCTCAAGACGGTCTGACGCGATGGCAAGGTGACCATCGCGCCACGTGGATACGGAGATCTGCCCATTCTCCAACCTCCAACCACCTTCCGCNGTCCGGCGGACTTCTTCGGCGACCAAAGTCAGCGGGCGACCGGAGTCATCCTTCATTCGAATGATGGGATCGGGCACCACCGCTTCACCGGTTTGGAAATCCCACCAAATTCGATCGGCATGCAAATCGGCTTGGTTGGCCAAGCCTCGGATCCGAACCAATCCTTCGAGGTAAGCGCCTTCCAGCATGCTCGCATCAGCTCGTCCCTCTCGGATGGCTTCCGCCAACTCTGGCTTTCCGAAGAGCACGGCCCGGCGGGCGGTGAGGTTGAGTCGGCTGCCGATCGGCCCGAGGTTGGCCGGGACTTCAAGGTCGAGGCCACGGCTGATGACAATTTCGCTGCGTTCTGGTCCCTGGTTGAACTCCAACGTGCCGGCGAAAAGGCGCACATCGCCGATGGGTTGGACCAACGGCAACGCGTTGGTGCCCTTGGGTCCTTCAGCGGTAGGGACTGGAAGTGATTCGGGACTGGCTTCGATTCCGATTTGCGGTTGTTGGGCACCAGCAGCGCCTGCGGCGATCTGCGCCAAGCGACGAGCCAATGCCCGTTCGGCCACGCTGAGTCGAGGGTCCTGGACCGGGGCGTCCAGCAACAGTCCGGTGTCCAACGTGACTTCGCCGGTGGTGGTGGCCGTGACCAAAACGGANCCATCTCGCAACACCACCGAAGAGGTACGGGACGGCTGATCGAGTTTTTCGAACCATGCGGCCAGTTGGGTCACGGTTCCGGCTCCGGTTTCGACTCGGTTGATCCAGACCTGCACCCAGTTGCCACGAAGTTTGATGTCGCCAATGGTGATTTTGACTCGGCCTTCGAGCGTCAACCGCCGGGTGTCGTCCACCAGATTGCCCGTGGCGCGATCGGATTCGATCCGTACCGTTCGGTCGGCAGGGACCACGGGCAGAATCCAGCCCCCGAGTGATTTNCCATCAACAGTTTGCGCCGAAGCCGCGGGGGCAAACGCCGAGAGAAGCGTGACCAAGATTCCAAAAACCTTCAGTCCTGACACAAGACGGATGGTACGTCGAGGGCGCGAAGAGCGTGGGGTCGTACACTCTCCACATGCCACGTGGCGAAGGTGAATCTGANGGCGGCAACCGCCTGATCCGGCTGCTTCGGTTGATGCGCATGATTGAGGCTCGTCCCGGGCTTGGTTCCGCCGAACTGGCTGAAGAATTGCAAGTGTCTGAGCGAACCGTTTTTCGTGACGTGGATGCCATGCGAGTTGCGGGGGTTCCGGTCAAAGCCAGACGTCAATTGGGGGGGTATGTGATCGAGGGGGAGGTGCTGTCTTCCGCCCGAGGCTTGGAGGCCGACGAACTTGCAGCTTTGCGGGTCTTGGTGGAAGAAGTTGCCGGGAAGGGGCAAGTGCCCTACCTCGATGCGGCGGATCGCGCGGTCCGTCGGTTGGCCGAACAGTCCAGCGATGCCGCCCGTGAGGTGGCCGAAAAATTGCGAGGCCGGATCACCGTACGACTCGCGCCAAGTGCTGACGATCCTGAGGCTGCCGCTCCAGTATTCCAAGCGCTGCAGCAGGCCATGTTGGANAACACCCGGGTGTCGTGCCGGTACGAAACGGCCCGCCTTGATGGTCAAGAAGCGGTGTTTGATTTTTCGCCCTGGCATCTGTTGGCCGCCGAGCGAGGTTGGTACGTCTTGGGTTGGCGATCCGATCGGGAGTCGGTTCGATGTTTGAAGGTTTCACGATTCATCAGCGCCACCTCGACGGGGGAAGCGGCCCACCGTGCGACAGATTTTGATTTGGATGCCTGGCTGGCGGGTGCTTGGTCCATGGTGCCTTCACCGACGAAGTACGACGTCTCTCTCTTGGTGGACCCAGAGTTTGTGTCCACGATCTGTGAAATTCGCTGGCACCACTCGCAAGAATCGCATCCGATGCCGGATGGTCGGTGGCGGCTCACGTTCCGGGTTGCCGGACTTGATGAAATCAAATGGTGGATCTTGGGTCGTGGTCCGGCCGTGGTCGTCGAGTCGCCTCCGGAGTTGGCCACAGAAGTCGCGTTGTTGGCGCGAAGGACAGCCGCTCGTTACGACAGTTGAGTGCTTCTCACTCTTCTGATCCGAATGGCAGTTCTTGCAAATGCGTCAACGTGCAGTAGAGTGGCCAACATCATGAAGAAGGCCGAATCAATGTTGGACAGCTCGTGGGTTCGGTGGGCACTTCTTCAGGTGATCTTGCTGCCGCTGCCAATTCTCATCAGCAGCGGGGCATTGAATTCCGAGCAGTTCAATCCCGACGGTTCGGCGTTCAGCGTCACCTACCAATGGACTTGGGACGCCTGGCTGGTGATTCTTGTACTTCCCGTCTTGTGCGTGTGGTGGAAGCCAATTCGAAACGCATGTATGCGCATCCCAACTGAGTGAATCATTTGGTCGAGCCGTCATCGAGGCCGAGCAGAGCATCGACATACGGCTCGGGATCGAACACTTCAAGATCTTCTGGTCGCTCACCGGTCCCGACGAATTTGACGGGGACGCCGGTATGTTCGCGGATGGAAAGGGCGACGCCGCCCCGCGCGGTGCCATCGAGCTTGGCGAGAACAATGCCGTCGATCGCAGCTGCGGCCAAAAAATGCTCGGCTTGTCGCAAGCCGTTTTGACCGGCGGTGGCATCAAGAACCAAAAGACTTTCGTGCGGGGCGCTGGGGATCACCCTGCCTAGGACGTCTTTGATTTTGGACAATTCTCGCATCAATTCTTCTTGAACGTGCAGCCGTCCGGCGGTGTCCACGATGAGAAAGTCAGCGTTTCGGGCTACGGCCGCTTCGGCGCCGTCCCAAGCCACTGCCGCCGGATCGGCCCCTTCCTTGCCTTTGATGATGTCCACCCCCAGACGCTCGGCCCACACCTGCAATTGGTGCACGGCCCCGGCCCGGAAGGTGTCGGCGGCGGCAAGCACCACTTTTCCTTCGGCGGAAAACCGTTTGGCCAGTTTGGCGATGCTGGTGGTCTTACCGGCACCATTCACGCCAACCACCAAGAGCACCGTGGGGCCTTGTTCAGCGCGGGCGATATCCCCACGATGGTCACCCAGGCGTTCGCGAAGGTCTTGGGCCAAATGATCTCGAGCTTCTTCACCGGTGGTGACGGCGCCCTGCCGCCAAGCCGTGCGCAGCGATTCGACCAAACTGGTGCTCAACGCTGGGCCGACATCGGCTCGAAGCAACGACGCTTCGATGGTTTGAAGCGCTTCTTCATCGATCTTGCGTCCGGCCAAGGCCCCAAAAACACCGGTCAGGGCGGTGCGGGTCTTGGTCAATCCTGATCGCAGTGCTTCAGTCGCCCGGCGAAACAATCCCATGGTCTGTTTCTCCAGATTGATCTTGGTTGCGTTGGCGTTCTCGTTGCAATCGATCGAGCACACCGTTGATGAAGCGCGGGCTCTCTTCCGTACTGAATTCACGAGCCAAATCGATGGCCTCGGAAATCACAACCTTCCACTGCTCGGGTGCCTCGGTCATCTCTTGAGCGGCAAGGCGCAAGATGGAACGATCCAACACGGGCTGGCGGTGCAGTGGCCAGTCGGGGCTCAAGGGATTGAGTTCCTCATCCAAGATGCGACCGCATTCCCAGATTCGCAAAGCGAAATCGACACCCCGGGCCCGGTCGGCTTCTGAGGCGGCACTGCCTTCAAGCGCCGCGGTTAAGCCTTCGGCTACAGGATCGCCCCCACGATCCAAAATGTACAGGGCTTGCAACGCCGCGCGCCGCCAGTCTTTGGCCACTCTCATCGCAACGACCCCATGGTGGACAAGACCCCGGTCACCGCAACCATGGCCTCGTAGCCTTTGTTGTTTGGGTTGTCTGCACTCCGAGCTTCGGCTTGGGCGAGGGTGTTGGCGGTAATGACCCCGAACCCAACTGGTTTCTGGGTGGTGATGGCGAGTTGAGTGCAGCCTTGCGCGATGGCATGGGCGATCACCTCATCGTGGATGGTCTCGCCTTTGATGATGCAGCCCAACACCGCAACCCCGTCAAACCCTTCTTGGAGGAGCGAGGCCGCCAAGACGGGCAACTCAAAAGCACCTGGAGCGGTGAATTCTGAGAGAGCTTGGGTGCCCCCAGCCGCGTCGTAGGCTTTTTGAGCACCGTGACGAAGTCCATCGACGATCGAGGTATGCCAATTGGCACCAACGACGGCGATGCGTGCGGTGGCCGGCACGGTGGCCAAGGGGGTTGGATTGGTTTGACGCATGAGGACATGATTCTACGCGGCGGGCCGTTTGTGCGGGCTGGTGGGATGAATCCGTCATCGGGGCAGCGCTGCCCGGTGGAGGCGCTGTCCTGCCCGGTGGTTCCATCCGATGCCAGAGCCATGAACACCTTGCCCGAAGCCATCGCCAAACGCCGTGCTGAAATTTGGGGCCCAGTCCCCTTTCCGAATGGAAAAACCATCTCGGATTGTCTGCCTGAACTGTTTTGTGAAGGGCGCATTCAGCATGTTCATCTGTCCCCCGATGCGATCGATGAACCCGGCGAAGCGCTGCTGGCGGCCATTCAATCCGCCGTGAAGCAGGTTCCGGCTGGGGTTGGTGGTCGGTTGGATGTGGAAAAAGTCAACGGCGAACCGGTGGGGTACCTGACCTTGCCGAGTGGGGTGGTTGATTTGTCAATCCAAGCCACCAGTGTGCCTTACGCCCAAGATGTGGTGATTCCTATCCGTCCCAAGAGCCGAGTCGCCGGGTGAAACCACGCATTTTGATCATCGATACCGATTCAACGGCCGGCCAAGCGGTTCGGTCGGCGGTGTCGGTTTTGGATTGCGAAGTGGAAGGCCCGCAACCGCTCTCGGAGTTGAACGAGGCTTCCTTGGTTTTGTTGACTCCTCCAGAGGGTGAATTGGCTTCAGCCACCGTTGCTCGCATCCGCGAACGCTTCCCTCGGACTGGGGTGATTGTTCTCACAGGGTGGGGTTCAACGACCGAAGCGGTGGATTGCTTCAAAGCCGGGGCCATGGATTATGTCGAGCGCCCCGTAACCTCGGACCGCTTGGTCCAGATCGTCGGTGAGTCTTTGGATCGCTTGGCGTTGCAGGTCCCGGCCGAACAACCATCCAGCGGCGACCCTTCTTTCGTCGTGGGTGCAAATCCAGCAATGAACCAGGCGGTTCAACTGTTGGATCAGGTTGCGTCTTTGGACGTCGCCGTACTCCTGACCGGCCCGACCGGAAGTGGCAAAAGCCGCTTGGCCCGGCGTGTGCATGAACGATCGTCTCGAAGCAGGGGGCCATTCGTCGAAGTGTCGTGTGCCGCCTTGGGCGAAGAACTTCTCGAATCTGAACTGTTCGGGCATGTGCGTGGCGCCTTCACCGGCGCCGAGCGTGATCGCCGTGGCCGCTTTGAACTGGCCGACGGAGGCACCCTCTTCTTGGACGAGATCAACTCCGCTCCGCCAGCGTTGCAAGCTCGACTGCTTCGAATTTTGCAAGAGGGCACTTTTGAGCCGGTGGGTTCCGAGGAGACTCGATCGTGCGATGTGCGCGTTTTGGCCGCAGGCAATACAGATTTGCACCAATTGGTGGCACGGGGTGGGTTTCGTGAGGATTTGCTGTGGCGTTTGGCGGTGGTTGAAGTTGACATCCCCAGTTTGTCGACTCGGATGGAGGATCTCCCTCTGTTGGCGCACCACTTGTGTGAACGCTATGCCCACCGTCTGTCCCGACGCGTTGGGGGCCTT
The DNA here is from genome assembly GCA_002168105.2 of Phycisphaera sp. TMED24. GTDB lineage: Bacteria > Planctomycetota > Phycisphaerae > Phycisphaerales > SM1A02 > UBA8653. Next base: position 72,943 of record NHCD02000012.1, read on the forward strand.
GACCCCTCAGCCATGGAAGTGCTGTTGTCCTACACCTGGCCCGGAAATGTTCGTGAGTTGGAGCATGCCATAGCGCGGGCGGTGGCGGTGACCCGAGGGCCGTTGATTTCCGGGGTGGACTTGCCTCCTCGAGTTCAAAGGCCCAAAGACAACCCTGCGGTGCAACTGGCAGGTGCCTTGCAACAGGATGAACGAGAGCGCATCGAATCAGCTTTGGCGGCCCATCAGCAAAATCGGACCCAAGCCGCTGTCGCCTTGGGTATTCACCGTGCGTCGCTGTACAAAAAGATGAAGCGGTTGGGGATCAGTTGATCCCGTTCATGCCAACGGCTGCGTCGTTGGATGCGTTGGCAATTTCTTGAGGGACGCCCAACCGCCCCAACGCGGCTTCGACCACTTTCTTGGCCACTGGTCCGGCGGTATATGACCCGGTGTGTCGCCGGTTTTCTCGTTCCAAGGCGTACCGGTCCGGGTCGTCAATGGTGCACAGCACCAAGACTTTGGGATCTTGAGCGGGCGCGCCCATCACAAACGAGCAGATGTAGCGGTCTTCGTACATCCCGTGTTTGATGCCTTGTTCAGGTTTGGCCGATCGCGGCAACTGCGCGGTTCCCGACTTGCCAAACGCACGGACGCCTTCGATGCGGAGGTGTTTGGTGTCTTCAACCAACGGGACCATGGCTTCGATGGCGGCTTGAGCCGTGGTGGCTGAAATCACGGGGATGTGAGCGGGATGAAAATTAGGACCCGGATGCAGCAAATGGATCGGCCGGAGTTCGCCACCACTGGCCAAGATCGAAACCCCTTGCAGGAGTTGGACGGCGGTGACCGAGATGTTCTGGCCGAATGAAACCGAAGTTTGGGTGAAGTGGTTCCAATTTCGAGGCTTGGGCACCAAGCCTCGAGCTTCCGCCGAGAGTTCGAGGTGGGTGCGCTCACCGAAACCGAATGCCAAAAGTCGATCACGGAGTGTGGTGGTGCTCAGGCGGTCGGCAACGTGGGCCATGCATGCATTCTTGGAATAGCGCAGCACTTCATCCCATTTCAGATTGCCGCGTCCCGAGACGTCACGGATGCGTCGGCCATACGAGGTCAACCACTCTTTGCCAGGAGGCACGGCGTCGATGAGTTCAGACGGTTGGACCACGCCCTCTTCGACCGCAATGGCCCATACGATCGGCTTGAATGTCGAACCAGGTTCAAACACGTCGCTGATGCAGCGGGGACGACCCACCAATCCGCCTTCTTCTCGTGCGGCATCGGTTGGGGCATCCGGCCAATCACCTTCGCGGGGAGGGGCCAAGACGTCCACCATGCTGAGCAGTCCACCGGTCGCAACATCCAGGACCATCAGCCGTCCACCGGCGGCGTGGCAGGATGCCACCGCTTCTTGCAGTTGCGTTGTGGCGTATTCCTGAAGATCCAAATCAAGCGTCATGGTGACCGTTCGACCATCAATCGCCGGTTGTGCAGCCGCTCCCGAAAGCCGTCGCCCCCGCGTGTCCACCACGTCTTGGCGTTGCCCCATGGTGCCGGTCAATTGTGCATTGCACTCCGCTTCGATGCCGTAGAGGCCAGTGAGGCCGTGGGAGGCAGGGATAGTTTTTCCGACCAAGCTGCGTAGGCTCTGCGGGGCGCTGGCTTGTCGGATCTCTCTTTCATTCCAGTTCAAGCCCGCAAGGAGGAGATTATTTGCGTGACTGCCTTTTACGATTTTTTGTCGATCGACAAGCGAAGGCGTTTGGGGCAGCACACCACCCAGTTTGCAGTACCTGGTGTCTCTGCCGGCGGCTCGATTTTGGAGGTCGGCTTCATGGATGGTTGCTTCAATTTCCGCGGGTGACATCCTGAGTTCAGGGAAGTAATAGGCCACTTCTAGCGCAAAATCCATCAGTTGAAGATTCTGCTCGGTCACGGGTTTCACTTTTTCGGGGAACCTGGCCCGACCGGCTCGGGTCCCCATCTCGTACTCATGCTTTTCGCGCCGAGCAACCAAATCCACGAACAACTGGATCCCCGAGGAGGAGATGGCGAGGGGGCGCCCACGTCGATCCACGATCGGGCCACGGAACGCGGCTTCGGTGTAACTCCGAGTTTGATCGTCATCCAGAGCAATGGCTTCGAGCAATCCGGACGGCGGGGCAAACACAAGTTGCACGTGTCGGGCCAAAGCCACCACAAGTGGGAGCACCAATACCCATGCGAAGCCGGCTCGAATCAACGGCTTGGCTCCCGTTGGATGGGGAGGGTTTGTGGGCCATCTTCGACAATAGGGAAGGCCGGCGAATCGACTTGTAAGGCTTCTCGCACCAGAGGGTCGTTGATCAAGACTGCTTCCCGGGCGAGAAGATCAAGGGTGCGACGCTCGACGATTTGTCGCTCTCGTTCCAACTCTTGCATTTCCCGATGCTGCCGCCGTGTTTCCAGTCGCTGTTCCAGTAGGGAGCCGCCACCGATGCCCACAGCTGCGACCAAGCTTCCAAGGCGAATGAGTCGGTCGAGATGGGGCAAGTTGGAATTCATTCGGGAAGCTGCAACACCATGCCTGGCTGTATGTCATCGGGCGAAGAGAGTTGATCTCTGTTCATTTCGAAGATCTCGTTGGCTCGGCGTCCATCCCCAAGTTCTCGACGGGCAATTCGTTCGAGCATGTCTCCCTTTTGCACCGTGTAGGTCCGATTTTTTCGGACGGTTTCCGTTGGTGCGGGTTGTTCCGGTTGTGAGGGTTGAGCGGTCTGGGGGGACTGTGCCGCCTCGGGTCTGTTGCTGGTCAAGGCGGCACGGGGGGGCAGGCTGATGGTTTGACCCGGAACCAGATCTGGACTCGTCAGCCCGTTCGCTTCCTGCAAGGCGGGGAACAAGCCCGCGTCTCCGTAGTACTCCGCACAAATTCCGCTCAGGGTGTCCCCTCGTTTCACCTCATACCGCTCCACTTGGGCTTGAGCGGTTTCGATTTGCCCCGAAGCTGGCGGCTGTGATCTTTGAAACGAGTCGTCTTCAGCCGGAGGGACGATTGGGATGTCACCCGTTGACCCCTCATTCAGGGCGGGAGTTCTTCCGGCATCGAAACCGTCCACCACCACCACCAGAATGATCATGATGAAAATGAATCCGATCAGGAGAGCTGATTTGGTTTCTTGGGTCATGACGTGGGCTCCGTCAGTTGCACCACCCGCAGGCGAGCGGATCGGGCTCTGGGGTTGCGTTGGGCCTCTTCTTCAGAGGCCACCAAGCCGCCCCGGGCCAAATCCACGGCCTGGCCAGACCGAACCAGTCCGGCAAATGCCCGTTTGATCAATCGGTCCTCCAAACTGTGAAAAGAAATCATCGCCACACGTGCCTCCGGAGCCAGCCAGTCTGACGCTCGGGGCAATGCATCCAGCAGTCGCTCCAACGCGCCAAGTTCATCGTTGACCGCAATCCTGAGGGCCATGAAAGTCCGAGTGGCGGGGTGCATGCGACTGTCCCGAGCTCGAGCGCCGTAGGCCCGCCGGACAATTTCAGCCAAGGCGGTCGTTGTACGTATCGGCTCGACCTCCCGGGCTTCGACAATGGCCCGCGCGATCCGNNTGGNGAAAGGGTCNTCNCCCCANGTCTTGATGAGNTCGGCCAATTCTCGTTCGGGNAGAACNGCCACCAANTCNCCNGCNGTGGCGGGCTCGCCCGGGGCCGCCCGTGTGGTNGGCGTCAGGGNTTCNCCCGCGGCNAGCCGCATGTCCAAGGGNCCTTCTTCGCGGAANGAAAANCCCCNTTCGGGACGGTCNAGNTGGGTGGAGGCCACNCCAAGGTCGGCCAACAAGGCNTTGGGNTTGGGNTCAAAGNTNTNGAGTGCCCGTGGNACCNCNGNNAAGGAATGTTNCCANCCNANGACCNNGAGGCCAGTNGGNGCNACNCGCTNGNTNGCAAACTGCAGGTTNTCNGGATCCANATCCACCANAATNAGNTGGCCNTNGNGTCCGANTNTTTNNGCCATTTGGGCGGCATGACCGCCTCGGCCNGCNGTGCAATCCACGACCGATTCACCCGACTGAAGGGCCAAAGTTCTNAGGACCTCATCCATGAGGACCGGCTCGTGTCCGGCNGCATCCATACGAANNGCGAGCATACCCNCGAAAGGTNCTCNGCGCGAGGNNTGCTTANAGCTGGAGCAGCATCCGTTCTGGGTTTTCCANCGCTTCTTTGACNTCAACCAAGAANCGAACNGCNTGCTCGCCGTCGACAATGCGGTGGTCATAGGACAACGCCAANTACATCATGGGNCGCAANGACAATNTGTCCCGGGTTCTTGGNGTCTTCGACNGCNCGGTTCATGATNTTGTGCATGCCCAAGATNCCNGACTGCGGNGGGTTNAGGATNGGGGTGCTCATGAGCGAGCCGTACACNCCACCGTTGGANATGGTGAAGGTGCCCCCGAGCATTTCTTCCATACCCAGTTGTCCATCGCGAGCGCGAATGGCCAAATCTTTGATGCCACGTTCAATTTCGGCAAAGGAAAGACGGTCGGCGTTTCGCAGAACGGGGACAACCAGACCTTTGGGGGTACCGACGGCCACCGAAACGTCGCAGTAGTCGTGGTACTCGACTTCTTGTCCGTCGATGTAGGCATTGATGCCTTCGTGACGACGCAATGCTTCGCAGCAGGCCTTCACAAAAAAGCTCATGAAGCCGAGTCCAACGCCGTGTCGTTCGGCGAACGCTTCTTTGTGCAACTTCCGCAGCCGCATCACTTCGCTCATGTCGACTTCGTTGAAGGTTGTCAACATGGCGGCGGTTTGCTGGGCTTCCACCAGGCGTTCGGCAATCCGAGCGCGCAAACGACTCATTTTCTCGCGGCGGACCCCTCGACTCCCCGTGGCATCAATGGCCAAAGGTTGCGTGACTGGCGCCGTTGGTTCGCTTGGCCGGTTGGGGGTGGTGGGGACGGGCATTGATGCCGCAAGTACATCAGCCTTGGTGACTCGGCCGTGGGCCCCGGTGCCCGTGACGCTGTTGACATCTACTCCAGCATCTTCCGCCACCTTGGCGGCCATGCTGGTGGGACGGGGAGATTCTTCTGCGGCGGCAGCGGTGGCCGCTTCGACCACACTGGCCGGTCCGGAATCTCCGGGATCTGCAGCTTGAGCATCCGAACCTTGATCGTCCGATGGTGGGCTGGCGTCCGTGTCGATGCTGGCCACGATGTCTCCAACTTCCATCTCCGCGCCGGCTTCAGCCGTGATGCGCAGGATGCCACTGGCGGGTGCGGGGATTTCAAGAGTGACCTTGTCTGATTCGATTTCCACAAGATTGTCGTCTTGCGCCACCCAGTCACCGTCGCTGCAAAGCCATTGGCCCAGCGTCACTTCGGTGATGGATTCTCCAGGTGATGGGATGACGACTTCGACAGACATCAGTGAGTACTCCGATTGAGGGTCAGGGACGTGGGCCTTCAACGAGGCGTTCCGCCGCAGGATCGACGGTGTCCTCTGCGGTGCGACCTACCGCAAGGTCCATAATTTCGTGTTGTTCGCGGGCGTGGATCCGACTCGAACCTACCGCGGGAGACGCGTTTTCTCGTCGTCCAACGTACACCAGTTCGAGCTCCAATTGCTCTCGGAAGAAAGCTTCGACGTGGCGGAATGCGCCCATGTTCTTGGGCTCGTCCTGCACCCACATCAGCCGTTTGGCGTTGGGGTACGCGGCCAAGGAGGCCTTGATGCTCTCCACCCGAAGTGGGTGAAGTTGTTCCATACGGAGGATGCCAAGATCGCGGCGACCGGTATCGGTGCGGCGTTGGTTCAACTCGTAGAACACTTTTCCGGAGCAGAAGATCAAGTCTTTGATCGCCGCGTGATCGAGCTCGGCCGAGTCGGGCAAGATGTGGTGGAAACGCCCCTCGGAGAAGTCGGTGGCCACGCTGGTTGCTTTGGGATGTCGGAGCAGACTCTTGGGCGTCATGATGATCAACGGCCGCCGGAAATCTCGGGCAAGTTGTCGACGCAGCAAGTGAAAGTGTTGGGCTGGGGTGGAAGGCTGCACCACTTGCATGTTGTCACCCGCGCACAGGGTCAAGAACCGTTCCATTCGAGCCGAGGAGTGCTCTGGCCCTTGCCCTTCGTAGCCATGGGGCAACATCAAGACCAATCCCGAAGAACGGTTCCACTTGGTTTCGGCCGAGGCAATGAACTGGTCAATGATGACTTGGGCACCGTTGGCGAAGTCGCCAAACTGTGCTTCCCACAAGATGAGCATCCTTGGGTCGGTCAAGGAATAGCCGTACTCGTAGCCCAAGCAGGCGCTCTCGGTCAGCGGGGAGTTGTGCACGCAGATGCGACCTTGCTCNTCGCGGAGATGGTCAAGTGGGCAGTATTTCTCACCGCTGTTCTGATCAACAAAAACGGCATGGCGGTGGCTGAAGGTGCCACGCTGGACGTCTTGCCCGGTCAGTCGGACGGCATGTCCTTCCAAGAGCAGCGTGCCGAACGCCAACAGCTCACCGGTGGCCCAGTCGACCTGACTGCCCTCTTCCATCGCTTTGGAGCGTGCCTCGGTCAATCGTTGCAATTTGCGGTGGAGTTCGAAGTTCGCGGGGAGTTTGGCCAGACCGTTGCTGACTTCACGCAANGTGGCCAGCGGGACATTGGTCTCCACGGGCTCGTCGTGCCACTCTTCGGTCAGCCCAGACCAATGGTTCCGGTAGCCAGGGGTGCCAGGGGCGACAGGGGCGTCTTTGGTTCGAGTCTGCGCCTCGTCCAAACGTTCCCGCCGTGCGACCCGCATGCTCTCCGCCGCTTCCGCATCCAACACACCCTCTTGAACCAGCCGCTCGGCATGGGATTTNGCGACGCGGGTTTGATTTTTGATGCGTTCGTAAAGCTCNGGTTGGGTGAAGGTGGGCTCGTCGCCTTCGTTGTGTCCGTGACGTCGGTAGCACCACATTTCAATCACCACATCGGTGCCAAATTCTTGCCGGTAGGCCAGTGCCAGTCGNGCCGCGAACACACACGCTTCTGGATCATCTCCATTGACGTGCAAGATTGGGGATTCCACCATCTTGGCCAAGTCGGTGCAGTAGCGCCCCGAGAAGGTGTCGTGGGGGTCGGTGGTGAAACCAACTTGGTTGTTCACCACCAAGTGGATCGTGCCGCCAACGTCATAGCCATCGAGCTTCATCATGTTGAAGCATTCAGCCACCACACCTTGTCCTGGGAACGCGGCGTCGCCGTGGATGGCCACAGGTACCACGCGGATGCGATCGGGGTCCACCCGCAAACGTTGTTTGGCGCGGACCCGACCCAGAATCACCGAACTGACGAATTCAAGGTGGGAGGGGTTGGGGCTGAGCGAAAGATGAACATCCTGTCCGGAAGCGGTGCGCCATGTGTTGGAGTAGCCCAGGTGGTACTTCACATCTCCGCCGCCTTCGGCGAAATCTTCGGTCCACGCCTCTTCAAACTCGGTGAAGATTTGGTCGTGCGATTTTTCCAAGATGTTCGTGAGCACATTGAGCCGACCCCGGTGGGCCATGCCGATGCAGAACTCTTCGATGCCAAGGCCTGGGGCTTGCTCAATGAGTTCCACCATCATGGGGATCAGGCTTTCGCTCCCATCTAGTCCAAACCGCTTTTTGCCGCGGTACCGAGTGTGCAGGAATTCCTCGAAGACATCGGCATTGACCAGATCACGCAAAATCCGCTGACGCAACTCGGCATCAAAGGGCGGCTGGTTCTGCACGGGTTCCATGCGTTGTTGCAGCCACCGTCTCCGCTCTCGATCTTGAATGTGCATGTACTCAGCGCCAATGGAGCCGCAATACGTGCTTTCAAGGTGAGCGATGATGTCTCGCAGGGTGGCGGGATTGTTGAGGGGCAGGTGGCCGGGATCAAAGGATTGATCAAGGTCAGCTTCACTGAGGCCAAAGGATTTCAATTCCAAGGTGTTGGGCTTCGCCCGTTCCGAACCCAAGGGATCCAGCTTGGCGTGCAGATGTCCAATGTCTCGGTAGTGGTAAATCAAACTGTCCACTCGGCCTTGCGCCGTGTGGGCCGTGTGCGAAGCCATGGCTTCGGCATCTGGCAATGCTGGGGCACCAGAGTCGGCTTGGGCCAGTCCCAGATCGAATCCTTGGAAGAACGATCGCCAGGCCGGATCAACCGAATCGGGATCGGTCCGCCATTGTTCGTGCATCGCGTCCAAGTACGCGGCGTTCCAGCCATTCAAACTGGGACGGGCAGGATCGCTCGGTGACATTGCGGCGGTGGTCTCCAGCCGTCGGGGCAACGATGGGCGGTCAAGATCCGTCCTGAACCGCTTGCTGAATTCTACACGGACCGCTCAAGAATCGGGCGCATCGAATCGGGATGACCACGCGGACTCAAGGGTTGTGTCGCGCCCGACCTCCACCCATCGTGTGGGATTTCCNGCGTCTGCGTTCGGTGCATCGGAGGGTGGGGTATCCAACCGTTGGGCCACAATGGCTTGGACACGAGGTCGGGGTTCTTCCAGCCGAAATTCAAGCACCACTCGGGTGGGGCTGGTGGCCAGTCGGTGCTTGGGCAAATTCCGGGGTTCGGTCTGGATGCGTCCAGAACTCGGCTCGACGAAGGCGATATCCCATCCTTCCGATTCCAGGGCGGCCAACACTTCCGGAACGCTCGAACCCAACGAGGACGGGGCCGGCGCCAAACAACCNTTCAAATTGGCCAACAGGAGGGCCAAAAAGGGGTGAAATCGTTCTTTTTTCACTGGTTCTCCTGTTCTTGGATTTGCGGTGGTCCGATCAGGCTTTAGTCTGAATTCAGGCATCCGCAGGGGCAATGCCCCCGTACTCTACGGTTGGAGAAAAAGTGTGCTGATTTTGGTTCCTTCCATTTTGCTCGGCCTCGGAGGCCCTGTGCCATTGCCGACCTCGGTGGAAGACTTTCTGCAGCCCGGTACCCAGCCAGATGACATGGTCCAAATGCTGGATCCACTGTCCAGCTCCAACACCTGCCAGGCTTGCCACGGCGACTACCTGCAAGAGAACTTCCATGAGCCCTGGGACGGTTGGGTTGGCAATCTGATGGCCCAATCGGCAAGGGACCCGATTTGGCACGCCGCATTGACCATTGCGAACCAAGATGCCACNGACTCGGGTGAATATTGCATNCGTTGTCATGCCCCTGTGGGGTGGTATCGCGGACACTCGCTTCCTTCTGATGGTTCCGCCCTAGAGGACGGCTTTTTCGAGAATGACTTCGATGGCGTCAACTGTCAGATTTGCCACCGCGCGGTTTCTCCGGTTCCGGTTGCGGGCGATCCGTTTGAGGATGAGGCCATTCGTGCCGCTTTGGAATTTCCTCCCGGCGACGGTTATGGCAACGGTCGATTGATTCTGGACCCGGTTGATTCTCGCCGGGGGCCGTATTCGGATATTCCCAATACCCCAGGGATGAACTTGCATANGCCCACCCCGGCGATCCATTCTCCCTTCCACCAGCGATCGGCCGCATGTTCTGCCTGCCACGAGGTTCGCAATCCGGTGACCATGAAGCAGGCCGATGGCACCTACGCCCCGGTGGCAGACGGTGAGCCGCACCCCACCCAAGATCCCTACGACATGTACCCCGAACAGACAACNTGGAGTGAGTGGCTCCACTCGTCATTTGCTGAGGGNGCCGATGTCGTTCCCGACGACCGATTTGCGGGCAATTTGGACGCCCCGGTCTCGACCTGCCAAGACTGTCACATGCCAAACCGCGTCGCCGGGGGGTGCTTTGCTTGGGAAAGTCCACCTTGGTTTGAGCGTCAAGATCTCGGGGACCACGGGTTTGCGGGCGCGAACTCCTGGGTTCTGAAGGGGGTTCGAAGCCTGTANGACGACTCGGTCACCGGTCTCAGCAACGAACGCATGGAAGCTTCACTGGAGCGCAACATCCAGATGATGCGAAATGCCTCGGACATGGAGGCGTGGACGGAAGGCAACGAGTTGGTCGTTCGCATCACCAATTGGTCTGGCCACAAACTTCCCACNGGGTACAGCGAAGGNCGCCGCATGTGGCTCCAGTTGCGTTGGCTCGATGCCTCTGGCGGTGTGGTTGACGAAGCTGGTATCTGGAATCCGGCAACCGGTGACATCGACGAAGCTTCCACCAAAGTTTGGAAATCGGTGCAAGTGGCGTCGGGGGCCATGGCCCAAGCGGCCGGAGTACCAGATGGCACCACCCACCACTTGGTTCTGCTGAACAAAACGGAGTTTGACAACCGAATTCCTCCCGCAGGATTCGTGAATGCCGAGTTCGAAGCATTTGGTGCACCTCCAGTTGGAGCGACCTACGCCGATGGTCAGCACTGGGATGATTCCCGGTTCACAATTCCCGCTGGGGCGACTCAAGTGGCCGTGACCTTGTTGCACCAAACCACAACCCCCGACTACATCAATTCGTTGCTCGACAACAACGTCACGGATGAGAGCGGCATCATTGCGTGGTCCCTGTGGAACGATCCAGAGATCGGAAACCGTTCGGTTCCGATTGACATGGACGCCCTGGTCCTCGATCTGGAGCCCTCGGTTCCAGGGGATGTAACNGGAGATGGTGTGGTTGACTTCAACGACGTCTTGGCCCTGCTGTCTGTTTGGGGGCCATGCCCGGGTTGCCCAGAAGATCTNAATGGTGACGGCGACGTCGGATTCAGCGATCTGGTCCTGTTGCTGTCCAACTACCGTTAAGCGCAAGTTCTGCTGAGAAATGTGCAGCGGCACCCCGTCGAGGTCCGATAGTTCTTTTATGGGCCCCTCCGTTGATGAGTTGTTGCAGTTGGAAGTCCCCGTTCGCGTGGTGCTCGGTCAACGCCGTATGACCATGCATGAGGTCCGTGGTTTGCTACCAGGCAGCGTTCTTGAGCTGGGCACCATGGTCGATGAAGATCTTGAGATCACGGTTGGGCACCGGTCTCTCGCGACTGGTCAAGCTTGCCGACTTGAAGACCGTGCGGCGGTGCAGATTACAAGTGTGGGCGATCCCGCCGCCCGTATCTCTGCCTTGGCCAAAGAAGAAGATCTCGACTCTGACGACTGAACGGCAACGATTCGGCCTGCAGTACACTTTGAGCCTTTTGCATCCGACACCCCCCTTCGGAGACTTGTGCCATGCCTCGTGATCTTCCCGTCGGCAACGGCGAATTGATGGTTGCATTTGATGACCGCTACCAAGCCCGTGACCTCTTCTGGCCGCGGGTTGGGATGCCGAACCATGCCCAGGGTTATCCGCAACGTCTTGGCTTCTGGGTGGATGGTCAGTTTGCTTGGGTCGACGATGACGAGTGGCAACGTGACTTGCGCTACAAGCCAGAAACACTCGCGACCGACTGCTTGTTGAGGCATGATGGTTTGGGCATCGCCGTGCGCTGCTCGGANGTTGTGGATTATCACTCGCCGGTTTGGTTCCGCTCCTTTGAAGTGGAAGATCTCACCGGTCGAATGCGCGACGCACGAATTTTTATCCACCACGACTTGTCCATTGATGCTTCACCGGTTGGTGACACCGCTTACTTCGATCCGGAACTTCAGGGTGTGGTGCACTACAAAGACCAGCGATGGTTCTTGGTCGCGGGTGAAGATCCGTTGCGGTACGGCGTTGAACACTTCACGACGGGAACCAAACGTATTGGCGATGCCGAAGGGACATGGCGCGATGCGGAGGACGGACATCTTTCACGCAACCCCATCGCGCAAGGCTCCGTGGACTCAACCGTTGGTTTCCATCTGCACGTCCCGGCCGGAGGTGTGGCCCGGGCCACCGTGTGGCTCGCGTGTGGGGATTCTCGAGAGGCGTTGGTGGCCCTTCATGACAAAATTGCCCTGAAGACGGCCCGCCGCATGATGGATCGGACNGAAGCCTATTGGCGTCTTTGGGCGCTCAAAGAACCAATCGATTTCTCCCCGTTGCCCGAGCCTATTCGGGATATGTATGTTCGTTCGCAGTTGGTATTACGCACCCAAGTGGACAACGGTGGGGCCATTTTGGCGGCCAACGACTCGGACATCCAAACGTTCGCCGGCGACACGTACTCGTACATGTGGCCCCGAGATGGTGCTTTGGTGGCCTACGGGTTGGCGTTGGCGGGGCAGTCGGAGTTGTCTCGCTCATTCTTCCGTTTCTGCGATGACATCGTGGAACCTTCGGGCTGGTTCCGTCACAAATACAACCCAAACGGCACCCTCGCGTCTTCATGGCACCCTGAAGTTTTGGATGGTCGCCAAGTGCTCGCCGTGCAGCAGGACGAAACCGCGTTGGTGGTGTGGGCATTGCGTGAACACTTCCGGATTTACCGGGATGTGGAATTCCTGAAGCCTCTTTACAACTCCATCGTGATCCCTTGCGCCAACTGGCTGCTGGAGCATCGCGACCACCACGGCTTGCCGAAGCCCAGCTGGGACCTCTGGGAAGAGCGGCGGGGCATCCACACGTTCACGGTGGCCGCGACGATTGGTGCCCTGAAGGCGGCGGCGGAATTTGCCCGCGATATGGGGGCCATGGACCACGAAGAGCGATTCATGGCCGGCGCCCGGCGCATGACCGACGCCATGCTGGAGTACCTGTGGGTTCCCGAACACGAGCGATTTGCTCGCATGGCCGTTCCAACCGAGCAAGGCGATTACCGATTGGACATGACGGTGGATGCCGCCAACCACGGCATTTTCCTCTTCGGGGCGTTGCCTGCCGACGACCCACGGGTGGTCGCCGACATGAAGGCGGTTCGTGATCACCTCACGGTGAAGACGCNCATCGGTGGAGTGGCCCGCTACCAAAGGGACTACTACCACCGCATTGAGCATCAGGACCTCGAACGTGTTCCCGGCAACCCGTGGATCATCTGCACGTTGTGGGTGGCGTTGCACGACATCGAAACCGCCACCACGATGGACGAACTCAATCAAGTGCTGGAAGTGTTTGATTGGGTGGGGCAGCGGGCCCGACCTTCTGGGGTCTTGCCCGAACAAGTGCACCCCCACAATGGTGATCCGGTTTCGGTTTCTCCTTTGACGTGGTCACACGCCGTGGTCGTCACCACCGTCCTGCGTTGGTTGCTGAAGCATGCCGAACTCAGTGGAAAGCCATCCGGTGTGGTGGCTGGTCTCGCGCGTCAAGACGAACTGAACTGAGTCCCCGGAACACGAAGGCCGTCGGCGGTCCAAAGCCAAGCGATGTGCCATCGTGAGGCGGGGGGGAGCAGCAGTCGCATCAAAGCGCGACTGATCGGCCGAGCGAACCACATGGCGATCAGCAAGCCCAAGGTCATGCTGAGTGTGGCGGCGGGCAGGTCGTTGACGGTCCACGCGAACATAAGTTTGTCATACACCGAGGGGTCGATGGCAATCACCCACTGCTCACCAGGAGCGCCGACCGTGCGAGGTGATCCCCACGAACGATTCTGGTGTGTTGTGGGGAGGAGCAACCAACCAGTGGTTCCAGCCCCCATGAACAGGCCGAAACCCAAGGTGCGCCATCGGTTGGCCGGCAAGCAGATCAAGCTCACCACTGCTCCAACCGCACTGCCCAAAGCCATGGCAGGAAGACAAACCAAAACAAGCCAGTCAGAAGTGGTCCTCGAATTGGCGAGATACTCAGAAACAGCGACGCAGTACTCTTCAGGAGAGGCTTCTGGTTCAAGGGTTTGTATGGATCCGGAAGCTGGCTTCACCCCAGGATCGGTATCACTTTCAGTTTCGATCTGGGCCACATGCAAATTTGTCAAAGCTGGGGTGTGTCGATACAGATTTGAGCGGTGCACACTTCGAAGGAGTTCGGGAAGGAAGAGCACCGACCACGTCAACACGCCCAGCAAGGCAAGAAGTTGCAGAATCCGAAGCCAAGCTTCAATCAATGTCCAAGTGCTCAACAGTCGGGGGTGGGCAAGCAGCGGAAAAACATTGTCTTCGTACTGCCAGTTTTTGAGGGCCTTGGTCTGCTCATCAAGTTCGGCGGAGCGATCCATCAAGAGTCCACCACCGTTGGGGCCTTGGCTGGGGGAGGGGAGGGCGCCGGCAATCCATCGGATTTCCAGAGCAACTCCACACCGGAAAGATGTTCCGTTGGCACCAAGAGCCGAAANGCCCCTCTGGCAAGAGGTCGAGCCAGCACGCTCGAAATGACCAACGTGACGACGACCAATGCGGCCCCATGAAGGGCATACATTCGTCCCAGACTGCGATCAACAATGTCCGAAAGGGAGTTGTCCGGAACGACCGCCCCAGCTGGTCCTGCATATTGGACTGGCAGGCTGAGTGGGCTGCTTGCGTACATAGAGGCGACACCNGCACCGGCCGCAAGCATGCCGATGATGAGGGTCACTATTCCTGCACGACGCCAGCCTTGCGGCAAGAGAAGCCATGACCAAATCAGGCCAAGGACGAAACTGACGCCCAAGAAATCAATGATTTGTGATTGAACCAACTGCTTGAAGTTGATGTTGAAGTAGGTTCGCTCTTGAAACAGCGTTACAACGGTGATGGCATCGGCCAGCGTGGCATCGTCTTTTTGAACTGCTTGTANAGCTCGTTGTTCCTCTGGAGTCTCTCCGGCGCTCTGGAAGAACGCCATGAGACCATCATTGGTATGGCTGCGATACATGCTCTCGCCCATCATTTCCACCGAGAAAAATGCCACGTTCCAAAGGAAGATGGCCGCAAGTCCAATCAACAGCAAGCGAACCAAGGTGCCGACCATGGCGGCCCGCTGGGCAAACGGTCCGAGTGGCGGTGTTCCAATGAGGGGGTTCAGGTTGCCGCACTCGGGACAACGAATGACTGCGAGATCAAGGTCCAGTGCGCGTTCAATGGGGGTTCCGACCAAGTCGTAGCCGCAGTGTTGGCAAGGACGATGCCCCTCCAATGCGAATCCGGTTGGTTCCGTGGTGATGGATGATGGTTCGTTCACCATGCAACTCCCCAGCGACGCCATTGTTCTCGCTTCTTGCGGCGTCTGCCACGCCGAAAGCCTTGCCAGACGGCTTCAAGGATGCGTGCAACGGGCCAGCCCACAATGAGCGCGAATATGCCAGCAGCAGCATTCATCAGATGCGGCTTCAGGCGGAAGACCGCCGAATGGCCGGGGTCAAGCGCGTTGAGAAACCATCCGCACCCCATCGTGAAGAGCCAGAGAATGATCCACAACCCAACTCGGGTGCGAAGGCGAAGATGTCCCAATCCAAAGTGGGTCCACGCTCCAGCAAAAGCGCACCAAATCAGTGGGAGCACCAGCAAACTTGCATCTGATTTGCGAGCAAATTGCTCAAGCCCCAGCCCGGCGTCATCGAGGGCCAAAAAAGCCATGGGCAAGGCATGCAGCTGCAGGACGAATCGGGTCAAGCTCGCATCCACTTTGCGAGCTCGTCGCCACGCGATGCGACTGCGATCGTCTTGGTCCAACACGCCTCGGCCGCACACAGGACAAGCCACAATGCCCGTCAAAGGCGTGGGCAGGCTTGTACGGGTGACATCTTTGCCGCAGCGGCAAACTCGGGCCGTCAACATGTTTTCGACTGTACCTGTTTGAAATGGGGACGGAGCCAAAGCACCGAAAGGGCCAGTCCCAACGGGACGTAGGCGGCGGCTTCGGCGGCGGAATCCAAGAGCGAAAGTTGATCTCGCAGCCCAGGGTCAATGCCACCAATCGCGCCCGCCGCACCGGCGACGCCCGCCTCTCGAAAGCCAAGACGGCCGAACGGCACCAAGCTGGCAAAGGTGGCCACCACGGCCAGCAGCACCCCTTCGCCCAAGCTGAGTTCAATACCCAAAATTTGCGCGCCAACCAGCAAGCGTGCGGTGAAGCACAACATGTCCAAGATTCGCAAACCAGCGCATTCCAATGAGGCCCGGGTGTTGTTCAACATGAGACGTGCTTCGCGGAACAAACCTCCTGGCAACTTGGCGATGCCCATTCGGCCCAAAGCCCAGCCCACCGGAAGCAAGAGCAATCCAATGACCAACGTTCCCCAATCGGCCGAAGGCCGCAGCCAGAGCGCTCCGAATGCCGCCAAACCGACGAGCAGGTACCAACCACCGGCCATGGCCATCAGTGCCGAGACACGTGATGCATTCATGCCGTCCACTCGGACATGCCACCCGGCCCGCGCGAGTGTGCCCAATCGGAAGGGGGCGTAGTTCAGGGCGCCACAGCTGAAGTTGAGCGGCACCATGCGGCGCAGCGAAAGGGATGGTTGGTGGCCCAGTGGCCGGCTGACCGAAGTGAACAATGCGGCATTGCACAAGCTCGAGGCCAAGGACAACACGAACATCAGGCCCAACAGCATGGGATCGGCTTCTCGGAACGCCGAGAAATCTCCCGCTTGCAGGGCACCTTGCAGCACGGTCCAAAAGAGCCACACCCCGAGGCCAAACCCCAGAACCTGCCAAATCCATGACCGTGATGACAACAGACTGTTCATGCGGTCCTCCGGACGCCGCGGGCGATGACCAAAAGTGCTCTCACTCCATCCTGCCAACCAATTTTCTTGCCCTCCCTCGTGCTTCGAGGGTGGTACGACACTGGCACTTCCTGCAATCGGACTCGATACGCCGCCAAGGCCGCGATCAGTTGGGGCTCAACACCAAAGCGATCTTCGGTGAGGTGGTGGCGCACGGTGCGAAGCGTGGGCATCGTGAGCATCTTTTGACAGCATTCCATGTCGGTCAGACGAAGACCCGTAAGACGATTCGACAAGACCGTCAGCAGCCCATTGACCACCCGGTGCAGACGGGGCCAGAGGCCTTGGATGCGATGGTGAGGTCCCCACCGCGTGCCCACCACCGCATCGACGTTGCCTTGGGAGATTGGTTCCAGAAGGGCCGCCAAATCGTTGGGGTCGTATTCCAAATCAGCATCTTGAACCACCACCGCATCGCCTTCCTGCCCGCACTGGAGCACCGCGTCGAACCCGGTGCGGAGGGCGGCGCCCTTGCCTTGGTTGTGCTCGTGCCGGATCAGATCAAGTGGTCGATCGGCGATGGTTTCTTCCAAGATCGCAGCGAAGTTGGGACTGGAACCGTCGTCCACCAGCGTGATATTGAGCCGCCATGGGGCAGGCAACGAAACAGCCTGAACCCGGTCAAGGATGGTGGCCAAGGTTTCCGCCTCATTGAAGACGGGGATGACGACGTGCAGCGTGGGCACAGAACCGAAGGGTCAGCTTTCTTGCCCCGACTCGGAGCCGCCGGGTGCATCACCGGCAATGCTGGATCGCATTCGGGTGTCCGAATCAATGTTCTGCATGCGGTACCAGTCCATGGCGCCGAGGTTGCCATTTTTCAGGGCTTCTGCCATGGCTTTGGGGACGTCGGCTTCCGCGAGGACCACCAGAGCGCGGTTCTTTTCGACATCGGCGCTGTGTTCGGCCGCATGGGCGACGGCCAAGGCCCGGCGTTTTTCGGCTTCCGCCTGGAACATCTTTTTGTCTGCTTCGGCTTGTTCGTTGCGAAGGTGAGCGCCGATGTTTTGGCCCACATCGATGTCTGCAATATCGATGGAGAGGATCTCAAATGCGGTGCCCGTATCAAGACCTTTCCCCAGCACGGCTTTGGAGATGCGATCGGGGTTTTCCAGCACCTCTTTGTGGGTTACGGCCGAGCCAATGGCGGACACGATGCCTTCGCCCACTCGGGCAATGATGGTTTCTTCGGTTGCACCACCAACCAGACGGTCAATGTTGGTCCGCACGGTCACTCGAGCGCGGGCCTTCAATTGAATGCCATCCATGGCCACCGCGTCAATGGTGGCTTTGCCAACATCAGGGTTGGGGCAGTCGATCACCCGGGGGTCTACCGATGCGCGAACCGCGTCAAGGATGTCACGGCCGGCCAGGTCGATGGCGGTTGCCCGATCCCAGACCAGATCGATCCCTGCCTTCTCGGCCGCGATCATGGCCAACACCACGTTGCCCACCCGGCCACCGGCCAGGAAGTGAGCTTCCAGCCAATCGGTGGGGATGTCGATGCCAGCTTTTTTGGCGGTGATTCGATTGACCACAATGACCCGTGGGTTGACCTTTCGGAACCGCATCATGATGAGGTCGAACAGCCCCGACTTTGCGCCGGAAACCACCGACTGGAACCAGAGGCCGATGATGTTGAAGGCCAGGCCAAAGACCACGAGGGCAAAGATGCCGCCGATGACGCCAAGGATGATCAAGAGGGGGTTCATGAAGCGTTCTCCTATCCGGAGGGTACCGGACGAACCTTGAGTTGTGCGTCGTAAGCGTTCACGATTTCAATAGGAGTTCCCGCATCGATAATTCCCGACTCGGAAATGGCCTCGTGGCGTTCCCCGTTCACTTCGATGCGTCCCACCGGTCGAAGTTCGGTGACGGCGAGGCCCTGCATCCCAATCATCTCTTTGAGGGCATGGTGTTTGGCCTGCCGGGCGGTTTCGGCTTCTTTGGCTTGGATATCGTCGGTACCACGCCCATCACCAGATCCGCCCAGCACAAACCGCCCGCCGGATCTGGTAGTGATGAACCAGTTGAACAGAAGGTAACCCCCGATGGGGAATCCAAAGAGCACCAAGGCCGCTGCACTCAGCCCCAGCGTGGTGTCTTCATTCCACAACACCACCACGGCGGCGATGGCCGCGGCGACGCCGCCAATGGTCAACAGTCCGCCCGAAGGAATTACCAGTTCACTGGCGATCAGCCCGGCGGCGAGCACCAGCAAAATGATGCCCAGCACCAGCCCATCCGAAACGGTCGCCGCCAATACAAGGTGGTCCATCATGATTCAACAATCTCCACAACGGGTTCAAACCCTGCTTTCACAACGCGGATCCGAGCACCCGCCTCGATGAATCCATCGCGGGCTCGGACATCGCGTGCGCCTTCAGCGAACCGAGCCTTGCCAACGGGGTGGGCATCGGATTCGAGGATTCCCTCGCTGCCGATGGTAATGGTGGCTCGACGGTGGGATGGGCCTTCGGCCACCACGTCTTCCAGCACCAACAGCCTTTGTTGGGCGTGACGGAGCGCGCGACCGCCCACGATGCCACCTCCGGCCAAGAGGAGGAACAAAAGAATGGTTCCCGGGATGGCTTCTTGAGGAACGATCGGAGCTCCGGGCCCGGTGAAGGCCGCGGCCAAACCAACGGTCAGTGAGATGGCGCCCAAGATGCCCGGGACAGACAGCCCCGGGGCGACCATGATTTCGATGGCCAACAAGCCGAGTCCCAACAAGATCAGCACGATCTCCCACCACGCCGCCAAGCCAACCAGGACGGGAATGCTGATCAAGAAGACACCGCACAGCACCGCAATCAGGCCAAACACGGTCGTGCCCGGAATGAAAGACTCCAAGGCAACACACAGCAGCAAGATCGCGATCAGTCCGAGTTGCACCGGCCAACTGGTCAAGAATCGCCCCAGCTTCTCGGTCGTGCTGAGTTCGTAGAGGGCGATTTCAGCGCCTCCGTAATGGCGGGCCAGGTCATCTTGGTCGGCGATGATGTGACGGACGAGGCCGAGGGCTCGGCCTTCTTCGGCCTTTAAGGCCAGCAAGCGGTCCGCTGAAGTAATTTGTCGAACCAGTCCCCATTGGTCTTGGTCTTCGGGCCCAAGGAGTTCGCGGGCTCTTGGCAACAGCGACATTTTCGCCTCAAGGACTTGGCGTTGCAACGGGTCAAGTTCGGCCAATTCTTCGGGAGACTGCACTGGGATGCTGTCTTCGAATTTGGGCGCAAAGGCATCGTCGCTGGCAATCGCTTCGGCGTTCAATACCGGCAAATCACGAGGGGGGGCTTCGCCAAACAGACGCTCGTACTCCAAGCGTCCCACGCAGATCCTTTGCCCGTTGTCAACATGTTCCAGCAGCCAAAGTTCCAATCCCACCGAAACAAAAGCTTGGACCAAGGCTTCGTCGTAATGGTTCCGGCGGGCAGAATCCACAACATCGGCCAGCAGTGGGGCTTCAATTTTGGCCCGCTCGGCGGGTGCCATTTCCAAGAGTCCCGCCAAAGGGATGGCTTGGATGGGAGCAGCGTCCCCAAAGGATGCTCGTGGTGCGCAAGCGATGCTCGGGCAAGCCACTGCCAGAATGGTGCCAGCACTCCATGCTTCATCATCGATCCAAGCCATCAGGTCGGGGGGCGTTCGAGTTGGGTCTTTCAACATCTCCGTCATGGCGAAAGTGGCATCCAGCGCGCCACCTGGGGTGTCGATGTGCAGCACCACGGCGTCGCAGCCATCGGACAGTGCTTGGTCCAACCTCCGCCCCAGCGACTGGGCTGAAATTTGGTCGATTTCACCTTTGATGGGCAGCAGCCCAATCTTCTCAACCGTTTTCAGCACTGGGCGGGGAGCTTCTTGAGCAGCGTGGTTCGATCCCAAGAGCACAAGCCACAGGCAGGTCCAGATTGAAAACAGCTGGTGGGTCATGCACATGATTCTAGGGGCAGGCCCTCGGCGGTCGATGTTGAAGCATGCTGTCTTCGCACCCTTGGCTCAGTTTGGCTTGCATTGGCCTGGGCGGCGGTTTGGGGGCCGCAGTCCGCGGCGCCAGCTTGATGCTGTTGGGAGGCCGTCCCATGGTCTTGCACGCCGTCAATGTGACGGGTTGCCTGTTGGCCGGATTCGCCTTGGCTCGACTTCAGGCCATTGGGGGGGAAGCTTGGGTGCGTCCCTTGGTCATCACGGGATTTTTGGGCGGGCTCACCACAATGAGCGCTTTCGCCACCGGAGCCATCGGTGTAGGCAACGACCGTTCGCTGACTGACAACCTTGCATCAGCCTTGGTGGTGGTCACGCTGTGTGTTCTTGCTGCGGCCATCGGCGAGCGATTGGGGCGTTAAAAAAGGCGGCTCCCCAAAGGGAGCCGCCTTGATTCAAAAAATGTCGCTTCGACTTAGCCGCAAGGTGCGTCAAAAGTGAAGAGCGTTTCTTCAGTGACCGATTCCGCAGGAGTCGACTCCCGATCGAGAAGGTTGTTCCCGATCGGAGCAGCGTTGACACTGCCTTGGTTGGAGCGGACGATGCCAATGACAGAGTCGAGGCCATTCATACCTGTGCTGGAACCGATGCCATCATTGACAAAGATACAGTCGAAACCCTGAATGCCACTGGCCTGCAGTTCGTCAGGGACAAAAGTATCAACGCGGTTGATGTGGCCGTCGTTGAAGCACAAGTTGCCAGACCACTTGCTGTCAGGACCGAGCAGTTCGTAGGTCAGGTCCTCTTCAGGAACCGCACCAGGTGCGCCAGGGCCCCAGCCCAAACAAGGGCCACGGGTGCCGATGATGCAGAAGTTTGAATCACCGGTGTCTTTCCATTTTTGTCGCTGCCGCTTACCCATGATTGGGGTCGAGGCGTACGAAATGTTGCACTCACTGTCCAAGTTGGCGGCCATCGAGGGGTCCCAGAAGATGGGGCCGGTGCCACTGGGGTTTGGATTGAGAACCGCGTAGTTGTAATCGTCCTTGACGATGACGTTTGCGTTTTGTTCAGTGGGTGAAACCAAGATCTCGGTGTCGTAGTAGTTTTCAGCGACCAGCACGGAGTGCATGTTGGCGGTGGTGTTCAGGTCGTTGCGTTCTGCGCCACGGCCCTGAATGAACACACCATTGATTTGCTGACGGTAGACCAAGCCAGGCGTGGGAAGACGGCCCTTCTGGTCCGAAGCCCATGCAAACCAAGCCTTGTGGATTTGGCTGAGTTGGGTTCGGTCTTTGGTTTCGCGAGCCTTGCGGCGGGCGGAGTTCAAAGCGGGAAGCAGAAGGCTGATGAGAACCGCGATGATCGCCATGACCACGAGGAGCTCGATGAGGGTAAATCCGCGTTTGCGTTGCATCGTTGATATCTCCTTTGGGTTGAGATCAGTCCGAAAGGGACTCAGTATAAATCTGGGCAAAGTTGTTGAAGTTGGTTCGCATCATGCCCAAGTAGCAGTCGCCACCTCGGAAGACCGAGTTGCCAACATCTTTGAACTCACCGGCATAGATGTTGTCCTTCTTCACGCCAAGGTCAGAGAAGCACTGGACTTGATCTTGTGGCTCGTACTGCGAGGCAAAGAAGTCCTGGACACGTTCGATGTGGTTGTCTCCGTAGACCACGTGACCTTCCCATTGTTCGGCCGCACCGTGGAAGCCGAGGGTCCAGGACTGTTCGTAGTCCTCGATGGTCATGCCGTTCATTTGGCAGTCGTTTGCCGCGGTATTTGGGTCGTGGGTTGGGGCCCGGTTGGCGAGCAAGGCGTCGGTAGAGGTTGCACTGGTGCGCCACTTGGTCTTCTTGCGAAGGCCGATGAGGTGCATGTGGTAGTACGAGGTGTTGCAGAGGAACTCGCCATTGGTGGTGTTGTTGCGATAGGCCGCCGTGGACAAGTTGGCTTGGAAGATGGTCTCGTCGGTATCGGCCGGCAAGGACACAGCATCGGCACCAGATTCAGCAACATCGCCGTCCCAATAGGTGTCGGCCATGGGCTTGTAGGCGTCATAGTTGTAGTTCAAGTATTCGCCGATGTAAGGGTTGGTTTCCACGGCGGACACCAAGATGTCGGTGTTGAACGCACGCTTGGCGACCAGGGCGGAGTACAGCGCGCTGGTGATGTTGCGACGAGTTTGCTCGGGACCAGCACCAGGGTTTTGACGGTTGGTGAAGCGGTCGGCACGCCGGTTGATGAGGCCGGGGGTGGGCAAGGTTTCGTCGTCCGCGAAGGACAACATGGAACCGTGAATTTGCTTCACTTGGTTGCCGTCTTGGGTGGACTGGGCGTTCCGTCGCGCTGAGGCGAGGGCTGGGAGGAGCAAAGAGATGAGAAGCCCGATGATCGCGATCACAACGAGCAGCTCGACGAGGGTGAATCCACGCGTACGTTTCATGGCGTAGGTCTCCGAAGAGGGGAACAAGGCGGATGGCCGGTCAACCAGGGACCGAACCGACGAAAAGGAATGAAATCCGAAGATTCCGTATCAAAATGTCGGTCGGGCCTCGGGTCGCCAATCGGCGGTTCCCCGCAAATGGGGGAGATGAGGACATGGTGCTCAAAAGAGCGGTATCAGGAAATGGGAATCACCCGCTCCCGACCAAGAAAGATAAGTGATGATGCTAACCGATTGTGAAGGAGTTACAAAGGTACGGGGCGTTCTGGCCCCCCTTCCAACCACAAAAAGGATCATGACATGTCTGCCATCGCTGCCCGAATTCAAGAACTTGGCTTGCAACTTCCCGCCCCCGCCGCCCCCGCCGGTTCCTACGTACCAGTTGCCCAAACTGGAAACTTGCTTATTGTGAGCGGTCAACTGCCGTTTTGCGACGGATCCCTGCTCGCTGAGGGTCCCGTCCCCAGCACGTGTTCTCTTGAAAATGCAGTGGAAGGGGCCAAACAGTGCGGTTTGAACGCCTTGTCGGCCCTTCAGCACCACTTGGGTGACCTCGATCGGGTCAGCCGGGTGGTCCGGGTGGGGGTGTTTGTCGCCTCCGATCCAGAGTTCACCGCCCAGCCCACCGTGGCCAATGGGGTCAGCGACCTCTTCTTTTCCGTCTTTGGCGAGGCCGGACGGCATGCCCGGGCCGCCGTGGGGTGTCCCAGTTTGCCTCTGGGCACAGCAGTTGAGGTCGAAGTGATGGTTGAAATCAGTGGTGATTAACTGAGATGGGGCGGCTTTGGGCTCAGCCCCTCTTCTTCCAGTCGGCCAAGAATTTCTCCAGACCTTGATCGGTCAGAGGGTGCTTCATCATCCCTTCAATCACTTTGAAAGGCACGGTTGCAACATCAGCACCGATGAGGGCGCACTGCACCAAGTGCATGGGATGTCGAATCGATGCAGCGAGGACTTGGGTCTCGTAGCCGTAGTTGTCGTACACCGTTCGAATTTGCTGAATCAGTTCCATGCCGTCTTGGCCGATGTCATCAAGTCTTCCAATAAACGGGCTGATCAAGAATGCTCCGGCTTTAGCCGCCATGAGCGCTTGCAGAGGTTGGAAGCACAGCGTCAGATTGGTTCGTACGCCACGGCTCGACAAACTGTTGCACGCTCGGATGCCATCGGTGGTGCACGGAAGTTTGATCACAATCTGCTCACCGATTTCCAAGAGAGGTTCCGCTTCTTCGAGCATGGCATCGTGTTCGGTGGCGGTCACTTCCGCGGAGACTGGTCCTTCGCACAACTCGCAAATGGCGGCCATGCGTTCGTGAAAGTCCGCACCTGCCTTCGCGATGATGGACGGGTTGGTGGTGACACCATCCAAAGCGCCCAAGTCTCGGGCGGCACGGATTTCATCGAGGTCGGCACTATCGAGGTAAAGGTCCATCCGGACTCCAATGCAGTGGGGGGGTTATTTCAACAAGTACAAGATGAACAGCAGCAGGTTCACGAACAGGCTGCCCACCAAAGCGGCGAGCATCCAAGTCGGGGGGGTGGATTCAACGTTTGGCTTGCCTACTTTGGTGGGGATGGCGGTGGCCGCGGCGGCGGCGGCGGCGGTCTCAGCAAGAACTGAAGCATCAATGACAGATCTCGCGAATTTTGGCGGCAAGTCCTGCATCACCAGTTCCAGATCAATAAGCAAATCATCGGCCGAGTGGTACCGATCCTCGACCCGTCGGGCGAGCATGTGCTCAATGATTTGCGCGCACCCCGAACTCAGTTCGGAATTCAAGTGGTCTGGCGGCACCAGATCTTCTTTGAGGTGGGCCTTCATGACCTCTTTGGGATTGGCTCCCTTGAAGGGCACCTTGCCGGTGACCATGTGATAGAAGGTCGCGCCTAGGCCGTAGATGTCGGCTGGTGCTGCGATATCCATCCTGCCGCGAATTTGCTCGGGAGAGATGTAGAACGGCGTGCCGAACGCTTTGTTCTTCTCGAGTTCCGCTGTTTCGGTGTCATCCACGTGACGGGCCAATCCAAGGTCGGCCAGCTTTGCGACCCCCGCTTTGGTGATCATGATGTTCCGGGGCTTGATGTCGCGGTGCAGGAAACCCTTTCCGTGGGCGTGTTGCAACGCCAGGGCGATTTCTTGGATGATTTCCAAGGCTCGTCGTTCGGGGAGTTTGCCTTTCTTTTTCAAGAGCTCATGGACATCGGTGCCGTCGACGTACTCCATGACGAAGTAGTGGCGTCTCCCCACCGCGCCGACGTCCACCGCGGCAACGATGTTGGGATGGTTCAATTTGGCGGCGGCTTGGCCTTCTTGTTTGAATCGCTTGATGTAGTCCGTATTGGCGCTGAACCGGCTGGGCAGAATTTTGATTGCCACGAGACGGTCCAAACTGACTTGGCGGGCAAGGTAGACAGCCGCCATGGCGCCCGACCCCAACTTCCGAAGCACCTCGTAGCCAGGAATGGCTTGGTTGTTTTCCACGGCCCGGGCGAAAGTCCCAGACGAGTCGGAATCAGTTGGAGGTTTGGGAGTTTGGTCGGTCACGAATATGGAATCATCATCCTGCGGGCGGCTTCCGTCAAGGTGAACGGCGGTTTCGTTGCCGTAGAATCAAATTCGTGACCGATACGCCGGAACGCATCTTGCTGATTCGGCCCAGTGCCTTGGGCGACGTCTGCCGCACGGTCCCCCTCCTCCGTTCACTGAGAGCGGTGTATCCCCATGCCCACATCGATTGGTTGGTGCGAAGCGATTGGCAAGAGGCGATTTCGGCCCACCCGGATCTGGACGGCGTGGTGCCTTTTCACCGTGATCAATTGCGACATCCTTGGAAATCAAGCCACCGAGCGGCCGCCCGGATGTTGCGGCGTACCCTTCGCGAGGCCCATTACGACCTGGTGCTCGATGCCCAAGGTCTCCTTCGGAGTGGGCTGGCGGCCCATTGGACCGGAGCGCCCCGTCGGATTGGCTTTGCCGATGCTCGCGAAGGCGGGAGATGGGGGCTGACCGAACATGTTGACATTCCCAAAGGAACCCATGCGGTGGATCGCATGTTGGGTCTGTTGCAGCCTCTCGGCATTCCGGCCCGAGCCGATTTGCAACTGTTTCTTTCTCCTTCCGCCCACCACGAAGCCAAGTTGTGGCGGGAAGCCAGATCACTGAGCCCGGGCGGGTATCACGTGCTGGCTCCCACCACCCGGGGTGCGGCCAAACGCTGGCCGCTTGAGCGTTGGGTTGAGCTTGGGCAAGCCATTGGTGGCCCCTGCGTGGTGGTTGGTTCTCCAGCTGATCGCCCGACCCTTGTCGCCCTGGCGAACGCCTTGGGGTCCTCAGCCCACTTGGCAGCGGGGGCCGTTTCCTTGGGTGGGACCATGGGCTTGGTGGCCGGGGCCACGCGTTTGGTCGGCTTGGATTCGGCACCGCTGCACATGGCATCGGGCTTTGGGGTGGCGGCCTTGGGTTTGTTCGGTCCCACCGATCCTGCGTTGACCGGACCGTGGCGGGGGGCGGGTGCATCCATTCGTCCGGCCGGGGTTCCGTCCCATGTGCGTTACCGTCATACCGATGATCGATGGATGCGTCAGTTGTCGGTGGACATGGTGTTCGACCGACTGGAAGAGATCCCCATGACGCCGCGCCGGCTGTGGCTTGGTTCAGGTTCCCCGCAACGCCGGGCCATGCTGCAAGAAGCGGGGTATGCGGCCACGGCCCGTCCTCCCCATTTGGATGACGGTCAACTCACACCTGGTGATGTGGGTCCAGAAGAGTGGACATTGGCTCTGGCGTGTTGGAAAGCCCGCGCGGTGGCGGAGTCGCTGCGGGCCGAAGGTGCTCGGGGGGTGGTCTTGGCCGGGGACACCGTGTGCACCCACCAAGGTGAAGTGTTGGGCAAGCCGCGTGACCGAGATCATGCCCGCGTCATGCTGCGGGCCTTCCGCGGGGCCACCCATCCGGTGGTGACTGGGGTGTGCTTGATCGATCTTGATCGTGACGAGGAGCAGTCGTTTGTGGACGTTGCTCGCGTCCAGTGGGGATCGGTCCCCGATGAGGCCATTGAAAGCTATTTGCAGAACGATGGCTGGAAAGGGCGAGCTGGGGGATACAACCTTGCGGATCGCATCAACGACGGATGGGACATTGCCTGCGAAGGCGACCCTACCACCGTGATGGGCTTGCCTTTGCAGCGGCTGGGGCCGATGCTGGCCGGTATGGCACTGGCACCATCCAAGGAAAACAACCCATGACCCACGGTCCTGCCGGCCCATGGTCCGCCTTGCTCCATCCGTTTTCATGGGTGTACGGGCCGCTGTCGGCCCGACAGATCAGCCGCAAACAGCAGCGGGCGGTTCGGGTGAATGTTCCGGTGATCTCGGTGGGCAACCTCGCGGTTGGAGGCACGGGAAAGTCACCTTTTGTCCGGTTGCTGGTCGGCTGGTTGCAAGAAGCAGGACACCAACCGGCAATTGCCATGCGCGGGTACGGCGCGGCAAATCCCAATGAGGCGGATGAAGTTCGGGAGCACCGGTTGGCTTGCCCCGACGTGCCGGTCTTGGCCGGTCCTGATCGGGCCTTCGAGATTCAGAAAGCGCAGCGTGAAGGGGTGGCCTTTGATTGCGTGGTGCTGGACGATGGTTTTCAACACACCCAATTGGCTCGAGATTTGGACGTGGTCCTGGTCGATGGGACGCGACCGCCTGCTCAGACCACGACATTGCCCGCCGGCTGGTTGCGTGAACCAGCAGCGGGATTGCAGCGTGCGAATGCGTGGGTGATCTCTGGACCCATGGGGCCAGAGGACCAAATGGCCACGGCCCAACTCGCGGGCCAGTCAGCTTTGGCCGAGGTCAGGGCCGTGTGGCAAGGCGTACACACTCCCCAAGGCGACGAGGTCTCGGTGCAAGGCAAGCGGTGTGTGGTGATGGCCGGGATCGCCCGTCCGGAACGGGTCCGGGAGGCTTTGGTCGAAGCGGGCGGGATTGTGGCCGCGATGCCACCTTTGGCCGACCACGACCCCATCTCATCCGGCCGGCTGGATCAATTCCGCGTGTTGTCTTCCGAGGCCGATGCCCTGGTGTTGACGGCGAAAGATGCGGCTCGGCTCGGTGACCGCTTGCAGGGATGGCCCGTCCCCGTGTGGATTCCTCGTGTGGCGCTTGAGGTTTCCTCGGGCGAGGCCGCCCTGCGGAAACGGGTCTTGTCGGTGCTGCAGTAGGATCACCGTTCAATGTCCGAACGAGATCCCGATCCTGTTTTGGTGGTCGGCGACCTGATGCTTGATGAAGCGTGTTTTGGTCGTCGAGATCGGGTCTGTCCCGACGCGGCGGCGCCGGTGTTTCGTGTGCAGCGGCGCGAGTCGACCCTCGGGGGGGCAGCCCGGGTGGCCAGAGTGTTGGTCGACTTGGGCGTGCCCGTCCATATCGTGGGGGTGATCGGTGATGATCCGGCCGGGCAGGAGTTGTTGGGGCTGCTCCAAGAACACGGCATCGGCGTTGATGGGGTGGTGGTGGATGTCCATCGTCCCACCACCGTGAAGCGTTCTCATTTTGAAGGCTCCCACGCTCGCGGCAACACCAAGGTCTTTCGGGTGGACCTCGAGAGCCAAGATCGACTTCCTTTGGAACTTCGAGCCGAACTCGAACAGCACATCATCCAAGTTCGAGACTCCGCTTCCGCGGTGGTGGTGTCGGATTATGGAAAAGGGGTCGTCGAGGAATCCTTGATGGTGTCGTGCCAAGGCGCTGCGGAGGTCTTGGTTGACCCGAGTCGGTTTGCGTCCCCCAAAATGTATGCCGGCGCTGATTTGATCAGCCCCAACCGTGATGAGGCCATTCATCTCACAGGGCAATCGGCCAGTGATCCGGTTCGCTTGGCCAAGTCAGTATCAGAGTGCACCGGAATTGCACACACGGTTGTGACCCTTGATGTGGAAGGTGCGGTCTTGGCTGGTCCCGAGGGGGCCTCGTCTTTTCCAACCAAGCCGGTCAAAGTGACCGACGCAGCCGGAGCCGGAGATGCATTCATCGCGGGCATTGCGGCCGAGCGGAGGCAGGGGAAATCTTGGGAGGAATGTGTACAAGCGGCCAATCTCACGGCGGCGCAACATATTTCTCAGCCCACTTCGACGGTATTGGTGGAGTTGAAATCTGATCGAAGCGATCGGGTGGATTCTCGGGAACATCTGTCGGAAAGCCTTGCGCATTGGAAAGCGCTTGGGCGACGTGTGGTGTTGACCAACGGCTGCTTCGACCTGTTGCATGCTGGGCACGTCAGTTTGCTGACGGAAGCCGCACGACTCGGTGATGTTCTCGTGGTTGGCCTGAACACCGATGAATCGATACGACAATTGAAAGGGCCCGATCGACCGGTGCACCACTGGGCGGATCGGTCGTCATTGCTGGCCGCGTTGGCGTGTGTGGACGTGGTGGTGCCTTTGTCTGAGTCCACGGCCCATGAACTGATTCGTGAGGTTCGACCTGACGTCTATGTCAAAGGTGGGGATTACCAGCGCGAAGAGCTGGTTGAGATCGACCTGCTGGATGAACTCAAGATTCCGGTGCATTTGGCCGCCTTGGTTCCCGGAGTGAGTACCACCGGTCTTACCCAGCGTTTGCGAGAGCAGGCGTAATCAATTCGAATTGGCGAAGGCCTGCTCCACTTCTTCCACCGTGCGAGGAATCATCTTGGTGAGGTTTTCATGCCCGTCGGCGGTGACCAAGATGTCGTCCTCAATACGACAGCCCAAGCCTTCTGACTCGAGATAAATGCCCGGTTCCACCGTAATGATGGCGCCTTCTTGAAGCGGTCCTTCTCCGCCGTCATCGTGCACTTCCAATCCCAAGTGGTGGCCAATGCCGTGAATGAAGGTTTCGCCGTAGCCCGCGTCTTTGATGATGCTGCGGGCGGCTTCATCGATTTCAGCAAACGTCACGCCAGGTTTGACCACCGCGATCGCCGCGTCCAGTGCCGAAAGCACGATGTTGTAGATCTCTTTGGCCCGAGGGGTGAAGGTTCCCCCCACCGGTATGGTTCGTGTGACATCTGCGCCGTACCCATCCACCCGAGCGCCCGAGTCCAACACCACCAAATCGTTTTCGATCAAAGGTTGGTCGTTGTTGATGTAATGCAGCATCGTGCCGCGGACGCCACCTCCCACGATGGTTCCGTAGTGGGGACCTTCGGCCCCGTGGCAGCGGTAGCCGTGCTCCACCTCTCGCTGGATGTCGGATTCATTGGCGCCATCTCGGAACCATGGCAGAGCGTCGGCGTAGCCCGAAGCCGTGGCCGCGGCTGCGGCGCGGGTGCGATCGATTTCCCATTCGTCTTTGGCGTGCCGCAAGTTGGGCACCAATCCGAACGCTTCTTCGGTCGTCCGTCCCGGGATGCGGGCTGAGATTTTGCCAAACAACTCAAGGTCAGGAGACAGCGGGGCATCGGGAGAGGCCGGCGGGGGCAGCGCCACAAAGCCCCGATTGCGTTTGGCAGCCTCGGTGACCCATCGTCCAAAAGTTGAGGTTCGAAAAATCGACGGGAAGCCCAATTGTTCTCGGAGAGGTCCTCCAATGGTGGGTCGAACGCCGTCCCAGCGTTCCATTTCCGGATCACGTGGCTTCAGAAAGAGCATGCAACGCCGCATTTTTTGCGGGTGGCTGGGATCGAGGAGGAGGATGGCCCCGGGTTCGTCGCGAAGACCAGTGAGGTATTCAAAGTGAGGGTTTGGTCGCCAGGGCGCGCCATGCAGTCCGGCCCCGCCTTCACCGGCAAACACCACGGCCATGCGGTCTCCCAGCACTTTGAGGACGGCTTTACGCCGCTTTCGGGTCAACTCAGTTGGACAGTTCGTCATGGTGGGTCTCCGGCAGGTTGCGCACGGCTTCGAGGTACGCGGAGGGCTCAGGATTGTGTTGTGGGGTGTCGAATTCAAGACGGACCGTGCCCAGTCGGACGCGTACCGTCAGTCCATGTTGGTCGGCGGCGACCGGTCGAGCTTCCTCTGGAGCATGCCCCAACAAGCTTGCGACACGCTGTTCGATGAACTCCTGCTCGGTCTGCGACGCGCGTAGCAACGCGGGTTCTTGCTCGGGGAAGGCGTGGGGCTCTTGGAGGGCTTCGCCATCGAAGACCAATCCTTCCCGTTTGCCCAAATCGAGTTCAAGGGCCAGCCATTGCAGGTCTTCGGGCTCGCCGAAGTGGATGCGCCATCGGTCCGCTTCGCGGCCAAGGGGGTCGTGGTCGGCAAAAGGCTCACCGGTCACCATGAGTTGGAGGCTCTGATCGGTCGCGTCGGGCACGTGCAAGACCAGTTCCTCGGCCATTTGCATGGCCGCCATGGCGGGAATGATCAGCCGGCCGTCGGTGGCTCGGCAGTAGCGGACCGGTTGGAAGTGTTCATCGAAGCGAAGGAACGCGTCGCAGTGTCGACGAATCAGTCGAGCGGTCCGGGAGAGCTCCAGATTGAGTTCTTGGCTGTCTTCTGACATTGAACTCATCGTACGATCTTGTGACATGACACTGGTGGCGGTTCCTATTGAAGTTGAAGATCCCCGCGATGTTGCGACAGCGCTCGAGCAGGCCCAAAGGGCCAAGTCGGGCGGTGCGGACTTGGTGGAATTTCGCATCGATGTGTTGGTCGAACATGCCGAGGGCGTGACCGCGGCCCGTCGGTTGGTCCACGAAAGCCCGCTTCCGGTACTGCTGACGTGTCGATCGGACGCCGAAGGGGGATCGTGGCGGGGCGAAGAAACCGATCGGGTTTCGTTCCTCGAAGCGGTGGGCACGGCCGAGGTGGCGCCTCAGTTTTTGGATTTTGAAGAAGCGATCTGGTCGCGCAGCGCCAACATCCGGCAGAAAGTGCGGTTGGTGGTGAACCATCCTCAGCAGGTTCGCCCGGACCGCGCGCGGTTGGTGCTCAGCAAACATGACTTTGAGGGCCGTCCCCAGGATTTGACCAGCCGGACGGCATCGATGGCGGTGGATGCCGATGTGGTGAAAGTCGCGTGGACTGCACGAAGTCTGCGAGATTGTTTGGAGGCGTTTGAGCTGCCGGGCCTTTTGGGCGTGCCCACCGTGGCGTTGTGCATGGGGCCGTTTGGTTTGCCGAGCCGAGTCTTGGCCCCGAAATTTGGCGGCTTCCTGACCTTCGCGGCCTTGGATGTGGATTCGGCAACGGCACCAGGGCAACCCACCCTTTCCCAGTTGATGGATCTCTACCGCTTTCGATCCATCGATACGAACACCGAGGTGTACGGCGTGGCCGGATGGCCGGTGGAACATTCCAAGTCCCCAGCATTTCACAACCACGCGTTCGCCGAACAGCAACGCAACGCGGTGTATTTGCCTTTGCCCATTGCGCCAGATCCCACGGCGTTCGTGGCCACCTTGGAAGCTTGGCTGGCCCACCCCGGTCTTGATCTCCGCGGGTTGTCCGTGACCTTGCCTCACAAGGAAACGTTGGCTTCATTTGTCACCGAACGCGGAGGCGTCTGCGACGACGCCACGCTTCTGTCCGGGGCGGCCAACACATTGCGGGTGGATGCTTCGGGACAGTTGCACGCGTTCAACACGGATGTCACCGCGATCGAGGAAGCACTCTCTGAGCGGGTGAACTTGCAGGGACAGTCGGCGTTGGTGCTGGGTGCTGGCGGGGTGGCCCGGGCCGCCACCGCAGCCCTGCTGCGGTTGGGCGCGGAAGTGCGGGTGATGAATCGGACCGCGGCTCGAGCGGAGGCCCTGGCCGCGTCTTTTGAGGGGCCGGTCGAGGTCGTAACTGAGCCTGGAAGCGTCGCCGCGGTGGTCCAGTGCACTTCGGTGGGCATGTCGACCGGGCCGGATCCGAAGGGTTGCCCCATTGATCCCGCCATGTTGCCGAGAAATGCGGTGTTGCTGGAAACCGTCTACGAGCCCGCATTCACCCCACTCAGAGAGGCTTTTTCCCAAGCCGGAGGGCTGAGTGTTGGCGGTCTGGAAATGTTCCAGCGGCAAGCCGCGGCCCAATGCCGCCTTTGGACCGGCCAAGAACCCGGGGCTGGCGCTCTGGCCGTCTTGGATGATTCTTGATTCCATTTGGGATCGGCCCCTGACATGCCGATGATGTTGCCAATGGCAACTCTTCGGTACACCACGGCGGGCGAATCCCACGGGCCCCAATTGACCACCATCGTCGAAGGTCTTCCGGCGGGCGTTCCGGTTCGTTCGGAGATTGTGGATGAAGCCCTGAAGCGTCGCCAAGGTGGATATGGCCGGGGAGGTCGGCAACGCATCGAAACGGATATTGCGGAGTGGGTCGGTGGTGTCCGATTGGGGCACACCACAGGCGCCCCGGTCGCCATCCGGATCCCCAACCGAGATTCGCGTCTTGATGATTTGGAACGCACCCCTCCAGTGCATCGACCTCGTCCCGGTCATGCGGACCTCGCAGGTGC
>NHCD02000013.1 GCA_002168105.2 Phycisphaera sp. TMED24
ACTGGAAGCGGTACCGCCAGCGGCCAAACAGCAAGCGCCCTCTTCTTCCTCACCTGGAGCACAAGTGGTCACCCGGTTTGGGTCGTTGCAAGAGAAGGCTTCTCCAAATTCGTTGAGGTCAAATTGGCCGTCACCGTCATCATCAACATCCAGGAAGGGGCCGAAGAACTGGCCGCCAGCATCCAAACACGCTGTGCTGGGCACGGCATCAAGACATGCAGGACCGAATCCGAGGTCGATGCAGCAAGGGCCCACAGGAGCTGCGGGGTCCAAGAAAGCACAGGACTCTTGTCCCTCGTTCCACGTACCATCAAGTTGATCGCACTCCGTCTCGGTCATGCCGGCCAAGCACAAAGGAGGGGTCACATTCGTGACCGCGCAAGAGCCAACCGGAGCAGGGCCGGCGAGGGAAACACTGGCCGGACGAAGGGTCTCCATGATGGTGGCGTATTCAACGCAATCCAAAGCGTGGAGCTGACGGGCCAATTTTTGGATGACGGCCGGCGAATCTGGATCCAATTTCACGCTCAGCATGCCCGGAAGGTCGGGCGAAGCAACGCCTGAATGCAGAGAAGCGCTCTGCATCACGCTGTACATCTCTTCGTGGGTGGCTTTGATCGCGGTGCTGAGTGAGAACCCACTCAGCAGTTGCTTGGCACGTTGTCCGCCTCGTGCTGGACCATTGAACGACAGGTTCCCAGAAGCATCGAGCCGGGCCAACGCTTCGTCGTGAAACTTGACCACGATCTCACCGGTGACCGCTCCAGGTGTTGCCACGACTTGATCAATCGGACGCTTTTGGATTGGCGCTCGGGGTGTCATTGCCTGTGCAAAGGCTTCCCCCCCGACAACAAAAGCCAAAAGCAGAGCAGCAATCGTGCGAGCGGAGCATGGATTCAATGTGCGCATCAAAGGTCCTCTGGTGAAGAATCACCAATTTCAAAGACAAAGGTCTAGAACGGAATTCTAACTCACAGGACACCCGAATGGGCACAGATCGCCGCTTGAGCAGTCGAGAAAATGGACAACTTTTGCGGCAATCGGCAAGATCGCCCTAGAGATCACCCGATGGGTGAATCCGAATCCAAGTCGCCACCATCACCGGTCTTACCGCCCAATTCTTGGCGGAGCACGTCCATCAAGGCTTGGTTCAGGTCTGGATCCAAATCATCACCGGTTGAGGGTGCCACGGCGGGGNCACCACCAATCGGCGCGTCAAGATCACCGCCGGCCAGAATGTCGGAATCCGAACCGATNGGCGCGGAACGCGGCATNGATCCCCATGCTGGCTCGGCCCCGAGGGCTTCGGCGGCCTCGCGGGCCTCTTCCAGCATGAGCTCTTCCTCGACTTCGGGGGCCGGGGGCTCGATCAACTTGGTGACCTTCATCTTGTGGTATGGATCGAAGCCCGTACCGGCAGGGATGAGGTGGCCCAAGAGGACATTTTCCTTGAGGCCGGTGAGCTCGTCGGTGGCCCCACGAAGCGCGGCTTCGGTGAGCACCTTGGTGGTTTCCTGGAAGGAAGCACCCGACAAGAACGACTCGGACTGCAAGGAAGCCTTGGTGATGCCGAGCAACAAGGTCTGGCCCGAAGCCCGCTTGCAACGCTTGGTCTTGGCGGGTTCTTTGCCATCGGCATCCATGAGCGCGTTGCGCTCCTTCAGAGCTTCTTTGTCAATCAACTCGCCCGCGCGGTAGCCAGTGTCCCCTGGCTCCACCACTCGGAGCTTGCTGTCCATCTCGTCGTTGCTCGAACGGAAGACCCAGCGGTCGACCACTTCGTTGGGCAACAACGTGGTGTCGCCTGGGTTCTGGATACGAATCTTGCTCATCATCTGACGCAAGATCACTTCAATGTGGGTATCCGAAATGGGCACGCCTTGAGCGCGGTACACATTTTGGACTTCGCCCAACATGTACTCGTACAACGCTTCGTCGCCCTTCACTGCGAGCACTTCACTTGGCACCAACGGACCGTCGGTCAATCGATCACCGGCATCGACATAGTCGCCGGTGTGCACCATCAAGGCTTTGCCTTGCGGGGCCAAGTGCACTTCTTCCAAACCTTCGGACTCGACGACGATCGTCATCTTGCCCTTGCGGCGATCGGGTTCCAGACGGACGGTGCCCGAGATCTTCGCGAGAATCGCGGGGTCTTTCGGAATCCGCGCTTCGAAGATTTCGGTCACGCGAGGCAAACCACCGACGATGTCAGCACTCTTGGCAACATCCTTCGGCTGGCGAGCGACCATTTGTCCGGCTTGGACGGCTTCGCCCTCCTTGACTTCGAGGCGGGCCTTGGCGGGCAGGTGGTGGAAGTCCAACACTTTGCNATCGCCGTCCACGATCAAAATCTGCGGAGACCGGTCGCCACGGTGTTCGGTTACCACGACTTCGGTCTTGTCGCCACGCTTGTCTTCACGCACGGTGGCGCCGACTTCGATGTCCTTGAACTTCACGGTGCCGCTGCGCTCGGCCAAGATTGGCGCTGCGTGCGGGTTCCATTCGCAAAGAATGGAACCTTTCTTCACCTTGTCGCCGGAGGCAAACATAATGGTTGCCCCGTAAGGCACCTTGTGCTTTTCGAGCTCGCGACCCTTGGCATCAACAAGGGCCAATTGGCCATTCTTCTTGACACTGACACGCTGCTCGCCACCATCAGCAAGGGTGACAATTTGTTCGCCGCACTCACGAAGTTCGACCACACCGGCCTGGCCCGCTTTGTGGGTCGTCTCAATGAGACCCTTCGCAGCCACACCCCCCGTGTGGAAGGTACGCATGGTGAGCTGGGTGCCAGGTTCACCGATGGACTGGGCCGCAATGGTGCCGACCGCAAGGCCTTCTTCGACCAAACGGTTGTTCGACATATCCATGCCGTAGCACTTGGCGCATACACCACGTGGGGTGTCACAGCACAGCACAGAACGTACGAATACCTGATCGATACCCAAGCCTTCAATGGAGGTGGCAATTTCGGGCGTGATCAACTCGCTNTTCTTCACCACAACCTGATCTGTCATCGGGTGCATGATGGTGTCGAGCGCGATTCGGCCGGTGATAGATTCCGACAGCGGAATATCAATTTCCTCACCCTTGTAAATGGCTTTCTTGAGGATGCCACGATTGGTACCACAGTCGTATTCATTGACGACGCAGGCCTGAGCAACGTCATACAACTTTCGAGTCATGTAGCCCGAGTCCGCTGTCTTCAACGCGGTATCGGCCAATCCCTTTCGAGCACCGTGGGTGGAGGAGAAGTACTCCAACACATTCAAGCCCTCACGGAAGTTGGCCCGGATCGGCGCTTCGATGATTTCACCTGAAGGCTTGGCCATCAAGCCCCGCATGCCAGCGAGCTGCTGCATCTGGGAACGGTTGCCTCGGGCACCAGAATCAAGGAAGACGAACAGCGGGTTCAAGTAAGGCGAACCCTCTGCGGATTCCACTTGGATTTCGTCACCAGTGGTGGGATTCCGGCGGTCGTTTTCCACGTCCTTCATAAGAGCCTTGGTGACTTCTTCGCGGCAATGCGACCAGACATCAAGCACGTTGGAGTGGCGTTCGCGATCGGTGATGGCACCGGCGTCAGCCTGCATTTCAATGCGATCGACCTTCTTTTGCGCGGCGGCGAGGAAGTCTTTCTTCTCGTCCGGAATACGCATGTCGGTGATGGCGATCGAAAGACCAGAGAGGGTGGAGAATCGGAACCCGATTTCCTTCATCTCGTCGAGCAACTCGATGGTTGCTGGCTTNCCCAAACGTTCAAAGGTGTCGGCAATCACTTGGCTGCAGCCCTTCTTACCGAGGGTGCAGTTGTAGTACGGCATGCCTGAGCTCAGACGTTCACTGAACAATGCACGCCCCACCGTGGTGGTGATGCGACGATTGTCGGGGAGTGGCGAAGCCGTGCCCGCTTGCTTGTCGACGACTTCGTCGTAGCGCTCCAAGCGGATATCAATGGGTTGACGCAAGTCGATTTGACCGTCTTCCCAAGCATAAATCGCTTCGGTGATGTTGCGGAAACGACGACGACCCATGCTCTTCTTCGCGGGATCGGGATCTCCGGCGTCGAGGTGCTTGGCCATATGGGTGAGGAAGTACACCCCCATCACGACGTCCTGCGACGGAGACATGATGGGCTTGCCGTGCGCGGGGGAGAAGATGTTGTTGGTNGAAAGCATCAACACGTGCGCTTCGGTTTGGGCTTCNATGGACAAAGGCAGGTGAACCGCCATTTGGTCGCCATCAAAGTCGGCGTTGTAGCCGGTACACACCAATGGGTGCANTCGGATCGCGTTGCCTTCAACCAGCACGGGNTCAAAGGCCTGAATACCCATGCGGTGCAACGTAGGAGCCCGGTTCAACATCACAGGGTGCTGGTGGATCACTTCTTCAAGAACGTCCCAGACTTCTGGGTCGCGACGCTCGAGCATGCGTTTGGCGCTCTTGATGGTGTCGGCGAGGCCACGTTCTTTGAGCTTGCGGATGATGAANGGCTGGTAAAGCTCAAGGGCAATCTTCTTGGGAAGGCCGCACTGCCACAGCTTCAGATCAGGACCCACCACGATGACCGAACGAGCGGAGTAGTCCACCCGCTTGCCGAGCAAGTTCTCNCGGAACCGCCCTTGCTTGCCCTTGATCATGTCCGTAATGGACTTGAGGGGCCGGTTCGAAGAACCGAGGACGGGACGACGGCACCGACCGTTGTCGAACAATGCGTCGACGGCCTGCTGCAACATTCGTTTTTCGTTGCGGACGATGACCTCAGGGGCGTTCAGGTCCATCAACTTCTTGAGGCGATTGTTCCGGTTAATGATCCGGCGGTACAAGTCGTTGAGATCGCTGGTGGCGAAGTTGCCAGAGTCCAAAAGGACGAGCGGTCGCAAATCAGGAGGAATGACTGGGACAACGTCCAAGACCATCCAGGCCGGATCGTTGTCCGAATTCTTCAGCTGCTCGACCAATTTCAGTCGCTTGGAGATGTCCTTGACCCGCTGCTTGGAACGGGTGGTCTTCAACTCTTCACGCAAATCGACTGCGATTTGGTGAAGGTCCAACCGGTCGATGAGTTCGCGAATGGCCTCCGCACCCATCATGGCCGTGAAGGCTTGTCGACCGTACTTCTCAACTTGGACGCGGTAGTCGTCCTCGGTGAGGACTTGCATGAACTCGAGTTCGGTCGCGCCGGGCTCGACGACAACGTAGTCCTGGAAGTAGACGATCTTCTCGATGTCCGCAGTCTTCATCGCCAACAGCGCGCCCAAACGCGATGGAAGAGCCTTGAAGTACCAGATGTGAACACACGGGGTCGCCAGGTTGATGTGCCCCATGCGCTTTCGCCGAACGCGAGAGTGGGTGACCTTCACACCGCAGCGGTCGCAGATGATGCCTTTGAACTTGGTGCCGCGGTACTTGCCGCAGGAGCATTCGTAATCCTTTTCAGGACCGAAAATGCGTTCGCAGAACAAACCGTCTTTTTCCGGACGNTAGGTGCGATAGTTGATGGTCTCGGGCTTCTTGACTTCACCAAAGGACCACGAACGGATGTCGTTGGGGGAAGCAAGATTGATCTTGACGCAAGCGAAGTCGTTGACGCGGTCGTAGACGGTTTCGGACATTGCGGGGCTCTTAATAAGGGGACAAAAAGGGAAGAACGAGGAACGGGGGCGAAGATGAGCGTGCTGGTTACAAGACCGGCAGTGGCTCTTCCTCGTCCTTCTGAATTTGGATGTTCATGCCGAGACCCTTGATCTCATTCATGAGCACATCGAAGACCACTGGCATGCCGGCCTCGAGCGTGTTGACGCCCTTGACCATGGAGTCGTAGATCTTCGTGCGACCTTCCACATCGTCGGACTTGACGGTGAGGAGCTCTTGGAGGATGAACGCCGCGCCGTAGCCTTCGAGCGCCCAAACTTCCATTTCTCCAAAGCGCTGACCACCGGTCCGAGCTTTGCCACCCAGCGGCTGCTGGGTGATGAGGGAATAGGGACCCGTCGCCCGGGCGTGGATCTTGTCGTCCACCAAGTGGTGCAGTTTGATGAGGTACATGTANCCCACCGCGTTGCGTTGCTGGAACGCTTCACCGGTCCGGCCGTCGTACAACTGAACCTTGCCGCGGAAAGGCATCTGAGCGAGAAGCTCGCGGGAAGTACCCGCAGGGCCTTCATTCTTCTCAAACGAACCAACCTTGTCTTGGACATGGGCGTTGGCTTCATCGATGGCAGCCAGCACTTCGGCTTCAGACGCACCATCGAACACTGGGGTGCAGCATTGGAAGCCAAGCACGGCCGCCGCCCACCCCATGTGCAACTCAAGCACCTGGCCGACGTTCATTCGAGAAGGCACACCCAGTGGGTTCAGCAGAATTTGAACCGGGGTGCCGTCTTCGAGGAATGGCATGTCTTCTTCGGGAACGATGCGGGCGATCACACCCTTGTTTCCGTGTCGACCAGCCATCTTGTCACCAACGGAAAGCGGACGCTTCGCGGCAATGTAGACCTTCACCATTTCCAAGACACCGTTGCCCANCTCGTCGCCACGCTTCATGTGCTGAACGCGGCGCTGCTTTTCCTCGTCGATCGCTTGGATCCGGGGCCAGAACTGGGAGTAGGTCTTGAGTGCGTCTTCACGCAGTTCTTTGCCACCTTTGATCCACTTCTCGCTGAAGTTCTCGATTTGTTCGAGAACAACCTCAGGAATGTCGGACTGACCGACCTTCTGGCGGGTCATGGGGTCAACCATTTGGGTGCCGGTGATCTCGTTGACAGATTCGACCATCTCACGGAAGAGTTTGATGGCCTTTTCGTCCATCATTTCTTCGTAGGCCTCTTGCTCTTCAGCCAGAGCGACCTTTTGCTCATCGGTGAGGTGCAGACGACGAGAGAACTTCCGGGTGCCAATCACGATGCCTTGGGTGCCCGAAGGAACCGTAAGCGAGTCGTTCTTCACGTCTTCACCCGCACGACCGAAGATCGCGTGAAGCAGCTTTTCTTCGGGGGTCAATTCACTCTTGCTCTTGGGCGAGACTTTGCCGACCAAGATATCGCCGGGTCCAACCCGAGCACCAACGCGGACGATGCCGCTTTCATCGAGGTTGGAGAGGGCCTTTTCGGAGACGTTGGGGATGTCCCGAGTGAACTCTTCGCGACCGAGCTTGGTCTCACGGATTTCCACATCAAAGTCTTCGATGTGAATGGAGGTGAAGGTGTCGTCCTTCACGAGCTGCTCGGAGATCACAATCGCGTCTTCGAAGTTGTAACCGTCGAAGGTGTTGAAGGCGACCAAGATGTTCTTGCCCAGACCCAATTCACCCTGCACGGTGGATGCACCGTCGGCGATGATCTGGCCCTTCTTGACGCTTTGGCCCAACTTCACAATGGGCTTCTGCGTGTTGCAAGTACGCTCGTTCAAGCCGCGGAACTTCAGCAACTCGTATTCATCGGAGTTGTCAACGACGATGCGTTCCGCATCGACGAAGGTGATTTTTCCTGAGTTGGAAGCACGAACGGCCATGCCGGAGTGGACACCGGCCGATTTTTCCATACCGGTGGCGACCCAAGGCACTTCGGGCTTGAGCAATGGCACGGCCTGTCGCTGCATGTTCGCACCCATGAGGGCCCGGTTGGCGTCGTCATGCTCCAAGAAAGGAATCATGGCGGCCGAAACACCGACAATTTGCTTGGGTGAGACGTCAACGTAGTTGACATCATTGGGGTCCATCTGCATCAGCTCGCCTTGGTGACGGGCCAGGACAGAAGCGCCTTCAATCTTTCCACTCGCGCTCAACGCTTCGGCGGGAACCAAAGTCGATCGAATCTCTTCATCAGCGCGAAGGTGGATCACATCGCCGGTGACTTTGCCCTTCTCGACCTTGCGATAAGGCGTCTGAATGAAGCCGTATTCGTCAATGTGGGCAAAGATGCCCAAGGAGCAGATCAAACCGATGTTGGTGCCTTCCGGCGTTTCGATCGGGCACACTCGGCCGTAGTGCGAAATGTGGACGTCACGAACTTCAAAGCCAGCCCGCTTGCGGTTCAAGCCGCCAGGACCGAGGGCCGAAAGACGACGCTCGTGCACCAACATGGAGAGCGGGTTGGTTTGGTCAACCACTTGAGACAACTCGGAGCGACCAAAGAAGAAGTCGATAGCGCCCGAAATAGCCTTGGAGTTCACCAAGTCGGTGATCTTGCCAATTTCGTCTGGAGCCTTGACGCTCATGCGTTCTTGNACCGTACGACGCAGCTTGGCGAAGCCCTTGCGGAGTTCATCGACCGCCAATTCGTCAAGGGTTCTCAGACGGCGATTGGACAGGTGATCGATGTCATCGATGTAGGCGGACTCGTCTTGAGCACGCAGCTTCAACATGTACTTGATGATCTCGAGGAAGTCCTCGGGACGGATGTGCATGATTGATTCGTCGACATCCTCGTTGAACTTGCGGTTCACGCGGAAGCGACCCACCTTGCCCAATCGATACTTGTTCTCTTCGTAGAACCGTTCGGAGAAGAGTTCTCGAGCCTTATCGACCTGTGGAGGGTTGCCGGGACGAAGCCGTCCGTAGATCTTCAAGAGCGCTGCTTCGTGCTCAGTGACCTCGGACAGGAAGTCAAGCTTCTCTTCAGCGATTGTATTCAAGATNAACGGATCGACGGATGGGTCGACCACCCGCAGTGAATCCAAGCCTGAAGACAAGATGGCCTCGAGGGCATCCCCGAGGGCCGCGCCAGCCTTGGCCAGAAGCTCACCGGTTTCCTGGTCAACGATGTCCTCAGCCGAGTANTGCTCGGGAGTGAGTTTGGTGACATTGACATCTTCAACGTCATAAAAGGACTCGAGAATTCGGTCGGTGGTCGAGAAGGGGGGAACCACTTCACGGCCTTCGCCTTCGGCCAACGGATTCCACAGCGCCCGCAGGAACGTGGTGGCCGCAATTTTGGCCGACTGGTCGATCTTCATCCCCAAGACGTCTTTCTTGGTGACTTCCAATTCGATCCAAGAACCGCGCTCAGGGACAATCTTTGCCGAGTGCAACGGTCGGTCGTGGAGCGTTTGGGCGATCGAGAAGTCGATACCGGGCGATCGGTGCAACTGGGAAACNATGACCCGAATCGCACCATTCACGATGAATTCACCACCACCCAACATCACGGGGACGTCGCCGAGGTAGATGTCTTCGGTCACATCCTCTTCACGGCCCTCCATGATGAGGCGAACCGTGACCCGCAAAGGCAGGCCGTAGGTCAGTCGAAGTTCACGACACTCGAGCGGGGTGTAGCGTGGCTTTTCTAAGTGGTACTTGTGGTACTCAATGCGAATCTTTTCGTCGTACGAGACGATCGGGAAGACTTCGCGGAGAAGACCCTCCAGTCCGACGCGCTTTCGCTTGTCGGCGGGGACGTCTTGCTGAAGAAATTTCTCGTAAGCGCGTGCTTGAAGTTCAGTCAGATCTGGAACTTCAACTGCATCACCAAGCTTTGAGAAATCACGAACCGGCCGATCGGAAACAATCTTCGCGGGCATGCATAGACCTCAACAGGGGGCGCCGAATGGCGGGAACCTGCGTTCAGGAAAGGAAACATGGGTTGGGGGGACGCCGTTCGCCTGCCACACCGTGAACGGTGGATTCTAGGAGCGTGAGCGTCTTNCTGCAAGTCACGTGCCGCTCTGGTCTTGAATTTTTTCTTGACAATCTCAGCGGAATCTTCAGAAGCCCGATATTTTGCCCCCTAACCATGATTCCGACTTTCAATCGACAGGGAATGGCTATGGGTGCCGTCATGGCACTTTTCGGAATCTTCTTGATTCTTCCCCTAATATTGACTCTTTCTGGCGGATTTGAGTCTAAGCAGGGAGGCTTTACGGCATATCACATCCTTGAGGTCTTCCGTGACCCACTGCTCCGTGCAGGCCTCGTGAACAGTCTGTGGATTGCCATTGCGGTCACCGGATTGTGCCTGGTGATTTCACTCCCACTGGCTTTTCTAGAAGCTCGAACCAAGTACCCAGGACAAGGCCTGCT
This sequence comes from Phycisphaera sp. TMED24, assembly GCA_002168105.2. Taxonomy (GTDB): domain Bacteria; phylum Planctomycetota; class Phycisphaerae; order Phycisphaerales; family SM1A02; genus UBA8653. Next base: position 10,022 of record NHCD02000013.1, read on the forward strand.
GTCCCCCCTCCTGTTGGTGCCCTTGATTCTGCCTCCGTTCGTGGGCGCCATTGGATTTCGACATATTTTTGGCCGAACTGGCAGCCTGAGTGTGTTGCTTCAAGATTGGGGCATCCTCGACCAACCGCTTGATCTGCTGGCGGATGGAGGCTGGCCTGCGGTCGTTCTGGTGGAAGCCCTCCACCTGTACCCCATCGTATTTTTGAACGCCACCGCCGCCCTCGCCAACATCGACCCTGCACTGGAAGAGGCGGCCCAAAGCTGCTCGGCGGGCCGCTGGGCACGATTTCGGCGCATTTTGCTGCCCTTGCTTCGTCCCGGCCTGTTCGCGGGATGCACCATTGTGTTCATCTGGAGCTTCACCGAACTGGGGACCCCCCTGATGTTCGACATGCGGGAAGTCACCAGCGTGCAGATCTTCGATGGACTCAAAGAAGTCGCATCCAGTCCCAGGCCCTACGCCCTGGCTTCGGTGATGCTGGGCATCAGCATGCTGCTGTACCTGGGGGGACGCCGCATCTTGGGACGTGAAATCCCCGGAGGTTGGACCAAATCAGCCCGCGGCAGCGAACCAAGAGTCTTGCGAGGCCTCGGCGGCATGTTGGCGACCGCCGCGGTGGCCGGATTTGTCGCCTTCGCCGCGATGCCGCACGTTGGCGTGCTCTTGGCCGCCGCCTCACCAGTTGGCGGGTGGTACGAATCCATCCTCCCGGAAAGTTTGGCGATCGGAAACCTCACCGAAGCACTCCAACATCCCACCGCCAGCACCTCCATCCGCAACAGCTTGGGTTTGGCTGCAGGAGCCACCATGATTGATGTGGTCCTTGGCTTTGCGATCGCTTGGCTGATCGTGCGAACCACCCTCCCCGGCCGCCAAGTGCTGGATGCCCTGTCGATGCTCCCGCTCGCCGTCCCCGGCTTGGTGATGGCTTTTGGCTTCGTCGCTCTGTCATTGCGGTGGCCCTTCAATACACCGCAACTGGAGCCATTCTTTGACATCTTGGGCGGTGAACCCAACCCGATCCCCCTGCTGGTGATTGCGTATGCGGTCCGGCGACTGCCCTATGTGGTGCGTTCTGCGGCGGCCGGATTACAGCAAACTGGTGGTGAACTCGAAGAGGCCGCCTTTGGCTTGGGGGCCAACCGGGTAACCGTGACTCGATTGATCACCCTGCCCCTGATCACCGCCAACCTNGCCGCCGGAGCACTGCTGGCCTTCTCCTTTGCCATGCTTGAGGTCTCCGACTCCATTGTCCTGGCCCAGCGTGAAGCCCACTATCCCGTGACCAAAGCGATCGCGGCCCTTTCGGAACGGCTGGGAGACGGCCCCTCGGTGGCCGCAGCGATGGGGGCTTGGGGGATGCTGTTGCTCGCTTTGGCCCTCTTTATGGCCTCTCGGATCTTGGGAAGCCGACTTGGTGCCATCTTCCGGGCCTAATAAGGCGGCACTAGGCCACTTGGCATCTACAATGTGGNCGACATGCCATTCACTTTAAGCCCCGCAACTGAGTTCGACGTTGACGTCGAGGACACCTCGTATCTGGATGACCGCAAAGACGCACCCGAACGGTGGGTACTCAACTTGGGGCCCCAACACCCCGCCACCCACACCACGCTCCGTGTGGTGTTGGAATTGGATGGCGAACGCGTCTCCCGTGCTACGCCGCACATTGGCTACCTGCACTCGGGCTTTGAGAAGTTGGGTGAGCATCACGATTGGAACCAGTACGTCTGCACGATCAGTCGGATGGACTACATCTCCCCCATCGTCAATGACATTGCTTGGCACACCGCGGTGGAATCGCTGTTCGACATCGACTGCACACCTCGTTGCAAATCCATTCGTACGATTTTGTGCGAGCTGGGTCGCATCCAAAACCACTTGCTTTGCGTGGGGGCCGCCGCACTCGACTTGGGTGGGATCACCTCGTTCATCTACGGATTCAACGAGCGCGAGTTTGTCTATGACATCCTCGACTTCGTTTCGGGACAACGCTTCCACCCGGACTACACGCGGGTCGGTGGACTCAAGAATGACCTGCCTTGCGAAGAGACGTTCAAAACCATGGTCAAAGACTTCATCCACAAACGCCTGCCCAAAGCGGTTGGCGATTTGGAAACCATGCTCAACCGGAATCGAATTTTCATCGACCGGTTGCAAGGCGTTGGAGTGTTGACCAAAGAGGAAGCCATTGACTGGGGATTGAGCGGCCCCTTGGCTCGCGCTTCAGGTGTTCGACGCGACCTCCGCAAGGACCGCCCCTACCTTTGCTACGCCGATGATTGGGATGGCCAGGGCGCCAAAGCTGTGGAGTTTGATGTTCCCATCGCGACGACCGGCGACTGCTACGCCCGCTACTTGGTCCGCATCGAAGAGATCAAACAGTCCNTTCGAATCATCGAACAACTGATCGACACCATCCCCGGTGGCTCGGTCAATGCCTCCCCCGAAGGCAAAGGCACCCTTCCCGAAAAGGGACAGGTGTACGGCTCGATTGAGGCCACCATCCAGCAGTTCGAGCTGGTGATGCACAACCGAGGCTTTGATGCACCAATTGGAGAGGCCTACGGATCCATCGAAGGCCCCAACGGTGAACTCGGCTACTACCTGGTGGGGGACGGCGACCGCACCCCATGGCGAGTCTCGGTTCGCCCCCCCTGTCTCTTCAACTTCTCGGCCTTTGCCAAGATGCTGGAGGGACACCAACTGGCCGACTTCGTGGCCGTGTTGGGTTCACTGAACATCATTGCTGCCGAACTGGATCGCTGAGGAACTGCCATGTCCTGGACCGTCAAACCCAGCCGCACCCAAGAGATCACCAAGCGAACCGAGCCCTACCTCAGCAATGAGGCCAAGGCGAAGTACGAAAAAGATCTCATTCCGCGCTATCCCGAACGTCGCGGGGCGTTGTTGCCCATCTTGCATGACTTGCAACACCACGAACGTTGCATCCCGCACCAAGCCATGGTGGAAGTCGCGCAGTTTCTGAATCTCACTCCCGGCGAAGTGCTCGACACCGTTTCGTTCTATGAAGAATTCCACGTTGAACCGGTAGGTCGACATGTTGTGGCCGTCTGCCAATCCGTGGCTTGTGAAGCGTGCGGTCATGCGGCCGTGCTCGATCACCTAAAAAACAAGTTGGGCATTGATGAGCACGAAACCACCGCCGACGGCAAGGTGACGCTGCTGGCACTTGAGTGTCTTGGTGCTTGTGAAAAAGCACCTTGCATGCTTCGAAACGACGAATTGATTGGCCCTCTGACCCCCGACCAAGCCGCACGTTTGGTGGACGAACTGGAATGAGCAGCAAACGGACCAGTCCAACCCGCATGCATGGCGTTGGTGCCTTCTTTGGCATGCTTTGGTCCGCCGCCACCCGTCCGACCCCAAAACGCCTAGAAGTCAATCGGCAAACCGAAACCACGGTCCGCGAAGGAACCATCCTCCGGCGAACCACCATCGAAGAAATCGAACTTCCTCCCAAGCGCAACCAACGCTGAAAGTCTCCACCATGTTTCTTGACGAACCTGTCCTGACCAAGAACATTCCCGGCTGCGGCCCCCTCCAGAACACCTGGGGCAAAGCAGAAGATCGCACCGTCACCACGGGCAAGACCTATCGAGATCGTGGCGGCTATTCCGCCCTCGAGAAGTGCTTGGGCATGGAACCATCGGCCATCATTGATGAAGTGAAAAATGCGATCCTTCGCGGCCGTGGCGGCGCCGGCTTCCCCGCNGGGATGAAGTGGAGCTTCTTGCCGCCCGAGGATGGACAACCGCGCTATCTGGCCATCAACTGCGACGAAGCAGANCCCGGAACATTCAAAGATCGCTTGCTGGTGGACTTTGATCCGCATCTGGTCTTGGAAGGCATTGCCATTGCTTGCTGGGCCTGCAAATTGGACCACGCGTACTTCTTCATCCGCGGGGAATACCCCAGCCAAGCCATCACCATGCAAAGGGCCATCGATGAGGCCTACGAGATGGGCGTGTTCGGCGGCAGCGGCATTCTCGGCAAGTGCGATTTTAAAGTTGAATGCACGCTGCACCGTGGCGCCGGCGCGTACATCTGTGGTGAAGAAACCGGATTGCTGGAAGCCATCGAAGGTCGCCGGGGATGGCCTCGACTGAAGCCCCCCTTCCCCGCGGTCAAAGGCCTCTTTGGACGCCCCACCATCGTCAACAATGTGGAAACACTGGCGGCCGCCGTCCCCATCATGGAAAAGGGTGCGGCCTGGTGGCAAGGCATCGGTGTGGAGTCTTCCATCGGCGGACCGCCGTCGTACGGCACCAAATTGATGGGCGTCTCGGGCCACGTTGAAAAACCCGGTGTCTACGAAGCTCCACTCGGCGTGTCGCTNAAGTGCTTGGTTGAGGATTACTGCGGCGGCATGCGTGGTGGCAAAGGCTTCAAAGCCGCCATCGCCGGCGGCGCTTCGATGGGCATCCTTTCCACCGATCAATACGAAGCCGAAATGGATTTCGACATCGGTCGCAAGTACGACCTGATGGGGCTCGGCACCGCCTGTCCCACCGTCTTCGACGAAGACACCGACATGGTGGCCGTGGCACGGAACCTCTCGCGATTCTTCAAGAACGAGTCTTGCGGGCAATGCACTCCGTGTCGCGAAGGCGCGCAGTGGATGTTCAAACTGCTCTCGCGAATTGAAGCGGGCGAAGCGGACTCGAACGACCTCGACATGCTTTTGGAATTGGCGGGCAGCATGGGCATCATGCCGGGCACCACCATCTGTGGTCTGGCCGATGGACACAACTGGGCGGTTCGCACCGTGGTCAACAAGTTCCGCGGCGAGTTTGAANCCCGGGTCCGACCCGCCAAAACAGCGCTGCAAGGGGTGGCCCTCACCTCTTCGGCCAACGCAACCTGAACCAAGCCGCACNCCCCAATGCGGTCAGGCTGGTAGGTTCCGTGTCCCATGGACACGAGCACCTTTTTTGCNCTTCTCGGATTCACCTTCGCCGCATATTCCGTTGTAGGCAATGACTCCATCCAGACGTTGGGCACCTTCCTGCATTCCAATGAGAACAAGCCGTGGTGGGTGTTGTGGCTGTTTGCAGGNTCGATCATGGCCTTCACCGTCACCATGGGCTANTTGGGCCATGGTGAAATGCTTGGTGGAAAAGGCGATGACTTAACCTTCGGGAAGTTTGGAAACCTCTTCCCGACCGCTGATGATGGCAGTACTGCATTCCCAACCATCTCCTTTTGGTACCTGCTTCCACCGATCACCCTTCTGTTTGTCACCCGGCTTGGGATTCCGGTCAGCACAACATTCTTGGTGCTTACTTTTTTTGCCCCAAAAGCACTGCCACAAATGCTGGTCAAAAGTCTGGGCGGCTACGGCGTGGCCTTTCTCGCTTCAATCATCCTGTATCTCTTGCTGAGTCGATTGACCGAACGATTGTTCCTGAAGCAGCCCATGAACCAAGCCACCGGGATCTTGGGAAACCGTGCTTTATGGACCACCGCCCAATGGCTGTCCACTGGCTTTTTGTGGTCGCAGTGGCTCACCCAGGACCTTGTCAACATCATGGTGTACTTGGGAGACCCGAATGAGGTTTCAGTCGGATCCTTTGCTTTTGCACTGACGGTGCTTCTGGGCATGCTCGCTTTCATCTTTTACCAAAAAGGCGGCAAAATTCAGGAAATCGTTCGCGTTAAAACCAACACGTCCGACATACGGTCCGCCACTTTCATTGACCTCTTTTACGGCATTGTTCTGTTGGTCTTCAAGTTTGACACCTTCGGGATCGGGGCCAAAGTTCCTATGAGCACCACGTGGGTCTTTCTGGGCATGCTGGCCGGTCGGGAGGTGGCCCTCCGCATCAGGCTCCGAGAAGCGAACACTGGCAAAGTGTGGCCAATGGTTTTCTCCGACCTTGGCAAAGCCACCCTCGGGCTGGTGATTTCCGTCGCCTTGGTCATCCTTCTCTATCTCATTGAAGGAAGAGACCTCAACTCCTTGTTGAGCGGAGGATAAACAGCCGCGGCTTCTCCCTCTGANAGAAGCCGCAGCTTGATTCTTGATGGCTGAAGAGAGCCGGACCACTTATGGGCACTGGCTGCCCCAGTTGTTGATGACCGAGATCAAGTCTTGGAAGTTCACTTGACCATCCTGGTTGGCGTCGCCTTCACAGCAATCACCGTTGCCAGAATCCTGGTACTCAAAGCACACGTTGTCGACGAACAACTCTTGGCCACCGATGCGGAGACTTTGGATGTCTCCCACCACCTCAACTGTGCCCTCAAAAGCGCCGGGGGCGGCAACCTCAGCCACATTGATGGTCACCGAGCCCAGGGCCGTGGGCCAAGTGGTGCCAGTGAGGGGACCAAAATCAAAGAAGTGGGGGAAGTTGACCACGGCACCGTTGACTTCCATGACATTGATGCCGCCCCCTTCCCAGTAGTCGAACTTGGCACGGACGGCTGGACCGTGGCCCGCAGATGTGGCGTCGAATTCCACGGCGACGTTGTTGGGGTACATCTCGTTCCCGGTACCAGCACGGCCATAGATATCGATATTGGCCTGAACATCTCCCGCATGGGGATGGACCTTTGCGTTGATGCCGCCGGTCGTGAANGTGTCACCGATGTGGTAGACCGAGCCTGGAGCGAGATCTTCGAAATTTAGGCAGACGACGGGGCCGGCGGCCGCCACGGAACTCAAGGCTACAGAGACGAACAGAACTGGAGAAGTGATGGATGACATGGTGATTTTCCTTTGCTGTGTTGGTGATTGATTCATGCCCCTGGTGGGCTCAATAGACACGGCGAAGAAGCTCCAGATCTTCCGCCAGTATTTCGTAAAAAAAGACAAAGGCCTCCCCGATGGGGAGGCCTTTGAAAGGNGTGGGAGGGATGGGTCAATCAAGGGCCCCAGTTGTTGAGAACACTGAGGATGTCAGCAAAATTCACTTTGCCATCACCATCAGCATCACCCGCAACCATGGCCGCCGCCAAGGGGTACTCGAAGCAAACATCATCAAGCCACAATTCTTGGCCCGCGACCACCAAGCGATCAATGTCACCGATGACTTCGAGATGGCCAACAAAGCCACCCGGAACGCCGCCTTCCATCACATTGATGGTGATGGGACCCAGACCGGTCATGAATGATGATCCTGACAAGGGGCCAAAATTGTTCCACATCGACGGTGTGATGGGGAATCCATTCACCTCCAGGTAGTTCGCCCCGCCCATGTAGGCGTATTTGAAGCTGGCCTTCGTCGCCAAGCCAAATCCTGAGGAGGGGGCCGAAAACTCTGCGGCGACGTTGTTGGTCCACAGGCGGTTTCCGCTGCCCATTGGGGCCGGAACAGTTGTGACCAATTCGCCTTGGAAGGCGGTGCCCATGGGGTGAGGCGTGATCAAGACGTCAATGTTGTTTGTGACAAAATTGCTGACTGGAGCGTAGATCGAGCCGGAAGGCAAATCTTCGAAGTCGATGCAAGAGATGATGCTGGTCGACGCGGAAGAAACAGAAGTGATCAAAGAGACAGAAGCGAGAGCGATGGTTTGGATGGTTTTCATGACAGTATTCCTTGTGTTGTTGGTTCAGTGAGTTGGTCAATTCCCAATCGGGCTCATCCAACACGGCGAAAAACCAAGGAGCCATCCGCCAAATTCTTTCCAACAAAAAACGCCNCCCGAAGGAGGCGTTGGTTGTATCAAGATGAATGTGGTCTTTGGCTCTACTCGAGCGCGGCCACTCCCGAAATGATCTCGGTGAGTTCGGTCGTGATCTGACCTTGTCGGGCACGGTTGAAGTCTCGAGACAATGTCTTGCGGAGGTCTCGGGCATTTTCTGTCGCCGCCTTCATGGCGATCATTCGCATGATTTGCTCAGAGACCGCACCATCGTTCACACACTGGAACAACCGGCTTTTGACGGCCANAGGAATCAAATCGGCCAGCAATTCCGAGGGCTGCGGAGAAAATTCACATCCTGCGTTCCCACTGGATGCTTCTTCACTGATCGCTTCGGCTTCCAAAGGAAGGACCTGAACAATTTCAGGATTTTGCCGTGCGTTTGACACGAACTTCATGAAGGCCACACGAACCGCATCAAACTCCCCCGCGGCGAATCGATCCATATATCCGGAAGCAATGGCTTCCACTGCTTCGTAGGCCGGCTTGTCGCCCAGTTCATACCGGTTGGCAATCTCGGTGCCTTGGAATTGAAAGAAGCCAACGGCTTTCTTGCCAACCGTCTCAACCACCGTGTCCACGCCGGCCGCCTTTTGTTCACGCAAGTGTCGAGCTGCAACCCGAAGCACGTTGGCGTTGTAGGCACCACAAAGGCCACGATCGGAACTGACCACCAACAACAACTCCCGCTTCCGCGGAGGGGTTGGGGCATTCAACAGCGGGGAACCTGACTCTTCGGGAGAAACCGTCGAGGCCAGTTCGGCCACCATGTCCGAAAGGGTTTCGGTGTACGGCTTGCTTGCCGAAGCTCTTTGCAGGGCCGCGGTGAACTTTGCCGTGGCGATCATTTGCATGGTCTTGGTGATGCGGGCAATCGTGCCGACTGCCGTCATCCGACGCTTGATTTCACGGGTACGGGCCATGGGGCTAACAGTATAGATCCGAGTGGCGTTGGAAGCAGCCCTCAGTTCAACCCGAGACCACCAGTCCATCGTGGGCTGGAGCGATGCCGGAGGGCAAACTGGCCTCCAAAGCCGCGTGAGAGACGTCGTGACTCATGTGAATAAACCACGTCTGCTTGGCTCCGACCTTTTCGGCCACGNCCAGAGATTCATCCAGACAAAAGTGGGTGGGGTGGCTGCGGGGCCGCAGCATGTCCAAAAAGAGGTGCCGGAGCCCCTCCAGACGGGGCCAAGATTCCGGCGGGATGGCCGAACAGTCGGTGCACCATGCGAATGGGAAAGGGCCCGGCAAGTCGTTCAGGGCTGCTCCTGCAGCATCCACCGCATCAAATCGCCAGCCCAGGATGGGCATCTTGCCGTGCAACAACCGGATCGGGGTGGCTCGAATCCCCATCCGCGAAACCGAACCATCGGTGGTGACCCGGTGGGTCCGAACATGGGCAACAAAGGATGGGTTGAGGTTTTTNGCCGCATCGAAAATGTGGCGATAGACCCGGTGGATGGCATCCAGCGTGCGTTCTTCGGCAAAGAGGTCAATTGGCTCTTGCATCAAAGCATTGAATCGCCGAACTTCATCCAATCCATAAATGTGATCCACGTGATGATGGGTGACAAAAATGCCGTCGCACCGTCGCAAGCCCGCCCGCAACGCTTGGTACCGCAAATCGGGCCCGCAATCGATCAGCATTTCACGGAAATGCCCGTCCGGGTCCTTAAATCGCAAAGCCGCGGAGGTACGAAGGCGCTGGTCTCGGGGGTCGCTGCTGGTGCACACCGAGCAATCGCAACCCAGAACAGGTACCCCCGAACTCGTGCCGGTACCCAACAAAATCACTGAAGCTTCGCTCAAAGGCATGGCGGGCCCTCGGCGGCCAACCCAAAGCGTGACTGAATGGCGTGGACCGTGCCCGCCACATCACTGGCCTCCAAAACACCACGGCACATCGCAACCCCTGCTACTCCGTGTTCACNGAGCACGTCAATGTTCTGGAGNTCGACTCCTCCGATGGCCAAGTGCGGGATCCCCGCCGAGGCAACCGTGCCCGCGGCCGCGGGACCAACTGGTGGTTTGTCCTTGGTGGCACTGACGAACATGGGACCGACACCGACCAGATCCGCGCCCTCAGCGAGGGCCTGCTGGGCTTCAGCCAACCCAGAAGTGCTCCGGCCAATTTGGACATCACGCCCCAGAAGATGTCGAGCCGCCAAAGTGGGGAGATCTTCCCGGCCGAGATGAACATCCAATCCGAGCGTGGCGGCCACGGCCACGCGGTCGTTGATGACCAACCGCGTCGAAGACGGCAACTTCGNCCGAACCACTTCGGCATGCCGCAGCAGCTCCCCATCCGAACATGATTTTTCACGGATTTGCACCATGTCCACGTCCGCTTCAGCCAGGGCGTCCACGACCCGAGCCCAATCACCCCCTGGGCACAAGTCACGCGTCAGCAACACACACAATCGAGGCTGGATGAGTGGTTTTCGCACCCCCAAACGCAATCGAAGGTCACGGTCCAGGTCATACCAACCATGTCGAATGGCCTGAATACCTGACGAAAAAGCTGGGGATACGGTCGAACCAACCTCTTCCAAGACCCGCAATGACTCCCCAACCCGCCCCGCGGCCGCAGCCGCAACATCCGAAAGGTCCCGACGGGAACCGGCCGCGACTTCTGGTGCCATACCTGGATCGGTCGCTGCACTTCGTTGGGGAAGCAGATCGGGCAATTGTGCTTCACCCAGCTCACCCAGACGACGGCGACGCGTGCGAAAGGACTCGGCGAGATCCGCGTCTTCGAGGATCAACCTCGCCAGCTCTTCCAAGGTGCGCAACCCCTCCCGGGCCCGGTTGAGATTGGCATCCAAGAGTCGTTCGGCGCGCACGNTGGAGCATAGCCCGCCTTGGTGGTGTGAATCTGCCGTCTTGCCCGATGTAGGGCCTTGGAGGCCCATGTGTACGAACAATTTAAAATTCAGCGAACCAGCCGCGCCAGTCAAGCCCGAGAGGTCATTCTGCTCGCGGAAGATGCCTCGAAAGACCGACTGACCGGAGGAGTGGCCAGTGCCGTTCGTGAAGCGCGGGCGACCGGAGCCTTCAAGGGCAAAGCAGGCGAAGTGGTGGTTTGGACCGAAGGCATGCTGTTGGTGGGCCTAGGCAACGAAGACCAAACCACGGCGGAGCGATTTCGAGCCGCCGGTGCCGCCCTCGTGACCAAAGCGTTTGGATTGCAACTCAGCGCCGTCCGAATCCACGCGGCCCATGCCTTGCGGGCCAACGAATCTGAAGATGCAGGGCGAGCTTTTGGGGAGGGACTTGGACTGGCGGCGTGGCGACCGGATGTCCACGACGGCACCGCCACCAAACGAGAGCCTTCCCGACGCGGGTTGAGGCTCGACCCCGATGACGCCGGATTCCGCGAAGGCCTCGACGACGGCCTGCTCGCAGCGGAGTGCGTGAACGAAGCCCGCCGCCTCGCGGCCAGTCCTCCGAACGAATGCAATCCCGCGTGGTTTGCCAGTGAAGCCAAACGGTTGGCGAAAGCTGTTGGGCTCAAAGTCAAAGTCGTGACCGCTCGCCAAGCAGAAAACCTTGGCATGGGCGGCTTGGTAGGTGTAGGTCAAGGTTCCGAAACACCATCGTGCATGGTGGTTCTGGAGCACGACCATGAGGATGCGCCAGAAGACGAACACTTGGTCTTCGTGGGCAAAACCATGACCTATGACTCCGGCGGGTATTCCCTCAAGGTGAACAATGGCATGCTTGGTATGAAGTACGACGGCTGTGGCGGCTTTGGAGTGTTGGGCGCGATGCTGTTGATCGCACAGAGAGACTTGCCCGTTCGAGTCAGCGCTTTGCTGCCGTGTGCAGAAAACATGGTGGATTCCACCGCGTACCGTCCCGACGACATCATCACCATGATGAATGGGGCTACCGTTGAGGTGACCAATACCGACGCCGAAGGTCGCCTGATCATGGCCGATGCACTGACCTACGCTTGCACCAAGTTGGAACCAACGGCCATTGTGGACATGGCCACCTTGACCGGGGGCATCGTGGTCGCCTTGGGTTCGTGGTGCGGCGGCATGTTCTGTGGTGATGAATCCTTGCGGCACCGACTGGAACTCTCCGCAGATGAAACGGAAGAAAAACTCTGGCCCATGCCGGTCTGGGAATGCCATCGAGATTTCATGCGGGCACGCCACGCTGACTTGTGGAACAGTGGACCCAAGCGAGACGGGCACCCCATTCAGGGGGCTGCCTTCCTTTCCCACTTCGTGCCGGAAGATATGCCTTGGGCGCACCTGGATATCGCAGGAGTGGCCCGGACCGAAGGCAACGCTCAATTCTGTGAAGGACCCACCGGCTTTGGCGTGCGCTTGCTGGCGGAGTTGGCTGCGGGTTACGCCGAACTTGAGGCTTGATCCTGAGGACTCGAACCACGTTCAATTTCAGCCATCTGCTCGACACGCCGAGCGTGACGATCGGGCTGGGGTTCAGCGTGCATCCATGCGTCGACCGCTTCGCACATGACGTCCACTGAGGTTCGATCGGCAGCGAAGCACAGCACGTTGGCATGGTTGTGTTCACGTGCGCCTTGGGCATGGGCGGCGTCGACCACCAATGCGGCTCGAACACCATTCACCTTGTTGGCTGCAATGGAAACGCCGATGCCACTCCCACAAATCAAGACGCCCAGTCCAGATCGACCTTCGGCCACATCTTGGGCCACGGCCAAGGAACGCACGGGGTAATCACACGCTTCACCATCACACGCGCCTTGCACCACCACATCGTGGCCCAGTGTGTTGAGATGCTTTATGACACCTTCCACGGCANCATGGCCGCGGTGGTCACCCGAGATCGTTATTTGCATGCGTCACTTCCTTCAGTACTTGATCAAGAACCGCGTCCAACCGATCGGCCAAATCGGCGTACACCCCAAATCCGTGGCCAATCGGATCAGGAACATCACCAGCGGGGTCCAAGGTTTGAATTGGAGGCCCTGGGGCGTCGCCCAAGATTCGTTGGGCGGCTTCCGCATGGGCCGTCGTCATGGCAAAAACGACCTGTGCACCTTGCANCATTTTTAAAGTCAACGATGCCGACTGGCCAACTTCCGAGATCCCTCGAGAGGCCAACAACGCCGCAACTTCGGGTGAGGGCTCCGATCCGTCGACCGCAAAAACCCCAGCACTGCCCACGGTCCATGTGCTATCCAGACCCTGCTGACGGAGCCAATCTCGGGCCAAACCCTCCGCCAAGGGGCTCCGACAGGTATTTCCAGTGCAAATGAACAGAATGTGCCGCGACATCTCATCAATGCTACCCCCATCACCGGACCGATATGATTGGGACACATAGGAGGATTCCGTGGAATTCGTTGAGTCGACAGAAGTCGAAGAAGTCATGCAAAATCTCCAAATCGGAGCCGAAGTCGTGAATGAACACGTCTGTCGCCTCGATTTGGCTGAGCAAGCCGATCTAACCCGCCACGAACTCAAACTGGAGCCCGAACAGCTGGCTACCCGGTTGGATGAAATCCTTGGCCGGCTTTCACTGGACCAATTGCTCCTCGTTCCCACGGGAAAATGGTCGGACATCCTCGATGCCGTGGCCTTCGGTATGGCGGAGGTCGAGGCGTGGCAGGAATTCGATCACGTCGCGACCGTGCACCGCAACGGCAGAGACCCCGTGCTTTGCCATTCAACAGATTTGCCACTTTTGCGCCGTTTGATCGNGATCCTCGCCCGCGATGGGGAAGGAGAGGAACAATCCCTTCAAGTGCTGGCCCCCTCGACCCGAATGGTCCTTGAAGTCTCGCCTCCCGATCGATTCCGAGCCGCCTTTGCGGATCCAGTCCGAGTGGATTTGGTGTCGGATCTTTTGGACAGTTGATCGAAAATCGCATGAATCCATCGGCCGAAAATCACTTCTCCGACACCAACGCTGATTGGTGCACGACCGAGCGTGATGCACGCCGGTCCCTCGAATCTGCACGCGGTTCGCGTGATCCAAGCTTGCTGGACAACGCGCTTGCTCAGCTTGGCGAGGCGTGGCTGGCCCGCGCCAACGCCGCCCTCGAGCACGCGGCCGAACACGGTGTTCAATGCACGGAAGTCCCCAAAGACGACGAGTTTGTGCCCGAGCCCGGAATCCATTTGATTACGGCCCCCCAAGTGGGGGCCGATGCTCGGCGACTGCTCACGGCCGGTTTGGAACATGGTGTCCCCGTTTTGGCTTTGGCCCGAGAGCCCATGACCAAATTGGGAGAGCGGCCAGTGGCCATTTTGGGACGCGGCGTGGTGGTTCGAACGCGCGTCGAACCCGAAAATGATGCTGATCATCCAAGTTTGGAATGGTGGAAGATGGCTTTTTCTGCCCTTGTAGAAGCCGCCCAACGGGCAGACGACCCTACCGCCTCACCAGAGCGTCGACTGGAAATCATGCTTGACCGACTGGATGGGCTTCCGGGATTGAGTACCGAATTGATCGAAGACNCTCGCGAACTGGCGGCGATCAAGTCAGAATAAGACTTGCACCCTTGAACGGAGGCTTGCCATGATCCAGACCCGACCCCGAACCCGATGGGTGATCCAAATGAGTTTGATGACCGTGATGTGTGCGNTCTTTGGCGTATGGGGCTGGTACGACTATTCCGTCAAAATCCCTATGGATGAACTGGGGTACCAGAAGCTGGTCGCGTTCACGAATGTGAAATCCGGCCTGGAAGCGCAAGCCAACGGTGAAACCAACGCGCTGCAAACCGCCGTGCAAGGGGTGCAAGCCGCTCGCCAAGAACTGNCCGCAAGCATGACCGAAGCCGAAGTTGAACAACTCAAATCGGTTCGGCAAGAGATGGAGTCCCAATTCAAAGCAGAATTGCAAAGAGCTCGAGAAGAAGGNTTGGTCTCGGTGGAGTTCAACTACACCACAGAATTGGGGACCGTCGCGAAGTCCAGACTTCGTTGGAGTCTGGAGATCGATCGGTTGGCCGCGGGCTTNCTCGCGGTTGGTCAAGGCCGATGGGCGCGTGGCAGCGATGCGTTTGCCAACTTTGTGGAAGGGGTTTCCGCGGGAATCACCGCATATCAAAAATTCCCAGTACCCAACAAATGGAACCGGATGGTGCAGTGGCTCTTCATTTTGTGTGGCCCCTACGCCGTGGTGGCTGGACTGCAATTGATCGGTGGTCTCCGGAAGAAGTACCGCGTGGACGAAGAGGGGAACTTCCACCACCCCCAGGGTTCTTGGGGTGCCGATGAAATCAATGACATCGATATGAGTCGGTGGATGAGCAAGAGTGTGGCCAAGATTGTTCATGCCGACGGCCGCACCGTGAAGGTCGACGACTACGTGCATCAAGATGCCGACCAAATCATCGGCGCAATTGCCCACCGGATGCGTCCCGAAGAGTGGACGGACCAGGCCAAGGCGGTTGAACCAAACTCAACTTCCGAAGAAGCCGACATCCCCAGCGACACACCAGAACAGGACTAAGGTGCCGCTGCTTGAAGCCCGAAATCTGGTAAAAAACTTCGGCGCACGCCGGGTGGTTGATGGCGCGAGTTTCTTCGTCGAACCCGGCGAGATTGTCGGACTTTTGGGCCGAAACGGGGCGGGTAAGACCACCAGCTTCCGCATGGCCATTGGCATGCTGGAAGCGGACGAAGGCGAAGTGCATTTTGATGACCGCGACATCACCAAACAGCCCATGCACCGTCGGGCTCGCTTTGGGATGGGATACCTGGCACAAGAACCGAGTGTTTTTCGGGGGATGACCGTTCTGGAGAATCTGCTCGCGGTTTTAGAGCTGCATGAACCCACGGCCGCACAACGAAAAAACAAAGCGCGCGAGTTGATCGAAAGATTCGGACTACGACACAAGGCCGAAGATCTGGCCGAGACCTGCTCTGGTGGTGAACGCCGCAGACTCGAAATTGCCCGAGCCATGGCGTGCAAGCCTCGTCTGTTGTTGCTCGACGAACCTTTTGCGGCCGTGGATCCCCACACCGTGGAAGAACTGCAAGGCGAAGTACGCCGCTTGGCAAAAAATGGCATCGCCATCTTGGTCACTGACCACAACGTTCAACAAACTCTTCGAATTTGCGACCGGGCATACATCCTGCACGAGGGTCGGAACCTCGCGGAGGGAGCCCCTAAAGATTTGATCAACGACGCGGTGGTGCGTCAGGCTTACTTGGCCTCAACGTTCCGCGGCGATGAATTTGATTGAACCCCCGGACTCCCGAATCGGGATCCGAGGACACCGAGGAAATCCGCAAACACATGATCAAGACTTCGTGCCGCGTCGATGAGCACGTGCGTCTCTGGCTCTGATTCCACCTGTTCGTGATACCCACGCCGGACTGCTGCGTGATAGGCCGAACCCCGAGCTTCCATTCGATCTCGCAAAAGACCCATGCGTCCCGCCGCGGTTGATTCATCCACGTCGAAGATCGCGACCAAATCAGGTGTGACCTCACCGCATGCGGCCCGGGCGGCATCGCGAATCGCCGTTTGGTCCAACCCCCCAGCCGCGCCTTGGTACGCGAGCGTTGATGACACAAATCGGTCGGCCAAGACACAAGCCCCGCGTTCCAGGGCCGGTCGAATGCGCGACGCCACCAATTCAGCACGGCTGGCCATGTACAGCAACATTTCCGTGCGGACATCAATTTCGCCCGTCTCTGGGTCCAGCAAGACCGCCCGAAGGCGTTCACCAAGTGGCGTGCCGCCAGGTTCTCGAACCTCAACCACTTCCAGCCCCGCTTCACGCAGCATCGAAACCAACCGAGCCGCTTGGGTGGATTTTCCAGAACCGTCTGGCCCCTCAACCACCACAAACTTGCCAGATAAGGCTGTCAGCCACGGGATGTTTGCTGCAGGGAGGCTCACGCGGAACGAATCTTTTCCAGCAACTTCTTGGTTGCCATCACACCTTCTTGTTCTGAGGGATCCCCACCCTCCCACTCGATGCCAACATATCCGTCGTAATCGAACTTCTTCACGATGCCCATCATGCGGACAAAATCGGTTTCTGATTCATTGCCCTGGTCATCAAATTTACGACTCTTGGCACTGACCGCCTTCGCGTAAGGCATCAACTCTTCCACGCCTTTGTACCGGTCGTAAGTCTCGGAGCTGCTGACCCAGAAATTGCCAAAATCAGGCAGGGTGCCACAACGTGGATGATTGACCGTTCGCATCACACCGTGCAGCCACATTCCGTTGGAAGAAAGTCCGCCATGGTTCTCAACCAAGACATTGATGCCATGCTGATCGCCGAACTCTGACAACCGTCGGAGACCATCCGCGGCTCGCATCATTTGTTCCGCCCAGTTCCCCGAACTGGATGCATTCACGCGGATGGAATGGCAGCCCAAAAATTTGGCCGCGGTGATCCATCGGTAATGGTTTTCGACCGCTTTGGTGCGAGCCGCTTCATCGGCGTCGCCCAGCTGACCTTCGCCATCACACATGATCAACAGACTCTTGACCCCCAAATCATCACAGCGGTTCTTGAGTTCCTGCAAGTACGACTTGTCTTCAGCTTTGTCCTTGAAGAACTGGTTGACGTACTCCACGGCCTCAATCCCAAACTCTTTTTTGGTGTACTCGGGGAACCCCATGTTGTCGAGCTTGCCGCCATAAATCGNGCGGTGCAGTGACCACTGGGCCAAGGAAATTTCGAAGGATGGTTTNACACGAAAATCTCCGAAAACAGGTGCAGTCATGGTTGCTCCAGCGAGGGCCGAAAATTGGCGGCGGTTCAGGGACATGGTGGACTCCTTGAGTGGTGGCGAGCGTATCAGGCCAAGCGCTCATTGGCGAAATGCCGTGCCGCTTCCAAAGCCGCATCAGCAAGCGTGGCATCTTTTCCACCCGCCTGAGCCATATCGGGACGCCCCCCGCCTCGACCGCCACATGCTTCAGCGGCACAACGGGCCCAATCCCCGGCCTTTAAGCCCTTGGTGATGCCGGCCTCCGGGACGCGTGCGACGATGCTGACCTTGTTTGCTTCGACGTCGGCCGCCAACAAGAGAACTGGCGCTTCTGGCTGGTTGCCGCGAACCGTATCCAAGGCTGCCATCAAAGCATCACGGTCGNCCGCCATATCGACGCGGGCAATCACAAATCCGGCCGACTCTGGAACCAACTGACGGGCACAATCAATGGCCAAATCACGGCTCCCCGCTGCGGCCGCCTTCCGAAGTTGCTTCGCCCGGTTACGGAGTGGAACCAGTTGAGCATCGATGACCGAACGGGCCGACAAAGGGACGGTGGCGGAATCAATGGTTTTCAACAACGAAGCAAAAGCTTCGGCAAATTGGTCATCACTGGTTTGGGCCACTTGATCAATCTCACGGCTGAGGTTCTTGGCCGTTTGGTGAGCCTGGGTTGCAGCCGCCCCNACCACGCCGGTGAGCCGTCGCACCCCAGCCGACAACGATCCCTCGCCAAGCAAGGCAAACTCATCGACCGTGCCGGTGCGATCGACATGGGTTCCACCACAAAATTCAATAGAACGATTCGACCAATCACACGCAGGATCAGCCAAGAGCTCTGAAATGGCAGGCCCAATCGAAACCACCCGAACCGGATCGGGATAACGCTCACCGAACACCGCTCGCAGTCCCCGGATGGATTTGGCGGCCTCAAGGGGAGCCGGCCCGGTCGCCACGGGAAGATCCTCACGGATGGCCTCTCGTACCAAAGACTCAACCTGTTGCAGTTCNTCCGGGGATGGGGCCGACGAGGTGGCGTAGTCGAAGCGAAGACGGTCTGGCTCCACCAACGAGCCACGCTGGTCAGACTCTTCCCCCACCACGGTTCGCAAGCCAAGATTGAGCAGGTGGGTGGCCGTGTGGTGGGCTTCGATGCCAGAACGACGTTGAACATCCAAACAGGTTTGCAGCGGCTGCCCGGAACGCAACGTTCCGGACTCCACCACACCCATGTGAAGCACATAGTCGCCGCAGCGCTTGGTGCCGTGAATCCGGACGCAGATGCCTTCGGCCTCCAGGGTGCCGGTATCACCCACTTGGCCACCCATTTCAGCGTAAAAATTGGTTTGATCCAAAACCACCGACACTTCATCACCGGCCTGGGCTTCCTCCACCAGATCTCCAGAGATCAAAAGAGCACCCACAGTGGCGGAACACACTTCATGAGAGTCTCTCTTGGTGTCATCCGTGGCGGCGACCCGCTCGGCCAATGCTGCGAGTCGTTCCGGAGGAAGGTCAGCATCGTCCCCTGCACCACCACCCGATCGGCTGCGTTCGCGTGCCGCTTCCATTTCAGATTCATAAGCCTCCAGATCAACGTGAAGTCCTGCTTCTTCCGCCATGACTTGGGTCAGGTCAACCGGGAATCCGTAAGTGTCGTGCAAGCGAAAGGCCGTCTTGCCATCAATCACCTTGCTCGGCCCGGCCTCCGCCGCGGCTTGGGCAAACAATTCGGTGCCCCGACCCAACGTACGGTGGAATGCCACTTCTTCATCGTGAATGGCCGTTTGAACCTTGGCTTCCTCCCGAATCAATTCAGGGAAGACCGGCCCTAGGCTCTGGGTGACTGCGGGCACCATCTCGAACAAGCAGGGCTCTTGCACGCCAAAAGTCTGTGACGCGTGTCGGACGGCCCGACGCAGAATTCGACGCAGCACATAATTTCGACCGTCCGACCCAGGTCGAGCGCCATCCGCCAAAGCCACCGAAAGACAACGCAAATGATCGGCCAAAATACGATACGCCGTATCCATTGGATCCTTAAGGTCTGCGCCGTAAGGACGAGCTCCGGTTCGAGATCGAATCGCTTCAAAAATACCGGTGAACACGTCGGTGTCGTAATTGCTGTCCTTGCCTTGGAGAACTCTGACAATTCGCTCAAAGCCCATCCCTGTATCGACATGCTTTGCGGGCAAAGGCACCAAGGTGCCGTCTTCTCCGCGGTTGAATTGCATGAAGACCAAATTCCAAATTTCAATGACCTGAGGGTCATCAGCATTCACCAAGTGCCCTCCGCTGCCATCGGGAGTGCCATCGAAGTGAATTTCAGAACATGGACCGCAAGGTCCCGTCGCGCCCATTTCCCAGAAGTTGTCTTTCTTGTCGAACCTGGAGATACGACTTTCCGGAACGAAGCGACGCCACAGTTCCACGGCCTCNTCATCGGCGGGCAAGCCATCGGCTTCATCACCCGCAAACACAGAGACGTACAGGCGCTCGGGGGGCAGTCCCCAAACCTCGGTCAGCAATTCCCAAGCCCATTCGATGGCCTCGGCTTTGAAATAGTCACCAAAAGACCAGTTGCCCAGCATCTCGAAGAAGGTGTGGTGGTAGGTATCACGTCCAACATCTTCAAGGTCGTTGTGCTTGCCGCCAGCTCGAATACATTTCTGGGTGTCGACGGCACGCGCGTATTCACGGCTGCCGCGTCCCAAGAAAACATCCTTGAATTGATTCATCCCGGCATTGGTAAAGAGCAGCGTGGGGTCGTCATGGGGGACCACCGGGCTCGAATCGACCACCGTGTGCTGGTGGCGCTGAGCAAAGAAATCAAGAAACTGCTGACGAACTTCGGCCGCGGTCGGGGGCATGGTTGGACTCCAGAAGGATCAATTGTACGGATTCCATGGCAATTTCCTGCGTGCGGAACACCAAGGTCTCGGCTAACCTGTGTCGTTTCTCACCAAAAAGGATCTGCGCTGTGCGAACTCCAATTATTGGCGGCAACTGGAAAATGAACCTCAACGCTGGAGACGGTGCAGACCTCGCCGAATCCATCGCGGAAGGACTTGCCCGTGGCCCTCTTGGGGCGGAAGTGGTGATGTTCCCGGCCTTTCCTTACCTCGCGCTGATCGCAGATGTGGTTGAATCGGCCCCTCCAATGCTGGGGGCCCAAGACGCCCACCATGAAGCGTCCGGAGCCTTCACCGGCGAAGTGTCCTTGCCCATGCTCGAGGACTGCGGTGTCGAATGGGTTCTGGTGGGCCACTCAGAACGCCGACACGTCATTGGCGAGTCCAATNACATCGTCCGAGAAAAACTGCACGGAGCACTCAACGCTGGGTTCTCCGTGATCTTGTGCACCGGTGAACTCAAAGAAGAGCGGGAAGCAGGCCGTCAACTTGAGGTGAACCGAGCCCAACTGGCCCACGCCTTGGAAGGCTTGCCTGCAGCGGCCCTCTCCCGTCTGGTCATCGCCTACGAACCTGTGTGGGCCATCGGCACCGGGTTGACGGCCACCCCAGAGGATGCCCAAGAGGTCCATGCAGACCTTCGGGCTGCCCTCTCAGAACACTATGATCAAAGTGTGGCCGATGCCGTCCGTATCCAATATGGAGGCTCGGTCAAGCCCGCCAACGCGGCGGAATTGTTTGCCAAACCCGACGTGGACGGATTCCTCGTTGGGGGCGCTTCATTGAAGTCTGCAGACTTCCTTGAAATCATCAACGCGGTAACCGCCGCCAAGGCCGAGGGCCAAGCATGAACAATCTCAACAGCTTCTACCTTCTTACTGGCCTCTTCATGGTGGTATCCACCGTGATGATCCTGGTCATCCTGATGCAACGACCCAAAGGCGGCGGCTTGTCGGCAGCATTTGGTGGCTCCAGCGCTGGGAGCGCTGATTCACTGCTTGGCGGACGGGTCGGAGACACTTTGACTTGGGTCACCGTGGTGGCTTTTGTTCTGTACTTGGGCTTGGCAATCAGCTTGAACATGTCTTCGGGCCCTGGGGCTGCGGATGTCGCGGGACCCGCCGAGGCGCTTGAAGCCTCCGACACGAGTGCACCCATTGAAGCTTTGCCCGTCGCACCAATTGCACCAGAAGAATCTAACGCCACGACTTCTGACACCGACGTCGACCCAGAGGGTTAAGCCGTGTTGCGATCTATGACCGGATTTGGATCGGCCTCCTGCTCGGAAGGCGGACTNACGGTTGGGGTCGAAGTACGTTCCGTCAACAACCGGCACCGGAAGTGCTTGGTTCGACTGCCGGAAGAATTTTTGCCCCTCGAAGGCCCTTTGGAACGGGCTGTGGCGGAACATTTCCAGCGAGGATCCCTCACCGTGTCGGTCCGGGTGCAGGAGTCCGAAGGCAGCCAGGCGGGACGGATCGACGAGCAGGCTTTTCAGCGTTACCTCAGTCAACTTTTGGCCATGCCCGGAGTGGATCACTCGGCAACCAAGATCGATCTGGCCGGAATCTTGAATCTCCCCGGCGTTGTCGTTTTTGAAGAAGAAGAGCGAATGACTCAAGTTGGAGCACTGGCCCACTCCGCCGCGAAGGAAGCGTGCGAGCAATTGCAGCGCATGCGAGAAGTCGAAGGGCAGGCCCTCGAGCAAGATCTCTTGACGCAGTGCGATGCGATTGAAGAACGCCTCCGCAGCATCCGCGCGGCCCTACCGAGCATCAGCCAGCACCACGAAGATCGCATGCTGCAACGCATGCNAGAAATNCTGGAGTCACTGAATGTCTCCGAGGACCCACGGGATTTGGTGCGTGAAGTGGCCTTCTTTGCTGAGCGATCTGACATTTCGGAAGAAGTGACAAGAATGGACGCCCACTTGCTGCAATTCCGAGAACTGTTGACGGGTCACGACCCCGTTGGACGAACACTGGATTTCTTGACGCAAGAAATGCTCCGAGAAACCAACACCATTGGTTCAAAGGTCCAACAGGTTGATGTGTCTCGAGCCATTGTCGAAATCAAAAGCGCGGTGGACCGTCTGAAGGAACAAGTTCAGAACGTGGAATGATGACTCGTCCTCCAAATGTGTCGCCCGAAACATTACGGACCCTCACCGACGGGTGGCTTCTGGGACAAATCCACTCGATCCGGCCCCACCATGGTGGCTCCTCTGGTTCTGCCAAGTACTCGATCGAATCAACAGAGGGCCGTTTTCTGCTCAAGGGGCGCCCCAGTCGTGCCTTGTCTTCCGAGCGGCTACAACTCATGCGATCAGTCATGGCCATGTGTCTGAAAGCTGGACTCCCAGTGCCAGAACTTCGGCCGCAAGCCGACGGCGCAAGGCATATCGAACAGGCCGAATTCGTCTGGGAACTGCAAACATGGATGGATGGAAAGAACGCCCAACGAGGACGGCGCGATGCTCAGGCTTCGGGGATCGCCCTAGCCATGTTCCACCGAGCAACGCGGAACCACTCAACTTTGAATCAACCGAGTGTGAACGCCATGAGGGAACTCTCCCCCTTGGTGAAACGCACAACAGAACGCGTTCCCGGCAGCAAGACGACCTTGCAAAAGCTCGAGACATTGGTGCTTCTGGCCCGAAGCAAAAGTGCAGAACGAGGCCTTCTGACTCAGTCCAAACAGATCGTGCACGGCGATTGGCATCCCAAGAATCTCCGCCTGAACCCGAGTGGCCGGGTTTCGGGCATTTTGGATTTCGACGGGGTGCGGGTGGACGCTGTGGCCCACGATTTGGCAAACGCTGTACTTCAGGTTTCACTACGACGCCCCAAAGACCTTGCGCCCAGCCAATGGCCTTCNGGCCTTCATTTTCAGGCCGGCCAACGGCTCACTTCGGCGTGGCGATCCCGCATAGGAAAGACACCTCCAGAAGGCACTTGGAGCATGCTGCCTTGGTTGATGATCGAGACCATCGCGATGGAAACCATGCTGCCCGTGGCGGCCTGGGGAGAGATCCCGGGCATCGATGTTCAGGAATGGATCCAAGCCGGGGCCGAAACCGCAGAGTGGATCCGAGAACGAAGCCGATCGCTGGCGGAGGCGCTGATCCCGACGCGCTAACGGGAACTCAACGCATCGACTGCCCGCCAAAGGGCGGGCACCGACTCAGGATCGAATCGCTTTTCATTCAGGACCACACACCAATCTGAGATTTCATCTCGGTTGACCCGGTGAATGTCACCTTCTTGGAGACCCGGAACCATACGAGCATCCGCATCCAGCACACCGGCCGCAGCGTTGCCCTCAAGCGTGTCGATACGAAGCCAACAATGTTCTCGGGCGCTTTCAGGACCGAATGCGGCCTTCACCGCCACCAGAGCTTTGGCATCGAGACGAGCCATTTTGGCGTGGATCATGCCAAGGTCGTCCCAAGATTGACGGGCAAGGTGCGCTCGGCGTTTGGTGGTTCTGGTGGCCTGATACACGACACAAGGTTCGTCGGCCAGGCGTTGCAAGACGCTGGTTGCTGGTGGCCAAGTCGGTCTGGTAACCCCAATCTTGTCCGGACCAGTAAAAACAATCGAAGGTGCGGCATCGGGCTCACGATCACCCGCTTGACCCGGCATGTCTGCGGGGAGGACTGGAAGGATCTCACGAAGCGGCACCGCACGAAGTTCGAGCTCTGGACCCACGGCCATGCGAGTACCTGGAGGCGGCGGACCATCTTCGGCAATGCGCGCTGCCAACTCGTCGAGCAAGTGCGCGGTGGTTGGCACCAGAGGAACTGGCACCTCCAAAAACTCAAGCTCTGGCAAGCCCAGTCGATTCAGTCCGGATGTTTTTAACCAAGCCGGTGAACTCGGTTCACGCTGCGAAGCGGAAACCCACCAGAGGGATTCCACCGCGGGCTCGAGTTCTGCGTCGGCCAAAAGAGGCTCCACAATCTCTTCGCGCATGATCCATCGCGAGAGTTCGAGATCATGAACCGCCGGAGTTCCGGGCCATGACAAGCCAATGGTTCGCAGGATCATGCCCCAATCAGCGACGGCATCTTTGCCGTCGAGTCGGGTCTGCCAAACCATCGTCCACTGGTGTTCGGGCACCCCCGCCATGTCGGCAGCGTGCCGTGCCGTCGGCGCATCGGTCTCCTCAAGCCACACAAAAATGGGGGCNGTAAGGCCTTCCACTGAAAATACAGCTGACCACAACAAGCCACTGTCCTCAGGGCCCATCTCTACTCCGAGCAACTCCACGGTTCGGCCGGCTCGGGAACGCATGTCGTCGGCAATGGTCTCAGGAGCTGGAGGNCCAGGCTCGGTCCACGGCACGGCCATGCTCACAGGAGCGCGCTCCACCTCGGGCCACGCATCTCCGTCGCTCAGGGGCAAGCCGCCATCAAACTGGTCAAAGATCTGGTCCATCATGCGTACGAGTGCAACCCTGCGATGGTGAAGTTGATCACCACCCAATTGAACAACATCACAGTACAGCCGACGACGGCCAACAAAGCGGTCCACAACCCTTTGTCACGAACTCGCCATCGGACGTGCACCAAAATCGCAAAGACGAGGAACGTGTTGAGGGCAAAGACCTCTTTGGGATCCCATCCCCATGGACGCCCCCAAGAGTGATCGGCCCAAATAGCACCCATCACAATGCCCGCCCACAGCAGAATGAAGGAGAGTTCAACCAAGATCATGGTCGCACCGTCCATCACCTCACCCAGAGAGCGTGAACGGCCGGCCAACATCATGCTGGTTCCGCCGCCACCCGCATGCAGAATGGTGCCTTGTGATTGACCACGCAAACGCAAGGACCCTCGCCACAGCAGGTAAATACCCGCGGTCACCGAAGCCATAAAAATAAGGGCGTAACTGAAAATGATGACGTTGGTGTGGATGTATAGNCAAACATCATGCAAGACCGGCATCATGTTGGAAATGGTCGGATCAAGGGACAACGGCATGAAGTGGGCACACATCAACGCCACCATTCCGGTGCCGGCACCACCCAATGCCACGATCCCTCGGATCGGCGACCGTGGCAGGAACATCTCGAACATCAAGGCGAAGAACGCACCAAACCACGCGGCGGTGGTCACCGCTTCGAACATGTTTGAATTGGGCCAACGCCCACTTACCCACCAACGCAGACCCACCGAAAAGGTGTGCAGCAAGACCGCCAAGAAGAACATGGCCAGTCCAATCCGCATGGCCCCGCGCCACTGAAAAACCACGGCCATCAACAACGGTGCCAAGGCAAAGCCGTAGGCCAGCCAGAACAACGTCAAATTGCCATTGCGGAAATACCAGCTCTCCCACGAGAGTCGCGCTGAAGACGGGTAGATCTCGGGGTCAGGATTCACTTGGGGCAACAAGGCGGCCAAGGCCGCTGCAGATCCGTTCACCGTGTCCGCATCGCCAGCAGACCACGCTGTGGTCAATGCTTCCCAGTGCCCAATACTCTTGCGGCGAACCTCACTGTCGATACCCGAGAAAATTGGCGCCGTCATTCCGCCCATAGTGAGTTCGTCCAGCGTAAACCAACGTGATTCAAAACCGCCGTCGGGAGGGGCCACCACCGTAAANAGAGACCTCAGAACTTTGGGACGCGCCCAAGAGAGCGCCCCGCGGATTTCCTCAACGGGACGAGCGGTCCGCATCAAATCTCGAGACAACCGGTCCAACGTGGCGGTGGCTTCTGGAGTCTCCAAGTGACGTCGCGCCACGAGGCCAGTCTCAGCGAGGTTGTATTGATCCTTTTGAGATCCCCCCGCCTTGGCCATTGCGGCCGCCAACTCAGCCCGGACCAACTTGTTTTTGACATAGATGGTGGGCCGGCCTGCCCAAGCCTCGGGGCGTAAAGCGAGGTCCAACATCTCTGTGAGGTTGGTGGTGCCCGTTGGCTTCCGGGCGCCGGTGATTCGCTTCATCACCGATGCGGCAAGCGAATCGAGACTCTTCACTCGACCTTGGTCAAAGGCGGCAACCGTCCCCAGTTGGTCCAATTGGAGTTGGCTGAGGAACAGGTCGTTTGCGGAAGCTGGCAATGCCAAGGCCAACAGCACAAGAATCGAACGGATCATGCTTGACCTCCGGCTGCTGCTTTCGCCGCTTCCAGTCGGCGTCGCTTGATCACAGGCTTGACATAGAACGCGTAGACCAGGCCGATCACGGTGAGGATGGTGCCGAGCAGNTGGACATACACCCCTTTTCGGTTGGCGACGCCCAAAACAGTGTGGTTCAAACCAAGACTGTCGACTTCATCTTCACGTCGGGCCGGATCGGGCGGATCCCATTGTGATTGGAAGTACCACAACCCTTGATGCTCCGCGGGGTTGTTCATGTGAACCCGGTAAGGATCAGAGACGCCACCATCTGCTTTAACAAATCGGAGCTGACTGGTCCAGTCACGGATGCTGCTGGTCTCTCCGGTAAATCCACCGATACGACTCCTTACTTCGAAGTCGTCAAGGACCACCGGGGCAGGCATTTCCATTCTGCGCCGGCTGTACAAGAGTTCAAAGCGTCGTCCGTCGTTCAGCACCAATTCACTGGGCTCGAAGCGATACCGACGTGGCAGGTCAACTTCACCATCAAACGCGTACAGGTGATAGAGCAACCACGGATCTTTGAGGCCGCGGCGGCGCACCACACCCCCTGTACACGTCACGCGAACCGTAGAAGCCAAGAAGCCAACATCTCGATCACGCTGGTCTTGCGGAATCACCAGGGGTCGACGTTCGGCTTGGCTCCGCAATGCATACCGCACCACCCGAAGTTGCAACCCGGCCCCAAGATCGACCCAGTTCCCGCTGCGAACGTCTTGAACCAGACCCCCATTGTCTCCGGGGATCAACAGCCGTAGATCTTGCTCTCCGGGGCCGGCGATCAGCCGAACCGAAGACTCTGAACCTGGTCGATATTCGGTGACGGTGTCGGCTTGCCGCAAGCCACCTTCGATGGGCTGGCCAAGGGCGTCCAGATCTCGGGTGAGTGTGGGATCGTCAAAAATCCACCTGACCCACTCGTCGTCGCCCTGTTGCAACTTGACAACCGCGACAGAAATACGCTCACCGCCGACCACCAAATCATCGGACACCGACTCCAAGGTCAAGGTGCCTGTGCCAAAAGGAGCCTGGGTCCCGGGAGTGAGTGGATAGGACACGCCATCAACCACCAACCCTCCAGAGCGAACCTGCCGCATGGAGTCGAGTTCGCTTTCATCAAGCACCCATCGCATTTCGAGAGCACCATCCAACGCGGAGCGAGCCGCGGGATCCAAAGCCCGAAGGTCAAAAGAACGGGCTTCAGATTCATCGGCCCGAGAGAGCTCCACCGTGGCCGTAGGGTCAACCGCCGGGCCACCATCGGTTCGTCTGACTTCAGGCAAGGCATATCGGAGGGTGTCGGTCACTTCCAGCTGTACGCCGGGCAATGGGTCGTTGTCATGAGTTGCGTCCAAGCCAATGGCCGACATGACCTTTTGGGAGCTCGCATTGGCACCACCTTCCGGCCAAACCCGGGAGCGGTCGTTCAGTCGATCGGTGAACATCGGAAGGTTCTTGATCGGACGCTCCACCCAAGGCCCGCGGGTCCCATCGGGCTGAACTTCTCGCAAGTACACCGCCCGTGACTCCATCAAGTAGAAATAAGGCTCGGGGGCGAAGGACAGGGTCGTCTTCAGTCCATCCACTGCGACACCATCCACGGGAGACCAGCCCGTGGTGTCGTCACTGGGAATGAAATCTTGAGTGGCCCCTGGAAACCCTGCCTGCATTTCGCGAAGCATATCTTGGCCGTCGACTCGCGCGACGAGGGTCAATTTCACCGACCGGCTGCCATCTTCCATGGTGCCCTCGGGATCAATCGCAGCCACTCGAACATCCGCCCTGCGGCCGTCAGCGCTCCGCAAACTGATTCGCTTGCCGGGCACTGCGGCAATGGTTTGTGATTCACCAGCCCAAGACACCGAAAGGGCTCGACGGTGGACCAACGTGTCTCCTTCAACTTTGACCCCGAAGTACCACACGCTTCCCACCGACAAGGTGATCAATCCGGTGTGGATCATCCAGACGCCAAGATTGATTCGATTGAAGGGGATCCGGCGAATGGTCGTCACCGAGAGGTTGACACAAAACAGGCCCATCAGCAGCCCGAAGGGCCACCANTTGAACCAGCGGAATTCGGAAAGATCAAATGCCTCTCGGAGGGGAAGCCAAGCATCAGGACGAAGCACGTTCCAGTGCACCGGAAGGCCTGCCGAACCCACGGCGCTGTACAGAAAAATCAGCACCATCAGGGTGATGCCAAGACTCACAGAGCTGAACAAATTGAGTAATGATCGCAGCAATGCCATTCCTAAGTTACGACTGTAGGCGACGGTTCAGCCTTCGCTGTGGTTGTAGACGCCATGACCAGTTTTGTCTCCGAGGCGCCCAGCGGTCACCAACTGCCGAAGCAGAGGACACGGGAAGAATTTCGAATCGCCCAATTCGCGATAAAGAACCATCATGATGTCGTGACAGACATCTAAGCCTATAAAATCGGCCAAACGCAATGGGCCCATCGGATGCGCGCAACCAAGCTTCATGATTTCATCGATGTGTTCTGGCTCAGCCACTCCTTCCATCCAGGCAAAAAAAGCTTCGTTGATCAAGGGCATCAAGACGCGATTCGACACAAAACCCGCACGGTCGTTCGCTGGTACTGGCGTTTTGCCCATGGATTCGGCCAGCCGCAATGTGGCGTCCAACGTGGCGTCGCTGGTGGCCAGACCACGGATGACTTCTACCAATTTCATCACCGGAACCGGGTTGAAGAAGTGCATCCCGATCACCCGGTGCTCAGCACCGGGAACCGCGGTGGCAATTTCAGTGATGGAGATACTGGAAGTGTTGGTGGCCAGAATCGCATCTTCGGAAAGGCGTGATCGCAAATCCGCGAAGATGGACTTCTTCAAGTCAAGCCGCTCGCTGGCCGCTTCGATGGCGAAGGTCGCCCCGGCAGCGGCATCGAGTGAATCGGCATACTCAATCCGCGCGGCCGACTCGTCAGCCTCCGTTTGGGTCATCCGTTCTTTTTGAACGTTTCTGGCCAAGGTCTTGGCGTGCAAGGCTCGGGCTTTGTCCAAAGCTTCTTTGCTGACATCAATCTGAACAGATTTCATACCACTGGTAGCGCCCACTAGGGCAATACCTGCNCCCATGGTTCCGGCACCGACGACAGCAATTGAATCTGAGTAAGACATGTGGAGTTTCCTCACAAAAGGGAAGGCAAAGATCTGTGTCCAATTGTAGGTTTCCCAGCGTGATACGAAGCGCATTGGCTTTGATTCTGGTCGGATGCACAGCTTCTCCGAATCTGCAACAGCTTGAACTGGACGCTTCACCACCAAATTTGGAAAGCCTTGCGCTGCCCAGAACGTACTTTTCCGGGGCCAGCACCCCCGCCGTTCTTCGGTTGAAGGCAAGACTGGAATCGCTTGGGGCAACCCAAGATCAACCGCCTGCGGCTCTGGAAATCCATATCGAAGCAAGATCCAACGCGCCACAGACCCTGTCCGTTGGCGCGGCCCAGACAGGGCCACCCGCGTGGATTGGTATTCGAGAAACCGACGAGGGCCTGGCTTTCCGGGTGTTGTATGCACCAAATGGCCTGGACGATGCCGAGCGGGCCACCCTTGAGCAGGTGCTCCTTGAACTCATGCAGGAAACGACCGCGGGGCCGCCGAATGGCGACCCCGCAGGATGATTCAAGATCAATGGCCGAACTCAGTACTTCACGCCACAGCCCCAAGATTTCGTCTTA
The DNA here is from genome assembly GCA_002168105.2 of Phycisphaera sp. TMED24. Classification (GTDB taxonomy): domain Bacteria; phylum Planctomycetota; class Phycisphaerae; order Phycisphaerales; family SM1A02; genus UBA8653. Next base: position 40,119 of record NHCD02000013.1, read on the forward strand.
GACGGTTTGGGATCTTCGCCCTTCTTGATGGCCTTCACGGCATTGAGTACAAAATTCTCACGACCGGCCTGCTCGGAGAACGCGCCGTCGTAACGCAGTTTGCCTTCAGCATCGATGACGTACATGTGTGGCGTGGTTTTCGCGCCGTAATCTTTGCCGACCTTGCCACCATGGTCGATCAACATGGGGGCTTTGATGTCCATGGACGCAGCGCAGGATTTTGCGTCTTGGATCACCTTTTCTTTACTCACATTCGACGAGGAATCAATCAGCAAGTAAACGATGTTTTCGTCGATCTTCTTCATGTCTTCCATCAACTTTTTTATCTTCCCGGTGGAGTGCACCGAACGTCCAGAGGGCTTCCCCGAGAATGGGCAACGAGGGCTGAACCATTCAAGGACCACGGTCTTACCTTTGAAATCGGACAGCTTGTGAGCTTTGCCGTTGGTGTCCATCAGTTCAAATGGTGGAGCAATTTTCCCAACTTCGGCGGGAATCACAGCTTCGGGCGCCTTCTTTTTGGAAGAACTCAAAAGGCCGGTGACCGGACATTTGCCGCCTTCGCTGGATGATTCATCACCCTTGGGTGGAACGGCAATAAACGAGAGGGCACACACAGTGCACAAAGTGGTTAATGAAAACACGACAAATTCTCCATGAGATTCTGGGTTAATTGTTCAACGTAATTGAAAAAGCATAAGTCTCGCGGCCCTCGTCATCCGAAAAAATGAGCAAACCGTGGAGGGTCACGGTGCTTTCTTCCGGAAAATCTTGACGCCGGATTTCGAGTGGGAATGCCCACCCTTCTTTCTGTTTCGTGGGGTCGGCTTGGCCGAGAGAAACGGCATCAAGGGGCCGAAAAACAAGTTTGGGCTGTCCCACGCGGCCCTTTGGGTGTTCCACCCACAGCGAGTCACCAAGCAACCGGGAGCGCAAACGCCGCCCTGGAGCCAAGTGATTGGCGTCTTCCTGCAAATCCCGGGGGTCACCCTTCGCCAACATGGACGGCACGCGCAACGTGTTGGACTGCATGCCCAACAGACAAGCCTCTTTGCACACCAACCAATCCAATTCGTACTTCAACTCGGCGGGTGAAGCATCTGGTCGACGCAGCGGCACTTGAAATCTGACCGACTCGTGGTAGCCGTACACCGGACCAAGATCGGTCGAAATACATTCTGGTGCGGGCAAGATGGTGGGTCCAACGTCCCAGCCCTCTGGAGCACTGACTCGAAGTCGTGGTGGAGCCCCCCAGGAACCTGCATCCCACCAATAGGTGTGCCAATCTTCGTCGAGTTCCAACGCAATGACCAAAGTCAAATCACGTTCGGTCATCCGTCCCACGGCAGGCGCGCCAGCCACAATGGAGGATCTCACTCGGCACACCTCGTTGATGCTCGAGGGCATGGACTCGTCGACACCATGGACCGACAGCCCCAAGGCCATGATCGTCCACAACATCAAGATGCGGTCTCGGGAACCGGCTCATCCACGATCACCAACTCTGGTGATTCCACTCGGGTGCCTTGTTTGTCTGTCACGACATACTTGAACCCGGGACGAAGCGACCCTGCCGCCCAATGACCATCCGGGCCAATGGCGATCATGCCCAGTTGGTCTTCCGGCTTGACGGGTTGTTCGGCGAGCACCAGTTCCAGCAGGTGGGCAATGGCCCGCGAAGGGTCAGCACCTTGCCGCATGGATTCCACGACCGAGAACGATGCACAATTGCCGATGACCAGCTCGCCGGTCCCNGTAATNGTTGCCGCGCCNTATCGAGGGTGGACATACAAGCCNGCTCCCGGAATTGGAGAGTCACCAACACGCCCTGGCGTTTTCCAAGGCATNCCACTGGTGGTGCACACGCCGGCCACGCCCTGATCGTTCTGNGCCAGCACGCAGACGGTGTCGTGCCCGCCTTCGGTGCGGTACAAGCGCCCCAGTCCTGAGTCCCAAGGCCGTTGACCAGGATCTTGTTGGGGGTCATCACGCCANGCTTCCCATCGCTCACGTGCGGCCGGCGCCAGCAACTCTTCCTCGGGCAGACCATGTTGCATGGCGAACGCGTCGGCTCCAGGTCCCGCAATGATTCGGTGGGGACTCTTTTCCATCACCAAGCGAGCCGCCGCCGCCGCTTGCCGGACCTTGGTCAAGGCAATCGCACTGCCATGTTCTGCGGGAGAGCGCATCACCAACGCATCAAGCGAAATACCCCCGCTGGCGTCTGGAAGGCCGCCGTACCCCACCGAATCCACCTCTGGATCGGCTTCGACGGCGTCCGCCACGTGCATCGCGGCGTCCAGTGGGTCGGTACCGGGGCCCAACCGCGCAAAAGCGGACTCGTGTTCGGGGCGAGAGAAAGACCAGGTGCTCAGCAAGAGTGACATTGCCTCAATCATAGGTCGGACGCGTAGACTCTCGGGGTGACACAACCGGATTCCCACGTTCACGACATGCTGCTTAGCGTTGGCTTGGCTTTCGCGGCGGGGATTCCATTGGTCACCATCGCGAGGCGTATTGGGCTTCCCCCCATTTTGTTGCTGACTGCCGCAGGGGTTTTGATTGGTCCTGGCGTCTTGGGAGAGTCCGCACTGGTCGACCCCGCAGACTTGGGACGAGGACTCGAGGTTCTGGTGGCCCTTGCGGTGGGACTCATTCTTTTTGAGGGTGGGCTGACCCTCGATCGCGGCGTACTTCGAGAAGCCCCAGTGGTCATCACCAGGTTGCTGACCGTCGGCGTCTTCGTCACGCTCTTGGTGGGAACTTTGGCTCTGGTCTTCCTGGCCGATCGACCGTGGCGGGAAGCGCTGCTCGGCGCGTCTTTGGTCGTGGTCACAGGACCCACCGTCATTGGGCCTCTGCTGAAAAGGGTCAGGCTCAACGAAAGACTGCACGGCATCCTGCACTGGGAAGGGGTGGTCATCGACCCCATTGGTGTTTTTGTGGCCTTGTTGTGCTTTGAAATCGCCATATCGGATGAATCCGGCGGACTCACCGCGATTGTTGATTTGGTGGTTCGCGTTCTGGGTGGATCCATCATTGGCATCATTGGTGGACGCATCCTGCTGTGGCTGCACCGCCGAGATCTGGTACCAACCGACCTCACCAACGTCTTCACCCTCTCCGTGGCGGTGGGCGTCTTCACGGTGGCTGAGTCCATTCGCAGTGAAGCGGGGGTTCTGGCCGCGACCGTGGCCGGCTACACCCTTGGCTTCCAGCGTCCGGAAAGGCTGCGCCACCTCCGAGCATTCAAAGAAGAAATTGTCTTCCTGCTGATTGGCGCTTTGTTCATTCTGCTCGCCGGGCGTTTGGACTTCGAACGATTCGAATCCTTTGGCTTGGGCGGTTTGCTCGCGGTGTTGGCCATGATGTTCGTTGCCCGGCCTCTGTCCATTGTGCTTTGCACTTGGGGCAGCGATCTGGGATGGAACGAGCGGACATTCTTGGCTTGGGTTGCCCCACGCGGCATCGTCGCCGCGTCGATGGCGTCGTTGTTTGCCTTGGCTTTGGAACGAGCCAATCCTGACGATGTCGGCTTTGTTGAGACGTTCACTTGGTCGGTGATTTTGGCCACGATCTTGCTGCAAGCGACCACCGCAGGTCCCTTGGCTGGATTGCTTGGACTCCGACGCAAGCACCCCAAAGGATGGATCATTGTCGGCGCGCACAGCTTGGGAAGACGCATCGCTCACTTTGCGACCAACCAAGCAAAAGTTCCGGTTTTGCTGATCGATCAAAACAAACGAGCCATTCGAGAAGCGAAAGCAGAAGGGCTGCAAGCCATCGAGCAAGATGCCCGGCGCCCTGAATTGGCGGAACGTGCAGACTTTGCCCGCTTCGGCAATCTCTTGGCGCTCACCGACAATGAGGATTTGAATGTCCGCCTTTGCGACATCTGGTCCGACATGCTTGGCAAACCAAATGTCTGGAGATGGGGCGGAGAGGAATCCGACAGCGGCAGTCGTTTTGCGCAAGGCTTGCCTCGTCCCGGTCTCATCTCTGCAGAGATGGAACGCGGCGATGCCAAGTTCGTGGTCGATCCCGACGAACATGGCGCTGGGGTGTACCGAGTGGCTTCGGCCAACGACGGTGTTATGGATTTGGCCCCGCCTGAAAGCGTGCCACAGTTGGGATTGCACTTGATTCGAGAAGCGGACTACTTCCGCCAGGCCTTTCTCCCTGAGGGATTCGGCCCACTGCAATCGAATGGGATTGATGCCATTTTGCACGAGTTGATGGATCGACTGGTTGCCGCGCGACCTGACATCAACCGAGAACAAATCTTGGCTGATCTGCTCTCGCGAGAACAAATGAACCCCACTTTTGTGGGTGATGGTGTTTGCATCCCACATACGCATGCTCGCGGACTTGATGAGCGGGTCTGTGTTCTTGGCATCGCGCCCGAAGGCACCTCCTACGGACCGCACCAAGTGCGGCTGGTGTTCTTGCTGATCTCTCCCACTGGTGACCCCGAATCCCATTTGGCCACACTGGCCGAAATTGGTCGAACCTGTCTGGATCCGTCAATTCGCCAGGCGTTGATGGACGCCTCATCGGGAACNAAAGCACTGCAGGTCATTCAGGGAGCCCACGCTTGATCCTTTGGACTTGCGCCGTGTGCTGGTCCCTCATCCCTCCGGGCCCGGTGGAAGCCCAGGTCAAAGCAAGGATCGAAGCGCTCCCCGTGGGCCAGAGCGCGTTCAAAGATCTGGCGTGGCCCGATGCTGTTTTGGACGCCCTGGTGGATCGGATCATCGGTCAAAGCTGGCGGACGTCCACCCAGCATCCCCCGCGGCAATCAGTGGGCCTGACGCCAGAGCGGACGGTCGAATCGGCTGACCCATGGCGCCCCGAAGAACGGGCATCGCGAATCACTTGGGGGAACGCCATTCGTCCCGCACAGGCCAATTTCTTTGGAAAAGAACGTGCTCCAGGAGGCACGTTGGAACAAGCGGTGGTGTTGCGCCAACTTTCGACCGAAGGTCTTGCCGCCACGCTTTTGACCCATGCTCAGGAATCAGCCCATGTGGATCGCCTCCTGGAACTTGGCATTCCGCTGGACTTGGCCGGCCTGTTCACAGGCCCCGATGGGATCCCCGTCTTGGAGCGGATGCTTTCGGGCTCGACAAACACCGAAGACCCACGCTCTACATTCCAGCTGGAATGGCCGACCACCAATCTTCAATTCTGTCATGACGACGGAAGCGACGCTTCACTCGGTTGGCGAGCCCACTTGCCGGACCTCCGTTTGATCGACGGCCGCGATGATGGGAGCGCGGCAGATCTTTTGCCCCGATTCTCTGGAACCATTGCGATTGCTGAAAACCAAACCATCCCCGGAACCACCGGAGTACGCACCATTGGACGACCCGACCAATGGGCCCGCGACAATGGACGCTTGGCCACCGACGGCCAAACGAAGTACTTGTTGCGCCCCCGGTGGGCCTCGAGAGGAGACACCGGCACCGAGTGGTGGCCCCCGGCAGAGTTTGCCGCCGAGAGTTATGTCCGGGCCGGACATGCCGTGTCGCGCGCGACGGGTCTGCTTTGGCAAGGCGGCAACATCCTGTTGTTTCGAGAACGCGATGGCCGGTCGCACCTTTTGGTTTCCACCACGACCCTCGCGCGCAACCAAAGACTCGGACTGACGACAGAGGAATCGGCCCGGGCGCTCCAACGCACCTTTGGAGCGGACACCATTACCCCGCTCACCCCTTCAGGATTTCATCTGGACATCGAACTGTGTGTGATTCAATCACCAGAGGGCCCAGTCATGTTTGTGGCGGACCCAAATCGCGCTGCCGAGCTCCTGTTGGAAAATGCCTTTGGTGCTCCAGGCACAACCTTGGAACAAATCACCGAATACCGAAATGTGATTGACCGCAATCCTCCAAATCCCATGAGCTCTCGCTTGCAGCATGCTTGCGATCTTCTGTTGGCGGACGTTCTGTTGGCCAATGAATCCGATCGGATGACGCCGGAAGTTCGTTCGGCATTTGCCGCGATGGTGCGTATGGCCGAACGACGTGAAGCCATGGTGAACACTCTGCAATCCAAAGGCTACGACGTCCGTCGGGTACCCAGCTTTGTCTCGATCGGGAGGCTGTGGGGGCCGGCCAACGCTTTGGTCACCAGCAGCCACGTGTACTGGCCGCAGTTTGGCGCGGGAAGCGAACCAGCAGAAGAAGCGGCGGCACAGGTGTTCCAAGGGCTGGGACGAGAGGTCCGAGGTCGTCCAGCCCGAGCCATTCTGGAACGAGACGGCGGCTTGCATTGCGCCTTGGAGCCCATTCCTGCCTTCGGGCAACTGAACGATTGAGCCTACGCCAACGTCCGAGAACGGTCCCAAAAGCATCAGCGTCCGAGAAACCCAATGGAATCGGTAAAAAGTCATCCGTTGACCCACCGAGGCTCCGTATGGTTTTGGGGGGAACTCTTATGCGCAACACTTTCATTCTTAGCGTCTCGGCCGTCTCGGTCGGCTTGATCCTCATCGGTTCCATGACCAACGCGGCAGATGTCGAGTTGGACCAATCGTCCACGACGTCCCTCGCCAACGGTTCCGCCCTGAATGCAGAACCACTTGGCGTAGTTGGCCCCGATGTGGTGGTTTGGGACCTCCAGAGCTACACGAATTACAGCGCTTCTGGCGGCTACGACGCGTACAGCATCGGCACCGTCAGTTGCAATGTTGGCGATGAACCTCTGCTCTGGATTTCCAACAACAACGAACACCCGGTCATTGGTCAATCCATGTACCGGTTGGCACCCGGCCCCAATGGTCACCCCCGCATGGAAATGATTGGACAATCATGGTTGAAGCACGGTTTCTGCGCTCTGAGCCAGAGCGAGTGTGGCCCATGCCAAGCCACCTCATGCTCAACCCTTGGGGTGAATTGCTCCGACCCGTACACCGCAAGCCGCAACGGATCTCAAAGCACATTGGGTCCCAAGTTCGAAGTGAACGCGACGACTGGTGTCTACCCCTACCCCCCCTCGAATCCGGTGTACAGCGGATCGACTGCTCGGCGCCTCCGGGTCCCCCAGAACATGGTGACCGATGTCCCCTCTGGCTCGACTTTCTTTGTTGAAGGACAATACGTATGTCCAGACGACAACCCCACCCAAGGGGGCAATGGTGACAACAACATGTCCTACCGAGGCGTCGACCTCAACAATGGTGGGAACATCGTTGGCTTCACCACCGAAACCCAATTGGCCCTTCCCGCACTCTCCGCATGGAAAGCTGCAGACCCGGCCGTGAAATACCGCCGAATTGGAGTTCCCGGGATGGGTCAGATGATCGTGGCCTCACGGGCCTATGACAATGGAGATGGCACCTGGGACTACGAATACGCGGTCTACAACCAGAACATCGACGCCTCGATTGGTCGACTGATCATTCCAACCAATGGTGACCCCATGGCCACCTCGTTCGGCTTTGCGTGCCCTGAATACCACTCTGGGGAGCCGTACGAACCCACTCCATGGAGCAATTCAACCGATGCCAACGGCATTGTGTTCGCCACCGAGTCGTTCGAACAAAACGCCAACGCCAATGCCATCCGTTGGGGAACAACGTACAACTTCAGGTTCACTTCACCCTATCCCCCGACAAACGGCCAAATCGAAATGGACTTCTTCAAAGAAACCTCCGAAGCAAATCGGTTCGCCCTCGCGGATGTTCCCGATGTGCCCGAAAATTGCGTGGGTGATATCGACGGCAACGGCAGTGTGGATTTCGAAGATCTCTTGACCTTGCTTTCCGCCTGGGACTCCGACAACCCAGAAGCGGACCTTGATGGCAGCGGCACAGTGGAGTTCAACGATCTTCTCACATTGCTTTCTGCTTACGGCGACTGCTGAACTTCAGAATCAACATTCACCAAGGCCCCCGGGAAACCGAGGGCCTTTTTTTTTGGTCTACACTCCCACCATGACTCAATCTGAAACAAAAGCATCTGATAATCGTGGCTTGGCGGGCTTGACTGCCGGAGAGACATCGGTTTGCGCCGTTAACCAAACCCAACTGATTTATCGCGGATACGAAATCGCGGATCTCGCCGCGAATGCCTCTTTCGAAGAAGTGGCATTTCTTCTGTTGGTTGGACACAAACCCAGCCCCCAGGAGCTCGCCGATTTTGATGCGCGTCTCAAAGCCGCTCGCACACCACCTAGCGCGGCGACTGCACTGATTCGAGACATTGCCAAGACCGCCCCGGATACACACCCCATGTCCGCGCTCCGCACTGCGGTATCCATGGCAGGGCATTTGGACCACGAGTGCGAAGACAATGGTCCGGAAGCCGAACTGGCCAAGTCAATTCGTCTCACGGCAATGATCCCCACGTTGATCGGGGCCCACCAGACGGCACTGGATGGAAAGCATGAGGTGCAACCGGACCCTGAACTCAGTCATGCTGGCAACCTGCTGTGGTGTCTGACTGGAGAAAAACCAGGAGAGTTGGCCACCAAAGTGATGGACGTGTCGCTGGTGCTCTACGCCGAACATGACTTCAACGCGTCGACTTTCACCAGTCGTGTGGTGGCTTCAACCAATTCGGATCTGCACTCTTCGGTGTGCGCCGCGATTGGCGCGCTGAAGGGCAACCTTCATGGCGGTGCCAATGAAGCAGCAATGGACATGCTGAATGAAATCATGGCGGACACCAAAGACGGTGCTCTTGAGGTCGACGCTTGGATGCAACGAGCCTTTGAAGAGAAACGCAAACTGATGGGCTTTGGACACCGTGTTTACAAAAATGGTGACCATCGCGCTGGAATCCTTCGTGACTGGGGACGAAAATTTGCGGAGGCTGAAAAGCCATCAGCCATGCCACTCTTCGACTTGGGTGACGCCGTGCAAGGCATCATGCTTCGCGACAAGAACATCCACCCCAACGTCGATTTCCCTTGCGGGATGACCTACTTCTCCATGGGTATTCCAGTGCCGCAATACACCCCCATTTTCGTGGCCAGTCGTATCACCGGTTGGTGCGCTCACATCATGGAACAGCACGCCAACAACCGCATCATTCGACCATTGGCGGAGTACGTGGGACCAGAGCTGTCGAACTGGAACGATTAAAAATCACAAACGCAGCGATTCCAAGAAGCCCCGTTCCTAGGATCGAAGGCTTGCTATGGAAGCCAACTCGCACGACATTCCATGCCCAGACTGCGGCCAACCAAGACCCGCCGGGGTGCGCTGCCCAGAGTGCGGACTCCCCAGTGAAGCGGATGCTGCGGCCGCGCGTTTGGAACGGGTTTTTTTTCAACGGCTTCGCCGAGCGATCGCCATTTGCGGCAGCGTGTTGGCCTTGGGCACGTTCCTGCTCATACTGTGGGATATCCCTCAACGCGACGTGCTGATCTCCGCGCTGCTGTTCGTGGGCTTTGCGATCATGGTGCCTCTCGCCAGAACACTGGCCAAGGATGTAGAAATCTCTGGCGCGCCACTCCCCCCCAAAAAAGACCGATAACACTCCAAAGTTCTCCGCCTGCTGGGGACAATTGGTGGACAAAGAGAAAGCCTCGGCAAAAATCACAAGATTTCGAGGTTTTCTGGGGCTCCAACCACAAGGGGTACAATGAATCGCCCGATTTTGCCTGTGGAAACAACGATGCCAAGTACTGCAACTGCGATGAAAATTGTCTGCGACCGAACCGCTCTGGCCGACGCTGTGTCGTTGGTCTCCGGAGTGGTGGCCGCCCGAAGCCCTTCCCCGGTCCTTCAATGCCTCCGGCTGACCGCTGGCGAGGGCCAATTGCGTTTGTCCGCCACCGATCTTGAAATCGGAGTGGCACAGTGCATTGACGAAGTGGATGTGCAGCAACAAGGCGAAGTCTTGGTTCCCGCCGACAAGCTGTCGCAGATCGTCAAGGCCAGCGACGACCCCACACTCACGCTGGAAGCAGATGGAGATCGACTTCGCATCCGAGGTCTTGGATCCAACTGGTCGTTGCACGGCTTCCCGGTCTCGGAAGCGCCCGAAGTTGAAGATTTTGACGAGTCCATCACGGCCGATTACGAAGTGCCGGCGGTGATTCTCCGCAAGCAGATCCAACGCACCCTGTTCGCCGCCGCCAATGAACAGTCCCGTTATGCCATCAACGGCGTGCTGTTTGAACGGAGCGGGCAAACGCTGCGGTGCGTGGCCACCGATGGTCGCCGGCTGGCTCTTTCGTCTTGTTCGTGCGAAAAGACCACCGATCAAGACGGCAACACCATTGTGCCTTCCAAAGCCCTCCAACTCTTGGGCAAATTGCTGGACGCTCGAGCTCAGGGGGAAGTGCGGGTCTCCATCCGTGAAGGCCGGGCCCATTTTGGTATCGGTCACGGGTCGCGAAACGCCACCATCACCACCACTTTGGTCGAAGGATCCTTCCCCCCTTGGTCTGATGTTGTGCCAAAAGACAACGACATTCATATCACGATGGACACCAGTTCACTGGCGGGAGCGGTTCGCCGTGCAGCCTTGCTCACGAGCCAAGAATCTCGCGGGGTCAAACTGACATTCTCCTCGGGGAATCTGGTCATTACGTCCCGTGCTCCAGATACTGGAGAAGCCGAAATCCGGGTGGATTGCAATTACGACGGCGATGAGTTGGCCATCGGATTCAACCCTGGGTACCTCACGGATTCTCTCAAGATCATCGACTCACCCGAAATCACTCTGAGCCTGAAAGGCCCCCAGAAACCTGGGATCTTGAAGGCAGATGGCGAGTTTGTCTACGTGGTGATGCCGGTCTCCCTGGACTGAGCCAAACCCTCCACACTTCCCAGAATCGGGGCCCTCCACAGGCCCTTCATCGGTTGCCGGAATGCATGCCAGCGGGGATACTTCGTCCTCATCCCCCCAACCCTGGAGCACCGCATGACCATTGAAGCCGCGATTCACGACAAAGCCATTCAGTTTTGCGGCGATGCCGTGGAGATGTGCGCCGCCGCTGGCAGTGGACACCCCACAACCGCCATGAGTATTTCTCACCTCACGGCCGTGCTCACCCACCACGCCATGCGTTGGGTGCCTTCAGAACCTTGGCACCCTGGTTCCGACCGACTGGTGCTCTCCGAAGGTCACGCCGTCCCCGCGGTGTACGCCGCCCTTGCCGATCTGGGCGCGGTGGTTGGCAAAGATGGCAGCGAATTCAAACTGACCCGTGAGCACTTGTTGACCTTGCGGGACACCGACTCTGTCCTCGACGGACACCCCAACCCCGCCGAAGGCATGCCTTTCTTTGATGCCGCCACAGGCTCGTTGGGCCAAGGCCTTTCGGTCGCGGCGGGTATCGCGTTGGCGGCCTTGAAAGATGAATTGGATCGCAAGGTCTACTGCATCTTGGGTGATGGTGAAGCGCGAGAAGGTCAAGTCACAGAAGCCTTGGACTTCATCATTGACCACAACATCACCAACGTGCTTCCGATCTTCAACTGCAACGGGTATGGACAAGCGGATGCCACCAGCGGCCAACAATCACCCGAACGCATGGTGGCCAAGCTGCAAGCGATTGGCTTCACGGTGCTGGACATCGATGGGCACGACCCGATGGCCATCGTGGAAGCAATCGACGGCTTCAAGGCTGGCCCCGAACAACCCATTGCCATCGTGGCTCGAACCATCAAAGGCTGGGGGTCACCTTGTCTGCAAGGGCACGGTTGGCATGGCAAAGTGGCGACCGGGACCCAACTCGAACAGGTTCGTGAGGAATTGGGGCTGACTTCCATGAAGCTCACCAGCGCGATCTCGGGTGACGCGGTCCTTCGGATCGAACCTCCAGCATCGACTCCGGAAGAGCAATTTGGCCCAGAGAACATGCCCACCCTGAGCGAGGCCATGAACAGCATCGACAAAGGCTTGGTGCTGAAAAGCGGGAAGTTCGCGACCCGGAAAGCATTCGGCATGGCCCTCCGTATGTTGGCCCGCAACGACAAGCGGGTCTGGGCGCTGGATGCTGACACCAGAAACTCCACTTTTACCCAAGACTTCTTGGCTGAATCCGAAGCAACCGACAGGTTTGCCGAATGCAAGATCGCTGAGCAAAACATGATCTCGGTGGCGGCCGGATTGGCCGCCGCCGAAAAGGTGCCCTTCTGTGCCTCCTTCTCAAAGTTCCTGACCCGCGCATATGACCAAATCGAGATGGCCATCATTTCGAGAGCCAACATCAAGATTGTTGGGTCCCACTCGGGAATCTCGTTGGCCGCCGACGGACCCAGTCAAATGTCACTTCCCGATATGGCTTGGTTCCGAAGCTTCACCACCGCCAAGACCGAGGATGGCGAGCCGCTTTGCTGGTTGCTTCAGCCGTCCGACGCCTACGCAGCGTACGGCTTGACCATGGCCATGGCCGAACACAACGGACCATGCCTTTTGCGCACCCACCGCCCGGACGTGGAGCATCTCTACGACGACAACACGGTGTTCAATCTTGGCCTGTTCGAAGTCTTGACCGAGGGCCGGGACCTTCTGATTGTCTCGGCCGGTTACATGGTGCACGAGTGCAACCGAGCAATCGATTTGTTGGACAAAGCTGGCATCGACGCCACGCTGGTCGACTTGTATTCGATCCCGTTCGACGAAGACGCCCTGTTGGATTTGGCCAACGCCAACGGTGGCAACATCTTGGTGGTCGAAGACAACTTCGGCGCGGCCATTGGCTCAGCGGTGGCGGATGCATGCACTGCCTCGGGCGATCCATTCACCATCGAACAAATGCACGTCCGCAAGATCCCCAAGAGCAGCCGCAGCGAAGACGACGTCTTGGCCCAATGCGGACTGGATGCCGCCAGCATCGCCAAAAAGGCGGGCTCCATGGTGGGCGTTGCGGTTCGTTCCTGATCGAACCCCATGACTGCGGGCGTTTCCCCCATCGACTTGCACTGGCTTGACCGGCCGGGCGCGATTTCGTCGTGGGTGATTCCGACCCAAGAAGGTCCAGTCTTGATCGATCCTGGTCCGGCGTCAACCCTTCCCGCCTTGCAGCAAGGGGTGGCAAATTTGGGTTGGGCGATGGAAGAACTGGCTGGGGTCCTGCTGACCCACATCCATTTGGATCACGCGGCCGCCGCTGGAGATCTTGCCGCACTCAACATTCCTGTCTATGTGCATCCGGTTGGTCAACGCCATCTGATCGACCCTTCGCGACTCATGGCCTCGGCCAAAAAAATCTACGGCGACCGACTCCCCCATCTCTTCGGCACGATGCAACCGGTGCCGCCCGACCGACTGCATGTCTTGGACCTCTCCGGAACCTTCACCATTGGAGACATCTCTTTCAAGGCCCATGAGACGCTTGGCCACGCCAAGCACCACGTGGTCTTCGAGTTTCAGCACGATGGCACGCGATACTTGGCCACCGGAGATGCCGCGGGCGGATTTGTTGCCGAAGCCCCAACCTTCGCGCCCGCCCAATTGCCCCCCCCCGATCTTGACTTGATGGCGTGGTGCAACAGTATTGACCTTATGGAACATCTCGAAGCAGACCAACTGCTGGTCGCTCATTTTGGCGCATGCGCAGACCCCGAGGCACATCTGCATCGTTTGCGAGACTCCTTGCAACGGCAGTACCACTGCATCCGCGAGGCTTCAGACCCCTTCAAGGACTACCGCCGGATGCTGGAGGCTGAGGCAAACGCGGCCGAGATGCATGATCCGGAATGCATGCACCTTCGGCAGGCTGCAGTCGAGATGAACATTTCCGGGGTGCAGCATGCCGAACGGAGGGGCCGCAAATGAAGCCCGCCGACTGCGTTGAACTGGGACACGGCCGCTGGATTCCCAAACACGCCATCAGCTTTGAAGCCATCCGCGCATCTGGACCCGGTGGGCAACACGTCAACAAAGTAGCCACCGCGGTACGAATGCGGGTGGTTCTTGAGCATGTCAAAGGACTGAATACTGAGTCACGGGAACGACTCGTTGCTTTGTTGGGGAAACGTGAAAAAGAGGGGATTGCGATGCTTCGGTCGGGCGCCTCACGATCGCCACAGACCAACCGCCGCACCGCGATCAAGCGTTTTGCCGATCTGGTTCACGCCGCCGCATCTCCCCCAGTCAAACGGAAGCCAACCGCACCCACCCGATCCTCGGTGCGAAAGAGGCTCTCGGACAAGAAACACCTGAGCACGAAGAAGAGACAACGTGGGGAACGTGATTTCGAAAGCTGATCTGTGGACGCATGCCACTGGGCTCAAGCGGTCAGCTCAACCCCAGTTCGGCCCTTCCGCACCACGCCAATCTTCCGAACCGTCTCGCCGGCTGCTTCTAATTTTGCCGTCACACCTTCGGCAAACGTGGGGCGAACGATGACGCAGTAGCCAATTCCCATATTGAAGACTTTCCACATTTCAGCCTCAGAAATTCGACCTGCCCGCTGCAGAACGCGGAACAAGGCCGGCACCTCACACGCTGATTTGGAGACCATTGCCCGGCAGCCCTTGGGCAAAGCGCGAACCAGATTTCCGGGGATCCCTCCGCCCGTGATGTGGGCCATTCCGCTGACGGGTCGTTTCACTTTGTACGAGCGAAGCATCGACATAATGGACCGAACATAAATCCGGGTGGGCTCCAAAAGCTGTTCGCCAAAGGTTTGCCCCTGACCGTCCGACCGAGGGTGCTCGGCCTGCAAGTCAATCTTGGCTTTCTCCACGATCTTTCGGACCAAGGTGTATCCGTTGGAATGGATCCCGCTGGAAGTCAAACCAAGAATGACATCACCGGGACGGACACGTTCGGCGTCAACCACTCGGGAGAGTTCAGCGACGCCGACCGCAAAGCCGGCAATGTCGTAGTCGCCCTTGCGGTAAATGTCGGGCATTTCGGCACATTCACCACCCAACAACGCGCAGTCAGCGAGCCGGCACCCCTCGGCGACCCCAGCCACCAACTCGGCGGTGCGTTCGGGGTCTTGTCGATGCAGGCCCAAGTAGTCCAAGAAGAACAAAGGCTCCGCGCCTTGGCAGATCATGTCATTCACGTTCATCGCCACACAATCAATGCCGACCGTGTGGTGCACGCCCAAGTCAATGGCCAAACGCACCTTCGTGCCGACCCCATCGGTACACGCCACCAAGACGGGGTCACGGTAGTTGCGCCGAAACAATCTCTCGTTGAAGTCCAGGCGAAACATGCCCGCAAAAGCGCCGTATGCACCGATGACCCGTGGGCCGTGGGTGGCCCGAACCGCCTTGGCAAACCGCTCGACGGCGGCATCGCCAGCTTCGATATCTACCCCAGCGTCGGCATATGTCAATCCACGAGAAGCCATGTGGCCAAATTCTACCGCGAGGGCCCCACTCGGAACGGAGTGAACTTTGAGTTCAGGGCCACGAAACGCCAAGCTCCCCGTCTACATTGATGGCATGAGCATTTCCCTTTTGGTGTCCACCCTCGCCTTTGGCCAAGATCCGGCCCACGCCGGCCTGCTGGCTTGGCCTGATTTCTCCGAAACCAAGATCGCCTTCGCCCATGCCGGTGGCATTTGGTCGGCACCCCGAGCGGGTGGTGCGGCCACACCATTGGTGCAAGCCGCCGGAGGGGCCAACCGTCCTCGATTTTCTCCTGACGGTCAGATGCTCGCGTTCGAGGCTGACTTTGGGGACGGTCCCGATCTCTGGTCCATGCCATCCGGCGGAGGCATACCCATCCGTCTCACGGACCACCCCACCCGCGAAACCTTGTGCGGATGGACTCCAGAAGGCGATGTGCTGTTTTTTGCCCGTGGCATCAAAGGACACCCCAAGGGCTCCCAAGTTTTCACGGTCGGTCCAGAAGGCGGGCCCTTGCAACAATTTCCGGTCCCGTATGGCACCTGGGCCGACATCAACACCTCGGGCCAGCTTATTTACACCCCATGGACCCGAGATCACCGAAGCTGGAAACGCTACCGAGGCGGCATGGCCACCGACCTCTGGATGAGCGATGGTGCGTCGGCCTCCCGCCTGACCACATTCAGCGGCACCGACACCGCGCCCATGTGGCACAACGGCAAGGTGCACTTTCTCTCGGACAACACCTCCAACCATCGGCTTGGCCTGTTTCGCTTGGACGGCGAAGAACAAACGCTTCGGTATGCCTCGGACCTGTATGACCTTCGAGAACCTTCCGCCGGTCCGGGGGGCATCATCTTCCGCGAAGGTTCAAACCTCAAAATTCTGAATGACAACGACGACATAGAAACCATCGAGATCGCATTGACTGGTGCACGACCAGGACTCGCCCCACGGCGGATCGATGCCACCCCTTACTTGGTTCAAGTTCGGCCGGGACCCACCGGACGAGAAGTCGTGGCCGAGGCGTACGGCGATGTGTTCACCGTTCCACTGGGTGATGGTGCTCCCCGCAACTTGACCAATACCAGCCATGCGGCCGAACGCAGCGGAGCTTGGAGCCCCAACGGCGCCTGGATCGCCCACGCCAGCGATCAAAGCGGCGAATACGAATTGGAATTGATTCGACCTGATGGTTCGGAAAGTCGACGGCTCAGTCAAGGCTCGTTTGGATGGTGGACCGAAATCTGGTGGCATCCAGAGAGCACCCATCTGGCCGCGGCCAACCATAGAGGTGAGTTGATTCTGTTTGACCTCGAAAATGGAACTTCAACTCTTCTGGCCACCGATGCGCAAGCCAACACCCCCGAGGTGGCCTTCTCCCCCAACGGTCAACACTTGGCTTGGTCGTGCTTTCAACCCAATCGACTTCGCCGTGCGATCGCGTTCCATGATCTTGCTACAGGCGTGACCCAGCCCTTGACCTTTGGCGACCGAGATGAGCATGCGCCCTGCTTCGTGGATGGAGGATGGCAACTCGCCTTCGTGGCCAGTCATGCTTTTGCCCCGGTCTACGCTGGCGGAACCGCCGACAGCACTTGGATCTATCCCGATCGAGAAGTCCTGATGTTGACCACACTCACCTCAGACCACTCCACTCTGACCGCGCCCGAGATTGATCGAGAATCTTGGGAAGTCGATGCGGGAGAACTTGACCCAACGGGCATCTGGGAAGGCACCCTCACCGGACTGCTCGGAGCAGGATTGTCCGAGGACGAAGGGGCCCTGGAGCTGCAGATTTGGCGTGATGAAAATGGCACCCTCACCGGAACCATGCGCAACCCAATGCAAACCGTGGCATTGCCACGCGTGGAGTTCGACCCAACCACCGGTCAGATGCGAACTGCTTATGCCTTCCGTGACATAGAAATTGTCGTGCAGGGACGGTTGGCCGAAGGGCAACTGTCGGGCGATTGGGAAGTCACTGGCATGGGGATCGGCGGTCAATGGTCCACGATCGAAGAAGAACAAACGGAAGCCGCCGGCGAACAGCATCCAGCCGCCGGGGTCTGGAACCTCACGCTCCAAGGGTTGAGCGCCATGGGCTTTCCCACCGATGAAGCACCCGTTGCGCTCGAAGTGACCTCGGATGGTTCCAGCTTGGAAGCATCGTTCAGGGCCATGGGCCGAGACGCTCGAGTCGAGGATCTGCGCTACGAAGACGGCATTCTCGAAGGCACCGTGATGGCCACCGGCATGGAAATCCAACTGGAAGCCAACCTCTTTGGCGACGAAGCTGAAGGGATCTGGATCATTCCTGAGGTGGGCGAAGGCGAGTTCTTTGGCAGCCGACCGCCGCAGTCCAAGGACGATGCGGCTCAGTTGGAGACCATGGAAATTGATGAGTCCGCGGACCCCCCCGATGAGATGGTGGTGGATCTTGAAGGTGCACTGCGCCGCGCTCGGTACCTCAATGTGCCGGCGGGAAACATCAGCATGCTCGTCGAAGCTGGGGACCACATCCACTTGGTGTGGTCAACGGCGGTCGATCCCGAACAACCACCATTGCACGTCACGATCGATCCGTTCGACATAAATGCGGAGGCAAACTTTCACGGTCCGGCATTGCTTCTCGATCCCTTGGCGGATGGATCTGGCTTGCTGCGTACGACCCTTGAAGGATGGGATCTTTTCGATGCCATGAGCATGCAAGCTGAACCTGTCTTTGTCGAGGGGTTGTTCTTGGATCTTGAACCTCGCGAGGCGTGGCGACAGATGGTGATCGACGCCTGGCGTTTGTTCCGCGACACGTTCTATGTGGAAAACATGCACGCCGTGGACTGGGATGCCGCCCTTGATGAAGCACTGATCATGTTGGAAGACTGCGGCGATCGTGAAGATGTTGCCCGAGTGATTCGGGAGATGATCGCCGAACTGAATGTGGGGCACGCCTACTACCTGTCGGGCGGTTGGAGCATGTTCGGCGGCGGAGAACAAGAGCCAGATCGCGACGCGGTGGGCTTCCTTGGTGTCGACTGGATCTACGAAAATGAGCACTGGACCGTCGAAAAAGTGGTGCAGCCCGAACCTGGTTTCCGGGCACAGCACCACCCCCTTGAGGATGCAGAAGCCAGAGTCCAAGCGGGCGACCGGCTTCTCGCAGTGGACGGTCGACCGCTCAGCGCAGACCGAAGTCCTTGGGCCGCCTTGGTGGGCACCGTTGGCCTTGGCGTTGAGGCCACCTTCGAACGCGACGGCAATACTTTCGACATCTTGGTGACCCCGATCGACAGTGAAGCAGAACTCAGGCATGACGCATGGATCGACGCCAACCGAAGACAGGTGCACAAAGCAACCGACGGGCGGGTGGGCTACATCTACGTGCGGAACACGGGGATCGAAGGTCAAACCGACTTGGTGTCTCAATTCTTTGCCGAAATGCACCGCGAAGCATTGATCATCGACGAGCGATGGAACGGCGGTGGTCAAATCCCAACCCGATTCATTGAGCTGCTGAACCGGCAACCTGTGTCCTGGTGGGCACGCCGGCATGGCGACGACTGGCGATCACCCTCCGATGGTCACTTCGGACCCAAATGCATGTTGATCAATGGCCTGGCCGGTTCTGGCGGTGACATGTTCCCCTGGCTGTTCCGACGATCGGATCTTGGTCCCCTCATTGGGACCAGAACTTGGGGTGGGCTGGTTGGCATTACGGGAGGCCCCGCCTTGCTCGATGGTGCTGCGGTGGCGGTGCCAACCTTTGGTATTTACGAAGCCGATGGCACGTGGGCGGTGGAAGGCCATGGCGTTGCTCCCGATATCGAAGTGATCGACGATCCGGTCGCCCTTTGGAACGGGCAAGACCTCCAACTCGAGGCTGGAATCAATGCCATGCTGGAAGCACTGCGAACCAACCCACCGCAAAATCCATCCCGGCCCACCGCTCCAGATCGATCCGGAAGCGGTGCCGCGCCGGAAGACCAATAAGAGGCTCGGTTACTCGTCCGCTTCCAAACGCTCAAAGAGGAAGTCGACCATGGAACGGAATGATCGCGCGTCAGCGGTGGCGTCGTAGACCGTCCCGAAAGAAGGATCGTTGGCCGCAGGATTGGTGAAGGCATGCATGGCGTTGCCGTATCCATGCAACTGCCACTCGGCACCGATCTTGGTCATCTCCGCCCCGAACTCCACCACCGATTCCGGTGTGGCCATGGGGTCGTCCCAGCCGTGGCAGGCCAAGACCGAAGCCACCGGATTCGCATCGAATTCGTGACCAGCAAGCAACCCGTGAAAAGAAACAACCGCGCGCAAATCAGCCCCCGAACGAGCCAAGTCCAACACGCATAAACCACCAAAGCAGTACCCGATGGCCGCACATCGGGAGGCATCGACAAGTTCATGGCTTTGGAGCGCCGCGACCGAAGCATGCAAACGGTCCTTCAACACCCCGCCGCGGTCTTCCATAAGCGGGGTCATTAATGCTGCCGCCTCGTCGTTGTCGTTGGCCCGTTGGCCTCCGTACACATCGGCCACCAGAACCGCAAAGCCCATCTCGGCCAATTCTTCAGCACGCTCACGTTCAAAAGAACCAGGGCCTTTCCAGGCGTGGCATACCACCACTCCGGGATAAGGCGGCGCGAGTTCTTCTTCACCTTCTCGAACTTCGGGCAACGCCAGCAGTCCGCGGGCGGTGGTCCCTGCACACTCGTATTCAAAATCGTGGGTACTCATGGCCTTGATCCTATGTGGGAATGATGCTTTGATCCGTGGGATAGTGAGCTTCCAATACCCGGTGCCACGCCGCCCGTGAGTCGCAAGCAATGAAATCGGCTTTGACCCGATGGCCTTCTGGGTGGTGCTTGGCAAACCGGATACCAAACTTCCGCATCATTTTGGAAGCCCCACGTTCGCCATGCAACTCGGTGGAAAGTCGAAGGTGCTCCAACAGCACGTCGCGCTGCTCGGCCAAGGTGGGTTCCGCGGGCGTATGTCCTGCCATCATTTGCCGGCACTGACGGAAGATCCAAGGGTTGCCAATGCAGCCTCGAGCCACCGAGACTCCAGTCACTCCCGTGACATCAAGCATCGCAAACACATCTTCTGCGGTCCAGATGTCGCCGGAACCAAAGAACAACCGGTCCGGATGCTTGGCTCGAAGCTCGGTGAGAAATGACCATCGACCGGGGCCTTTGTAACGCTGTTCGACGGTGCGGCAGTGCACGGTCGCCCATGCGGCCCCCAGGTCGTAGATGGCGTCAAAGACCTCGTGGAAGGCTGCGGTCATATCTTCGGTGTCGTCCCAAGCGCGACGCAGCTTGACGGTGATGGGCACTTCGTCGGGAACAACCTGACGTACCGCTTTGAACACCGCAATGGCTTCCTCGGGGTGCGCCAAAAAATGACCCCCACGGTTGCGCCGCTTCACCTTTTTCACCGGGCAAGCGAAGTTCAGGTCGACCACCTCGTACCCAAAATCGAGCAGGATTTCTGCGCCCCGTGCCATCTCCGCTGGCTGGGTCCCCATCAACTGCCCAGCAATCGGATGATCCTCCAACCCCGCGGCACGGTTTTCTTCCAAATCACCGGTACCACATTGCTCCGCCAGAAGATCCGGATCTTCTCGGGTGCGACCTTTGCCCCCGGAAATCAAGGTGCGGTCCAACAACGCCTCGGTGACACAAAAGGGACAACCATGGCGGCGTGCCATCAAACGCATCGGAGCATCGGAGTACCCCGCCAAACCTGCCTGAAAAAAGGGCGCATCGAAGCCCGGGACCAAGGCCGGCACCCGCGGATCGATGGTGGTTTCTCGGGCAATGTCAGCCAAAGGCCTCGACAACGTCCGGTCAGGCAATGGACCATCAGGCTCGTCAACAGTCGTCATCTGACCCACCATGCTACGCTCGGACGCGTGCGCACCACGATGCTGTTTTCATTGTTGCTTTTTGCCTGCCAGAGCCCAAGGATGGTTCCGGCGTTTGCCACCCGAGCTTTCCCGGAACTCCCGAAAGTCTCCAGCAACAGCTCCATTACCGTTGCTGCGGCCGACCTCATCGTCGAGAGCGACCGTGATCTGCCGCAAGGTGCTTCGGTGTGGTTGAACGAACGGTTTGTCCTCGAGGCTGGGCCCCTTCAGGCCAACCAACCCAAACGTCTGAACCTGCGTGAGTTCCGAGATCAGTTCGGTGAACGCCCGGTGCCAGATGATTTTTGGCGTTCGGATCGCATCACCCCTTTGGTCAGCGGGCTCCTGGAATCTGACGGCACACTTTGGCGGGCCGTCATCTCAGTCCGCGATTGAAGCCGCCGCCCGCTCATACATGCGAAACGTAAAAGCGTGGGCATGCCGCTCATCTGCGGGATGATGCTCGGAGGCAACCTCGCGCCANTCGGAACGAGCAAACTCTGGGAAATACGTGTCGCCATCGGGAGCTGCATCAATTTCGGTGAGGTCCAAATGGGTGGCTTTTGGCAACGCCGCCCGGTAGATCTCTCCGCCACCAGCGATGTGAACCGAACCCTCCCCAGCCATGTCCAATGCCTCTTCAAGTGATGAAGCTCGCTCCACACCTTCGTGCTGCCAATCGGGATTGCGCGTGATCACGATGTTGCGACGGCGAGGCAAAGGCCCCTTCAAGCTCTCGAAGGTCTTCCTTCCCATCACCACCACCCCACCCAACGTGGCTTGCATGAAGTGTTTGAGATCATCGGGCAGATGCCAAGGCATGTCTCCGGCTTGGCCGATCACTCCATTTCGAGCATGGGCGGCAATTAGGATTAGTCTTCGACTCATTGAAGGCACATCTTTCTCGTATTGCGACACACCGAACCGATGCTTTGCGACATAGGATAGTGGTTCCCAAGGAGTCTACCGATGTCACAACCTGATCTGGCAAAGAGCCTGAAGAACGTCTCCGCAAAAGACCGCAAGCAAATCGAGCAAGCTCAGGAAATGCTGGGGCCTGATCCCTCCACCATGGGCTTCATCAAGAATTTGTTCTGGGGCCGGATCCGCGAGGAATTGATTTTCCCCATGCCGGTGGAGAGTGACGAAGAACGCGCCAGATGTGACGAACTGCTCGCAAAGCTCGATGTCTATCTCAAGACAGAACATCCAACCGTTGAAATCGACCAAACACAGAACATGCCCGACTGGGTGATCACTCGCCTGTTTGACCTGGGCGTCATGGGCATGATCGCACCCCAGAAGTACGGCGGCGGCGGATTCGGGATCACCTCGTACAACCGAGTATTGGCTCGGCTTGGCGAGACGTGCGGTTCCACCGCGGTCGTCGTTTCGGCCCACCAATCCATTGGATGCGGGGCCATCATGCTCTTTGGAACCGAAGCCCAGAAGACCACGTTCCTTCCCCGCATCTGCAAGGACACCCTCTCAGCATTCTGCCTCTCCGAACCCAATGTGGGGTGCGATGCCGGAGGACAAGAAACGCGGATTGAAAAAGACGAGAACGGCGATTTCATCATCCGATCTGGAGAAAAAAAATGGGCCACCAGCGGCGCACTGTCCGGCATCTTCACGGTGATGGGCAAGCAGAAGATCGTTGATCCGAAGACCGGAAAAGCCAAGGACAAAATCACCGCCTTGATCTGCACTCCAGACATGGAAGGCATCAAGGTCACTTCCTGCAACCGCTCCAAAAGCTGTATTCGCGGGACATGGCAAGCCCGGATGGAATTCAAAGACGTCAAGGTTCCTAAAGCACACCTGCTTCACCACGAAGGTCGAGGCTTAAATGTNGCATTGACCTGCCTGAACTACGGGCGGTGCACGCTCTCGGCCGGCATGGTTGGTGCGGCCCGGACTGCCTTGGCCCAAAGTTCAAAGTGGGCCCAGTACCGGCATCAATTCGACCGGGCGATCGGCGAATTTGATCTCGTGCAAAACAACATCGCCAAGCAACGGGCTTGGGTCTATGCCATGGAATCCATGCTGTCCTACACCACGGGCATGGTCGACCGTGGTGACGAAGACATCATGCTGGAAACCGCCATCTGCAAGGTCTTCTGTTCTCACTTTGGCTTTGAAGGTCCTGATGCCGCCATGCAAGTGATGGGCGGTGAAGGNTTCATGACCGAGAACGAACTCGAGCGGGTTTGGCGAGACAGTCGAATCAACACCGTCGTGGAAGGGGCCAACGAAGTCATGCACTCGTTCGTCTTTGCGTACGGCGCAAAGCAGTTCTCCGAGCGTCTGTTGGCGATGAAAGAGAAGCCGTGGGCCTTCCCCATCTCTGGCCTCAGACTGGCCACCGAATTGTTCGGCGGCATCCGGCGCGGCAAACCACGCATGCGCATGGTGAAGCCAGAACTCCGCGACATCGCCGGACGCGCTGAAGCTCGGGTGCAAGAACTTTCCCATCAGCTTGTCCAAATGAGCTGGGAACACAAAGAGGGCATGGTGTCGAACCAAATGGTGCAGCGTCGCTTCTCGTGGGCCGCCATCTGGCTGCACGCGGTGTTCTGCACCCTCTCACGGCTGCAACAAACGATGGACACCAGCAAGGATGCGCAGCGCATNAAAGAAGAATCCACCGTCGCACGCTACTTCTGCTCGCTGGCATTTGAAGCCATCGACGCCGAATTTGCAGGGATGTACCGGAACAGTGATGATGCCATGCGTGAGTGTGCCAAAGTGGCTCTGGAAGAATCCAGTCGCCGACCACAAGCCAACTACGCCATGCCTGAATCCACCCCAGATCCAGATGCCTTCGGCAAAGGTCGGCCTTTGAAGCAGGACGGCATCACACAGTTTGGCGACGGATCCCAGTACACCGGCAAACCCGTTCAGAAGCTCACCTCCGACGCCTAAGCAGCGCAGTTAGGATCAACGCCCATGCCCATTACAACGGCCTACGAAACCCGGATTGACCATGTGTCCATCCTTGATGAGCACGGTGTCTTTGATGAGACCCTTGGACAAGACTTGATCTCCGAAGATCAACTGCCCGCCATCATGGAACACCTGGTGTTCTGTCGACAACTCGATGAAACCGCATTCAAACTCCAACGCTCTGGACGGATGGGGACCTATCCCCAAAACACCGGGCAAGAAATGCCATCATTGGCCGCCGCCCTCGCCATCGAAAAAGCTGACTGGCTNGTCACTTGTTACCGCGAAAACACAGGGCTCTTCTGGCATGGGTTGCCCCCAGAATGCATCTTGTTGCACTGGATGGGTGATGAACGCGGCAACCACATTCCCGCCGGAGTCAACGCCACCCCCATCGCCATCCCCATTGGCACCCAAATGCTGCACGCCGCAGGCTTGGGCTGGGCCGAGAAAGCCAAAAAAACCGGGGCGATCGCCGTCACGTTCTTCGGCGATGGCGCTACCAGTGAAGGTGACTTCCACGAGGCCGCCAACTTTGCCGCCAGTTTGAAGCTTCCCGTGGTGTTCTGCTGCCAAAACAACGGATGGGCCATTTCGGTCCCCTCGAGCGTCCAATCTGCTGGTGAAACCTTTGCGCAACGAGGCATTTCTTACGGCATGCCTTGTGTCCGAGCCGACGGCAACGATCTTTTTGCCATGACCAAAGTCATGAAAGACGCGGTGGCGCGAGCCCGTGCTGGCGAAGGCCCCACCTTCATCGAAGCGGTCACCTATCGATTGCGTGACCACACCACCGCCGATGACGCCCGGCGTTATCGCGATGCCGAAGAATTGGAAACCTGGGAAGCCCGTGACCCCCTGCCAAGATTGCGACGTTGGATGGAAGCAAAGGGACTTTGGGACAAAAGCCAACATGAGAAGGCCATGAAGTCTGGCGAAGAACGGGTCGCTGAGATCATCAGCAACGCCGAAGAGATCGCCGCACCTGACCGCAGTGATTTCTTCGATCACATGTACGCCGACTTGCCGGCATCCCTCAAACGCCAACGCGACAGCAAACGAACCACCAGTCTGGGACAATTCCCCGAGGATCTCGCATGACCACCGCTGCCAACGAAACCGAAATGACGCTTGTCCAAGCCGTCACCGATGCTCTGGCCTGCGAAATGCGGCTGGACGATCGGGTCATCATCTTGGGTGAAGATGTGGGACTCAACGGAGGTGTGTTCCGCGCGACCGAAGGACTGCAAGCTGAATTTGGGGCGGACCGGGTGGTGGATTCCCCTTTGGCTGAATCTGGCATCATCGGCAGTTCGATTGGACTGGCGATGAACGGCATGCGTCCCGTTCCCGAACTTCAATTCGAGGGATTCATGGGCCCGGCCTACGACCAACTTTGCTCGCACGCGGCTCGATTCCGCACCCGGACTCGTGGCCGCTTCACGGTCCCGATGACCGTGCGCGTACCGCATGGCGGTGGCATCCACGCTCCGGAACTTCACTCCGATGCACCGGAAGCCATCTACGCCCACCAGCCTGGCTTGAAAGTGGTGATGCCCGCCACGCCATACGACGCCAAGGGACTGTTGATCGCATCCATTCGAGATCCAGACCCGGTCATTTTCTTCGAACCCAAACGGATCTACCGCGCCTTCCGGGAGGCCGTACCCAACGAGGCGTACACGTTGCCCATCGGCAANGCCCGTGTGGTCACCGAAGGGACCGATCTCACGGTGGTGGCTTGGGGTGCGATGGTGGTCGAAGCGGCCAAAGCGGCCGAACAGAGCAAGGCCTCCATTGAGTTGATCGATCTGCGCACCATCAGTCCGCTGGATGAAGACACCATTTTGGCTTCGGTCGAGAAGACTGGCCGCTGTGTGGTCTGCCAAGAAGCGCCGCTGACACTTGGCTTGGCCTCAGAAATTTCTTCTTTGGTGACCGAACGATGCTTCCTTCACCTGGAGGCCCCTGTGCAACGGGTTGCTGGTTTTGACACCATCATGCCGTACTACAAACTTGAGATGGAATACCTGCCTGGTCCCGATCGGATCAACGCGGCCATCGACGAAACACTTCGCTACTGATCGCTACTGACGGAAACCTTCCCTATGGCCCAGGTCAAACAACCCGCCGACAAATCCCATTTCATCCTGCCCGATCTTGGCGAAGGTGTGCACGAAGCCGAACTCATCAAGTGGAGAGTCTCGGCAGGCGATCAAGTTGCCGAACACCAAACGCTTGCGGAGATGGAAACGGACAAAGCTTTGGTGGAAGTGCCCAGCCCGTGGGCAGGTGTGGTCACCGAACTGTGTGGAGCTGAAGGCGACATCATCAATGTTGGCTCGGTTTTGGTCCGCTACGGTGAAATCGCCGAAAGCGGCGATCCTCCAGTCAGCCCCGCGGCAGACCAAGCCGGGGCGACAGAGAATCCCGCCAACGAAGAGCAAGAAGACGCCGGCACCGTCGTGGGAAGCGTCAACAACGACGGCGACGCACCATCGGCTTTGACCCGCCGCAGAAACGAAGCGGAAGTGGTCTCCACCGAGCAGNTGCGAGCCCTGGCCACCCCTGCGGTTCGCGGGATCGCCAAACAACTTGGCATCGACATCAACCGCGTCCTGGGCACCGGACGCGGCGGCCGTGTGACCGCCAGCGATGTGGAGCGATTTGCCCAACATGGTGCTGCAGGCGAATCCTCCTCCAACCAAGCAACCGGACAGCGGGTCACCGTCGCAGACATTCCAGAGCACACGCCAGCACATTCCAGTTTGCCCGCTGATTCGGGAGTTGGAAAAGAACCAACGCTGCCGCCTGTACCAGTTGATCCGTCCGGCACCACCGAGGTCATTCCATTCCGCGGGGTTCGTCGCAAGATTGCCGAGGCCCTTGATCGGTCCGTCAAAACCGCGGTGCACTTCACCGTGGTGGACGAAGCCGACATCACCGACCTCGATCGAAAGCGGAAGGAATACTCCGCCATCACTGGTCGGAAATTGTCATTTTTGCCGTTCGTCATTCGTGCACTGGCCCACGGACTTCGTGAACACCCTGCCCTCAATGCGGTGGTGGACGAAGCAAAATCAGAAATCCATCGCAAAGGCAATTTGAATCTCGGAATTGCCGTGGACTCTGACGCGGGGTTGATGGTGCCGGTCCTCCGCAATGCGGAGAAGCTTGCCATTGTCGAAGCCGCCGAAGGTGTGGCCCGACTTGCGGCCGGCTGCCGCGATCGAAGCATTCCTCGTGAAGAACTCACCGGATCGTCATTCACCATTTCCAATGTTGGTTCGTACGGCGGCCGATTCGCGACGCCAGTGATCAATCATCCCGAAGTGGCCATCCTGGCGGTCGGACGCGGGTACGAAAAAGTGCTGGCCAAAGACGGACGAATCTACGCCGGCCTGTCACTGCCCATGTCCTTGTCCTGTGACCACCGGGTCGTCGATGGGGCCGAAGGCGCTCGCTTCCTGAACACCGTGAAACGCTTGCTTGAAGATCCCACCGCCTTGCTAGGCTGATGGCATGACTTGGTCCATCAAGATTCTTCGAGCGGGAACCATGCGCTTGGATGGTGGTGGCATGTTTGGCGTGGTGCCCAAAACCATGTGGGAGCGACTTTCTCCCCCAGATGAGCACAACCGCATCTTGCTCCAAACCAATTGCTTGCTTCTTGAACAAAGCGGCACCAAAGTCTTGGTGGAAGCTGGCTGCGGGGACAAATGGTCGGAGAAAGAGCGTGGGATCTACGCCATCGAACACAGAACGGTCGTCGACGCTTTGCAGGAACACAACGTTGATCCTTCGGAGATTGCCCACGTGGTGATTTCGCACCTCCATTTCGATCATGCTGGTGGTCTGACTCGTCTGATCGACGGTAAACCCGTGTCCTGCTTTCCCAATGCAAAGGTCCACGTTCAACACCAGGAATGGAAAGACGCCAATGAAAACCGGGCGGTGATGACCCGAACGTATCTCCCAACCCATCTTGAACCAATCGCTTCGCAAGTCCAGACACACACCGGGCGCTCCTCGGTCCTGGAAGGACTCACGGTTGATCTGGCGCCCGGACACACCTGGGGCCAGCAGTCCATTCACATCGACGCCCTGGATGGGACGGTGGTGTTCCCGGCCGACGTTGTTCCCACCATCAACCATGCCCCTCCCGCTTTTGTGATGGCGTATGACATCGAGCCATACACCGCGATGCAGACCAAGATCAACGTCTTGACGAAAGCCGCGGAAGAGGGGTGGACCCTCGCCCTTGGGCATGAACCTGGTCCCGTCTTGGTGCGTGCTGAGTCCGACCCAGAGCGGCCCGATCGCCGACGGCTGATCCCGTGCCCCTAACACTTGCTGCCCTGCTTCTTTCGGCTTGGACCGTGCTTGAGGCAAACCCTGTCGTGGTTCGGGGTGCGCCCACGGCTTTGGCGGTCCAAACCGACGACCCCGCTGCGCCTCCACCCATCGTTTTGGTTGATGGCGTCCCATGGCCGTACCGATTGGCCACGGTCATCCCGGTGGGTGAAACAACCTGGGAAAGCGAACTCCAACCCACACGGGTACGCCCCACGTCCCCCGAAGATGAAGTCCGGCTTCCAAGACTTCTTTTGCTGACGGTGCCCGAGTCTGGAACGTTGCAGGTGGACGACACCATCATTGAACCATTGCGCTTCCCCAAGCCAGCACGCTGGAGTCGTGTGCCTCTCCCAGATGTGCCACGACCCCCGCTTGACTTGGCCACCAGCCCCGGTGGACCGGATCCCCAAGACCCCTTGGCATGGTGGCGTCTTGCGCTGATGGCCGACCAAGCCGACACCACAGCCCAATTGCCTACAAACTGGACACCGGAAGCCAAGCAGGCCGCCCAAGCTTTGGCGGCCCGTTGGCGGGCGGCCCTGGCTTTGGTGGCCGGAGAAGATCCCGGAATCGCGGCCAGCCTCCGCAGCGCGTTGACGAATGCGGTGCGGGATAGAAACGGTCGTGTCCGCGCCGCGTGGATGGATGGCTCTGCTCTGTTGCCCAAACTGATTGAGCCGACAAATGCGGATCAAGTGTCACAGATCGCGCTGGAAGCAATCGATGCATGGATTCCGTTGGGTTGCTGGACCACAGTCGGTCCAGATGGCCTCCCGCGTTTGGCTGGTTGGCATGGGGGATGGGAAAATCGCCTCATCGAAATCGACGGGCTCCCAGAACGGGTCGAGATTCCTCGACGCTGCCACTTCGAACTCCCCCTGCCCATTGGACTCGGAGGCACGCAAACCACGATCCGAGCCAGCGCCGGGGTTCGCACCGTTCAGTTCCCCAATGCGATCGGGCAAATCACGCCTCCGGCGTACCGGTTCGATCCCCCACGACCTGCCCCAAGACTTTTTGGCGCGCAATCCTCCGGGTTGCCATTTGCCGCTGAATGCCGCGTGCACAACGAGACACCAGAAATTTTCGTCACGTGCGTCACTGAACCAGAATTGCCTCTCCAACGCGATGCGTTGTGGTTCCAGTTGGATGATCAAGGTGTCATGGTGTCTGCCAACGGACCGTTGCCGAACGTGGACGGAGTGATCATCCACCGACGCGTCTGGCAAGATCGATGGCAAGTCAGATTGGAGTGCCAATCGCCTCCAAGTTCGCTCTCGATCCGCAGAACCCACGAAGGCGGCGGCCCCATCGCCGTACCGGGACCGGCTGACGCTTTTGGGCTCAATGACCCAAGGCTCAAACTCAATTGGGGGGCGTGGAATCCCNAAGGGATTCCATCTTCAAGAACCGCCGGTTCGAATCAGTAACGAAGTTGCCAACGAAGCGAGACGGCGAGGGAACCGTCGTAATCGCTGTTCAACAGGGACGAGCCATTTCGGTCCCGAAGCTGCAACTCGCCTTGGATATCCTGGCCCACTCGGACTTCAAACGACTGGTACAAGCTGGGCACGTATCGAGCGCCCACCCAAATGGGGAACGCGCTGTCTTGCCCGACACCTTGATACCACTCTTCAATGGTTTCGTCGTCGATGTCTCCATCAACGTCAATGTCGATACCAGAAAAATCATCGAGTCGAAATCGGTCTCTTCGGTACCCGAAGCCCGCAAAAAGATCCCAGTCTGAGAATGCTTCCCAGACGATGTCGATGCGAGGCTCACGAATCTCCCAGGGACCAAACCAGCCCTCAACCGAAAGATCGTTGGTTAGAGCCCAATCCAAAGCCAAGACCGGAATGAACTGGGTGGGGCCATCGATTTGTTCACGAATGGAGAGTCCCCAACCAAACGCCAGATCATCGCTGTATCGGGTGGTGATACCCCAGTGGCCTGAGAAGGCGCGGCCATCCCCGTAGTCGGCGGAACGCTGACGTGCTGCCTGCATACCAATACCGCCAAAGGTGGTGTTGGCACCTTGCTTCCGAGAGAATTCCAAGGCGAAGGTCGTGGTGTACACATTGCGCCAGGGCTGATCACTGGTGTCAAAATCATCGCCAGCCGGGTCGTTGGGGTTGCCTCCATCCAACACACCGGTACCCGAGAAGTCGTACTCATCAAAGCGCTGCTCAAGACGAAGGTCCCAATGCAGGTTTCGGGTGAGTCGGCCTTCGGCGAGGACTTCCAAACCCGCGGTTCGCTTGGAGAGGTTCCCAAACTGACCAACATCGGTGTTGTTCATGAAGCCACCGTCAAAAATCAGACTGACGAAGGCTTGAGACAATGGTGGAGGTGGCAACTCTTCACGGCGTCCAGGGACGTCAGCAATCGCGAAAACTTGACAGGCAATAAATGAGGTCAGAGGCATCAAACAAACTCCTGCTTCTACAGAGTGTACGGCAGCCGTTCAAGTGCTGACGGAATGCTGCGGGACGGTCTCCAGCACGGCCTTCACCACTTGGTCGGTGTCAACTCCCTCTGCTTCTGCTTCGAACCCCCGGTGAAGTCGGTGCCGTAAAGCCGGTAATGCCGCCGGCACCAGGTCTTCGGCCCGGACCACCGTACGGCCATCACGCAGAGCCCGCACTTTTCCGGCCAGCAGCAGGGCTTGCGCTGCCCGAGGGGAGGCTCCGAATCGCAACCAACGTTCGGCTTCGGGGGAAGCCATATCGTGGCCTGGATGCGTAGCCAAAACCAAACGGGCAGCGTAGTCGTGCGTCTCATCACTGGCCTCTACTGAACGAACCGCNTGTTGATGAGCCAACAAGCGATCACCGTCAAGAACCGGAGTTGGATCCGGCTGGGGTGCTCCGGTGGTCCGACGCAGAATTTCGACCAAGTCTTCCCGACCCGTGGTGGGGACGATCAACTTGAACAAGAATCGGTCAAGTTGTGCCTCGGGCAAGGGATATGTCCCTTCCTGCTCGACAGGATTTTGGGTGGCCATGACCATAAACGGCGCTGGCAACATGTGAGTCACTCCGCCAACCGTGACCGATCGTTCTTGCATGGCCTCCAACATGGCTGACTGGGTCTTGGGCGTGGCCCGATTGATTTCATCGGCCAGCAACAACTGAGTAAATACGGGGCCGCGGCGAAACACCAAAGACCGCCCCTGCTCCGTCTCTTCCACCACCGTGGTTCCCGTGACGTCCGCAGGCATCAAATCAGGAGTGAATTGGATGCGACGAAAATCCAAACCAAGGGCCGCGCCCAAAGTTCGAACCAAAAGCGTTTTACCCAGCCCCGGCACGCCCTCTAAGAGNACATGGCCCCCCGCAAACAGCGCGGTCAAAACCCCCTCGACCACATCATCTTGTCCAACCAAAACAGAGCCGACTGCGCCGCGAACGGCTTCCCAATCTTTGTCAAAGGATGATGGATCAGACATGGTTTGAGCCTAGCCGATTTCGAGCGCTTTACTGCGGGGAAAGCCCGTAATCCTCGGACTCGGCACGATTGGCCCACCGTTGCATGTCACGCATGGCCTCGGCCCCCTGAGCCTCGACGTGCCCATCCGCACAAGCAATCACCGCGTTGCCTCCGTACCGAAAATCAACATGGCCCGACTCTTCTGGATCGGTGCTTGAAGTGATGCTTTCCGCCCAGCGTTCCTCTTGTCCCATGGCCAGCCGAGGGGATCGAACTCGGAAGAACCCTTCATACGGATCCGATTCTGGCTCGGCCGGATCGGCCCCCTTCGCCGAGGCAAAGACCATCAGGTCCCCAGCCTTTCGGATGTCACCCAGCTTCTGGACGTAGAACTTGCCAAAATTCGACAGCGCTGGAGCATTGAACCCCAGTTCGTTTTGGTCACCACCAACCCAAGTGGTGTTCAAGCCAAGACTGGGCGATACCGAAACGACGTAGACGTACGACTCGGGGTCCTGCTGCTGCATGCCTTCCAAAGCTCGGGCATTGATGCCCCGATAGAGCGTGCGGAAGTCGTAATCCAAAAAAGGAGCCAAACGCCAGGGGTACCGCGCGGCCGCGATGGTATTGGCCACTTCACCCACTTCATCACCGTCCGCGGTGAAAGCCCGCAGCCCCAACTTGTACCCCGGTAAGACCGACTCTTTGTATTGGACGGCGTAGGCATCCCAGGCAAGCATCAATTGGCGGGCCGAGGACATTTCGTCGGTGCGATCGGCCGCCAAGCGAGCTTTCTGGACGGCCGGNAGCAGCAAGCCCACCAAAACTGAGATGACCGCAATCACAGCGAGCAGTTCCACAATGGTGAAACCACCGCGATATTGGAGGAATTTGTGTCTCATGTGGAAAGACCCAGTATAGCATTGAGACATGATCTCAATTAGCGCCGCCGCAGGACTGCTGGCCCTGTCATCGGCAGAATTCTTCGAATTTTCTGACCTTGAAGTGGCAACGGACCGTTGGTTCTATCCCTTCAATGCCACGCCCGGAGATCGCATCTTGGCCTCGACATTCGGACAAGACATTTACACCGTCTTCGACGACCGAGATGGCCAGTTCTTGTTGACTTTTGACCTCACGGAACTCGGGATTGCGACTCCGATCGATCCCAACCAAATCACGTTTGAAGCGTTGCGGCTCGAAGTGAACTACGAAGGCGCCAACCCCGTGGTGTACGACAACACCTTCGACAACCCATCCACATTCGGATCCACTGGAACACCTGATGTGGATGCCGGCCGGCCATTGGAATTGTGGGCCGTTGGCTGGCGCGATGGGTGGACTGCGGGCACGTTTCCCGAGGATGGGCCCTATTCCGCCGATGGCAGTAGCTTTGGGCGAAGCATTCGAAATGCCTATCCCCAAACCACCGATGCGAGTGGAGTCTTGCAAGATGCCAGCAACCAGCCCAGCGAAGACTTCGCGGCCGACCCTTTGGCCATTGGCCTCAGTCTAGGCACCGTTCCGGGCGACCTGATTCCGTCCGATTCCACGATCGTGTTCGAAATGAACACCATCAGTGAAGCCGACAACACACTTCTTTCCGCAGGATGTACGGAAGGCAAACTGGCCCTCATGCTCACCTCGATGACGGAGGTGGTTGAAGGTGGCGAGGGGGCGGACTACCCCTCGTATTACTGCCGCGAGCATCCCAACGTGACGTTTGATTTGGCCTTCGCCGCCCGGTTGTCTGGCACCATCTCCATCTTCAACGGTCCCCCGCCCATCTGCGGAGGCGACATCGACAGCGACGGACAGGTGGGCCTCAGTGACGTGCTGATCATTCTCTCCGAATGGGGATGCACCAGTTGCATCAGCGATGTGGATGGCAACGGCACAACCGGGTTCGACGATGTGATTGCTGTGCTGGCGTTCTGGGGACCTTGCACCGGCTGACTGCTAAACTCTCTCACGATGAAGCTCTACACACGATCTGGTGATGACGGTTCCACAGGACTCTTTGGTGGTGGTCGCGTTTCCAAAGATCATCCTCGAGTGACGGCCTACGGCACGGTTGACGAAACCAACGCCATCGTTGGCTTGGCGATGAGCGCGATTCCCTCCGATGACGATGGCTTCCTGGGCCGGATGCATTCCATCTTGCACCTTTGCCAAAGTCGCCTGTTCGACATTGGTGCCGATCTGGCCACCCCTGAGGGCACCGCCCACGAGGAAAAAACCGTTCGTCTCCCCGACGCCGCGGTAGCCGAGATGGAACAGTTCATCGACGAAGTGGAATCGGGAAATGCACCCATGACCACCTTTGTGCTTCCCGGAGGCTCCGAACTCGCCGCCAGGCTTCACATGGCCAGAACGGTCGCACGACGGGCAGAACGTAAGGTCGTGGAACTGGCGCATACCGAAACGGTCAGCGCGAATGTCGTCGCTTGGATCAACCGGCTGTCTGACCTGCTGTTCGCCATGGCAAGGCGAGCAAATCGAGAACTGCAGATCGAAGACATCCCTTGGCTTCCGAAGAAGGACTGAGGAATCCGGGCGACCCCTCGCTACACTGGTCGCCCGATCTTTTCTTCTATCCGACCCGGAGTCCATCCATGACCACTCGTATTGGTATCAACGGTTTTGGCCGCATTGGCCGTCTTGTTCAACGTCAAGCCACCCGCCGCGGCGACTTTGAAATCGCGCTGGTCAATGACTTGGTGCCCTCGGACAACTTGGCGTATTTGATGAAGTACGACTCCACCCACGGTGTGTTCGAAGGCGACGTTGAAGCGCACGCCGACGGCTTCTCGGTCAATGGAAAGAAAACCACCTGCATCAGCGAACGTGACCCGGCGAAGTTGCCGTGGGGCGACCATGGCTGCGACTACGTCATCGAGTCCACCGGTCTGTTCACGACCTTCGCCGATGCCTCCAAGCACCTCGAAGGTGGCGCCAAGCGGGTTCTGATTTCGGCGCCCACCAAGAGCCCCGAAGAAGTGCCCACGCTGGTGTACAAAGTCAACCACGAGACCTTTGATGGTGGCAAGCACACCGTGGTCTCCAACGCATCGTGCACCACCAACTGCCTGGCCCCGATCGTGAAAGTCATCATGGATGAGTTTGGTCTCGAAGAAGGCCTCATGACCACCGTACACGCGGCCACCGCCACCCAGCCCACCCAAGACGGTCCTTCCAAGAAGGACTGGCGTGGCGGTCGCAACGCGTACACCAACATCATTCCGTCCTCGACCGGTGCGGCCAAGGCTGTCGCCTTGTGCTTGCCTGAAACCAAAGGCAAATTGACCGGCATGGCGTTCCGCGTGCCAACTGCAGACGTGTCCTGCGTCGACCTGACCTTCCGCACCAGCAAGAGCACCACCATGGCCGACATCAATGCCGCCATGAAGGCCGCNGCCGAAGGCGCCATGTCCGGAGCGCTTGGGTACACCGAAGACGAAGTGGTCAGCAGCGACTTCATCGGTGACCCTCGTTCTTCGATCTATGACGCCGGCGCTGGCATCGAACTCAATGGCAACTTCTTCAAGATCGTGTCGTGGTACGACAACGAAATGGGATACGCCACCCGCTGCCTCGACATGCTGGCCCACATGCACGCCAACGGTTGAGCACCATTTCAAACCTCAAAAAAGCGGGCCCGTTGGGGCCCGCTTTTTCGTATCTTTCTTTAAAGAGAAGTCGAGTCAGAGAAATCAGGCCAAGTCCGGGAACGTGGTCGTCACCGTGCCAACCAAGTCTTTGACGTGGCTGATGGATTCATCCATCAACTTCTTCTCGTCGGCGTCGAGNTCGATCTCAATGACCTTCTCCATGCCACCCGCACCCAAGACACATGGCACACCAACGAAGCCGCCGCCAACGCCGTACTGGTCATCGCACCATGCGGCACACGGCAAGATGCGCTTCTTGTCCTTCACGATGGCTTCGACCATCTGGATGGAACCGCTGGCCGGGGCGTAGTACGCACTGGTGCCCATCAATTTCACGATCTCGCCGCCGCCCACTTTGGCCCGTTCCACACAGGCGTTGATGGTTTCTGCAGGGAGCAATTGGGTCACGGGAATACCGTGCACACTGGTGTAGCGGGGCAAGGGGACCATGTCGTCGCCGTGACCGCCGAGCAACAGAGCTTGGATGTCTTCGACCGAACATCCCAGTTCCATCGCGATGAAGCAACGGAAGCGGGCGACGTCCAAACAACCAGCTTGGCCAAGGATGCGATTGGTCGGGAAACCCGAAGCTTTCCAAGCGGTGTACACCATGGCATCAAGAGGATTCGAAACCACAATCATCACGCAATTCGGTGAGTGCTTGGCGACCTGTTCGGCCACCGTGCGCACGATTTGCACGTTGGTGGCAATCAAGTCATCACGGCTCATCCCCGGCTTCCGGGGCATGCCCGCGGTGACCACCACCACGTCAGAGTCGGCGGTGTCGGCGTAATCGGCCGTACCAACAACATTCGCATCGAAGCGTTCAATGGGAGCACACTCGAGCAGGTCGAGCATCTTGCCTTTGACCATGCCCTCGGCTTGAGGGATGTCCAAAACGGTGATGTCACCCAATTCCTTGCNTGCCGCCCACATGGCGCAAGACGCACCAACGTTGCCACCACCAATGATCGAAATTTTGCTTCGAGCCATGCTTCGAACTCCTTGTTTGAAGGGACAATCATACGCCGACGGGCGGGCCTTCGTACACTCGACACATGCCCGATTCAGGACTGCTGCTGGTGCTCTCCGGCCCTTCGGGGGTCGGAAAGACCTCTTTGGCGCGGCAGGTCTTGAC
The DNA here is from genome assembly GCA_002168105.2 of Phycisphaera sp. TMED24. Classification (GTDB taxonomy): domain Bacteria; phylum Planctomycetota; class Phycisphaerae; order Phycisphaerales; family SM1A02; genus UBA8653. The sequence goes on from NHCD02000013.1 coordinate 76,838, forward strand.
CCAAGTAGAGGGGCTGTTCTCCGTGAGTGTGACCACACGACCGCAATCTCCACAGGAGACCCATGGCGTGGACTATCACTTCGTCAACGACGAGACGTTTTTAACGATGGTCGAGTCCAACGAACTGCTGGAGCATGCCGAAGTCTTTGGCCGGCATCGCTACGGCACGCCCCGCGCTCCGGTCGAAGCCGAAATCGAAGCCGGGCGGGTGGTCATCCTTGATATCGATGTGCAAGGCGCCCAGCAAATTCGAACCACCTTGCCCCAAGCCCTCATGCTCTTTATTGAGCCCCCGGATGAAGGCGATCTCGAGGCACGGCTTCGAAATCGAGGACGAGATGAGGAAGACGCCATCACCCGAAGATTGGCCGAGGCCCGCAAAGAAAGACTGTTCGCGCACGAAAGCGGGATCTATGACGGGTTTGTGGTCAATGCCAATCTCGAAGCGGCCGCTTCAGAAATCTTGCGGCATATCAACGACCATCGGGGATAAGGTGGAGAGCCACATCTGCGTCGTCGTTCCAAGGAGTACCTGATGTTTCGACTCTTGTTCTGCGTGTTGATCGCTCTTCTGCTGCCCGCTTGTGACCAAGGCGGCCCTGAGAAAACCAACCAGACACCGGCAGCGCCGAGCCCCGAAGCCTCGGAAGGGAATGCGAACGACGACTCCGAGACCAGCGATCCGGCAGCGGAAATCCCTGCCCCCCCTGTCGGACTGACCGGCCCCGGACGGCTGGTGTTCGAAGAGACCACGGCTGATTTTGGACGGTTGACCGAGAACGAAGAACGCTCCCGCCGACTGTCCTTCCGCAATGCTGGTGGCACCACCCTGCGCATCGTTGATCTCAAAGGGACGTGTGGCTGCACGATCCCCCAGATGCCAAAGCGGGTTTGGGCGCCTGGTGAAGAAGGCGAGCTGACGGTCACCTTCGATCCCAGCGGAGAAGGGGAACAGCTCAAGTACGTCAACATCGTGACCGATCAGCCCGAGCCTCACAATTTTCTTCGTCTGACCGTGAAGGCCAACGTGGTGGGATTGGTTCGAGCGGTGCCAAAAATTCTCGCCCCCAACGTTGATCAAACCACCCAGCGGGCTTCCACGGGGTTCATCAAACTCGGCGACTCTTGGAGCGGAACCTTCAAAGTATTCACTGCAGCACCAACCCTGAAAATTATGGATGTGACCGCATCCAATCCCGTGGTCCAACTGGACTGGCGTGAGCTCACTGGTGAGGAGCGTCCTGCAGATGCCGACGCTGGCGAAGGCTGCTGGGAAATCAGGTGCACCGTGCCCACCGCCGACCAATGGGGTTCCTTCTTCAGCTGGGTTCGTCCCCGACTTGAGGGGCCCACCGAACCCGGTGGAGAAGTGCTGACCCACACCGGAGGCTTCCGAATTCAAGCCAAGGTCTGGGGGTCCGTCGAGGCAGTGGATTGGACCATCACCAAGCGGCCGGAGGACACCTTCCGGTTTGGCGCCCAACCGGGCCAAGGGTTCGTGCGGGAAATGCTGCTGCGAAGTCGAGGTGGCCCTTTTGAATTGCAATCAGCCACCGTGAACTTCCCCCAAATGCCGGGCAGCACCGTCATGATTGAGCCTTCGCCCGAAGCAACGCCCGGCTGGCTGCTGCGGTTGAATTGCCCTGGTGGTGCTGNACCCGGGGAATACCAAGGCGAAGTCATCGTTCGCACCACCTTGGCGCCACCCGAAGACCGTCTGGCTTTACCGATTGTCGGGCGAGTGCGGTCTCCGGCCGATATTGGGCGCTAATCCAAACCAAGCAACGTTGCCCTTGCATCAGGCTCGGGGTATCCTCGTTCTTCCTGGCCGTGTACCCAAGTGGCTTAAGGGGACGGATTGCAAATCCGTTATCCGCGGGTTCGAATCCCGCCGCGGCCTTTCCGCCCCTGTGCTTTGCACAGGGGCGGTTTTCATTGGCCCTGTGCCGTCACGTACACTTTGATTGTGTTCCTTCTGACCGCACTCCTTCACTTGGCCCCCCCACCCTCCGGGGTTCCAGAACAGCCGGTTCGCTTCAACGAAGGCGCTCGCGTGCTCTCGTTGAACATCCGACTGGAAAGACATCCTGAAGGAACACGGCTGGTGCCCGCTTCCCCAAGCCCAACGTTGCCCGATTGGTTTCAAGCCGCACCCTGCCAAGCATTGGAACGATTGGAAGAAGCCGGCCAAAAGCAGCCCAAACAAGAATGGAACATCGCGGCGGAAGTTCTGATGGACCGAGGACGCCCCGTGTTGCTCCTGACCCGAGATGCTTTGCGTTCCGGTACCCGAGCATCAGGACCTACCTCTGAAGAATCACCAGAAGAGCCCACTGTCGACGCCGAACAGAGTGAAGCCGACGAGATCGCGAACCGACTCCGCGCGGCCGCCGGAACCCTGCTGCGGGCCGGCACCACGACCACCGCCCCGCTCCCGGATGACGTGAGTCGCTCGGCACGAGTGGTCGAGCGCCAAGGACGCTTGGTGCTGTGCGACAAAGGGCTCCCACGATTCGTTCCCGAGGGCGCAGGACAGGTCGGGGTGGTGCACCCCATATTGCCCTGCCGGATCCGAACCGCAATGTCACGGGTGGTGGCGCGTCAAGGGGAAGGCATACGGGTACGCGTCACTGGACGCATCCATCGCTATCGAGGCATCGATTGGCTTCGCCCCGATCGGTTCCAAGTCGTACGCGTCGACCGCTGAACTCGAAGACGGGTGAAGCTCAGCCTTCAGAGAGCACGGTCACCGAAATGATGCCCTGACGTTCACGCGGCTCGTCGCCGGGACCAACATCACAGGTACCGATTTCGCGAACGGATTCGATGCCGGAGGTCACACAACCAAATGCGGTGTACTGGCGGTCCAAGTGCTGGCAATGGTTCCGGCCAAGGCACACGAAGAACTGGCTTCCAGCACTGTTGGGGTCTTGGCTCCGTGCCATTGAAAGTACACCCTCATGGTGCTCTTTTTCGTTGAATTCGGCATCCACGGACCAACCTGGCCCACCGGTCCCGGGCATACCGCTGTCACCTTCGCGAGTGTGCGGACAGCCGCCCTGAATCACGAAGTCTTGGATAACGCGGTGAAATGCGAGCCCATCGTAAAAACCTTCCTTGGCCAACTTCACGAAGTTTTCACAGTGTTTGGGGGCAACATCGTTCCAGAGTTCGACTTCGAACGTACCGGCGCTGGTTTCGATTTTGGCGGTGGGAAAGGTCATGGAAACTCCTCGGGGTTGAATGAGAGAGGGGAACTGTAGTCCACCTCTTCAGCGAGGGAACCGATCGGCCGGGGAAGCCGCCGGGTCGACGGTTTCAGGTGCTTGGCGAACCATTCGGGGCGGCGCCGGAACCAAACGCATGCCGAGGATGCGAGGGGGACGAACCGGCGCTCCCGTCTCCGGATCTGCAAGTTCCACACTGGCGATGGAGCGGATGGCGCCCGCACCCGAAAGCGCTTCACCAAACGAGGTGTAAGACCCATCCAATCGGGCGGTGCCCTCTCTCGATAAACACAGGAAAAATTGACTGCCCGCACTGTCGGGGTCGTTGTCCCTGGCCATCGAGATCACCCCGAAGTCATGGGGCAGGGTGCTGCGCTCCATGGGAAGCCACGTCCCAGGGCCCCCATTGCCAGTGCCCGAGGGATCACCCGCTTGGATGACAAATGGATCTCCGTTGCCGGTGTACGGCACGACCCGATGAAAGATCACATCTCGGTAGTACCCATTTTGAGCCAACTTCGAAAAATGTTCCGCGGTATGGGGGGCGGCATCCCACCGCATCTGCACTTTGATCTCGCCGTAGTCCGTCCGAATCACAACCAGTTGGTCTGGAATCAATCGCAAGCCAGTCCTCAGGGGCAACATTTCTCGAATCTCGGCCGCTTCNTTGAGCTGGCGCTCGTACTCGGCTTGTGTTCGGTCCACCAACTCATCCCAAGCACGCTGTATCGTCGGCTCGGCGTCTGCGGGCGGACGGTCAGGGAAAACCGGAGGCTCCACTGGAACGTCGAGTTCATCCCGCCAACCCACCACCCGTGCATATGCACGACCCTCTGGGGTGGAGGCCGCTTCCATGATGGGCACCTGTCGTGACAGCAACGGCATGGCGACCAAAGGGGCACCAACGGGTTCCGCTTCCGCAAAGACCTGCAGCCACGCGGCCTTCTCCAGTGCCCAGACTTCGGGCATCAAAGAACCAAGGTCAAAAGATGCTCCCGGGAGAACACACGAAGCCAGACGCTCACCCTCCGCGCTGAGCAACAGCAACTGGGCGTTGTTGACACCCGTCAATTCGGGGCTGAGAGCGATGGGAATGGACCGGCCAATTGGTTGATCCGTCCATTCGGGAACCAAGGGACACTCAGTCATCAACATCAGTACGGCAGAGAGCCAAAAAACCATATTCGCATCCTACGCGCCCCGATAGCATGCACCTCCCATGCAAATCGTCTCGACCCGAACCGTGGTGGGTATGGAAATTCACCTTGAATTGTCCACCCAAAGCAAAAACTTCACCTCGGCCCCATGTCTGGCCCATCCCGACCGGTGGGATGCCCCGGCGAACACATTGGTGGATCCTGTCACCATGGCCTTGCCCGGGACCCTTCCGGTGCTCAACCGAGAAGCAGTTGAGCTTTCCATGATGGTCGGCATTGCTCTGGGATCGGATATTCCAGACTTCTGCAAATGGGACCGAAAGAACTACTTCTATCCCGATCTCCCCAAGGGATACCAAATCAGCCAATACGACCTGCCCCTTTGCGTCGGCGGCTCCATTGAAATTGAAACCGAATCTGGCTCCCGAACCATCCGAATTCGACGGGCCCACTTGGAAGAGGACACAGGCAAACTGGGCCACGAACTTCCCGGTGGTGGGAAAGCGGATGGATCGCTGCTTGACCTCAACCGGGCGGGCACCCCACTGCTCGAAATTGTGTCCGAACCTGATCTGCAAAGTGCTGAAGAAGCGGTGACCTTTGCCAGAGAACTCCACGCCTTGTGTGTCTTTCTGGGAGTCACTGGCGGCGTGATGCAAAAAGGCCACATGCGATTTGAACCCAACATCAACGTGGTGATGAATCTGGAAGACGGCCGCGAAGTGGCTACCCCGATCGCGGAAGTCAAGAACCTGAACTCCTTTCGGGCCATCAAAGGTGCCATTGAATACGAATCAAAACGCCAAGTGGAGCAGTGGAAGAAAGACGGTGTGGAGATGGGTCCAGGACGAAAAGCCACGTTCGGATGGGACCCCGAAAAAATGCGAACCATCCTGCAACGCTCCAAAGAAGATGCCCACGATTACCGCTATTTCCCCGAGCCCGATTTGGTCCCACTCAGAGTTGACCAAGCATGGCGCGACGAAGTGCGGTCCCGGCTGCCCGAACTCCCGCAAGCCCGACGGCAGCGGTACACCGGCACCTACGGCCTCCCAGAAAAAGATGCCAAGGCTCTGGTGGCCGATCCAAACTTCTGCTTCTTCTATGAGGCCGCCATCGAAAAAGCTTCATCCGAAGCAGCGCACGCCACCGCAAAGTTGCTGTTGAATACCGCTGCCAAAATGGCCAACGAACTCAACACCACGGTGCCGGAACTGGGCGCAACCCCGCAACAAGTCGCCGCATTGGTGGCGCTGCGGGCCTCGGGCGACATCGGATCAAACGCCGTAGAAACCATTTTCGGCCTGCTCTGCCAAGAAGACACCGAAGCCGCAGAGATCGCGGAACGCGAAGGCTTGCTGCAGGTTAGAGACGAAGGTGCGATGGATGCATGGGTGGCAGCGGCGGTGGCGGCCCATCCACAAGCCGCCGAAGACTTTGCCTCCGGGAAAGATGCCGCAGTGGGCCGCCTCATGGGCGAAGTCATGAAGCAATCGGGTGGACAAGCGGATGCTTCGGCGGTCCGAGAAAAACTCATCGCAACGTTGAGATCCTGACGGCACAATCCCCCCAAGCCGCACCACACTCGTGCCCACTCAAGCAATCTGAACTCGAACTGGATTCGAAAGCTCTCGCGGTCACGTTCTTGTTGCCTCTTCATTGGAGGCCGAACAAGAAAGCGAGAGAGTCATCATGCGGTTGCACCGTTGGCGTTCGGGCCTTTTTGGCACCGCGCTGTCTATTTTGTCCACGCTCTTTGCGGCCACGACGTTGCCCGGCAATGTATGGGCTGATTTCAACAACGACCCAGATGATGGTGGGCCACCACCTCCACCACCTCCGCCACCTCCGCCGCCGCCAAGCGAACCTCCGCCACCACCAGTGGAGCCACGCATGGGATTCCACAGCATCGACCTGATCACCGGCAACTTGGTCCATCTCGACGAGACCACGCCGGGAGAAGCCACTGTCACGGTGGTTGGACCGACCGAAGTTGAATGGACATCACCACGGCTTGCCGGTGGAGTGGCCGTGCTCTTTGCGATCGACCGCGTCGACGGGTGGGAAGTGCTTCGCCGTCTTGATCCCGGCACCGGACAAGTCATGAGCGAAACCCTCTTGCAGTCGGTTGGAGGTCAAACCCCTGCGTACACCGGTGGTTTTGCCACTTCACCGCAAGGACTTCGTTTGGCGTGGCGATCCGAGGGGGATCGATTCGATCAACTCTCTGAACTGGCACCAAATGGGCAGATTGGCCGGACCCTCGATCTCGATGGTATTGCGGCCCAACCGGACGCCCGCGTGCTGGTCCACGACGACACCCGCCTCGTTGGCGCTTCAAGTGTGCCTCAGGTACATCTTTCCTTTTGGGAAGCTTCGGTGGCCCCAGGACACTGGGATCTCATCGATGCTTGGGACGGACTTTGGAGCATCGACGGCATCCAAGATCTGGCCAAGGGCGAGTCCGCAGTCTGGGGACTGGACCCCGATCGACTCCGCATTGCCAAGTTCCATGAAAACTACGTCAGCCTCCACGGCATTCGGCACCTGCCGTTGTCGACCGACCTCCGCGGCTTGGCTTGGGTTGATGATGCCGAAGAAGGCTGCCCTGAAGACCTCGATGGGGATGGGGTTGTTGGCTTCCAAGACCTCATCCTGTTGCTGGGGGTCTTTGACACCATCGACCCAGACCGGGATTTGGATGGCGACGGCATGGTGGGCATGGGTGACACCCTTCGCATTCTTTCCCGCTGGGGTTCCTGTCGGGAAGAACTCTGAATCACAACTCTCAAAAATAACGCGGAGCCAATTGGCTCCGCGTTGTTTCGTTCAACATGTCGTCGGGGATGAGCTCAGCACGGTCCCCAGTTGGCAAGAGTGCCCACCAAGTCGCCAAAGTCCACGGTGCCACTGCCATCAACATCTTTGTCTGGGTCAATGTCTCCCCAAGATGCAAGCAATTCCAAAATATCGTCGAAAGTCACAGCTTGATCACCGTTGATATCCCCAGGGCAAGGCGTGTTCACATCACCAACGATCAGGTAAGCGAACATGCCAAAGCCACAGTGGTTGCCCACTGTGCAGTGGTATTCCACCGTCTGACCGGCCAATGATTCATCGACGACATATTCAAAAACGGGATTTGAAGTGCGAAGCAATCCGTAGAAGACACCGTCTTCGGTGCAGTCTGCTCCAGATGCCACGTCGTGGGTGCCATTGGACCATTCCCAACGGACGGTATCGCCAACCTGAACCTGCGCTTCAAAGGGCGAATAATCGAACCCATTCTGGGTAATCACAATCGTTTCGGCCAAACACGGGAGCGCAAAAGAAGAAGCGAGGAGCAAAGGGAGATGTTTCATGCAAAAGACTCCAATAAGGGACCTTCCACACTAGACATCAGGAACTTTCCAGTGAAAAGAATTCTTTCAAGACGCCCCGACGGTCAGCCCCAAAGCGATGGCCATGGCGTGCCCCAACCCCGCTGGTGAGTCAGAAACCTCGAGTCCGGCCTCGCGGAGGGCCGAGATCTTCGCATCAGCGGTGTCATCGGCCCCGCCGATGATGGCTCCTGCGTGCCCCATGCGTTTGCCTTTGGGCGCGGTTCGCCCGGCGATGAACCCCACCACGGGCTTGGTCATGTGCTGAGCTGCCCAGCGACCGGCATCCACTTCATCCGTGCCACCGATCTCGCCGATCATGACCACCCCATCGGTTTCAGGGTCCGCTTCAAAGCGTTCCAAGCAGTCGATGAAGTTCATGCCCTTCACGGGGTCGCCACCAATTCCGACACACGTCGATTGACCAATCCCTCGGTCGGAGCATTGCCACACTGCTTCGTAGGTCAGCGTCCCTGATCGAGACACGATGCCCACCGCTTTACCGCTCGCGGCATCAGCACGGTGGGTATGGATGTAGCCAGGCATGATGCCGATCTTGCAACCACCTTCAAACGTGGCCTCTGGTCCTTCGCCGGCCACACGCTTACCGGGCGTAATGACCCCCGGGCAGTTGGGGCCAATGAGGACAACCCCTGGATGGTCGCGATCAAGAATCTCTCGAGTGCGAACCATGTCAGCGACTGGAATGCCCTCGGTGATGGCACAAATGACTTCCACTCCAGCCGTTGCGGCTTCCAAAATGCCATCCGCGGCAAAAGCTGGCGGCACGAACAACATCGAAGCGGTGGCTCCGGTGGCGTCCACCGCATCGGCGACGGTGTCAAAAATGGGCAACCCATTGGCATCTTGTTGCCCCCCTTTTCCAGGAGTCACCCCACCCACCATGCTGGTGCCGTAGTCGAGACATCCTTTGGTGTGGAAGGCGCCCGCTGAACCGGTGATGCCTTGACAGAGAACTTTGGTCGAGCCGTCGATGAGGATTGCCATAGGGGAACCATGATACCCCCCCAGCCGTTGTCTCCGTCGTTAGGCTGGGGCCATGGCCAAAAAAGCTGCCGAAACGAAGCCCGAAGCTCTGGGGGGGCAAGAACCAGTAGTGGTCCTGAAAGGGCCAGAAAGGCTTCTCCAGCGGCTGGCGATTCAAACCATGGAGCGCGCGCTTCTCCAGCAGCACGGACCGGATGGGGTGGCCGTCGAACGACACCGCGGCGACCAAATACAACTGGCTGATGTCTTGGATGCTCTGCGTACCCCCAGTCTGCTGGCTCCGCACACCATGGTCATCATTGAGGGGACTGAGCAACTCATCAAAGAAGACGAAAACGCCGAAGATCCCATGGTCCCGGGAGGGAAAAAGGCACGCACCCCACGCCAAGTGTTGGAAGAGGGCTTGGCCTCGCCTTTTCCCAATGCGACGCTGATCTTGCAAGCAGACGAATGGCGGCCTGGCCGCATCGACCGGGCCATCGTGGACCTTGGAGGCGCTTTGGTGGATTGCAAACCACCAAGTGAAAAGGATGTCCCTCGCTGGATCGATCGGCTTGCTGAAGACCATGAACGTCGAATCGACGCGGATGCCAAAACATTGCTGTTGGAACGCGTGGGCCCCGAATTGAGCCAGCTGGATTCAGCAATGCGCAAACTCGCGGGCGCGAGCGAAGAGCGCATCGATGCCAAACTGGTGGAACAACTGGTCGCCAAATCCAGCAGCGATGAAGTGTGGGCGCTGCAGGAAGCGGTGCTCTCCGGAGATCCAGAACGCACCGCTCAGGTCTTGCACGAAGTCTTGGACATTGGCCGAAAATCAACGGTTCCCGCCTTCTGGTGCCTTATTGACCTCGCCCGCAAATTGGCCACGTTGTCAATCAATGCCGAACGTGGTGTCGATCCTTGGTCACTCAGCCGGGCCCTCAAACTTTGGGGCCCCTCCCAAGGCCCGACCCTCAACGTTGGTGCTCGGATCAATCCCGACGTGGCGGCTCAACTGCACCGGGAAGCCCTGGATGCCCAACTTGCACCTCGCCAAGGCCGCGGCAATGAACGTCGGGCCCTCGAAACATTGGCGATTCGGCTCACCTTGGCCTGCGCGGGGTAAACTGCGTCCGGGTCCTGAGGATCGGGACCGTCAATACCAAGGAAGGTGCCATGAATCGACATTGGATGCTGCTGCTGACCGCACTGTTGCCCGCATGCGACATGGCCACTCGAGTCGCTTCGGTCGACAGACAACAGTCGACCACTCGCCTTGAAGCCACCACACCCTCCCCGGCCCCGATCAAAATAGATCCCGCGCTTCGAGATGCTCTTCTCCGAGCCGAAACTCCAGAAGTGCCGGCTTCAACTAGAAATCAACCGGTCAACAGGGCCACGGCGAAAGGAACGGCAGACGCCGAGCCTCTCCCTCCCGCGGGTCCCGTCCCTTCTTCAATCGATCCGGTGCAGCGACTGCTGGCTGGAATCCCGGCGGATCCCAAAGCCACCCCTTCCGCAGCACAGACCCCGCGAGAAATCATGGGCGCCATCGCTCGCGACTTGATCGAAGACCCCATGTCACGCCCCGATCCTGATCTGTTGGCTGATTTGGGAACCCGCGACCGCGAATGGATCGAACTGCTGGCGAGATTCCTGCGCGAATTGGATCCCACGGACCCTGAAACCACCGCTCGTGCGGCCCGGGTGTTGGCCGACCGACTGGACGAGCAATCGGCTTTGCGGATTCCAACCATGGTGGCCTGCGGCAGTGTTGCTGATTTTGGACGGTACGAGCCGCTGCTTCCCGCGGATCCAGTGCATCTTTACCGACCAAACCCGACCTTTGTGCTGTATGCCGAACTTGATCGCTTTCAGTACACCCAAAAAGAGAACGGCTACCACTATGACTTCGAGGCCAGGATTGAAGTCTTCGATGCGAAGGGGCAATTGCTGCACGAGGAAGATTGGTTCACGTTCGACGACACGAGTCGACGCCCAATCCGTGACTTTTTTGTCGCCGTGCCCTGCCAACTGCCCGCCGATCTCAAAGCCCGCGAGCTCACGATGAAGCTCCGCCTACGCCAAGGAGGCGCCGAGGCACAACGGGTCCTCCCCTTGCGACTGACTGACGACTACGACGTCATTTCTCGGCCAACTGAGTTGAATGTGCGAACCGCAAATGTCCCGTCATGATTGCGCCCGACGCTTCAAGGCATCGAGCACGTTCATGAAGGTGATGTACGCGTCATAGGGCGAGTCGTAGGGACTGAAATATTTGTGCACATCACCATCGGCCCAGTATTTGGTGCACATGTAATACAAGTGGTCACTGGTGGTGAGCTTGCGCCAGTCTTCCAAGATGTGCTCGTCCCCAGCTTCGTGGCGTTTCAAGATGGCCGGCCGAAGTCGATACAGCTCCTGGCCAGCATTCCGCTGCATGGGATTCCCCAACCACGCCGTCAGATCGCGTTCAGAATCCGCCCAAGAGATCATCTCTGGAGCGTCCCAATCCCCCACTGCGGGGAATCGATCCACCGCCTCGGTGCAGGTCACAAATTCATTTTGACCAGGATTCACATCAAAAACCGCTTCCGGCAATTTTTTCAAAAAAGGGAAAATGCCGGTCTCGGCCCACTGGTGCTCACCGAATGTTTCATAGTCCATAAAGAGGTTGCAAAGGTGACCATCGCCATTGATGCGATTGAGCCAGCCCGCGAACGTCTCGGCTCGAAGTGGCCATTCGGCCCAGCCGCGATCCGAAAAACGAAAAGCGACGTCGTCGCTCAAGCGGTAATTTTTTAACAGGACACCAAGCGGAGTCTCGCCGCCGGCAGCCAAGGTGCCGGGAGGACCGTAGACATAATTTGGGCTGCGGCCATCACCCAACAGGCGGTCAACGCCTTCGCAGCAGACGCCACGGAATCGGCCGTCGGCCTTCAACCAATCCGCCAGCCGGTTGTCGTAGGTCAACTCGGTGTTGCGGAAGAACGAGGGCGTAACCCCGAAGGTTGATTGCATCAAAGCAACATGATCATCGACTTGAGCCCGGAATTCCTCTTGGTCGTAAAGAAATGACAACGAGTGGTGACTCGTTTCGGCCATGAATTCACACGCCCCGGTCTCCGCCAACTCCCGCCAAAGATCAATCAAGTCCGGGGTCCAGCGAGAAAACTGCTCCAAAGCCGTTCCGGTGATGGCGAATGAGATCCGAAAACGGCCCTCGTGCCGCCGGACCAAATCCAGCAAGAGTCGGGTCGCCGGTCGGTAACACTTGTCAGCGACCTTGTGCAGAATCGCCTCGTTCGCATCGTTGTCGAAGTAGAACGGGTCGTTCGCAAAAACCGAGTAGTTCCGCAAACGGAACGGCTGGTGCACTTGAAAATAAAAGCAGACGGCAACCACGGATTCAATGCTACCTGTCACACGACCATCGGTGGCTGGGATCGTATGATTCGCTCAACATGACCACCCTTCCCACCTTTGAAGACCTTGCCCGCCTCATTGCTGACGCCTCATTGCTCCGAGGTGAATTCACCCTCCGCTCCGGTCGGACCAGCCACTACTACTTGGACAAGTATCGGTTCTCAACCAAACCCGAAATCTTGCAGCCGTTGGCCCAAATGTTTCGGGAGCGGATTCCTGAAGGAACCCAGCGTCTGGCGGGAGCTGAGCTGGGTGGCATCCCCCTGGTGGCGGCCGCATCCTTGGCCACAGGTTTGCCTTCGGTCTTTGTCCGCGGTGAGCGAAAGACGTACGGGACGGGCCAGCGGATTGAGGGGGATCTCAAAGCGGGTGAGAGCCTTGTCTTCTTGGAAGACGTGGCCACCACGGGGGGCCAAGCCCTTGAAGCTGTTGAGGTGTTGCAAAAGGCAGGCGCCAAAGTCAGCGGCGTCATCAGTGTGATCAATCGTGAAGAAGGGGCGAGAGAAAACATCGAAGCGGCGGGATTGAAATTCGAAGCTCTCTTTTCCGTCGCGGACCTTGGCGTCGTTGATCCCTGATCAACCCTCAATGTCCCTGATCAGCCCAATCAAATCATCAACCACCTTCGCGGCGAGTTGCAGAAGTGGGTCCGAGTCGTTCCGCGCTCGATTCAGCGCCGGGTCAAATTCATCCGCCACATGATTGAGCAAGTACATCACCCGTACCCAGCGATCTGGGTCATCTGAGATCTGAGTTGCCAATGCAGCTGGCATCTGATTGCTAGGCAGGACTCCTGTGAGGAATGCCCTCGCATTCGCGTCCAACTCTGCGAATCGATCCAAAAAGACATCTCGGGCCGATTGAATCTCCAGGGCCACGTCTTCGGCCACACGCCCATCCAGCCCCAACGCGATGTATTGACCCAGTTGCGCCAACACCGGGAGTGGAGTCTGTGACTGCTCTTCCTCAGCGGTCACTCGAAGTTGCCGAATGGCCTCTTTGTTCAGCATGGTTCCAGGAATGCGGAACGTGCCTGATGATGACAAAGAGCCAATGGGCCCGGGCTTCACCATGGGGTACGGTCCGGCAGCGATNGGCAGGCCAACGGGCTGGGTAATCACTTGGAACTCGATCGAAGCACCAAGGACACCAGCCCGGTCGATGTCTGCCGCTACGGGAAGGCGGCGAAGGTCAATCGTTTGTTGATGGCGCTGACCAGGAGTCAGGACCAACGGACCTTCCAAACGAAGACTGGCGGGACGTCCATGACGAACCATGCCTCGCCGAGCAAGGTCTGATTCAATTTCGAGGGCGAGGAATTCGGAAAGACCACCTTCCCCCAGTGGAACAGGAAGCGAGCCGATGTTTTTTATTTCGAAATCCAAATCGAATGGGGCAAACGCCTGGCCAATGACATCCTGAGGCAGCAGTCGAACATCAAGAACCCGCTCAGGATGAAGGTGAAGTTCCTCGAGGTGCTCCGGGATATCCCCCGCAGCAGCAGCCACGGACAAAGCATGCGGGGCCGGGCGCACCGCACGACCAAAATGATCCGAAAGCATTCGAACCGACAACACCCCCACCACGCTCTCGGGGACCACTCTGGCCACGAAAGCAGCGTGGTCAATCATCTCTTCTGGACGACCGGCCAATTGCGCGGCTTTGGCCAACCCGAATCGAGCCCGAGGATCGTCTGCCCGGGTGCCAAGCAACGCTGTCGCTTCTTCAAGCTCTCCGGATCGCAGCGCAAACCACCCGTCCAGGACCACTTGATCCTGCGCTGAGATCAAATCCTCGGTGGTGATGGCCTCCAAGTCATTTCGGGCCAAAGCAGGATCACCACCAAAGGCGAGCGTCCACCAACCCGCGCGCAGCCGAAACGCGTCGAGTTTTTCACTTGGCAACGGCTTAATGGACTCCAACTCTGGCTGGGCAAGGATCTGTATCTCCGTGGGACCATCGGTGAACAACCGCAAGAGTTGACGGACCGGCTGGTCCGATTCTTGCAGTCCCTCAAGATGGGCCGTTGCGCTGAGGAGCAAGGCCAAATCTGCCACCACTCGTGAGNTCGTNACTCCGAGGATGGGCTCAGGAACAACCTGTTGGTAATCGTCAGAAGTGACCGCTTCAGCCATGATCCGCATCCGGCTGGCACGTTTCAACGGCATGACACGCTTGGCCAGAGCAGATCGAACTGCGGCTGGGCCATCCTCGGCCAAAAGACAAAGCAACAAATCGGCCAAGAGCCCTGGTGGCGGCCGCTGACCCATCCGATCAACCGCGGTTACGGCGGCCGTCAACGCCGCCTTCGCATCAGCATATGCGCCGTATCGAAGCAGTCGGCGTCCCAAACGCGCCGCCGTATCAGCATCAGCGGGCGTTGCCGCGGCCAAAGCCGCCAACGCTTCAATCACCTCGGCTGGATCGGCCTCTTCTTGGGCCAAAGTGGGCGCGACCAAGGCCGCCAAAGGGGCCGCAAATGAAGGATCAGCAACGGCTGCTCTTGCCGCATCTTGCCGCCAATCACCATCGCCTCTTCCTTGCCTGAGCAGTGCTCGGCGCCACCACAACCGAGCCTGCAGGTGGCCTGAAAGTGGTTCGGCCAAAATCACATCGAGTCCTTCAAGTCGAGCTTCGACGGTTTGCCGTTCGGTCAATGCCAGATCCAGCCGCTCCAACACCAGGCGCTCGTCAAACGGTCGAAGCTCGACCAAACGCCGCAAACACCGTTCGGCATCCTCTTGCTCCTCATGCAGACGGGCGATGTCCATTCGCAGCCGCCACGCCTCGGCATCGGTTGGAACCAACTCTGTGGCCCGAACGGCGATCCTATGGGCCAACTCCAGATCGGAGGACTTGGCCAAGGGGATGGCGGCAAACATCCTCGCCCTTCGCACCATCAAGTCAGACAACGCTTGTGGGGCAGACTGTCCGAAGGCAGCGGCCTCCACACAGAACCACACGAGGTACCCCATACACACATTCCTTGGCATTTTGAGAGTGTATCGCTGGTTTATTGACGCCTCGGCGAATCGCGGGGTACCGTGTTCTGTTCAATCCGGGGTCTATCCCGAGGAGCTCCCATGCGTATCGCCCAGTACCAGCTTGTCACCGCAGTGTTCGTTCCTGCTTTCGCCGCTCTGGCCCCGACTCCAGCTGTCCATGCTGCCGATGGCCTCACGGGTGTTTCCTCGGTTCGGGCTTTGGCCGATGACCGGACCCTGGGCGCATCACAAGAAGCCACGATCTCCCGATTTGCCGAAGAGGCGGGCCGAGCGCTGTCCGCGCGGAAGCCCAGTGAAGATCATCTGGAAGCGGTTCGAGTCGATCTGATGACCCCGCTTTCCGGTGGGTGCACACCAGCCTTTGCCCGGGCATACGGCGCACGATTGCTCGAAGCGTTCGGCGAATACGACGACGACATCCGAACCCCGCAACAGCAAATGATCGCTTTCACGGTCTTGGCCGCCACGGGCAGCAGCGCCAGTGTGCTGGATCTGGCAGAACGCGTCACGGATCTTGATGCAAACGCCGCCGCCTGGAAATCAATGGCCATGTGCCAAGCCCTGAGCCAAGGGATCACCAAAGCAACCACGCTGGACCTTGCGGAACGCAACCGAAGCGACTTGGCTCGCATGCTCGGAAGGATCGCCTCACGGGTCTCACCATCGGCCAATCGGCACGTGATGGAGGGATTCGTCATGCTGGGCGGTGGAGACAACGAAGACATCGCCCGCCGCTGGGCCGATGTCCTCAAGTCGTTGGCCAGTCGAGAGACTCTTGCCGCGGAAGACCTGCTTTCCATGGAAGGGGCGACTGTGAAATTGCGTTCGGTTCTGCTCAATCCAGCGAACCGCGAAACACGTGATGCCCGAGAAGCCGCCGCCAAAGCATTGGCCCCTGCACTTCTGGCCTTCCATGCCAGAGCTGCGGATCATCTCGACAGTGAGGAAGCCGGAAATGATCGCTTGCGTGCCCACTTGGGCCGAGTGGATCAAGTCCTGCCATTTTTAGGGACCAGAGGGGTGTCTCTTGGAGCACTTTGGGATGCCAAGGACACCGATGGACTGCGTGCTCTCTCGAGCAACTGACCCCGGTCTCGGTCGTTCAATCTTCGGACACGATCGGGTGAGGCTGCCCGAACCCTCATAAAGAGGGGGGCTCGCATCCCGTCGGTCCCGGCCTTCCACTCGGTGGAGGCCTGGCCATCGCCGCGGTGAGCGATCCCAAGGCAACGAACAAAGGTCGAGCACACGTGACCCGATCGTGCCCGAAGATTGAACTTCGAGCATGAATCCTAGCCCCAGACCGCGTTCAAGCCAGCCAATGGGCCCTTTTCCCGATTGAAAGTCTGGCGATTTGGCCTTCGCGCTTGACGTTGACCCTCCATTCGGGGTATCAAACGCAATCCCGGTGCCTTGCCGGGATGGAGAATCACCATGCGTCTTTCCGTCCTCGTCCTGTTCGCGTCCCTGCCCCTTGGTGCCTGTGCATCCGTTGGGACCGACTACTCCTCCATCGCTGCGAATCCAACTCCCGAGTTGATCAACGAATCGCAGCGTGACATCGACATCATGCGCAATGAAATGGTGATGGACAACATCCAAGAACGCATGCTCAACGGTGACATCCGTCGCTTCTGGCTTCGAGATCATCCCAGCCGTTTGAGCCCATTCCCCATCACGTACACCTCTGGCATGCCACGCTAATTGGCTCCTAAGATCAAGTTCGCCGACCGCGGCTTGATCGGTGTTGAACCAAATCTTTTGGTTCCCAACTCGAACTTGTCACCCCGGCCCCCCGCCGGGGTTTTTTTATGACTCAGTCCACTGCCAATACTTCCGAAGCAGCAACCCCAGCTGAATCCTTCCGCGCTGAACGGCAGGCGACGGCAACTTCAGTGGTTGGAATTTCACCAGTCGATGGCAATGTGGCCACCGTCTTTGCCCGCATTGCATGGGAATCCGTCGTTCCCACCCCACTGCTTGATGCGGCGGTGGCCGTGCTCTCAGGGGCACCGGCCTGGACCAATCTGGCCAGCCTGTGGTGGGCCGAGTCGGCACAAGGAAAGCCAAAACGAGATGCCATTGCGCGACAGTTGAGGTGGGCCGCCTTGGCCATGATTCCCGCAGCTTTTGTGCCATACACGAGTTGGGGGCTGCTGCTTTTCGTGCTGGGATGTGCGGGCGCAAGACTTTGTTGGGGCGGCATGATCACCATTCGCAGCACGCTTTGGCGCTGCATGTACCCCGCGAAAGAGCGGGGNCGATACGCCGGGTGGATGTCCATCATCACGGCCCTGACCTTGGCCGCAGCAGGCGCCACTTCGGGCATGTTGTTGGAACGCGACCACCAAACGTTCCGATTTATTTTGCTTGTCGGCGCCATCGCACTTTGGCTGGGATCCATTTTGTACCGAAAGATCCCCGCGCCAGCCGAACCGAAGTTGATTGAGCAAGAACGCGCCGAGCATCGACCCAAACCACGTCCATGGCGTGATGCNATCGCCATCCTTCAGAAAGATCGAGGGTTCAGTCGGTACATGGCAGCGATGTTTGTGTTTGGCAGTGGCAATTTGATGGCCATGCCCATCATCATTCAAGTGATCCGAGAACGATTTGAGCAGGGATACTTTGGTGGCATCCTGTTGGGCTCGACACTGCCGATGCTGGTGTTGCCGTTCGCGGTTCCCAAGTGGGCCAAATTTTTTGATCGGGTGCACATCCTCCGCTACCGCTTGGTGCATGGTTGGTTTTTTGTCAGCGCCAATATCTTTTTGCTGACCGCATCCATGACTGGAACCCTCTGGCTGCTTTTTTTGGCCATTTCCATCCGAGCCCTGGCGATGGCCGGCGGGTCCATCGGTTGGACGTTGGGCCACCTCGACTACGCCCCGCCCGGACAAGCGGGCCGGTACATGGGGGTCCACGTCACTCTGACGGGCCTGCGGGGCTTGGTGGCCCCGGGCATCGGAGCCTTGGCCTATCGCACGATGGAAGTGGCACAGCCAGGGCAAGGAGGCGTGGCCTTCATCCTCTGCGTGGTGCTTTCGGTTGTCGGAATGTTGATGTTCCGCCGCTCGGTCAACTTGGATGCTGGAGACGCCACCGGACGTCGTGGGGAAGGCGAAAGCTGAGAAATCCCCCTATTTCCTCGCGGATGCAGTCGGCCATAGGTAAAGTATTCGATCCCCCTTTTCCGGCGAACGGGGGGCCACCGTCCTGGGTGTTCTGGGTCGGAAGATTCGACAACTCGATCCCGCGCCGAGGATCACAGGAAGCATCTTTCACCACTGGGGTGAAAGATCAACAACATGATTGATTACAACCTGATCGCCTCCATCGGCAACGTTGATGCCGATGTTGAAAAGCACCTCTCCGAAGCATTCGGGAACGCCGAACAAGACAACGTGATGGATACCGTCCTTGGCAGCGATGTTTCCAACACCGCGGCCCCCGGTGAACTCGTCTCCGGCACCGTCGTCGGCAAAGCCGGTGACGATGTCATCATCGAACTCGGCCTGAAGAGTGAAGGTCGTGTGCATCGCAGCGAATTCGAAAATTGGGACGAGATTGCCGCCGGCGATGAAATCGAAGTGCTCTTTGAAGGCGTCGATGACCTCAGTGGTGAAGTCACCGTCTCCAAGCGAAAAGCCGACCGCATCCGTGGTTGGGAAAAAATCCTCCAAGACCACAACGAAGGCGACGAGATCGAAGGCCTTGGTGTCCGAAAAATCAAAGGCGGACTCTTGGTCGACATNGGCGTGCCTGTCTTTATGCCCGCCTCTCAGGTGGACATCCGTCGACAAACCGACTTGGGTGATTTTGTTGGCCGAACCATTCGCGCCGTCATCCTCAAGATCGACGAAGAACGACGCAACATCGTCATCAGCCGTCGCAAGCTGCAAGAAAAGGAACGTGCCGAAGCACGCGACACCATCTTGGGCAAGATCGACGAAGGCCAGACGGTCACCGGTACCGTGACGAACATCGCCGACTTCGGTGCGTTCATCGACCTCGGTGGCGTCGACGGACTGCTGCACATCACCGATATGTCTTGGGGCCGAATCAACCACCCCACCGAAATGCTGAAGCATGGTCAAGAGATCGAAGTGATGATCCTCAAGATCGATCGGGAAAAGGAAAAAATCGCGCTCGGCCTCAAGCAGCTCGAAAACTCGCCGTGGGAAAACCTCGACGAACGCTTCCCGGTCAACAGCCGCGTGAAGGGCAAGGTCGTCAACCTGGTCACCTACGGTGCCTTCGTCCAACTCGACGAAGGTCTCGAAGGCCTGGTGCACGTCTCCGAAATGTCATGGACTCGTCGGGTCAACCATCCATCCGAAGTGGTGGAAGTGGACCAAGAAGTCGAAGTGGTCATCTTGGAAATCGATCACGAGAAGCGTGAGATCTCTCTTGGCATCAAGCAGACCGAAGTCAACCCGTGGGAGCTCGTCAGCGAGAAGTACCCCGTGGGCACGGTCATCGTGGGTCAAATCCGCAACATTGCCAACTACGGCGCGTTTGTTGAAATTGAGCCCGGCATCGACGGCCTGCTTCACGTCTCCGACATGTCGTGGACCGAGAAGGTTGCCCATCCGAATGAGAANTACCAAAAGGGCGATACCGTCCAATGCGTGGTTCTCGAAATCGATCGAGACAAGCAGCGTGTTGGCCTCGGCGTGAAGCAACTCACCGAAGATCCATGGATCAACGCCATCCCTGAGAACTACCAGCCTGGCATGGTGATTCAAGGCGAAGTCACCAAGATCACCAATTTCGGTGTCTTCGTCAGCCTGGAAGACGGCCTGGAAGGCTTGCTCCACATCTCCGAGCTGGCCGATCACAAGGTCGAGAATCCTCAAGACGTCGTCAAGAGTGGCGAGTCCGTGGAGGTCAAGATCTTGCGAGTCGACACCGACGAGCGAAAGATTGGCCTTTCGCTCAAACGAGCCCAATGGGGCGACAACGACACCACCGCCTACGACGGCAATGGACCCGGTGGTGATGGTGGTGGTGGTGGTGGCGCCAGCGAATTCGATGAATTCGCCCGTCCTTCAAAGGGCGGTATGGACGACCACGGAGCCCTGGGTTCCGACAAGATCGAACTCTGAGCCTCCGGGCCGAGACGAACCTGTTCCTCAAAATTGTGAACACCCAACGCCCCCTCCCTAGGAGGGGGCTTTTTTACGTCTGCATGGGGAGGGCGCTTAACAAAGACAGACGAAGGCCGCGAAGGTAAACAGTCCCATTCGTTTGCGATGGGGGGTGGCAGCTGTCAATCGATACAACACATTCATGTTCATGGCCGGGTCCTCTGGGGGCTGTACCTGATGAATGGCAAAACACGCGCCGATCCTGCGCCAGGCCTCTGAACGGACTGCAGGGTGGTTCTTATGAGACTGGGGGTAGGGGTCGTGTCGGCGTGTTGCCCCCCGGCAGCGCCGCGGAGCGCTGCCTTTCGGATCATTTTTTACCCACCCCCGTGGCTTTCCGGCGACACTGTGCTCATGCCAAAGTCAGTGTCAACCTTGNTGCTCTTCGCAGCTGTCTGCGGGGTGCTGTCTTTCCCCACTTTGGGGCAAGACCTCAACGGACGCATTCAGGAAGTCAGAGGCCGGCTCGAGCGTGACCGGTACGCGGGAAGTGCCGAGCATCTCGGACGCTTGCTGTACACCGATTGTGAAGTTCGGATGGAGGAAGCGCCCATTGAAGATGCCGTGACATGGCTGGCGGGAGCGACCGGCGCTCCGCTGCGCATTCTGGATGACAACAAAGGTCAGCCGGGNATCGACCCTTCCGTTGAGATCACTTTGGATGTTCGGGGCATGCCCGCCTTGACCGTGCTTGAAATCATGATGGAGCAGTACGAAGACGAAACGGGTGAAGCCTGCGATTGGCAACTCCGGACCGGACGTATTGAAGTTTCAACAAAAGAACGCTTGGCTCGCAAGAGTGCGCAGCGCCTCAAACGCTATCCCATCCAAGATCTCATCACCGATGTGCCCAACTTTGACAACGGTCCGCGGCTCGATCTCGGAACGGCCCTCAGCCAAGGCAGTCCTCAGGGTGGAGGCAATGGATCGCAATCCTTGTTCCAAGGCGGGTCGGAAGACCCAGACCTCCCGTCCGACGTCGAAAAAGCCGAACAAATCATCGAGCTGATTGTGGAGCTGGTGGAAGCAGAAGGATGGGCCCGCAATGGGGGCGACTGGGCATCGATCCGGTACCACGAGGGGAATCTGCTGATCAAGGCTCCAGATTTTGTCCACCGAAGGGTTGGCGGCTACCCATTCCGGCCCGCACGCACCGCGGGACCAGCATCAATCAAGAAAAGCGATGGACAGGGTCCTCGGGGCGCTCGCTACACCGAAGGACGAACCGAAATTCCTGGAAGCGGGACTTGGGAAGCCAAACTTCCCGAACGAAGTCCCGCGAAAACCGAACCCNCCCCCGCCTCCGTCAAGCCGAAGCCGCAAGGCCACTAAACAGAATTCAAGGGTCGGGAACGCAGGACACACTCTTCTGCGGAAGGCGGCGGTTGATCCAGCTCCAGAGTGAAGGCCCGAGCGCCTTCATGGTCAGAGTTGACCAACACCAATCGATCACCCTCGGACTCCACCCCAGTTGGGACTTTTCGGTGACCCAAACAGAACAATTGCACCTTCCACGCCTGGGCCAAGAGGTCAATGTCTGCATCCTCGAACACACGCCCCCAAGTCATCAGGTACGCGCCACCTTTTGGCTTCTCAAAGTCGGAAGCGACCAGAGGGCGGCGAACGATCTCTGGGTCAAAAGAGGGCATGACGGCCCGGCCGGGCAAGGAATGGGAACACCAAACGCCATTCTCCGCGCGAACCCCCAAGGCCATGGCGGCAATGAACTCGTCCAGGGCCAGTTCCACCGCCTCACAGTGCTCACCAAAGGTGAACTCCAAAGCATCCCTAAACAACGTCACGCACTCTCCATGGCCCTTGGTCACTCGAGTTTTCATCAACTGGGCAATCTCATGATTGGCCAGCATGGGGTGGACCCCTGGATGAACGCGCACGAGATCTGCTGTCTTCAGCAACATGCGATACGAGAAGTCCATCCCATTCATGAGATGTTCGCCGTGGATCAGCTCGTGCAAGATCAGGTGCCGGTCTTCACCCTCGTCCAAACGGGCCATTCGGAGCAGGGCCTCAAAATGAAAAGGGTTGTCGTGCAAGTCTCCACTCACCAAGAGAGTGCCGTGCCCGGACAGAACATCAATCGATCCTTGGCGGCATGACCGCTGGTGCAACATTTGGGTGGCCTCACGCAATGCGTGTTGAACCGCTTCAGCATCTCGCGTGTCGGTCCATGGGATCTCGAGCATGTTTGAAGCGTACGCTGCGCGGCGTTTGAGTGCTCTCGAGCGTTACCATCCGGCCTCATGATTTCNCGAAAGCTCATGCTGCTGCTGGGAGCACTCTGGACGGTCGTGGCCTTCACCTTGGGCACACGAGGCCTGTGGTATGACGAAATCGCGGCTTGGCGTGACTACGGCTCCCCAGCCGAAGGTCGGGCTGCATGGTGGTGCTTGACCCACTGGTTCGATCCCGCCAACCACCCCTTNCAGACTTTTGCCTCTCGACTTTCGTTCCAGTGGTTCTCGGGGCTGGGGGGAGAACTTGCCCTCCGCCTTCCATCGGTCTTGGCTGGGCTCGCCACAGTCGTCATCTTGTGGCGATGGA
Source organism: Phycisphaera sp. TMED24 (assembly GCA_002168105.2). Lineage (GTDB taxonomy): Bacteria > Planctomycetota > Phycisphaerae > Phycisphaerales > SM1A02 > UBA8653. The sequence continues at coordinate 99,735 of NHCD02000013.1, forward strand.
CCGAGAAGCGTTCAGGATCAGCGGTTGGCATGTGGGCCAGTGCGCTGGCTTTCACCAACCCATTGCTTCTGGATCATGCCACCGAAGCCCGGGGATATGCCTTCATGATGCTGGCCGGGGCCCTCAGTCTGCCGCTGGCTGACCATCTGNACACCAGCAGCCGCACCAAGAAGGGCACCCTGCTGAAGTACGCCCTCGTGCAAGCGCTAGGTGTCGGCACCCATCTGACCACGGCCTTCCTGGCCGTGGGGCATTCCATCATGGGCTTGACCCACCGCTCATGGCGGCTGTTCCTGGGTTCCTCCCTTGCCGCAGTGTTGGCCCTGCCCATCCTCTGGCCAGTGCTCGAAGGGCTGTGGTTGACTCGTGATCAACTGACCCAAGCCGCAGGGACCCCACAAGGTGGGTACGGATTGCTTCGAGTCTTCGGGGGTCAAATGGCTTTCGGATGGTTGCTGATCCCAGTCATGGCGTACGGCTTGTTCCGGTGTCCTGAAGACGTCCGCCGAGCCCTGCTGGGACCCGTCGTGGGACTCCTTGTTCTTTGGCTGACGATCTTGATCTCAGGCTCATGGGCCTACACCCGCTTTGGATTGTTTGCCCTCCCTGCGGTTGTGGTCGCTTTGGCCCACTCTTTGGGCCACCTCTCCCCCGCGTGGCGGCTGCTCGTGCTTTCGCTTCAGTTGTATCCATTGGGATTGGTCATTCTGGTCGAAAAACAACCCATTCGAGAAGCCATAATCTGGACCTTAGAACACACCGATCAAGCCCCACTGATTGTTGGGCTCCGCGGAGAGGTCGCGGGTGTGTATGCCGGCGCCCGGGAGGTCAATTTCAGCTTGTGCGGTCTTTCAGACTGGGATCTGAACGCCGACTTGGACCACACCAACCCCGAAGTGGTGATGGTGATGTATCCCAATGTCGCTGTTGCCGCCAAAAATATCCTGCCGGAACGGGGATTTCGACTCGACCACACACTGTACGGACGGCTTGGGGAGCCTCCTGTTTTTACACTCTCCGGGAACGAGGAAGGATCCATTCAACTTTGGACGCGTCTCAACTCACCGGAGAAGTAGAAGACCCTCGCGGCTGGACTTGGTTTGGACCCGAGGCCGTGGTGGTCTATCTGGCCTATGTGGATTACGACCGATGGTGCTCTTCGGCGCAACTTCCGCCGTCGGTCATCGCGGCCACCGCCTATGGCCTCCTCCGTGAAGCCATCGACAGCGATGTGCGAAGGGAACGATGGGACTGCGCCATGCTTGGTCGCGTGCGACGGGACGCCGACGAGGCGATGGCCAAGCGGCTGAGCGAAAGACTCTAGTCTTCCGCTTCTGGCAACAAGGGTCGNCCCGACTCACGCGGCCACACCAAAGGCAAACGCAGCACAAATGTTGCCCCACCGCCCGGGGTGGCATCACAACGAACCGAGCCTCGAAGGATCTCTGAAAACTGTCGAGCAATGGCCAGGCCTAGCCCCGTCCCTCCATGATCTCGAGCCAAGCCTGAGTCCCCCTGCCGGAATTTCTCAAAGATCACTTGGCGCAAGTCCTCAGGAACTCCGGGGCCGTGATCGATCACGCTGATTTCCACCAAACTGCTGTCAACCAAGTGAGCCTCCAAATGGAGAGTGCCGCTCTGGGGGGCGTACTTGATGGCGTTGGCCAAGAAGTTGTACAGCACCTGCCTGACCTTGGCGTGATCCGACTCCACCGTTGGGCAAGCCGAGACATCAATCTGCAAGGCCAAACCCTTTGAAGCCAGTGACGTTGAGAAGGCCCTTTGGAGTCCGGTGGCCAAATCGGCGAGCTGGAGAGGAGCNGGGTGAAGTTCGATTCGGCCCGCTTCGACTTTGGCCAAAACGAGAAGTTCCTCAATCAACTGGCGCAAATCATGGCCGGACTCAATGATGTGCTTCAGGCTCCGCTCCACCGATGCACTTGGTTGTTCAGAAGCAAACGTACTTTGTATGGCATCGGCGTGACCGATGACAATGCCCAAAGGTGTCCGCAGCTCGTGGCTGACGTTGGCCAAAAATTCGGATTTCAAACGATTGGCCTCATCGAGACCTGCATTCAAGTCACGCAGTTCATCAACCCGCAAGTCAAGCGCTTCGTTCATCGTGCGCAAATCTTCACGAGCTCGCTCGGAACGTTCAACGATCCGGTTGAGGATCTCGGCCAAGGATTCAAACTCGTCCCCCGAGTGGCAAGAGAAGCGAGTATCGGGTTTGCCATCTTCGAGTGATTTGGCCGAAGCCAACAAGCCGGTGATGGGCGNCAAAATCAGCTTGTCAAGCGTGCGATGGAAGGCCACGAACACCAACACAAAGACCAGAAATCCTGAGGCCACAAACCACGCTCTGGATTCCAACAGCAAAGCGTCACCGAATGCTGTGGGAACATCAACCCGCAACAACTGGTCCTCGCGCACTACGTAAACCTGTGCCCGAGCTTCACCTTCATCGGTTTNTACCGTTCGGATACCGCCCATCCCTTTTTGCTCGCGAATCACCATCGTCCGTCGAATCGCATCCCACTGGGGATCATCGGCTGGCAGAAGCATCACCTCGGCCGGACCAAGGGGCAGGCCCTTTTCGTACCGGTCTAAAGCTTCATCAATCGCCTTGGACTGATACGCATGAACAATGTCTCCGGTCCGAACCCAGGGGACCAAAAGGCCAGCCACCAGAGCCAAAAAAGCGCTGCCTAAAAACAAGAGGCGGGTTCGAGCGCCAAGAGACAATCGGTTCGACATACCACCATCATGGCGAATTCACGCTGGAAGTACCATGGTCCACCATGCATCGACCTGGCGCTGACCCCCTTGATATGAATCCCGAAGACTTCTGGTGCGACTTCTGTCGCCGGCCCTGGTCAGACAAGATTCCATTTGTCGAAGGCCACCGAGGCTCGTGTATTTGCGGAAACTGCCTCAGCATGGCCTGGATCGCGGTTGAGACCGACGACCCGGAGCTGGTCCGAGGTGAATTCTTCTGCGTCATGAGCCAAGAATCCACGGCCGACCGAGCCGCGCAGAATCGAGGCGATGACCCGGGTTGGTCTTCACCCAGTGGCCCCGACGCCGTGATCTCAAGGAAAATGATCCGAATGGCGGCGGCCGTCCTTTCCCAAGATCAAGAAAACAACTGGAAGAAGCCCCCCCTGCCCCCTCAATCTTCGGAGTAGTACTCCTCTTCATACATTGGTGCATCAGGAGAATTCGGGTCCATGACATCAGGGTCGTATTCACCGCCGCTGGCGGCCAAGACCAGAGCACCCAGAATCACCAGAACCAAAACAATGCCCAGTGTCACCACTTCAACAACCCTCCATCGCCGCGCGAGCACACCGAGCCTCGGCGGTTGCGATCCAGTGCGATCCTAGCGAAACTGAGATTTGCAATGACCAGAAGCCTGCCCAGCGCAACTCGACTCGACGTCACCGGCTACGGATACCAAGCCGAGGCTTTACCTCCGGCCGGAGAGGCCCCCCGCCCCGAGGACGACCCTCGACGGTGGTTTGAACATCCGGAACATCCCTTTGAGCTGGAGATCGGCTCCGGAAAGGGCACATTCTTGATCCAGGAAGCGCCGCACCGTCCAGAGCACAATTTCCTTGGGATCGAATGGATGATGGCCTTTTGGCGCTACGCCGCTGATCGCGCGCGTCGACGCGGAATGCAGAATGTCCGGATGTTGCACGCTGACGCNGTGGAATTTATTCGGCAACGTGTGGTCGACGAGAGCATTCACACCTTTCACTTGTATTTCAGCGATCCATGGCCAAAGTCTCGCCACCACCGGCGGCGGGTGGTGCAGGACGACACGCTGCAGGAGTTCCACCGGGTGATCGAGCCCGGAGGCACCCTTCGCATCGTGACCGATCACGACGAATTGTGGGCGTGGTATGAAGAACACGTGGCTCGCTGCCCGCTCTTCGAACGCGAACCCTACGAACCGTGTGTGTCGGCCAAACCAAATGAATTGGTGGGCTCAAACTTTGAGCGGAAGTTCATTCCGGAGGGCCGCCACTTCAGGGGAATGACCTTACGGCGAAGAAGTCCAGTTTGATAAGAGGATCAGTTGATCGGACCAGTCGACGACACCATCGCGGGTAATGTCGATGAACGGATCATCGGAGCCCCAGTTGGCGAGCAAAAGAAGCAAGTCAGTGATACCAACAACGCCATCACCATCCAAGTCTGGAGATAAGGGTGGTGGTGGAGGTGAATATGGAACCGCACATTCCAATCGCTGGGTCAGCAGGTCAAGATCCAAGTTGTCCACCACTCCGTTGACATCCAGGTCGGCTTCGTTGACTCCGGTGGCACCCCATTGGGCCAAGAGGACGGGCAGGTCTGCGGAATCCAGCATGCCATCGTGGTTCAGATCGCCGACAAAGCTCCAGCCGCGGAGAGCGCGAAGCAAGGCGTTGGCCATAAATCGTGCCGAATACTGATCTCTTACATGACCATCGAAATCATCCAAGAGTCGTCCACTGGCGGGCGCTTCTGCCAGATTGATCTCAACGTTGTTCCAAGTNACAGTCCCCTGGCAATTTTCAATGAGGAATCGTCTGGACTCAAATGTGCCATCAAATCGGGTGCCCTGAAAATAGTGATACAAGGAGACGCCGGCAAAGTTGTCTCGAGTAGCAGCAACGGACTGGACTGCCGACCAAAGATTCTCGAAATACATCAATTCCTCCGAGAAAGATGAGCCGTACACCTTGTGTCGGAATGGGACCACGACCACCATCGACCAACGAGGTCCAAGNCCGGCGTTTGTAACGGCTTGACCAACCCGGGACCAAAGCTCTTCCAATCTCTGCTCATATTCGAGTTGACTCAGTGGCTCGGTATCCAAATGAACCATAAAAGTGAGATCCCGATTTGGCACCACGGAGGTCTCTCGCAACCACTGTGTGATTTCTTCGTCTGAAAAACTCTTTGCCCCGGTTTGGCTACAGGGTTCAGGATTCACGTAACTGGAAAAACTCCAACTCACGTCTGTAAGCGGAGTGAAGTACAGGCCACTCGCTGGCACACCATTTTGGAGACCATGAACAATGACATCGGTCATTTGCAATGCCGTGCCGCCGCCATTCCACGCCAGTTGGAAGCCAAAGTCGCTGCTGTTTGGATCCAAGGGGGCATTGAACAAAGACTGGGTTTGGAAGACCGTATGAAAGTGGCCCGCCGGTCCGGCCTGGAACTGCTCAACCACACAATCATCTGACCAGGGCTCGCAATACATCGCTGCAGGAATTAAACCCTGGGTTGGCATTCTTGCCACGCCTCGGGCCAAGACCCCCTCAGTTGAAATGCCAGAAAATTCATTGATCGCTGGATCGACACGGTTGCATTGCACGTTGAAGACCGACTGATTCAACTCATTCAAGTTCAACCGAAGATCAAACAGGCCTCCGATTGGAAGTCGCATCCAAGCCTCTCCTCCAACATCTGTCTCAAGTTCACGGCATCCACTTGTTGCCCCTTGCTGGTTCACGATCGTATGGGNATCGGAAAGAAGCTCGACTGCAATCGGCTTGGTGAACCGAGAGTGGAGCGAAGATCGCATGCCAACCAATTGACCTTCTGGCAATTCGGAAAGAAGTGCGGCGGGAATTCGGNTGAACGACTGGGAAGCAAACGAGTCGCCGAGAACCACCAAACGAACATCATCTGAAGTGAGCGACGGTATGCGGTCCAATCCGATACCCGCATAAGACTGACTGACTTGGGCCAAGAGGCACAGCAACAACATAGGTGGATTATCGATCCAAACTTCACCACATTAAAGTGATTTATGTCAATTCGACATCTTCCGCATCGCCCCAAAGGCCCTCAATGTCGTACCAAGCACGTTGATTGGGCTCGAAGAGGTGCACCACCAAGTCCACAAAGTCCAGCACAATCCAAGTGGCATGTTCGTCACGGCTGCCTTGCCATGCCGATTGGCCCTGCTCTCGAGCATGCTTCTTCATGAGATCGGCGACCGACCGCATCTGGCGATCGGAGGTGCCGGAGACCACAAGGATCCAGTCCATGACCTCGGAAAAATCCCGAACGTCCAGCAGGCGGATATCGCTGCAGTCATAGTCCTTGGCCAATTTGGCCAACTCAAGAGCGAGCGCTTTGGTTTGCGCACGTTGTTCAGGNGTGGTACCGCGGGCCAATGGATCAGCCNAGCAGTTGTTTGACGAGATCGCCGTGCTCGACCACCACGCCGGCAAAGACCACCGACACGATCGCGATCAACTTGATCAGGATGTTGAGAGCAGGCCCCGAGGTGTCCTTGAAAGGGTCACCAACGGTGTCACCGACCACACCGGCTTTGTGGGACTCAGAGCCCTTGCCGCCGAAATGACCTTTCTCGATGTACTTCTTGGCGTTGTCCCAAGCGCCGCCAGCGTTGGCCATGTAAATGGCGACAGCGAAGCCACTGGTCAGGCCGCCCACGAGCATGCCCAGCACACCCGCAACACCCAACAAGAAGCCAACCAAAATGGGCACCACGATGGCCAAGATGGATGGCATCACCATTTCTTTCTGGGCACTCGTCGTAGAGATATCAACACATGAAGCGTAATCGGGGTATTGCTTACCTTGATATTGCACCTTTTTGGGCCACTGCATTGGGTCGTTGATTTGGTCTTCAGTCATCTGAAGATCTTTAAAGGCTTCACGCATCAAGCCAAACTGACGACGGCATTCGTTCATCATGGCGTAGGCGGCACGCCCAACAGCGTTCATGGTCATCGCACAGAATACGAAAGCCAGCATCACCCCAATAAAGACCCCACCGAGAACAGAAGGGTTTAACAGCGTGACGTCGTAATAATTCACAACGTCTTGGACGCTGACAGATGCGCTGGTGGCATCCTCGCCGAAGACGCCTCCTCTGATGGCATACTCTTTGACCGTAATCACGTATGACGCCAAGAGCGCAAGTGCGGTGAGTGCTGCGGAACCAATCGCGAATCCTTTACCCGTCGCAGCAGTTGTATTGCCCAGAGAATCAAGGGTGTCAGTACGCTCGCGGACGTAGCTTGGTTGCCCNGACATTTCGGCGTTGCCACCGGCGTTGTCAGCAATCGGTCCGTACGCGTCNGTCGCCAGAGTGATTCCGAGTGTGGACAACATGCCAACTGCAGCAATACCGACGCCGTACAACCCCAAAAGGAATGTTTCACCACCGCCGGCCAAGTAAAAGGCCAGCATGATGCCGACGACAACCACAAGGATGGGTACCCAGGTGGAGATCATTCCAACAGAAATGCCGGAAATAATCACCGTTGCCGGACCGGTCTGTGCTTGCTCGGCAATGCTTTGGGTTGGCTTGTGTTCGTAGCTGGTGTAGTACTCAGTAAACCAAGCGATAACCAGTCCACCCAAAAGTCCAGTAACGATTGCACCCCAAACCCCAGCTGCAGAGATTTCTGTTCCGGCGAAGATGTTTTGGAACAAGAACCAAGAGGCAACGACAATGATGGCAGAAGCCGCCCACACGCCCATGTGCAGACTCTTGAGCAACTTGTTGAACGATGCATTTTCTTCAGCCTTGACCACAAAGACCCCGACCAAAGAAGCAAAGACGCCAACGCCAGCCAAAGCCAAAGGGGCAACGGCCAATTTCAAGCCAACGCCTTCACCGAGTGATCCTGCCGCGGCGAGTGCGGCGGCAGCGCCCAGCGCCATCGTCGCAAGAATCGATCCGTAGTACGACTCGTAGAGGTCCGCGCCCATACCAGCAACATCGCCAACGTTGTCACCGACGTTGTCAGCGATGGTGGCCGGGTTGCGAGCATCGTCTTCAGGAATTCCAGCTTCAACCTTGCCAACAAGGTCAGCACCAACATCAGCGGCCTTGGTGTAGATCCCGCCCCCAACTCGAGCAAACAATGCCTGCGTTGAGGCACCCATGCCGTACGAAAGCATGATCGTCGTCATCGCGACCAAAGCATCGCCTTCGGGCAAAGGCACGATCCCCTGGGTGTACAGGAAGAACCAGGCCGAAATATCAAGCAAGGCAAACCCAACCACCACCAAGCCCATCACTGCACCCGCGCGGAACGCAACCTTGAGGCCGTCGTTCAATGATTGCTTGGCCGCATATGCGGTTCGGGCTGAAGCATTGGTCGCCATCTTCATGCCGAACCAGCCGCACAAGCCAGAGAACAGACCAGCGACGGGCACGCCAATCACGGTCTGCCAAGCCTGCGTGCCTTGGGTGGACAACACGAACAGGATCGCCACCAAGGCGACGAAGACCAAGGCCACAACTTTGTATTGGCGGGTCAAGTACGCCATCGCACCATCGCGAACGGCTTGGGCGATCTCCACCATTTCACCTTCACCTTCACTGTTGGCCATCACACCGCGACTAAAAGCAAAGGCTGCCCCGAGTGCGCTGATCGCGCCAACAGGTCCGAGCCAATACAGCGGGGAAAGATTCATTGGGTCCATGAGGTGTATCCAGGTATCAAAAGGAGAAGTGAGGGTTTGGGAACACGCCTTGGCGTGTGCCGGGCATGCTCACGCATACATCATCAACATTGACCCTAAAAGATCGGATCAATGGAACGAAATGCGTCAGTGAAAAACCAAAGATGTCAGAATCAGCGGCGACGGCTACCAGCCTGCGGGCTGGTTGTCCGTACCAGCCGGGAAGCGGCTTTCCGAGTCGCACGACGGCGACGCTCAGATGGCTTTTCGAAGTATTGACGCTTCTTGACCTCTTTGGTCAGGCCTTCCTTCTCACACAGTTTTTTAAACCGGCGCATCATTTGTTGCACGCTTTCGCCAGTTCGGGTCTTGATTCGAATCGCCATGGGTCATGAGCTCCTTGTGGGGAAACGACTATTTCACCCGAAATCGCGCGTCCCGTCAAGCAGAGATGTGGGAGTATCTTGGCTGTATGGCCCGTGTGATCTTGGACACCAACAACGTACTGGGGGCAACGGATGCCCTCCCAACGGAGATTGCCGGGCCGACGCCACAAGAATTCGTCGAACTTCTGAGAGCATCAAGACGGTATCCCGACGGATTCCTGCTGGTCTGCGACGGCACACCGTGGGAAGACGCCCCAAAGACCCTGCCCAATGGCATCAAAGTGACGTTCTCAGGGCATGGCGTCACGGCAGATGACGTCATTGCCCGAGTTGTTTCTCAAAGTTCGATTTCCCGCCAACTTCTGGTCGTCACAACCGATCGGGCTTTACAAAAGCAGGTCAAACGGCTCAAGAGTTCCACCATGGATTCGAAGGCATTTCTCCAAGAGCTGGGATTGGACTGGCAAAGGAGGGCCTCGACCCCAAATCGAGCAGCGGAGGCTCCAGCACTCGATCCGAACGCAATTCTTCCTTTGGATGTGGTGGCTGAAGCCGAACATGTACGGCCGCAAAAAGATGACATTTCGCCGTCAATTTGGAGTAAAATATCTTCAAAAGTGTTGAAAAGTCGCAAACATGCCAAAAATGACCCGGCTGATGAGCCTTCTGAGGAGCCGCCCCAAGGCGACTTCTCCTTCGATCCCAAAACCCTTGAAGATGCCGAACGCATTGCCAGAGGACAACCGCCCCATGAACCGTAAAGGCCAGTTTTTCATGACCACATGTCTCTTTGGGACTCTTGCCGCCTGCGATCGGGACGGAATGGGTCTCAATGAGACATCGCAAGAAATTCAAACCATTGATGGCGTACCAACTGTGGCTTCGGACGACCCGATGTACTTGGCATGCATCGAGGAGGCCAAAAACGATGCCCAACGCAGCCTTGATGGTGCGCGGGCCCGCTGGATGGCTGGAGACCAAGAAGCCCAGCGCCGCTTTGTTGTTCTGTATGCCCCCTCTGAAAGTCGTGCCACCGTTTGGCTTCAACCACGTCACTGGGGGCCGTTTCGCTTGGAATGTGTTCCACTGGAAACCGACTTGGCTGAAGAAGGCGACATAGTCGTACTGACCCCCGATCAGATTTTGGACTGGGCTGAATTTGGTGCCGAAGGTGCGGTCCCCATCAAAGGCGGGTTCACCGATCGATGTGGACGCATGCTTGAAAAAGCACGCCAACCAAGCTGACTCTCTCAGGGCTTCCGATCGCTCAGAGTTCCCTCAGGGATACAACCTGGTTGAGGTAAACCCACCCTCATCTGAAGCGGTCCATCGCACGCGGTCATGGAGACGGTGGGGATGACCCTGCCAAATTTCGACCGCATCCAAACTGACGCGATACCCGCCCCAAAATGAAGGACGCGGAACCGGGGATCCCGAAAACTTAGACCGCATCGCTTCGACTTCTTCTTCGAACTGGGAACGGTTCGACAAAGATTTGCTCTGCCGACTGGCCCAAGCACCAAGCTGACTTTCCGGATGTCGAGCCGCAAAGTAAGCATCTGAAACTTTCGCTTCAACCTGAGAGATGCGGCCTTCGATTCGGATTTGGCGATCGGTTTGATCCCAATGGAACAACACCGAAGCGCGACCGGAAGCAATCATGGCCAACGATTTGCGTGACTCGTAGTTGGTGTAGAAGACCACACCACGCTCGTCAAAGCCGCGGCGAAGCACCGTGCGAACCGAGGGGGTGCCATCCGCATCGACAGTGGCGAGGTACATCGCGTTGGGGTTCGGGACGTCCAACACATCTCCCTCGGCAAACCAGGCTTCCATCCAAGCCAAAGGTGAAGTGGGTGGAGTATCAAAGTCGAACTGGGTCATGTTGCCATGCTAGGGGCAAAAGAAAAGGGAGGACCCGAAGGTCCTCCCAAGAAAGACAAGATGTCTTGAATTCAAGAAGCGCCGAAGAAGCGACCCAGACTTACCGCGGGTTGGCCGGCACCCGCAACGGTTTCGATCCGGTTCAATGCACGGTCTACAGACATGTGCAAATCATCCAAATGGGCTTCCGTGTAAGGGTCAGCCTTGCCCTTCATCGCGCGAGCCAAGCGACTCTTCAACCGCTTCAGGTGCACGGTGGAAAGCGTCCGGGTTGGACCGGGCATGCCGGATTTCCCTGATGACAATTCAGCCAAACGAGACACAAGCTCGGCCTGAAGACCACGTCGCCAGTTGGAGATGGCTGGCTCACGAGAGGAACCACCATTCACTTGACCATCCAGTTCGCGGAACACATTGGCCACCACCGCATCCATGACCTCGGCCAAAGTGATTTGGTCGGTTTCCGAAGGCGTGGCGATTTCGTTGTCATAGATGCGACGCAACGTGACGGGGTTCAAGATCTGCGAAAGGGCAGAACGCTGAATTCCCGAAATCCGAGTGTGGATGGGGAATGTTGGATCAGAGCGATCGCCTTCAGAATCGTCAGACCACTGGTCGGTGGTCATGTGACGCAACAACTCGGTGGTCATGCCAAAGGCTTCATCTTCAAAAGCGTTGGCCATGACAAACTCCAATGCCTCGCGTTGAGGATCGGCTTCGACCGGCACGACCGGGGGACGGCCATCGGGATCACCCTTTTGGTTCCTCGAGACATCCGAGCCTCCAAGCCAGTTGGACATCATGGAAATCATCCGGCTCTGCATGGACAACGTCTTGAGGTATCCGGTTCGCGAACGCGACCAGCTTTCACCGTCTTTGACGAAATCAGAGAGGATTTTCTCCCGCTTCATTCCGACGATCTGCATGATTTCCATGGCGTAGTCATGCGGGTCGGCCGTGAAGTCGTACCGGCGAGCGAATGGGTCGGGGCCGACCGTATCGTCATCGGTGAGGTAAGCGTGCTCAGGCACGTTCACTTCCTTGAGCACTTCGGAAGGGTCACCGAACATGTAGCCGTATCGAATGGCCCACTTGTCGTAAGGACCAACGTCGATCATGGTGAAATCACCTTGCACTTCGCCGGTGTCGACACGGAAGTTCGGCGGCAGGTAATCCATCACCGAACCGGCAATGGTCTTCTTGCCCTTGAACTCTTCCGAGTTCATCTGCTCGTGGGTGTAGAGACTGGAAGCTTTGAAGTTGTGACGCAAGCCCAGGGTGTGCCCCACTTCGTGGCACACCAACTCGGCAAACAAAGGTCCGACAAACCACTCGGGGATGCCATCCAATTGTGCGCCATCATCGCCTTCCGGGGCAAACATGGAGAGGTCTTCGCCCATAAGTCCGGCAAACGCCATGTGCGAGGCCAAGCCTTGAGCAGCCATGCACTCGGTGCAACCTGCGGAAGCGCAAGTGCCAAAGAGGTCAGGGTTGTGCGCGATGGCAGGCTCGGCTGCGTCAGCGGTTACTGAGGATCGGGCTTCAATCAATTCAGCCCGTCGGGCTGGAGAAGCCACCAACAAGCGTGGGTCCCAATGCGGGTTGGCGTCGTACCACTCGCGCAAATCAGCGCTCATGCCTTCGGCCACGATGTCAGGCGAGTCTTCGTAGTACCAACCCCAGTAGGCTCGGATCCAGCCGTCGGTCAACACGATGTCGGCATCGAAAATTTCACCCGTAAGCGGGTTGGCCCGTGAAGGTCCAATGGCGGTCGACACGTCGTTGTTCAGCCAGCGAATGAAGCTGAACCGAACGTCTTCGGGGTCTTTGTCCATATGGGCGCCGGTTTGTTTGTCTTGGAAGTAGACCTCGATGGCGTTGTCGATGCCCACTTCAGCAAAGGCGTTGTTCCAGTAGAGAACGCCTTGGCGAAGCCAACGGCGATACCGCACCGGAACTGTGTGCTCGATGTAGTAAATAATGGGCTCTTTGGGCGGGGACATCTTCAAGCTGGGATCTCGCTTCTGAAGATTCCAGCGGTGGATGTAACGCTTCCATTTGGTCTTTTGGTTGTAATCGCCAAGATCCCGGTAACTGGTCATGAAGTAACCAATTCGGTTGTCCGCTTCACGTGGCTTGTACCCGTTGTTGCGAGGCAGATCGACAATCGAGAAGTACAGGCCAACAATTTGGCCACCGCGATTGGGGACATCGAACGACACCACGGTGTTCTGGGGGAAGGTCTTGGCAGTCACAACTTCGGCCAAGCCAGCGTTCAGACCACCGAGTCCCAAACCACCGGCGGCGGAGCGAAGCAACAGGCTGTCCAAGTCCACCACGGGTTGGCCCGATGGACCCATCGCAAGAATGGGAACGTCAAACAACATGGTGTCGGTGAAGATTCGTCGCACGGAGTCTTTGGATTCTTGTTCACCATTGGACCGGGTGCCCAATTCGGGGGTCATGACCATCAAGCGATCACCGATGCGCTTCCAGTACACCAGCACTTCGGGACCTTGCAGTCCGGCGAAGATGGTGCCTCGGTTTTGCGTGGCCGCAATGATGTGCTGCTGTCGTTCCCAACCCCGGGGCAATTCTGCCAGAAGGTCGTTGTCTTTCTTCCAGATTCGGTAGAGCGGTCGGGAACCGTCCGCGGTCGAAACCACTTCTTTGAATCCGTTGGACACTTGATCGAATTTGGGGAGTTCGGCGGTCGCCAGCGAAGCGGCGGCCAGTGCGAGTGCGACGATGCGATGCATGGAAGGATCTCCTGAAAAGGGTGAAAACGGTGCAGATATCGCTGGACCTTCATCGGATGGAACAGCACCGTCAGGTTCTCCGGACTTTCACCGGTCACATTCTCGGACCACCCCTCTAGGTGGCCGAAAAGTGGTGTTTTCTCGGACGTCGCGTGGCGGTATCGCTCCACGCAACAGCACAGCCGAGACCACGACTTTAGCAACGTGAAGGAGCTTTGCCCCCCGAATTTCCGGAGAAAAGAGGCTTCAGCCCTCGATGGGGGGCAGAGGGAAAGTCTTGTCAGACTGAGATTTACGGAAATCTCTGTATCTGGCGTCGATCGTCTCATCGGTGCCCGCCAGCATCGCCACCGCGAAAAGTGCGGCATTGGTGGCGCCGGCGGAGCCGATCGCAAAAGTCGCCACCGGAATGCCCTTGGGCATCTGGGCCATCGAAAGCAACGAATCGAGGCCTTCGAGGCTCCAGGCTTTCATCGGACATGCCAATACGGGGATCGGGGTCAACGCTGCTGCCACCCCCGCCAAGTGCGCCGCCCCACCCGCCGCACAGATCAGGGCTCGAATGCCCCGCTCTTCCGCGGACCCGCAGTAGTGCTCAAGACGACGAGGGGCCCGGTGGGCCGAGATCACGTTGGCCTCGTAAGGAATCTCCAAGTCTCGGAGGGTCTTGGCCGCGGCTTGCATGGTGGGCCAATCGCTGGCTGAACCCATCAAAATCCCAATTTTGGCATCCGCCACAGTTTCGTATTGGTCAGGCATGGGCGGGATTGTACCGAAGCTCAACCTGCCCGTGCGGGGTAGCCAAGTTCATTGAGCAAAGCCACGACCGAGTCGACATGCTCGCCCTGCACTTCCACCGTGTCGTCTCGGGTGGTGCCTCCCCCGCCGCACTTGGGCTTGAGTTGTCGCAAGACGCCAGACAAATCCGAAGCCACCGGATCAAAGCCCCGAGCCACGGTGGCCTTCCGGCCTCCGGGTCTTTTCTCCACCCGCACCAGAATCTTTTGGTCCTGGGGCCGACAAGGATGGCCTTCCGCATCTCGAGGGCACCGGCAATCGACCATCTTTCTTTGACACGCCGGACACGTCACCGGGCGCTCGAGGGATGTACCGTCGAACAAACCCACTAGGAGCCACGACCAATTTGAATCAATCGAGGCTCTTCACTGGTCCTGACCAAAGCCCCTTGGTTGGGCTGAAATGAACCACGCAAATTCACCCAAGACAGGGGACGCACGGGATCAGCGACTTCGCGCAAGTCGAGCGCAATTTGCCAAGCCGGGCCATACAACGCGTCGACTGTCTGAAACTTGGGGTCATCCGAGGCCACCGTCCAGCGAGCAATTGCTGAAGGATCAGAACCACGGGGCACAAGCTCAAAGACAAAGGTCCCGGGAACACGGAGTGATGCCGCGGCATAATCCTCAGAGAAAAGCGCAACCGCAGCTTCAATTCGATCGGGATAACCATCACCGTCAACGTCGATTGGACGCTGCCCGACCAGGAGGGTCATCGCATCAATCGAGATACCCGCCGGGGGCGCAGGAATCTCACTGGGAACCGGAGGCAGAGCCCGACCATCGTTGGTGCGGACATCGGTGGTTTGACACCCCAACGCACCAAGCATCATGACGCCCAGCAGGAGTGGTCTCACTGTTCCTCCGAGAAATCAAGACGTTCACCATCGGCATCAAACAAGCCGTTTGTGGGATTGATTCGCCCATCACGAATCATGTCGAGCACTTCTGGTGGAAGCGAAAGTCGCGAAGCCTCGGTGTCGGTGATTTCGGAGACGCGTGAACTTCGCTGGGGCGATTCGATGACATGCGGTGTCAGCACAATCAATAGTTCGGTGCGGGCGTCGGTTTCGCGTTCGCCACGGAAGAGGTACCCGATTCCGGGCAAGTCACCGAGAAGAGGTACTTTCTCGGTGCGCTTCTCGTACCGGTCTGAGATCAATCCCCCCAGGACAATGGTCTGTCCATCCTTGACCGTGACTGTGGTTTCCGCCTCTCGGGTGGTAATCACTGGGGAGACCAAATCTTCAGAGATCTGGACCGAACGCGCCGAGAGATCACGGATGGATGGTTTGACGTCCATACGCACAAATCCATCAGGTGTGATGGTGGGCGTAACTTCAAGCGTGATACCCAGTTGTTCCTCACGTGTGGTGGTGTTCACACCATTGGCGCTCACGGATTGCTGATCTGCCACCCGAATCAGATCACCAACCTGCAGACGGGCCTGTTCGTTGTTCGCCGCCATGACCGCAGGATTGGAGAGCACTTGCAGACGGCCTTGCGCTCGCAAAGCTCGCAAAAACAGCCCAAAGTCCGTGCCAGAAACTTCCATGCTGGGGGCGGCCACACCGGTCAAGGCGGCCGTGCCAAGACCGAAGCCAAGCGTACCCCGAGCGGTTCCTCCACCCGCAGTCACACTGGCTTCAAGACCATCAGTGCTGGACCGGTCCAGCGTCACCTCGGCCAACATCACGCCGATCAGCACTTGGGGTGGATCGACATCGAGTTGCTCGAGCAATTGCCTGACCCGTTCAGAGTGCCGTGGCGAGGCCGACACCAGAACAGTGTTGGTCTTCTCGTCCCCCTTGATGGTGATCTCTCGTTCCAACAATCTGGTCGCCGAACCCAATTGCTCGTCCGACAGTGTGCCCACCAATTTGCGCTGCTCCTCTTCAACAAAGTCGGTCACGATCGTGGCGACTTCGGTGGCCTTGGCATTTCGCAACTGAACCGTGAAGGTCTCGCGCTCGTTGGCTTCCAATGAGTCAAGCTGCTCGACCACGTTCTTCACCAGGTCGAGATACTTCGGAGTGCCGGAGACCAACAATGCATTGGTTCGGCGATCAACGGTGATCGAGAGTTGCTGGCGCTCGTCGGGAACTGCGGTGAGGTCATCACCAAGGAAGCCATCACCGCCCCCAAGTTCCGGACCGGCACCCCCATCAACAGCACCAGCATCGATCGGAGAGCCACCTTCACGAGGCTTGAGCACATACAAATTTCCCGACTGCCGCAGGTTGAAGAGGTCAACCAGAATCTCCCGCATGGCCGCCGCATCGGCGTTGACCAATTCAAACACCCGGACACTCTTGGCACCGGTGCTTGATGTGTCCAAATCGGAAATCATTCGCACCAACAACGACAGGGAATCAGGCGGGGCAGAAACAATGACAGAGTTCGTTCGGACGTCAGGCGTAAGGGCGATGACGTCTCGAAGTGCCAAGGAAACCTCAACCGGATCACCATCCTCACCGAGGTAACGCAGCACCGTGGCCGCACCGCGCCGCGATCGTCCACCACCACGCAAGACACTCTCGATCAAAGAGACGGTTTCAATGGCATTTGCCGAAGCCAGGGCCACCGTACGCACTTCAACCAATCGAGCCGGATCCTGCGTATCAATACGCTGAATCAAATCACGAATGGCACGAACGTCACCAGGTGAACCGCTCACCAAAACCCCGTTGGAACGGAAATCGGGCACCACCCGCACCGAGTTTGGACGTCGGCGATTGGCGTCATCGACGTACAGGTCTTCGAGGAGATCGGCCATGTTTTCCGCGGTGTCACCTTCCACCGCAATCAAGGCAACCTCTCTATTTCTCAACAGTTGGTCGCCCGTGGATGAAAGCAGCTCCACCAAATACTCGACCTCTTCGAGGTTGGCTTGGTTGGCTGCAACAAGCAAAGCATTGGAGGACCGTTCCGCTTCCACCACCACACGGTCGTCAGGCCCGGCCGCGTCACCGAGGGAACGCTCGCGTTCTCGCATGAGCTGCTCGATCCGCCTGGCAACGTCATCCACCTCAAGGTTGGCCGGGACCGCAACCACGTGCAGTCCCAGAGCGGGGTCATCTGGAATTTCGAGCAGTTGATCGGCGATGGCCTGCACGACATCAATGTCTTCAGGTGCGGCGGCCACCAACAAGGCGCCGGTGCGAGCATCAGGAATCACCAATGGTTGACGCCGCGCTCGTTCCGATGAAGAGAGCCCAACGGTGCGTCGCTCCAGCAACCGACCGACCGCGTCAGCCGTCCGAGACAACCCGGCGCGACCCACGGGAATCACCTCGAAGACGGTCTCATTGAGGTCACGCTCCACGTCCAGCTGCAAAACAAGGTCTTGCACAATTTCGAGACCAGTCTGCGTGGCGGTCACCAGCAAACTGTTTGAGCGGAGATCGGGCAACACCACCGCGGTCTCGGCCACAGCGCGATCCCCGGCTCCCATGCGCTGTCGCATCTGAGATCGAGCTTGCAACAAAGACTGCGCAACATCAGCCACGCGAACTGGATCCGCGAACACAAGACCAATCGTTTCCACCACCACATCAGAGCTTGCAGTGTCCAGAGTGGGTAGAACCGAACGAGCAAGTTCAAGAGCAGGCACCGAACCCGAGAGGATGATCGCGTTGCTCGCCACATCGGGCTCCACCATCAGACCATCATCGTCTCCCAGTGCCCCAACCTCCCGTTGCTCATCAATAACCCGCTGCAAGCGACCCGCCACCAACTCCGCCGAACCGTTCGCAAGTCCAATGGAGGCAAAGCCACCCGAGGTGCGAAATGAAGGCACATCCAGCATGCCAATCAATTCCGCGGCTATTTGCAGATGCTCGGTTTCCGCCACCACTAGAACGGCACCCAGCCGAGATTCTGCACTGACGTACACCTCGTCCAAGGGGGCGCTCAGTCGCGAGTTGTAGACCGCGGATTCACCAAGGGCCGGCACCACGCGAAGTCTTCCGAAGCGTCTCGCGGCATCCGGCTCTTCCCCGGCACTCGACAGCAGATCGTTCAGGCGACTGGCAAGATCTTCGACATTGGCGTGCTGGACCGGGAACAACCTTGGCTCGAGCCAACCGTCGGAAGCGGGCACATCCATCTTGATGCGCATCACTTCCACCAACGCGACGGCCTCTTCAGAACCGGCGACCACGATCGCATTGGTGCGGTCATCCACCGACAAGGCGATGCCCGTCAATAGAGCACGACCCGCGGGGTCGGCGGGCAAACCGACCACGCCACTGACCGGAGTACGAGAAAGCTGGCTCGATTGAGAGGCCAGATCGCGCACCAACGCGCTGAAGGCACCGGCGTCGATGTGGTCCAACACCATCACGTTCACCGACACCGAAGGGGTCACTGGCACACGGTCCAGAAGTTCAATGAACGACTCAATGGCTTCTACGTTGGATCGCGAAGAAGTCACCACCACAGTGTTGCTCGACGTGTCTGGCTGAACCTTAATGGGGACCGTGAGATCCAAATCCAAATCTTGGTCGGCCCCTCCGTCTTGGTGCACCCGCAGCGCACGAAGCTGCGCTGCCAGACCCTTGCCGAGTGGTGTACCAACCGAACTGTCGGCGGGCTCGAGAACTCGGCGCACAATATTTGCGATGGCGTCGGCTCGGTTGCGCTGCAGCTGCACCAGCCGCACTTCTGCAGCGGCGTCAGCATTTTCACGATCGAGAGCCTTCAAGAGAGACGTCACCCGATCTCGGTCAGCAGGATTCAGTGCCACCACGATGGCGTTGCGTCCAGGAACCGGTGAAATCCGGAGTGGCTCCCGGAAATTTCTTCCCGCAGCGTCTTGTCCTCCAGCGGCCCCAACACTGTTCAAGAATCGTTGCGCATCCTGCGGAGACACGTGGTCCAAGTCAATGATCAAGACCGCTTCACCGTCGGAAGGCGCAGAGGATTCCAAGGCGGCCACGGTCTGCTCGATTCGCTCCATCAGTGGCAGAGGCGCCGAGACGATGATGGCGTTTGAAGCGACCGACGCCTGGATGGACAAGGACTGATTGCGACGCTTTGCGATGGGATTGAACGTCCGTCTGAGCTCGTCGGCGATCACCACCGAACTGGACGAAGCAATACGGATGACCTCAACCACTCCGCCTTGCGATTCTTGACCGGCAAGATCCAGAGAAGTAACAATCTCCGCGAT
This sequence comes from Phycisphaera sp. TMED24, assembly GCA_002168105.2. Lineage (GTDB taxonomy): Bacteria > Planctomycetota > Phycisphaerae > Phycisphaerales > SM1A02 > UBA8653. Next base: position 119,182 of record NHCD02000013.1, read on the forward strand.
CTTGTCCATCCGGTTTCGGTTGGCCGCGACGACCACGCTGTTGGTCTCTGTTTCTGCGCTTGCACGTACCCATTCGTTGGCTTCCACCAGAACGGCAGGCGGAGCGTCTCGATCTTCACGACCTCGAGAGGCCTGGTTCCCCCGCTGGTTTCTCCCGGTCAATTCTCCAGCAAACGCTTCGTTGATGGCTCGCGCGACGGCCCTGGCATCGGCGTGCTCCAACGTAAAAGACCGAAGTTGCAAGGAAGCATCATTCTCCTCACGGTCCAATTTGGAAATCAAAGAGCGAATGCTCTCCCACTCTCCTTCGGGTGCAGAAACAACCAAGCTCCCAGTGCTGGGATCGGCCACGATGGAGACCGAGCGTTGGGCCGGTGTTGTGGCGGCGTAGGCATATGTGCCATAGAAGATGCCGAGGGCCTCCCGAACTTGCTTCGCTTCCGACCACTGCAGCGACACGATTTCCGTGACCAATGGATTCTCCACCGCGCGGTCGAGACTCTCGATCACCTCCTGGATGTTCTTCCACTGGTCTGGCGTGGCCCGCACGATGACTCGGTTCGCGTCCCGTTCAAAATCGAAGCTTGGCCCTGGAGTCTCTCGGGTCCCCCGATCCGACACGCGCTGCAGGGTGTACACCACATCGTCGGCCATGGCGTGTTCCAACTGCACCACGTGGAACTCACGCATTGGCTTGGGCGGTGCCGCCGCCAATTCCTCGAGCAAACCCTCAATGATGGGCATCGATTCAGCGGTCGCGTTCACCACAACTGCATTGGTTCGTTGATCTGCCACGATTCGAGCACGGACCAGCACCGCCTCATCTGCCCCTTCGGGCAACACGGCTGTACCCGTGGTTCGACCTTGAGCATCCAGCCCCAACGACGAGGTCAGCAGACGGACCGCTTCGTCGGCCCGCCCTTCATCCAGGCGGAAAGTTCGAAGGACGGTTTCGTCAGCAGCTTCAGGCTGGTCAAGCAAGGTGACGAGTTCACGCGCCTGACCCAGCACAGCCTCGGTACCACCCAAAGCAATACTTCGGGTACGTGGATCCACCGTCACAGTGAGATCATCGCCTCGACCACGAGGGAATTGCTCACGAAGTGCCCGGGCCACCGTGCTGGGGTCGGCCTCCAGTACTTGGACAAGCTCAATCTTGCGTTGACGCAAACCTTCGGCTTCATCCGAGACATCAAGAATGTCAACCAATCCTGAAACAGCTTGAAGTTGCTCTTCACGCCCCGCAACCACCAGAGTGTTTGTTCGCACGTCAGCGCGAATTTCAAGGGCGATCTCCTGACGATCGCCGTATCGGTCCACGGTGGCAAACTGGCTGTTCACAATGGGAAGAATCGTGCGGCGGATAGTTTCAGCTTGGGCAAACTCCAAGCGGAACGTTCTGACCGATGTGGCCACACCGTCTTCTTGCCGGTCAAGTTCAGCGATGAAAGCCGCCAAAATGGGCAACGCTTTGGCTGGCGCGGTGACCATCACGGTGCCCGTTGAAAGGTCGCCTGCGGCGTCCACTTGATCATTTTGGATGGCAACCGGTTCCAGTCCGCCATAACTCAATGTCACCGTCTTGGGCGCTTGACTCCGAGATCGGAAATAGTTGAACGGCTCGCGGCCAACCAACGAGTAAACCGCCGCGGCCACGACATCAGCAGCCGCCTTTTCTAAGCGGAAGACTCGAGCTTCACGCGGAACATCACCGGTCGGTTTAGCGATGGCCGCGAGCAGCTGGGTGACCAGGTCAAGATCAGATTCGCTCCCCGTAACCACCAATGCGTTGCTGTCTGGATTGGGGAGAATCCCGATCTTCCGGGCTCGGCTGGTCCCACCGGCAACATCCAGTTGCAACAGGGCATCGCGAAGCAATTTCGTGAGAGCACTCGGATCAATTGATTCAGGAAGCTCGATGCTCAAAATCTCGGCGGGCGGAGGCGGCAGTTCGGCCGCCAACTCGTTCACCAGTGCAGTGGCGGACTCGATGGATTCCGGAGATCCCAAATACACCAATGAATTCGTTGCGGGATCGACCGCGACGATCAAATCGACTTCTTCTGCATCGGCGTCGTCCGACTCGGGAAGAACCCCCAGGGCCGCCGCCGCGACCAAGCCAGAGATCGAATGGACGCTGATCCCACCTTGACCTGGAGTCTTCGGAGGCGATTTTGCTTCTGACCCCATTTGTTCCGACAGCAACTCTTCCAAAGTAATAACACGAACTTTTGGACCGCCTTCTCGCTCAAGCAGCCGGCGGAGATTCCGGGCAATCTCTTCAGCATCAGCAACCGACGGGTCCAGTCGCTGGGTCCGGAAGGTTCGCCGCCCGGCGTATGAGGACCGGTCGAGACGATCCACCAATTCCTGCGCCACATCTTGTAGGACAGTGGGTGCCGAGACGATCAACGTGTTGGTTTCTGGCTCCGCGGTCACTTCCACGGCTGCGGGCTGATCTTTCAGATCTGGCATCAACTCTTGCAAACGACCCAACAAAATGGGGCGGAACATTTGCGCCATACGCTCCGCTTGCGCATGCTGAAGCTGGAAGAATCGAAGTTCAGTCTCGGCCCGCGGTGGGGCGACATCTAAATTTTCGATCAGCGCTTCGATCCGGGCAAAAGCCTCGTCCGGCCCAGAGATGATGAGGGACTTTGTCGCCTCTTCCACCGACACATTGACGGGAACACGACGGTCGCCACCAGCCACATTCAAAACGCCCTGGGCAGAGAGCTCCCGCAGTGATGCCGCAACACGTTGTGGGTCTGCTTCGGTGAGCCGGTAGGTTCGAATAGAGGTCTCAGTCCGAACTTGCTCTCGATCCAACTGTCGCACCAACTCTTCAAAAGAGCTCATTCGATCCGCGAGCGCATCAACAATCAGAGAATTCGTCTGACGGTTCGCGCGGACCACCACATCTCGGGGCTCGCGCAACTCAGTCATTGGTCGGCCACGCCGATCCAGAGGAACCGGCTTCTCAGGGAACATCTCGTCGAGGGTCCGCGCCAATTCTTCGGCTTGAGCGGTCTTGAGCGGGAAGATTCGAATGACCCGGCCTTCTCGGTCGGCACCACCGAACGAGTTAAGTTCGTCCACCAGCCCCTTAATCTCGACCTGACGTTCATCCGAGGCCGTGATGATGAGAACATTCGCACCCTCAGCGACATCGATTTCAACCGGATCGGAACGCCGTTCGTCGGCCCCCCGAGCATCGAACCGTCGCCGAAGCAAATCAGCAACCGTGGCGACGTCCGTATTGCGGACCCCAAGCAAACGCAATGGTGGCAAGGGCCCATCGCTAAGACGATCCACCTTTGAGAGCAGGTCGATTCCGGTCTCGACCCACTTTTGTGGACCGATCAACATCAACTCATTGGTGATCGACAACACAGAAATGTCTACGGGGCTGATCGACTGCCCGGGATCTTTGGGGTACTCGTCAAGTGCCGTGCGCAAACGTTCTGCCACCTCTTCGGCATCGCCGCGCTGAACCGCGACCACCCGGCGCACATCCGGCGCCGGCAAGGCCGCACGCGCTTGACCAATGGCCTCCTCCATGCGCTGCACCGCCAACGAAGATCCCGACAGCAACACAACGTCGGCCTCTTGCTTGTACATCGCACTGATGGACGCATCTGCCGCCTTGGCTCCCGTGCTCAGAATCTCGAAAATTTCTTGAGCATCCTCAACCAACAGCTCCGGGTCAGCGACCTCCTGAACCGACACGGTTCGCACCACCTGGGCACCGGCCTGGGGAAGATCGACCCGGGCCAGCAATGCTTCAGCCTCTGCGACAGATTCGGGAGATCCCGTCAACAGCAAGGCGTTCAACGCCTCGACCGCAGACACATCAGCTGCACGGCGGCCATTGACCTCAGAGAGCATTTGCAACAGGGCCGCGAGATCACCGGCCACGTCAGCGGCCGATCCGTACTGCACCGCAACCTGACGAACAGTGGGGGCCACCAAGGGAATCTGGTCGAGTTCATCAAGAGCGGTCCGGAAGGCATCGGCCCCAACCGGAGTTGCTTCGATGCGCACCGTGCCCTGTTGGGCATCGAACACGGCTGCGATGGTTTGATCCATCGACGACAAAGCGCGACCGGCGAGTCGATCGCGGGCCAACGTCAACGCACGTTCAACACTGGCCTGCGCATCCGGTCCACGCAAAGGCAAGATCACGATGTCTCGTTCACCCGCACGGAGTTTGTCAAAGACGGGAAGAACTGCTTTGACGGCAGCCACATCACTGGCAGGACCTGCCAAAATCAGCGTTCGGTCTTCAGGCCCGGCCACCATCCGCAAAACTTGCTGTTGGCGAACAGAAAGCACGCCACGAATCTGAGGAAGAATGTCAGAGGCCCGGACAGCGTCCAGCGCGACCACTTCAATCGCTGGCGCCCCATTGTCTCGGGGCAATTGAACGTCGCCACCGTCATATTCAACAACGAGTCCAGACAGCTCTTCCAGGACGGCGTCGTTTCCGACGACAAACAAACGATTTGTCGCAGCAATCGGAAGGATCTTTGGACGCTTGTCCTTCGGCAGTTGGTTGACAAATGGACCCAAGGCACGGATGACGTCTTGGGGCGTGCTGTTTTCCAGAGTGAACGTACGCCGACCCGAACTTCGGTCGGTAGGGATATCCAGCAACCGAACCGCTTCTTCAAGTTTGGAAATCTGCGCCTCGTTGCCTTTGACAATCAGGCTGTTCGTCCGCGCGTCCGGGCTGAACGTGATCCCAGGGATCTGCTCGTCCTCCACTTTGACTTGCTTGCCCTTGGCATCGACCACATACTTCTCAACCCGCACCGCCAGTAAGGAACGCAGTGGCCCCATGATCGCTTCAGCGCCAACGTGTTCCAATTTGATGATGCGGACAATGCCATCGGTGTCTTGCGCATCAAAAGAAGCCACCATCCCGGACAGACGGCGAACCTGAGCGGCGGTCTCGACGATCACCAAAGCATTTTGTTGAGGCAGCGCGGAGACCGACCCGTATCCCGCCACCAATCCTCGAAGCTGTTCAACCAACGCGCTGGCCGATGCGATGCGAAGCGGCAGCACCAACGTCACCACTTCGTCATCCGTCACGGTGTCTGGCAACGAACCCACGAAAGTGGGCACATCACGCTTGGCCATCTCGGCCAGCGGCTGGAGGTACAGCATGTCCTCCCGGCGACGCAACATGACCCCCTTGGCCTGCAAGATGGTGTTGAGCACTTGCAGGCCGTCATCGATGCCGTAGGTCCGATCGCTTTGGTATCGGAGGGTGCCCGCTGGCGGCGCGGCCTCCCAAACCACTGGCAAACCGGCGGCGCGACCAAAGAAATCCACGACCTGTTCGAAGGTGGCTTCCTTGAAGGCGAAAGTAATGGTGGGCTCGGTGGACTCAGGCTGAACCGGTCCATCCTCGAGGGTGACCTGGTTCAACTTGGGGGCTGCCAGAAGCGGGCTGCTGACCACAAGCCCACCGAGGAGCAAGGGTGCTAAAAAACTGCGCGGTGATCCTGACAAAATCCACCTCCGTGTGGCTGCATCTGCCGGCTCCGCCGGCACATAGAGTCTATCGGACGATTGAGGATCAGCGAGGAATCGCGCTGCCAATTTCAACACGAAGTTGCTGGTCGGCCCGCTGCAAAACCACCGCTTCCGGCTCTATGCCAGCGATCAGTGCTTTGCCGATACCAGCCCCCTCACGCAACACCACCGTCTTGCCATTGGGACGCACCCACCATGATTCCATGGTCCCCGCCAGTTCCGCGATTCCGGTGAGACGCCATCTGTCGTAAGGAAATAATGGCGTCGAAGGCCGAGAAGGCCTTGGGGTCGACTGCTGCACCACGGCGGCGGGCGCTGGAGGAAGCGCGAATGGGTTGCTGAGGGCAAAATCAGCAAACTGGGCCAAGGCTTCAGAAGATACGTTTGAGGGCTCCGGCTCACCAGCGTCGGGGCCCAAGAGGAACATGGTGGTGCACCGAACCGCAAAGCGCAATCGGGCCCCGTTGGCAACTGGATCCAACCGCACATCTTCAATCCGACAAGGCCACGTCTGCCCCCGAAGTTCGGTCAGCAGACTCAGAACGCGGCCCAGGGGAGCCACTCCACCAATTTTGAACTCGAGGGTGGCAAAATCAGGCTCATCGCGACGCTTTCGAAGCGAGGCTTGGGCCCTTCCCATGATGGACCGGGCCGGGGTCTCAACCGTGCGAGGCTCAGAAGTGGTCACGGTGGCCTCCACCACCTCGAGGGACTCGAGCAACCGGTTCAGCTGCGTGCGCACCCGATGATCGACCGTTTCTTCATCGCCACCCAAACTCCGGGACCGAAGTTCATCGAGCGCCTTGCGGGCTTGACGTCCATTGCGGATTTCCTGACCAGCTTTCTCTAGCCGTTCGCGATACGCCACGAGGTCGGCACGTGCTTCGGCCACCGGGCCCGCCCACCACGACCGGTACGCGCCGTACAGCAGTCCCGTGAGCAACAGAACACCAAGAGCAACGACTCGGCGATTCACGGGTCGCTCTCCCGGCCAAGTTCATAGGTGAAGGCTCGGGGAAGCCGTTTGCCTTTCGCTGCTTCCGCACCGCTGGTTTCGATGCGATAACGATCACCTTCGACCAATGCCGCGCGAATGTCGTCGGCGACTGATCGATCTTGGGCCTCACCCGTCATCACAAATCGGAGCTGATATGAGCTCTTCCACTTCTGTTTGCCGGAAGCCTTGTTGTCGTAGACCACGCCGTCAAACGCCAAGAAGCCACGCCATGAACCCATGACCGCACGACCATCGTCGGGCACAACTCCTGAAATAGCCTGCAATTCGGCAACAAAGTCAGGAGCAACCGAAAGCCATTCCTCCGCATGCCGGTAACGGAAGAGGTTTCGAAGTGCTTCACCCTCGGCTTGGGTTTGTTGGGGGAGCTCGGCACGAAGCAGATCTATTTGGGCCTGCAACTGCCTCACTTCTTTGTTTCCAGAAGACCAAATCCAACCAAACAACACCAAAATCACGCCCGCCAACAGCATGCCGCGGCGTCGTAGCGGTGCAACGCGATCTTCAGCAACCCGAGGATGCTGAAGATCAATCCGATCGTGGGAAAGCATATGGGCTCGGCCCAGGCCGACCAACCCCCAAGGTGTACCGGCTGAGTGTTCAACATCTGCCGCCAATACCGTGTCGAGCGGGGCCACAACATGATGAACAGAAAGACCAAGAGCGCTGCGAAGTCGACCCACCAAGTGGTCGGCCAAATCTTGTGCGCCCGACACCACGATTTCCTCGACCGGGTTGTCTTCGGTCATACGCCAAGCTGATACCAGCCGAATCGTCTCGCGTTCCACGTCTTCAAGATCATCACTCGCAGCCCCCACCCGGTGAACCACGCCGTCGACCACAACAGCCAATGATGGTCCTCGGGTCAGATCGATGGCAAGAGCAGGCGCGCCACCGGGCGCGGCCAAAAGATCTGGCAACCCAAGCACCCGAAGAGAAACCCCTGCAAGCTTTCGGCCAGAAGCGGTCGCCAACGCATTACCGAATTCCATGATGCTTCCGTTCGCACCAACCACGATGGCAGTCGTGGTGGCTTCATGCGTTTGGATGGGTAAGCAATCGACCGCGGCACCGGCCTCATCCAAGTGGGCTTCTTGCAGCAACCGAAACCGAGCCACCGTGGGCAATTCATCGGGTTCGGTGGTTGGCAACTCCAAACGTCGCAGCACCGACTCTTCTCTTGGCAAAGCCAGGAGCAAGGAACCCGAAGGCTGGTCCGCAATTTCCGCGGCCAGTTGTTCCGCCGCATCCGCATCGGTGGGCGAAAAGGGTGGCAAGTCAAAGGTCTCGCCCAATTCAAATTGGGCTTGATCCCCGTGACCGTCCATATTGATGTGGATCCCACGCCCACCTTCTCGGCGTAACTCAAGAACCAGCAGTGAAGTTTCACGTCCGAATCGCACGATCGACATCCTACGCATTCGGAGGGCGACTTCGCGCTGGTGCTCGCAGGGGTTCCGAAGAAGGCTCTGGATCTGATGCCGCAGGTCTTCCCCGTCGAGGTCGAGTCCGAGGTCGACGGGACGGCTTCACGTCGTTCAATGAATTGGGCGCTTCCTCGGCATCTTGGGCACGCTGTTCCATCACTAGACCCTGCACCGTTGTATCCAAATTCAAGGAACGCCAAGAAGCCAAGCTGGGGCGAGGGGTCCCCAAATCAACCACGCAGCGAATGCGGCCGGGAGGGGAGAGGAAATTCTCCTGATCTTCGCCCACCACCCCCAGCTCAAAATCAACACGCCACCGAAAAGATCGGGTGGTGAGATGCACCGCACATTGATCGAAATCTTCGGCAGGAATGATGCCGCGCAGCACCGGCCAAACAATGGTGGATCGTTCCTGCTCCGCCAGACTTGATCGGACAGACACAATCTCGGCTGCGGCGCTACCGATACCTGGAATGGCGGCCAGCACCGTCTCCGGCGCGGTGTTCACATCAATTCGGCCCCGAGCCACGTCGGCCTCGAAAGCAAATGCATCCAAGATTTCAACCCAATCCAGCACCGGAACATTGAACGATTGCAGCACACGAACCAGATCACCGACATCTTGAGGCATTTGTCCCCGTGAGGACAATCCGGACAACACATCGGAGGCCGCCTGCCCAAACCGTTCGGCCACCCGAGCAGAAATTTCATTGTTCCACTCACCTCCAAGTGAAAGACGCTGGCGACCATCCATCTGAAGCTCCGGTTCTTCAGCATGAACGGTGAGCAACGGTTCAATTTGTGCGAAGTCCTCGAATGACATGTTCGATTGCAGCAATGAACGGACCGAAGTGGCTTGGCGAGCTTTGGTCAAATCGCCAGAAAAAGGAGTCAACTCAGGGACCCGATCCCACCATGCTTTGGGGGTCACGCGGAGGTCCAATCGTCCTGATTCAGAACGAAGAGGTGAACAGACTCCCGTGGGATCCGAATCCACCAGACGCAAGATCAAATCTCCCTGATCGGTCTCACGCAGAATCCAGGAAGACTCAACTTCGGGGATACCTCCGCGCAATACCGTCGCGCGTTGGCGACCAAGATGCAGACGCAGGACCTCCAGCGCGGATCGAATATCCGCTTGCCGCTGGGCCAGTTGATTGCGTTGCCAACCACGCTCTGCCGCCGGAGAAGAAAGGGCAAACAAGCCCGCAGCGGACAACAAGACACTGACACCGACCAGCAGGACCACCGGCAGAACCACTCCAGACTTCATGGCAAAGCATCCATGGATGTCGACGGGTCAACCGGAGCAAAAATGCGGTGACGATCGGGCCGGGGCCACTCCGACTCGTCGAGAGTGGGAACGTCGGCTTCTATGGTCCCTTCGGCCGTTTCGATCGTCTCCGGCTCCGGATCAAATTCGTACCAGAGTTTGCATTCAATCGCGACGGGCAAGCCCTGCGCGACGGACCATGAATCCGTCCAACTCGAACCGTTGTGGTATCGCAACTGCACGATCGAAACTGGGCGGCGCCAAGTCAACGTGTTCTTTGATGAACGGGCCGTAAAGATCTCTTGAAGTTGCTCATTAAAACGGATTTCATATCGAGCGGAATCCGCAAGAAGGTCCACCGGTTTGGGCTCAGAACCCATCGCTGGTAGCACACTTCCACGGTGGTGAATCGAGACACCACGGTCTCCGCCAGAGATGCCGCCAACACTGGCATCGGCACAGGAGAATGCCTCAGCCAGTCGGCCGAACATGGCATCAACCTCACGATCTCGTAGCGCTTCCGATATCGCGAAGTCACGTCCTTCACGGTACGTCTCGGCAAATGAACCCACCGCTACCGTTAACGCCAAAATCAACGCCAGTGCGACGAGCATCTCCATCAACGTTAAGGCCCGCCTCATGGACCACCTTCAAACAAATCATCCACTTCAAAACCATCGGGGTCGTCGGGGCGAATCTCGATCAACCGTTCGATTTTGGCCAGTGGCCTCTCTTCAAGGTCCTCAACGTCTTGCACGGTGATGACTACGCGGACCAACCCTCGCACAGCGCGTTCTCGTTCTGCCAACACCAAAAAACCATCCGGACGAAATGGACCGTTGAATGCGCCTGCGGTTCCCAATGGCTGGTCGGGATCGTCTCGCAGTTCCGGCCAAGCCAAGATTCCCGCTTCCAATTCAGCGAGCCGGGACAGGGCCAAATCAACGGCTTGGGCTTCCCGGCGTCCCTGTCCCACGGCACGTTGTCCGGTCTCAATGGCAGAAAATCCGAGCGAAATGACGGCCAAAAACAAAGCCAAAGCCAGAAGCACTTCCAACAGCAACGCTCCACGCCTCACGGGAGTGCCTCCGGAGCCACCACCGTGACCTGTCCAGTGATCACGCCAAGTTCGACCACGTGACCATCTTCCAAGCGCCCTGGAGCACGAGGCAAAACCGTGCCATCGGGGGCAATGAGTGCCAAGGCCGCTGGCTCTACCCAAGACAATTGACCGGGCAGCGTGCGAAGGTACACGGGCGAAGTTTGTTCGTCGGAAGTACTCACCGGTTGGGTGAAGACCACATCCGATTGACCCCACACCATCAACGCAGCACGCTCTTGTTGAGCGTGCATGCATGTGACGTCGATCAAGGCTTCAAGCTGGACCTGCAGCAAATCGTGGTCACGATCGGTGCGAAGGAGCACCCCAACCACCAACGAGGACAGCGCGGCCAACAAAGCCAAAGCCAACAACAACTCGAACAGGGTGAACGCGTGGCGGACGCCGCGGGGCATCATTCGCCTTCGCCGGCTCCGAAATCACCACCCAAGCCGAAATCATCACTTCCCCCGAAGTCGTCCATGCCTTCACGAAGTTCGCCATCGCCGTTCACCAAGGCCATGTGGTTGTGGAGGTCATCTTCGGTGTCGAATTCGCGGTCGGGTCCAGCGGAAACAATGTCATACGGCATGCCTTCGACCAACTCGCTGGGGGCGACGTACCGCCAAGCGGTCCCCCATCGGTCTTCCGGAATGGGCTTGGTGACATAAGGCCCTCGCCATTTTGAAGCTTCGTCTTCATCTTCGAGAGCGGCGGACGACCAAAGAGCCGCAATGCCTTCTTCTTCGCTGGGCACCCGGTTCATGTTGATTTCAAAGCGCTCAAGAGATCGCCCAAAAGTGTTCAGGTCGGCTTTGGTCAGATCCAGGTCAGCCTCGGCCTTGGTGCCGGAAAGACTCTGAGCCACCAACGCACCGATGGCAACGAGGATGGCAATGGCAATGAGCAATTCGATCAAACTGAAGGCGCGTCGCATGGCTTTCTCCTGAATTGAAAAGCATACCCCTCAAGAGACGGTCGAGTTCATTTTGAGCATCGGAAGAACCAACGAAAGAAAGATAAAGAACACCACGCCGCCCATGGCCAGCAACAAAATTGGCTCCACGAGCCGCATGAGCAACGCCAAGCGGTCCTCAACCCGCCGCTCAAGCCCGCCCGCCAGACGGCCCAAAGCCGGCGCCAATGCGTTGGACTCTTCGGCCACCGTCAAGATCTCAAGAGTATCTGGATCCAAGAACCCTGAATTGGCCAAAGGCGGCACCAGCGAGCCACCTTCTTTGACCCGTTCCAACGCGTCCCCCACCGCTGCACCCAGCCGCGGGTGACCGGCCGCATCCCGACTGATGGCCAGTGCTTGGGGAAGCCCAATGCCGTTGTCGAGCAACGTGCCAAAAGCACGAGCAAATCGGGCGGTGACCGCCGCTCGGACCACCCCAGATGCCACCGGGATGCGCAAGGGGCCCTCGGCCCGCAAACGGAGGAGAAGAGCATGGTGCCTGAAGATAAAAAGTCCCACGCCCGCGCCAACGAGAGCCGCCAACAACCAAGGCCAATCGGCACGGATGGTCGCGCTGGCGGACAACAAAAATTGCGTCGATGGAGGCAGGGCGTTCCCGTTGGCCAAAAACCCTTCAAATTTGGGGACCAGCACCGTCAACGCAACCACGACCACACCCAGGCCCACCACGAGAAGAATCATGGGGTAGACCAAAGCGCCAATCACCTGGGAGCGCATGCGCGCGGCATGCTCTTGGTTGTCCGCAATGCGCTCAAGAACATCTTCCAAAAAGTTGCCTTGCTCCCCAGCCCGGACCATCGCGCATTGCACATCAGAAAAGATCTGATCATGCCGGGCCAACGACTCGGCCAACGTCGCGCCTTCGGTCACTCTCTGGGTGATGTCTTCGGCCGCGGCCGCCAACTTGGCGTTGGAAGATTGATTGGCCAAAAGGCGAAGCGCCCGCAGGAGAGGGACGCCGCTGCGAAGCAAATCCGCCAACTGACGGTAGAACCGCGCCAAAGCTGATGTGCCAACTCTTCCACGACCTCGCCGACGCGTCCGCTCTCGCACTTGCAGTGGCACCAGCCCACGATCACCGAGTTCACTCACCGCGGCCGCATAATCTTGAGCCGAAACCAAACCCTCATGCTTTTGACCCGAAGGCCCACGAGCGGTGTAGGAAAAATCAGGCACTTTTAGGCCTCACCACGCAGCTGCGAGAGGACCTTGGGATCTTCGAGGGTGGTCATGTCCTGAGTCGATTCAACGCCAGCCGCCACATCTCGCAACAACCGCCGCATGATTTTGCCACTTCTTGTTTTCGGCAAAGCATCTGTGAAACGCAACAAGTCGGGTTTCGCAATAGCACCAATCTCTCCAGCAACGTGCTTGCGGAGGTCAGCTATCAGTGCCTCCCGGGCTTGTTCATTCTCGGGGTGGTGGGTTGGACTCAGGGTGCAAAACGCGGCGATCCCCGTACCCTTGATTTCGTGGGGCATGCCCACCACGGCCGCTTCCACCACGGCCGGATGTGAAACCAAAGCGCTTTCAACTTCCATGGTGCCCATGCGGTGACCCGAAACGTTGATGACGTCATCAACGCGGCCCATGATCCAGAAGTAACCACGCTCATCACGCCGGGCCCCGTCCCCGGCGAAATACAAGCCTGGCAGGCGGGACCAGTAGGTGTCAATGAATCGTTCGCGATCGCCGTAGATACCACGCAGCATGCCCGGCCACGGTTTTCGGATGGCCAAAAGCCCGCCGGTTCCATGGGGAACCTCTTGCCCGTCTTGATCCACGATGGCCGCATCAACCCCAATCGCCGGGAGCGTGCACGAACCAGGCACCGTCGGCGTGGCACAGGGCAGCGGGGTAATCATGTGACCACCGGTCTCGGTCTGCCACCACGTATCGACAATCGGACAACGCTCGTGTCCAATCACACGGTGGTACCACATCCACGCTTCTGGGTTGATGGGCTCGCCTACCGTGCCCAAGACTTGCAGCGAAGACAAGTCATGTCGATTGGGGTGCTCTTCGCCCCACTTCATGAACGCTCGAATCGCGGTGGGGGCGGTGTAAAAGTGGGTGACCGAATGGCGAGCGCAAATCTCCCAGAATCGATCTTCCGCAGGAGCGTTTGGCGCGCCTTCGTACATCAGGGTCGGGACTCGGTTCGGCATGATGCCGTAGACGATGTACGAATGCCCAGTGATCCAACCGCAATCGGCGGTGCACCAGTACATCTGGTTGGCATCAGCACGAAGGTTGAATGTGTTCTTCGCGGTGTGGGCGGTCCAGACCATGTACCCCGCGGTGGTGTGCAAGATCCCCTTGGGCTTTCCCGTTGAGCCTGAGGTGTACAGCAAAAAGAGCGGCGCTTCCGACTCCATGGCAACACACGCGCAATCCGCAGAGGCCTTGGGCACCACATCGTGCCACCACACGTCGCGGTCTTTCTTCCATCCGATGTCGTTGTGGCAACGCCGAAGCACCAAAACATGATCAACCAGATCGACGTCCGCCAGCGCTTCATCCACATTGGCCTTCAATGGGACCACGGATCCACGGCGCCATGAACCATCGCACGTCACCACGATGCGACTCTGGGCATCCTGCACACGATCCGCAATCGCGGATGCACTGAAGCCACCAAAAATGACAGAATGCACAGCGCCAATTCGAGCGCAGGCCAACATGGTGATCGCGAGTTCCGGAACCATCCCCATGTAGATGGTGACGACATCTCCAGCTTCCACGCCAAGTTCTCGCAGGACGTTTGCGGTCCGGGAGACCTCTTCCTGCAACATGGACCACGTCAACCGTCGAATTTCTGGACCTTGGTCCCCAATGGGTTCCGCTTCCCACACCAAACCCACCTCCGCCCCGTGCCCATCGGCAACGTGACGGTCAACGGAATTGAAGCAAACATTTGTTTTCCCACCGTCAAACCATCTGGTATCGGGCATGTCCCCTTGGAGGACGGCGTCCCAGGGTTGCGCCCACCAGAATGTGGAGGCCACTTCGCCCCAATAGGACGACGGGTCTGACAGCGCGTACTCATGCTGTTCTTTCCACTGTTCCAGATTGGCAACCAAAGCCCCACCCAAACGCTCAGCGATGCCCTCTGGTGGAGGGAACAGCCGATTTTCATGCAAGACCGATTCAATCCGGGCGTCGTCGCTCATGACGCTGAGTGTACGCCTCAACGAGGACGACGCGACTGTCGGCGACGTTCGCCCCGATTGGTCGATTTGCCGTACTGCTTGCCGCCCGAGGATCGATGGGATCCAAAACCAGATTGAGGTTTGGGGGGAGCCCCAGTGCGTGGAGTCGAAACAATGGAAACCGTCAGAGTACGAGACGACAAATCAACCGCTTCCACGCGAACTCGGACCGGGTCGCCAACGGCCAACATCCAGCCCGAGCGGGGCGCCCAGGCTCGTCCGAATGCAGGATCTGACGACCATCGATCGGGTCGCCCCTCCGGCTCGGGCAAATTGTCCAGGCCTATCCAACCTTCGACCAAAAACGGTTGCACCGAAACCGCAACCGCGGTCGTGGACACGCCGGCGATCGAGGCATCAAGTTCAGCGCCCATGAACTTCTCCGAGAGCAGTTGCAGAATGAGAAATTCTCGCAGCGATCGTTCTGCAGCCTCGGCGTTGTCTTCGGTTTCAGAGCAGTGGTCGCCAAGATCCTCAAGCGCATCAATCTTGGGGCAGCGTTCGTCGGTCCTGACCTTCCGACCCAGTCCACCAAACTTTTTGGGGACATCTTGACCGTTGTCGGTTCGATCAAGAAAAGCATCCAACGCTCGGTGTGCCGTGAGATCGGGGTACCGGCGGATCGGGCTCGTGAAATGCACGTAATGGCGACTGGCCAAGGCGTAGTGGCCCACCATCGCTGGGGCATACGTGGCCTTGGTCAAAGTGCGCAGAACGGCATAAGAAACTGCACGCGACTGCGGCTTGTCTTTCACGGCGTCAAGAAGACGCTGCAAATCATGCCGAGTTGGTTCTTCTGGAATATCCATCCCAGCGTTTCGGGCCGCAATGCGCAGCTGCTGCATGTCCCCCCAACGCGGATCAGGGTGGGTCCGGCGCAAGACGGGAACTTCAAGCTTGGCGAAGAGTCGACCGACGGCTTCGTTGGCCTCCACCATGAACATCTCAATAAGCGTATGGGTGAAGGCGTCGTCCTCCGGCACCGCATCGACGACACGACCATCTTCGGCGAAAACCAAATCAACATCAGGGAGATCCAGGTGAATCATGCCGTCACTGCGACGCCGGGTTTGGATAGTTTTGGCCAGGCGGTCTGACATGCGAAGGGCTTCGATCAATTCGTTGGGATACTCCGCGGCGGTACGAGCGAATCCCTCGGCCGCCTTCAAGTCTCCGTCAATGACCGCTTGCGCCTCGCGGTACGTAAACCGTTTGGTCGATCGGATCACAGTGGCAGCAAACCGCTCTCGCAGAACTTTGCCTTTGTTGTCGATGGTGACGAACACACTCTTGGCCATGCGCTCAACGCCTGGCTGGAGTGAACACACACCGTTGCTGAGCACTTCGGGCAACATGGGCAAGACCAATCGGGGCAGGTAGGCGCTGTTGCCTCGAGCTCGGGCTTCCTGATCCAACGGGGAATTCTGGGGGACAAAAAAAGCGACGTCCGCAATGTGGATGCCAAGCTCCCATTCTTTGGCCCGCGAGTCCCAACGAATGGAGATTGCGTCATCAAAGTCTTTGGAGTCGTCGGGGTCGATCGTAAAGATCAATCGATCCGTGAGGTCTTCTCTTGCCGCACGCTCTTCGGGCAAGGTCGCTTCAAAATCACGAGCCGCGTTGCCAGCCGCATCGAGTGCCGCATCATCAAAAGAGGTGTGCAATCCGTGGGCCGCAATCACGGCCGCCGTTTCAACATCGGGCTCGCCGGCGGCGCCAAGGACTTCGACCACAACCCCCTCGGCTTGATAGGGCCCCTCTGGAAAGTGCACGATCTCCAAGACCACTTTGTCACCCACACTGACGTGCTTGGCATCCGCATCACGAACGACGACCAATTCACCAAGATCTCGGCCATCCGGTTCGGCGATCCAACCCGAACCGTGTTTGATCATGGTTCCCGTAAACCGCGTTCGCCGCCGCTGCACCACTTCGACCACACGCCCCGAGCTTCGGTCGCCTCGTCGACCATGCCTCACTTCGGCTTGCACCACGTCACCCGTCATCGCGCCGCCAGTGTTTTCAGCGGCGATGTACAAGTCCCCTCCAGCAAATGGAGTGGCCGTACGAACAAAACCGAAGCCACGAGGATGTCGCTTGAACCGACCTGAAATCTGGTCTGGCATCGACGGCAACGCCAAACAGCCTCGGAGGACCACCAACGTTTCCTCTTCAATCATCAGGTCGAGGCATTGCTCGAGCAAGTGAAGTTCTTCATCTGGCACCGAAAGCTGATCAGCCAGGACCTCAAACGGCTCTGGTCGGGCTTTGGGGTGGGCCAAATGGTCCAGTATTCGTTGACGAAATCGGCGAGGCACGGGAGTGGAGCCTAGTCCGACTTCGACGATTTGGAACTTCCGGAGGAATTTTTGGATTTTGAATCACCAGAACTTTTGGCCTCAGTGCTCTTCTTAGGCTTTATCTCTGCTGCTTTGGCGTCTTTCTTGTAGCCCGCGCTGCGGTAATCGGTCTCGTAAAAACCCCCGCCTTTGAAGAGGACCGCACCCCCGGTCCCAATCAGGCGCTTCAGCTTGCGCGAGCCGCATTCCGGACAAGTCCGCTTCACCTTGGCGGTCATGGACTGAAAGAGTTCAAAGGCGTGACCACAATCCGGACACTCGTACTCATAGGTCGGCATCAGTCGGACTCCGAAGGGGCGCCGGAGGAAACCGCCACCACCGCAGGTCGAAGCACGATGTCGCCCTGCACCCAGCCGATTTGCAGACGCCTGATGACGCAACCTTCGGCCACGTCCTCACTCGGCTCATGCACCACGGCTTGGTGACGGTGGGCGTCAAAATCCGCTCCGGGTTCGGGATCGATGGCCACCACACCGTGTCCATCCAGAACCCGGCACATCTCATCACGGACCAACTGCACCCCCGAGAAGATGGCTTCCACCGAAACCGCATTGGGATCTTGGGAGAGCGCAAGATCAACTTGGTCAAGCACGCCAAGTAAAGGGCGAATGACATCCATACGCCCGGACGCAGTAGCCCTTTTTTCATTTTCCAAACTGCGCCGTTGGAAGTTCTGAAAATCAGCCAAGGCCCGTTGACGAGCTTCGACGGCTTCGGCGAGCTCGGCCCGCAACGATTCCTCCGGAGACGACTCCGATGCCTTTTCGGATTCAGACGGAGCACACGGCTGGTCCGTCGACCCATTGGGTGATTCAACTTCAGATTCGGGTGTGGATTCTTCTTCGTACATGATCAACGCCTCAATCTTTGACGCAGGCGGTCCCACCAAGAACCACCACCAGTGATGTCCAAAGGATCTGGTTCAACCCGGATCCACTGCTCGAGTATTGCTCGTTGGTCCTGATCAAGACGCTCTGGAACGACCAGCTGCAAGATCAAGACCAAATCGCCGCGCCGCCCAGGCTTGCCCAACGGCACCAAGCCCCGGCCGGGCATACGAAGCACGTCTCCGTGCTGGCTTCCGGCTGGAACTTCAACATCAACATCCCCATCAAGCCCCTCGACGGAGATCGATCCTCCCAACGCGGCCAGACCGAACCCCATCGGGTGGGCCAACAGCAAATCGTCGCCGTCACGCTCGAATCGCTCATGTTCGGCTTCACGAATGACCACATGCAAGTCACCACGAGGCCCACTGCCGTTGGGCGAAACCTCCGGTGCTGGTGGCTCACCCTCACCGGCGATCCGGACCACTTGCCCTTCACGAACCCCGGCCGGGATTTTGACTTCCACCTGCTTCGCCACAGGCTTTCTGCCACTGCCCCGGCAATCAGTGCACTTCTTGGTGATCAACTTGCCCCGCCCCCGGCACTGTGGGCAAGCGGCCACCATGCGGAACATGCCCCCCAGCCCCTGCTGCATCACTTGACCCTGACCCCCACACGCAGCACAGATCTCCGGGGAGGTTCCAGGAGCCGCCCCGGAACCCTCACAAGTGTCACACACCTCAAGACGCTGGTACTCAACCGTACGCTCAGCGCCCTCGAGGATCTCGGACAATGTCAACTCAATCTCAGTCTCAAGATCAAAGCCACGTTTGACTCCGCGCTCACGACGTCCTCCACCAAAGCCGCCGCCACCACCGCCAAAAATATCTTGGAACATGGAGAAGATGTCTTCGGCATTCATCGATCCGAAATCATGCCCAGGAGTACCACGGAGACCTTCATGACCAAATTGGTCATAACGCTGCCGGCGATCGCCATCCGACAAGACCTCATAGGCCTCTGAAGCCTCCTTAAAAGAAGCTTCAGCGTCTGCATCACCAGGGTTGCGGTCAGGGTGGTACTTCATGGCCAAGCGTCGATACGAGCGCTTGATGTCATCGGCAGACGCCGATCGATCAACCCCCAGCACTTCGTAATAGTCACGCTTTGCAGCCACGAAGGATTCCTGTACAGGGAAGAAAAGGTCAAGCAAGCCTCACGCCTGCTTGACCTTTGATTCTTCAGAACAAATCAGGCGGTCGCGCCAGTAACGGGCTCAGCCTTCTCCTCGAGATCGGTCAAAACCACGTCCGTAGTCAACATCAATCCGGCAACGGATGCGGCATGACGGATACAGGTTTTCACGACCAAAGCGGGGTCAAGAATACCTGCCTTCACGAGGTCTTCGTAGATCCCAGAGCCCGCGTTGAAGCCTTTGGCCCCCTTGCTCTCCAGCACCTTCTCGACCACGACGTCTCCATCGTGCCCAGCGTTTTCAGAAATCTGACGAGCGGGTGCACGAAGGGCTTCGGCGAGGATGTCGAACCCAAGCTTCTCGTCGCCTTTGCCCTTACGGCGTCCATCGCTTACCGCGGCAATGGCTCGAAGGGCGGCGACACCACCACCGGGAACGAATCCTTCTTTGGCCGCAGCTCGGGTGGCGTGGATGGCATCATCGACGCGATCCTTTCGCTCCTTCATCTCGACTTCGGTGTGGCCACCGACCCGAAGGACGGCAACCCCGCCGGTCAACTTCGCCAGACGCTCTTGCAATTTTTCACGGTCGTAGTCGCTGGTGGACTGCTCAATCTGAGCCTCAATTTGGCCGACGCGAGCTTTGACATCGGCCTTCTTGCCTGCACCTTCAACAATTACTGTGCTGTCCTTGTTCACGACAATTTTCTTGGCCGTACCAAGTTCTTTGAGCTCGACCTCTTCCAGACTGCGGCCAAGGTCTTCAGAGAAGAAGGTGGCACCGGTCATCTCCGCGATGTCACCAAGCATGGCCTTGCGTCGATCACCGAAGCCCGGGGCTTTGACCGCCGCCACTTTAAGCACACCACGCAACTGGTTGACCACCAAAGCCGCCAAGGCCTCGTTCTCAACCTCTTCGGCAATGATCAGCAACGGCTTCCCGTCGGTGGCCACCTTGTTGAGAAGGGGGAGCAGGTCGGCAAGATTCGAAATCTTTTTCTCGTGAATCAGCACTCGGGCGTCTTCGAGGACGCACTCTGCTGCCTTGGGGTCGGTCATGAAGTATGGGGAGAGCCAGCCTTTATCGAAACTCATGCCTTCCACAAAGTCCAAGGTGGTCTCGAGGCTTTTTCCCTCTTCGACTTCAACCACTCCATCTGCACCGACGGTATCGATGGCTTGGGCAATCATGCCACCCAATTCTCGGTCATGGTTGGCAGAGACCGTGGCGACTTTCTGAAGATCGTCCATTTTCTTGCATGGTTTGGCCAGTTCGTCCACAGCAGCACAGGCCACTTCAGCCGCGGCAACGACACCTCGCTGGATGGCGACGGCGTTTGCACCGGTTGCGACCTGCTTAAGCCCCTGCTCCAAAATGGCGTGTGCCAGCACCGTGGCGGCCGTGGTGCCGTCGCCAGCAACATCGGCCGTCTTCTTGGCCACTTGGTGCACCATCTTGGCACCCATGTTCTCGAAAGGGTGGGAGAGCTCCACTTCGCGGGCCACACTCACACCGTCTTTGGTGACCGCGGGGCCGCCAAAGGATTTCTGCAATACCACGTGACGCCCGGTTGGCCCCATGGTAACGGCCACGGCACGAGCGATTTGCTCGGCACCGGAGAGAAGGGACAGACGCGCGTCAGCGTCAAACTTCATTTGTTTCGCAGACATGGGTACTCCTCAGCCTTCAATCACACCAAGAAGTTCGCTCTCACGAACAATGATGTGGGTGGTGTTTTTAATTTCGATCTCGGTGCCGGCGTACTTTCCATACACCACGATGTCACCTTTTTTCACGGCAGGCTTGACGCGCTCACCGTTGTCCAATCGTCGGCCTGGACCCACCGAAACCACTTTGCCCTGCATGGGCTTCTCTTTTGCGGTTTCAGGGAGATAGATGCCAGACTCCGTTCGTGTTTCGGCGTCGGCTGGCTTGATCACAATTCGATCTTCAAGGGGTTGGACGGACATATTCTTGTTCTCCAGAGTGTGTTCTTGTTGGTTTGTTCGTTGTTTGAAGTGCTGCGAAGGCATGTGAGGCCGTTGGCAGGAAGTGGTGGCTTAGAAGCCCATGCCACCCATGCCGCCCATGCCACCCATGCCGCCCATGCCGCCCATGCCGCCCATGCCACCCATGCCACCCATGCCACCCATGCCATCGTCATGATGGTGGTCGTGGCCTTCTTCTTCTTCCTTGGGGGCTTCGGTCACGATGCAATCGGTGGTAAGCAACAGACCCGCCACCGAAGCGGCGTTTTGGAGCGCCGAACGGTCCACTTTCGCTGGGGTAAGCACACCGTCGTCCAGCAAATCACCGTACTCCAGTGCCAAAGCGTTGAAGCCAAAGGAGCCCTTGCCTTCAGTTACTTTGGCCACAACCACGGTCCCTTTTTCACCAGCGTTTTCGGCCAAGGTTCGCAACGGCACCACCAAGGCCTCACGAAGAAGATCCACACCAAACTTCTCATCACCTGAAAGTTTGGATCGGACTTTGTCCAAGGCAGGGAGGGCACGAATGAAGGACGTGCCACCGCCGGCAACCACGCCGTCTTCAACGGCCGCTCGAGTGGCATGCAGAGCATCTTCCACCCGGGCTTTCTTCTCTTTCAATTCTGCTTCGGAACCCGCACCGACGTGAATCTGAGCCACGCCTCCGGCGAGTTTGGCCAAACGCTCTTGGAGCTTTTCTCGGTCGTATTCGGAGTCGGTGGAGGCGATTTCGGCACGAATTTGCTCAATTCGAGCTTGGATATCAGAGGTGGCCCCGGCACCCTGCACGATGGTGCATTTGTCGGAACCGATCACGATCTTCTTGGCTCGACCGAGGCGTGCAACCTCGACTTCTTCGAGCTTCATCCCAAGATCTTTCATCACGGCTTCGCCACCGGTAAGAACCGCAATGTCTTGCAACATTGCTTTGCGGCGATCGCCGTATCCCGGGGCTTTGACCGCAGCGATTTGCAACACACCCCGAAGTTTGTTGATCACCAACGTCGACAGCGCTTCCCCGGTGATGTCTTCCGCGATGATCAGGAGCGGCTTCTTGGCCTTCATGGCTTTCTCAAGAAGTGGGACCAGAGTCTGGACGGAATCGATTTTGTCTTCGTGGACCAGAACCAAAGGCTTGTCCAAAACGACTTCCATCTTTTCGGTGTCGGTTACGAAATTGGGGGAGAGGAATCCACGATCAAACTGCATGCCCTCGACAACATCGACCCAGGTCTCGAGGCTCTTCCCTTCTTCGACCGTGACCACGCCGTCTTTCCCCACCTTGGCCAAGGCCTCGGCCATGATCTTGCCGATGGCGACGTCGTTGTTTGCACTGATGGTCGCGACCGCAGCCACGTCATCGCCGACCGGTCGGGCTTGATTTCCAATCTCGTTGATCACTGCACCCGCGGCCTTGTGCATGCCACGAACCAATGCATTGGCGTCCACGCCAGCCGCCAACTGTCGCAGGCCAGCCTTAAACAGGGCCTCGGCCAGCACGGTTGCCGTGGTGGTGCCATCTCCAGCATCTTTGCTGGTCTTGGAAGCAGCTTCTCGAACCATGCGAGCGCCAAGATTCTCAACCTTGTCGGTCAGTTCGATCTCTTCAGCAACCGTGACACCGTCTTTGGTAACGGTTGGGCCGCCCCAAGACTTGTCCAAAACAGCGTTTCGACCTCTGGGGCCAAGGGTGCTCTTCACGGCGGAGGCCAACTTCTCAACGCCAGCAAGCAGTGACTTGCGGCCAGTGGCATCAAATGCGAGTTCCTTCACGGACATGTGGATCGTCTCCTGACGGGCGGGAATCGGTCTTTGGGCCGGAGGGCGTACGGGTGCCATCCGGTCTCAAGGGGGATGCAATCCGCGCGCCACCGCCGAGGGCCGCTTTTCAGGGCTTCTGGCCTGCCGCCCATCACCCATCTTGCCCGTGCCCTGCCATCTTGGCGGTCGGTCTAGGGCTTGCCCCAACCCCGCAGCAAAGCGTCATCTTCGGCCCACAGAAGGGTCCTCAGCCGAGGTGATGGCCCGCAGAGGGACTCAGAAATCCAGCGAACGTTCCTGCGGAAATACAGGAATCCCACCACCAAGAATCCCGAGGAAATGGTCAACAGGACGGTCGAGACTCCTGGAGCCCAAGGCCAACCATCCGCCCCCCGCCGCCATGCCTCCAAGAAGAGTCCACCCGCCAGCATCAAACTGGCCAGGGCCATTTCAAACAAACGCTGTCGCTCCGGACCGGCTTCACGGAATGCTCTGGAGCGGGCGCCGATGGACCGAACACATGATCGAAATCCCAGCAGGGCCAGAGCCAAGGCCACAGCCGCCAGTGCTGGCATCCCCGCAGCATTACCAAGGGCAATACCGACCAGGCCCAGACGGAACAACCGGAGCGGCCAGCCCAAAGGGTGCCGATCTTGACCCAGCCCCAAGGAGCACACGACCATCAACAGAGACACCACTGTGATCCCGGCTTCTGACCAAGGACCAACCGATTGCCTCAAAAACTCGAAGGGTGTACCAAAGACGGCTTGGCTGGAAGCATGCCAAGCGAGCGTCACTGCAGCCAGGATGGCCAGCAATGTGAAGCCATCTGCCATGTAGACCAACCTTTTGGCCACGCGATAAGGATGATCAAGGAGGGGCAAGCGATCCCGCTCCGGATCAAGCCACCGCAAAACAGAGGGCCAAACCAGCTGTCCACACTCGGGACAACGGCCCTCCAATTGAACCCCTTTGACATCAAATCCACAGTGGCGACATGCCAAGGATTGCGCCAGCCTGCGACCATGAAGTGCCTCTGGTGGGATTGAATCTTGGAAAGCGGCCACCGTCCGAGGATAAGATCAAAACTGTGAACGCACGAGAGACCATTGAAAATCTTCGATCCGGGCTGGCTTCGATCCACCTCGGCGGTGATGTTCTCATTGAGAGAACCTTGATTTGCGCCATTGCCGGAGGTCATCTTTTGATCGAAGATCGCCCGGGTACGGGAAAAACACTGCTGGCCCGCGGTCTCACTCGGCTCCTGGGTGGAAAATTTTCACGAATTCAGGGCACCCCAGACCTCCTTCCAGCGGACCTCATTGGCGCGGCTGTCCCTGGAGCCAATGGCCTGCACTTTGAACCCGGCCCGGTCTTCGCCGACTGTCTCTTGTTCGACGAAATCAATCGCGCCACGCCCCGTACCCAATCAGCGCTCCTCGAAGCCATGGCCGAAAGTGCCGTCACCGTCGATGGAAACCGGCACGCGCTGCCCGAGATGTTCTTCGTGGTGGCCACCCAAAACCCTCAAGAAGAAGAAGGGACGTTCCCACTTCCAGAGAGCCAGCTGGATCGATTCTTGATGCTCGTCACCCCTGGATACCCGTCGGTCGAAGCTGAGCAACGTATTTTGCGTGAGCGCCCCAACGATCGAACTCTCCCGACGTTGACCGAGGTGATGTCCCCGAAAGACATGTTGACCCTCAGACAGCAAGCCGATGGCATTCATCTGGCCGAAGACGCCGAAAGATGGATCGTGGCGTTTGCCCAAGCCACCCGGCTTCACGATCAATTGCAACTGGGGCTTTCGCCGCGTGGATCCCTCGCCATCGCCACGGTGGCACGAACGCAAGCATTGCTGGCCGGTCGTGATCACGTCCGGCCCGAAGATGTTCGACAGCACTTGATTCCAACCGTGGCACATCGACTGCGTACTCGCAGTGGCACCGAAATTGAGCCCATTGTCGACAGCATCGCCGACGACATAGCATGGGCAGTGTGAAGTCCAATCACGACCCACTTCGTACGGTGCTCACCCCAATCGCTTCCGCAGTGTTGTTCTTGACTCTGACCGGTTGGGTGGGCCTTGCTCACCAACCTGAAGCCGAAGTTCTCAGCGGAGCCATGGTGGTCCCCGCGATTCGTGAAGCCCTGCGGATGATCACATTGATCCCGAGCGAACTGCACCACGACTTGTTGAACGCCTTGGGATCGACACTTTTGGCTCTGGCCTTGGCCGGAGGCGGAAGCTTGGTCGTGATCTTGAAAAGCACCACCGAAATCAGCTCCGCAAAGTCTCGTTTGTTCACGATGCTGGCCTGTGTTGCCATCCTCTGCATGCAAGTTGTGCTGTACGGCAATCAAAGCGGGGCGGGACTGCAAGCCATCCTTATGATCACACTCGGTTCGCTGTGCTGGTTGAACCAATGCTCGGTGGTTCGAACCGCCACCACACTGTCGGCCGTCATCGGATGGTTGACTTGGGCAGGGACCAGCGCTCTCCCCTGAGCGCGTCAAGCCATCAAAGCAAGTTGTCTTGATCCAAAACCCGTACGTCGGGCAGTTCGCGGTATCGACCATCGTGATCAAGTCCGTAACCAATCACAAAGCAGTCCGGAACTTCGAAGCCAACAAAATCAGCTTCCACCACCGGTGGGGTTTCACGTTGTTTACGCAACAACACCGCAGAGCGGACTTCGATTGCCCCCCGTTGACGTAGCGCCTCCTGAACGGTGGCCAAGGTTTGGCCAGTATCAAGAATGTCATCCAAGAGCAGCACGCGGCGGCCCTGAACGTCCACCCGAAACAAGCCAAGTTCAACCTGCCCAGTGCTGGTCGTGGCCGCCCCGGGATAACTGCTGGCGGCCAATCCTGCGAGCTGCAGCGGCAGCGACAACCGGCGAATCAAGTCGGCCGCGAACAGCAACGCACCATCAAGAACGGGAACAAACAACACCGCGTCTCGGCAGCCGCTGTACTCACGCTCAATTTCGCTGGCCATCGCGTCGACCCGACCAGCGATGCGGCGGCGATCAATGAGAACTCGACCTGGTGCACTCATGCGCCCACCCCCTGCAACCACCTCAAACCAAGTGCCGCAAATCCCAAAAAGCTCAACAAGCCAATGGCGTCGGTAATCATGATCAAAAAGATGGCGGAAGACTGGGCGGGGTCAAATCCAAGTCTCCGCATGAGCAACGGGATGGAGACCCCGGCAATCGTCCCAATGCTTAATGAGACCGTCATGCTGAGTCCGAGAATGCTTCCAAGCTTCCAATTGTCTTGGCCCATCAGAACACTGGGGGCAAGCCAACCAAGAATCGCCAGCAGAACCACGACCAACACGCCGAGAGAAAGACCGCTGCTTAATCCAACCACAAGCTCACGGCGCAACAATCTTCCAATTCTCACTCGCCGCATCTCATTGAGGGTGATCCCCCGCAATGTCACCGCCAAAGCTTGATGACCCGCATTCCCGGTAATGGCTGCGGCCAACGGCATCAACACGGCCAAAACCGCAACCTGTTCAATGGTGTCTTCGAACAATGCCACCACACCAAGGGCAGGAATCAGGCTGAGCACGCTCACCATCAGCCAAGGCGTTCTGCCGCGGTACTTTTCAATCGCAGTGCTCCATACTGCTTCATACCCACCCGCACCCACCTGCTTCTGCGCATCCTCGGTGGCTTCTTCACGGATGATGTCAATGACATCGTCCACCGTGATGATGCCCAGCAACCGATCAAGGTCATCCACAACTGGCATCAGGACGTAATCGTGCCGATCAAATGCCGCCGCGACCGACTCCTGATCCAGCTGGACAGGAAGCGATTCATACGTCTCATCGATGAGCCCGTCCACGACGGAATCTGGAGGCGCAAGCAGCAACCTGCGTAATGGAAGCATGCCAAGCAATCGTTGTTCCCCATCAACCAGCGGCAAATGGGTGACGTGTTCGGAGGTTTCCCAGGTTCGAATTTTGTCGACCGAGCGCCTGACCGAAAAGCCCGCCTCCAAAGCCAACGCGTCAGGATTCATGATCCCTCCGGCGGTGTCTTCGTCGTACGCACACAACGTTCGGAGGCGACGCGAGAGCGCTGCATCCATGGCGACAAAAATGTGGTTGCGGTCCGAAGGTTGAAGTTCGTTCAGAAGGTCCGCCGCGTCATCGGGCTCCATGCCTTCCAACAAGTCCGACGCTTCACGAATCAGATCGGCATCAATCAACTCCTCGAGCACACCAGCTGCCAAAGACAACTCCATGTGGGAGAGCACTTCCGCGGCGTCATCGACGCCAAGTTCAGCCACCACCTCAACCGCCGAATCAGGACGGTCTTCAAGAACATCTGCGACATCCTGGGCACGCTCTTCGGCAATGGCTTCAGCCAACGCTTGTGGCTCCGGGTGCTCCCGAGCAATGGCCTCCAGGCGCTGGGACTCCACCTGCTCGTCGATCACACGAGGCAAAGAAGGCCTCTCTTGGGATGGATCGTTGATTTCAGCCATGCCGGGCACATGATATCGGGTCGGAGTGTCGCAATTCGATCAAACTAGTGACGCAGGCCTTGGCCTCGGTACACTGTTTCATCTATGCCTGACTCCAGTACACGAGACGGATCATCGGCTTTGCCGAAGGGATTTCAAGGCGCCAAGCGGTGGTTGAACCAGTTGGTGGATTTTGAAAAAACACGCCTGCGGCGGTTCTCCGCAGTTGAAATGAAGCTGGAACGCATGCAGAAGCTTATGCATGCGTTGGGAAACCCCCAAGACAGCGTGCGTTGCATCCACGTGGCCGGGACCAACGGCAAGGGATCGGTCTCACACATGGTCGACAACATGATGCGTGGCATTGGGTACACCGTCGGCCGATACACCAGTCCACACCTGACCGATGTCCGAGAGCGCATCGCGGTGGGCGGAATGGAAATCGATAAAACCGCCTTTGGCGACGTCATCACCAAGGTTGCAGAAGCAGCCCAAGGTATTGACTTTGAACCAACCTTCTTTGAAGCACTCACCGCGGCAGCATTTGTTCATTTCGAAGCTGAAGCCGTGGACTTGGCCGTGATTGAGGTAGGTCTGGGCGGCCGGCTCGACTGCACCAACATCATCCACCCGGTGCTGACCATCATCACCAAACTGGACATCGACCACGCACCAATCCTCGGCGACACTCTGGCAAAAATTGCGGCCGAAAAAGCTGGCATTATGAAATCAGGCGCTCCGTGTTTCACGCTTCAGCAAGAGCCAGAAGCTCTGGAAGCGTTGGAAGCCCGAGCCAAAGAAGTCGGGTGCGATCTTTACGTGCTCGGCCGAGAAATCGAGTTCAGTCGGCGATTTGGAACCGAAGATGATAAGGGTTCACATTGTCGAATCTGCGTCATTCGAGACGACCGTCAATACATGCATATCCCTGCCCCAGCTCCCGGCGAGCACCAAGCCATCAATACCGGCTTGGCCATCGCAGTCGTTGACGAACTTCGTCAGAGCGAGTTCACAGGAGACGAACAAGGCATGCTGGAGAAGTTGGCCCAGACCGATTTCCCAGGACGCATGGAATTGATTCACCCAGCGCCACGCATCATTGGTGACGGTGCGCACAACCCCAGCGCGATCGGAGCTTTCATTCGATCCATCGGTGGGCATATCCCGTTTGACTCCATGGTCTGCGTGATCGGATGCTGTGAAGACAAAGACATCGACGGCATCCTCACCGAAGCTGCACGCGGCGGCGACAAATTCTTCTTCACCAAAGCCAAGTCCAACCCCAGAGCTGCAGACCCGCGCGACCTGCAACGGCGATTCCAAGAGTTGTCGGGCAAGATGAGCCAAGTGGCGGATGATCTGCCCACAGCACTGCTGGAAGCCTCCAAAGCCGTCGGCCGAGACGACATCATTTGCGTGATTGGGTCGTACTACTTGGCTGGAGAGGCCAAACAATGGCTGGCGGACCGCCGGGCTGCCAAAGAAGCCGCGGCCACCCCGTCCTGACCCAACAAGCCTGAGGTCCTCAGGCGACAGCATCAAGCAGGGTGTTTAGGATTCTTGCCCCATGGCCGAAGACACACATGCGAATCAATCGACTGCGTTCCGCTACGACGGCGCGCTCGCTCAGAACATTGAAGCCCAACGGCAGCAAAGGTGGGAAGAGGAGAACGTGCACCACGTTCCCAATCCCGGCGAACCAGGCTTCAACCCCAATCAAAAAAAGTTCTACTGCCTCGACATGTTCCCTTACCCCTCTGGGAAAGGGCTCCACGTGGGACACCCGTTGGGTTACATCGGCACCGACATTATTTGTCGATTCCGGCGGATGAATGGTGAAGCGGTGCTGCATCCCATGGGTTGGGATGCCTTTGGCCTGCCGGCCGAGCAGTATGCCATCCAAACTGGTGTGCACCCCGCCACCACCACCCGCACCGCCATCGACACGTATCGCCGCCAGCTGAAATCTTTTGGGTTTTCATACGACTGGTCACGAGAGGTGGCCACCATCGATACTGATTACTACCGGTGGACGCAGTGGATCTGGTTGCAGGCTTACGAAAGCTTTTGTGATCCGCGAACCGGCAAAGCCACGCCGATCACAGTGCTCGAAGAGGCACTGACCGCCGGTGATCTGATGACCGATGGGCAGACCGTGGGCATGCCGGAATCGCTGGCCACTGGTGTCGACTGGCAGACACTCGAGCGGTCGGTCCAGCGGCACGTTGTGGACAATCAACGCTTGGCGTACCTCTCAGAGCAAGTGGTGAATTGGTGTCCCGCGCTCGGAACGGCTCTGGCCAACGAAGAAGTCATCGATGGCAAGTCAGAACGTGGTGGTCATCCGGTGGTTCGAAAGCCATTGAAGCAATGGATGTTCCGTATCACCTCGTTTGCGGATCGTCTTGCCAACGACCTCGACACCCTCGACTGGCCCCATTCAACCAAGGTCCAACAGCGAGAATGGATCGGGCGCTCCGAAGGGGCAGCCATTCGCTTCGAAGTTGATGGCCACGCCGACCAAAGTCTCGAGGTGTTCACCACTCGACCCGACACTCTCTTTGGAGCAACGTTTTTGGTGGTCGCTCCCGAACACCCTCTGGTGCAGCGGACCGATAATCCTGAGGTGCAAGCCTATTGCGAGGCAGCAGCAAACCGCTCGGAGCGAGAACGCCAAGCCGACGACCAGGACAAAACCGGAGTGGCCTTGGGCCTGCACGGCATTCATCCCGTCAGCGGGACGTTGGTGCCCATCTGGGTCGCCGACTACGTGCTCATGGGCTACGGCACCGGCGCGATCATGGCCGTGCCCGGCCACGACGATCGTGATCACGCGTTCGCTACCAAGTTTGGCATTGAGATCACAACCGTGGTGGCTCCCGAAAATGGTTCCGAACCAGAAGGCTGCTTTACTGAACACGGTGTTGCCATCAACAGCGCATGCGAAGACCTCAGTTTGAACGGCCTCCGCACCGCAGAGGCCAAAGCAAAGATGATCGATTGGCTGGTTGAGCACCACTGCGGCGAACGCCGAGTGACCTACCGGTTGCGGGACTGGCTGTTCTCCCGGCAGCGTTACTGGGGCGAACCCTTCCCCATCGTGTTCGACCCGGAAGGAAACTGCCACCCTGTATCAGATGCAGGACTGCCCGTCGAGCTTCCGGACCTGGCCGACTATGAACCAGTAGTCTCGGATGAACCGCAACCGCTTTTGGCCAAAGCAACCGATTGGATGCACACCACCGCGGGTGCGGCCGGTGTGTCCCCGAATCGCTTGCCGCCAGAAACCCCAGTCACCCGAGAAACCAACACCATGCCCGGCTGGGCGGGTTCGTGCTGGTATTGGATTCGCTACTGCGACCCCAACAACGACCAAGCCTTTATTTCTGAAGAGGCCAAAGCCTTCTGGCTCAACGGAGGCGTTGACCTGTATGTCGGCGGCGCCGAGCACGCGACCCTGCACCTGCTGTACGCCCGCTTCTGGCACAAGATGCTGTTCGATCTTGGGCATCTTCCCACCAGTGAACCGTTTCAAAAACTGTTCCACCAAGGGCTGCTGACGGCTTTTGCTTTCCAACGTGACAACGGTCAACTGGTGCCCACCGACGAAGTGGATGAAACTTCCGACGAAAACTTCGTTGCCAAAGACACCGGAGAGCCCGTCCGCCGCATTGTGGCCAAGATGAGCAAGAGCCTGCGGAATGTGGTGAACCCCGATGATGTGATTGCAGAATTCGGAGCCGACACCTTCCGTTTGTACGAGATGTACATGGGGCCGTTGGACGCGTCCAAACCATGGAACACCCGCGACATTGTCGGCGTCTATCGGTTCCTGCAACGAGCTTGGCGACTGCTGATCGATGAAACCACCGGTGAGGCCAAACTTCGATCTGAAAAGCATGATGCCATTGAGCAACAATTGCATCGCACCATTGCCAAAGTGGGCGATGACATTGAGCGGCTGGCCAACAACACGGCCATTGCTGCCCTCATTGAGTTCGTGAACTTCGCCGGAAAAACATCGGGTGAGCAATCTGCTCTCACCGCAAGTCAGGCCGATCAATTCGCTCGACTTCTGGGTCCCTTTGCACCGCACATCGCAGAAGAACTGCGAGAGCGCTGCGGTACACCAGGCTGCATCATTCATGCCACCTGGCCGACCTACGATGAGAGCATGCTGGTGGACGACACCATCGAACTGCCCGTTCAAGTCGCGGGCAAAATGAAGGGCAAGGTCGCCATGCCGGCCGATGCCGACGAAGCGACAGTCAAAGAATTGGTCTTGGCCGACGAAAAAATTCTGGCGGCCTTGGAAGGTCGCACCATTCGAAAATTGATCTTGGTCCCCGGACGAATCGTGAACCTGATTCCGGGAGATTGATTCAGGCGGGCTTGGACTCGGTTTGCACCGTTGCCGCAGTGGGCTTCACTTCGATGTGAGCGCTGGCCACGGGCCCTTCAAGCATCTCCCGAAAGGCCGGGGCCGTTCGGAAATCCACCACCGTCTGGGCGGGGATCGTCATGGGGTCGCCCGTTGAAGGGTTCCGTACCGTGCGGGGCTTTCGCTTCTTGATATTGAAGGCGCCGAAACCGGTAATGGTCACGCCACCGTCATCAAGAATGCCGTCACGAAGCGATTTGATGACTGCTTCCACAGCCTTCCCCGCTTGGACTTTCGAGCAGTCCATTTCGCCAGCCACAAGTTCAATGATGTCCGTTTTGTTCATCAGTTCTCCACTCACCCTGAAGGGGCAACGATAATTTGCCACGCGTGCACTGCAAGTCGTGCCGACCCGTCTAGACGAGCCAAGATCTTGGGAAGTGCCCTACCCGTGGTGATTTGCGCGGATTCAAGAAAATCCAGAATTTTGACTCCCAGGCGGTATGTGCTGGTCCTCGTCATCGAATCAGACGGAGTTCTCCAATATTTGGGACCACGGCGGGACCACTTCCACCAAGGGGCAACAGCCACGGAAAGTAGACACACCAAGCACGACCCACCAACAGATCTCGGTGCACGACATACGGCGATTCATCAACCATGGTGGCCACAAATGGAGACGGGGCGCCCAAGAACCGACCATCGTGGGATGCACCGCTGTTGTCGCCCATCATGAGAAATTGGTCCGGCCCCAGTTCAGCCAAATTGGATGGATGGGTCCCAAATCCCCACCCTGTGGGACGGCACCGATCCAAAATGTCTGGCCGAGCTGGGTTGCTGTCGGTGCGATCATTGTTCTGTTGGGCACGGTGGTACAAATCGCGTGCCACTTGCACATCCTCGAGTACGCAAGGACCACCCGTGAATTCCAACTTCAACACCGCGCTTTTTGCCACCGGCGCCTCCACAGGATCTCCGGTGCTTGGCATTTCACCCTGTCGAAGGGCGTCGAGTTCATCGCTGGTAATCAAACGCTTCCGCGAGTATCCCAAACGCTCCCGAGCGGACCAGTCGTAAGAAAGTTCAAGAATGGGTTCACCGTGGTGCCAAACACTCAGACGCTGGTCGGCATGCCAAACCGTCATGCGATTGGGCACATCAGCAGTCACAGGATCCACAGTTGCCGTCTGCCACTCCGTCCAACCCGCATCGGGCCCAACTTCTGACCACACATCATCTCTCATGCGAACTCGAACGACATCAGCCACCCGCTCCACCTCGAACCGATGCTGGTTGGCTTCCAAGATCCAACGCAATGATCCGGTTTCACTGGAGGGAGTCCAGTTTGCTTCAAAAGCAATGTCTGCGATGGGTTCGGGTGAAGGATAGGTGTATCCCTTCAAGATCCGTCCACGGCCATCAGGGGTGTTGCCGTAACCAACGTTGTACGCGTTCCAATTGGTGAATTCGCGAGCGCGGCGGTTCCATTCCAACTGTGTGGGCTGATCCCCACGGAAGGTCCAAACAGGGCCTTCGAGGGACCAATCGTCATCATTCGGAACAAACGCACCGAAACCATCTGGGGTGGACATTCCACCTTGGTCGTGGCGCTGCTCGTAAACCGGCACCCACAACGCGCGCTGCACCCAATCTGGCTTGCGCTGAATCTGAAAAGCGTCCCAATCCAGAGATTCATCGGATGCCAAGGGAGCCGTAAACAAATCACCGTCGACAATCCAAAGGCGCTCATTGGGCAACCCGCACAACCGTTTGATGTAGGTCGGGGCGCGGCCGAACGGATTGGCCGGGTTCCGAAACACCACCACTTCCCAGCGGCGCGGATCACGGAAGTGATACAGGGTCTTGTGGGTCAGGATGCGGTCACCTTGACGAGGTTTCGCAGACCAAGCTTCAGATTTTGCGGTTCCAGGAAACCGTGGCCCCAGCAGTCGATCTGGTGCATTGTTCAAAATCGCGTCATTGATTGAAGCCGGCGCCCCGAGCTGAAGCCCAACGGCAAATTCCCCACCCGTCTGGGGGCCTCGCATCAACACATGCTGGCCACGCAAAGTGGGGGCCATCGATCCGGTTGGGATCACGAAGCCTTCGGCCACAAAGGAACGCGCCGCCATGGCGATCACAAAGGCAACAATCATGGACTGGAAGGAATAGGGAAACGTGTTTCGGTCCGGATCGGCGATGGGCGTGTTCACCGGCGTGGCGCCCTGGCGGCGAAAGGCCGCTGCCGCGCGGCGAACTGAGCCTGCAGACCCTTGCAATACAACAGAACCAGCATCACCCGCATCAGCGACAACATCAGGATGGTCTTGAGCAGGGAATCTGGACAACGAACCGGCCAGGATGAGCCGAACCACGGCATCGTCGGCAACGTGTCCAGGAATGCGATCTCGGTAGCTGNTGGGCCCATCGGTCATGGGACCTTTATCGGGACGCGGGGCGGGGTTCCGTGAACGACCGACCTAGTCTTCAGCGCGGGGCGTCCCTTCCGATCCAGCACTGCCCCCATTGGGCTTACGGCGGCGGCGGCGGCGGCGCTTTTTCTTACCCGCGGTCGATGACTCGGCCGTGGGACCCGCTGAGTCCGGCGAAGCTTTCGGGGATTCAGAACCAACTTGGGGCGTAGCCTTGGGCTTCCGGCGACGCCGGCGGCGGGCAGGGGGAGAGTCGCCTTCATCAGGGGCACGAATAATCTCGGGATCCAAACCTCGGAGAGGGTCCGCAGGGCGTGGTGCTGCATCAGGATCGCACAGATCCTCAATCGGAACTGCGATCTCGCGACCGTCGGCTTCCAATTTCACCAACACCAATTGAACCAAGATTTTGCCTTCAATCACGGTGCCTGGGCCTTCTGGAGTACCCACACGACTTCGCCGTGCGGGCAATTTGGCCTTGAGGTCTTTGTAGGTCTCTTGCTCGTACCGCAGGCAGCACATCAATCGCCCACAACGACCGGAGATCTTCATTGGATCAAGAGTGTGCTTTTGCAACTTGGCGTTGCCCATCGAAACCGGCTTCAAGACTTTCAGGAAATTCTTGCAGCAGCAGTACTGACCGCACTTCTCATAGTCCGCCTTAATGCGTGCCTCATCACGAGCACCAATTTGCCGCATCTCAATCTTGGTGCCAACGGCTTCTCGGAGATCGGGAAGGAGCGCGCGGAAGTCAACGAAGTCTTCGCTTGTGTAATAGAACGTGATGAGGTCACCACCAAGGATGGGTTCAGCATCGACTGGACGCAACTCCAACTGGTGNTGTTCCACCAGTCGGGAAAATTGCTCCAACAAGGATCGCCGCTGTTCACGNAGCGCATCGTGCTTTTGCAACTCCTCAACCGTGGCCACTCGGATCGCTCGGCCCCACGTCTGAAAGGGGTAATCCTTCCCCCCAGAATTCTCGATGAAATCCAGCATCTCTTGGCGAGAAACACTCTTGCCGCAGCCGGAGTTTTCACAAGTGGTCGTCAGCATCTCGCCGATCTCGGTGCCGCGGTGCGTCTTGCACAAAATTTTTGAGCCGCACCCTGGAGAAGCATCGCCTTCCCAAGCGTACTCCCCAACCCAGCCAAGATCCCCGTACTTCACGACGATGGTTGAAGGCTTTTGCAGACGAGCGGCTTGTTCCGCGACGGTCAGCTCGGAACGGCGCTCTGGGTCAGCGTCGGCTTCGAACTGGGGCAGCGGCATAATTTTCAAGAGTCATCCCCCTGCTTCTGATCCTGCTCTTGGTGTTGGTCCGCAACAGGTGGCAGTGTGTCTTCCAAGTCGAGATCTTCCGACAAGAACTCGTCCAGCTTCTTGGCGGCGTCGTGTTCGGCGCGGAGACCAGAAGTTCGGAGTTCGTGCACACTTTTACGCGATCGGGTCACAAAATCCACCACAAATGGCACTTCGGGAAATGGCACCAGTTCACGCAGCCTGTTTTCGAGATAGCGGCGATAGCCGCCCTCAAACAGTTCGGGCTTGTTGACTTTGCAGACGATGGTCGGAGGGGCCACAGAAGTTTGCGAGACAAAATAAATCTTGGCCCGCGTGCCCAGGGCCGAGGATGGACCACGCTCTTTGAGGATGGCTCCAAACGCGGCATTCAAGGGGCCGGTGGCCATGCGCTCACGAGCTTGGTCGTAGAGGTCAAGAACCAACTGTGAGAGTTCCCCCACACCTTCACTCTTGGCCGCGGCGGCAAAAACGATTGGGGCAAAATTGAATGCCTTCAATTCTTTGGCCAGATATTCCGCAAACTTCTCTGCCCCCGCTTCAGCGGGATCCACCAGATCGGTTTTGTTGACCACCAAAAGAGTGGGTTTNGCCTGCCGAGCCAACTCGGCGGCCAGCTTTCGATCCACCGAAGAAACGCGCTCGGTGGCATCAATCACCAAGAGGGCGACATCTGCTCTCCGAATTGCGTCGAGCATTCGAAAGTACGCATAGTGCTCGATGTCATCGGCAAAGCTCTTTCTTTTGCGAAGTCCGGCGGTGTCAACTGCAACCAACCCCCGGCCCTCGTACTCAATACGAACATCCACCGCGTCTCGAGTGGTGCCAGCAATGTCACTGACGATCGCACGCTCTTCGCCGCAAAGAGCATTCAGCAGGCTGCTTTTGCCAGCATTTCTTTTGCCCACAATGGCGAACCGCACATCAGAGGACGCTTCGACCTCAGGCTGTGGGTGACCCGCCTCGTTGAGCAGAAACCACATCCGCTCCCGGAGTTTGCGCATGCCGTGCCCGTTGGTGGTTGAACACAATGTGGGTTCACCAAGACCCAGCGCCGATGCTTCAAGGCCAGGGGCTTCCCAGTTTGGGCCATCGACCTTGTTGGCCACCACGATCACCCGGTTGGCGACCCCTTCTTGTCGGATCAGCCGAGCAACTGTCCGGTCGAGCGCTGTCAGACCGGTCTGGGAATCCACGACAAACAAGATGACGTCGCTCTCTTGACGAGCACGAGCGATTTGAGCCTCAATGTCTGGGGTCAGTTCGGCAAGGTCTTTGCCCACGTCATCAAACCGG
Source organism: Phycisphaera sp. TMED24 (assembly GCA_002168105.2). Taxonomy (GTDB): domain Bacteria; phylum Planctomycetota; class Phycisphaerae; order Phycisphaerales; family SM1A02; genus UBA8653. The sequence goes on from NHCD02000013.1 coordinate 155,758, forward strand.
CCACCTTCGGCGGTGTACACCCCGAACCCGCCAGTATCCATGCACTCCACGACGATCTCTGGCGTGCCTTTTCGAGTCTCGGTTGGCGCGTCGAGGGTGAGCAGCGTGACCACTCGGTCGCGGGTAACACCGGGAGTGGGATCAACGATAGAAACTCGGCGGCCGACAAACTTGTTGAGCAAGCTTGACTTCCCGACGTTGGGACGGCCAACAATGGCGACGACAGGGCGCATGGCAAAGAAGGGGGGCGAAAGTGCCCGCTTAACTTTCCGGCTCGATGGTCACTTCAAGGCCGAACTCAGCCAGTTGTTCTCGAAGCAACTCAGCATGCTCTCGGTGGGTCACCGTCAGCAGAGAAAGGCCGTATTCGTGGGCTTCACGGGTTCGGTCAAAAGCTTCTTGGGCCCCCAGCAGGCACACTCGGGAAACCGTTCGAATCACATGACCAAACTCATTGCTTTGATCGTTGTGGAGCAGAACCTTCCAACCCGGGAGTCGGTCAAGCCGAGGTGGGGCAAGTTTGGGGGCCGGAGTCGATTGGGCCGGCTTTGAGGGTTCCATGGCACAAGTATACCGGTCGAACATGCTTCGCTGCGAAAGATTCATCCGCGCCAATCCACCACCACTTTTCCAAACTGATCACCAGATTCAAGCCGGGCATAGGCCTCTGAGGCGGCATCAGGCGGCACCACGGTGTCAAGGACCGGGTGCAATGCACCAGATCGCATCAGCGCCACCACTTCACGAAATTCCGCCATGTCCCCCATCGTGGATCCGAGAATATTGAGTTGGTTCCAGAACACTCTGGCCAAGTCGGTGGTGGCATCAGGGCCACTGGTGCACCCACACAACACCAACGTGCCGCCGCGACGCAAACTTTTGACGCACGAGAGATGCACAGCCTTGCCCACACTGTCAATGGCCACATCCACCCCACGCTTTTTTGTCCAAGCCCGAACAGCGCGTGACCAATCGTCGCCAGTGTCCAAAATCCCTTCAGCCGCCCCCAGAGAAGCGGCCCGGTCCAACTTTTTCGCCGAACGACTGGTCACGATGGCATGGGCGCCAAAATGACGGACCAAATCCAATGCGGCCAACGCCACCCCCCCTCCGATGCCGGTGATCAAAACATGATCACCACCACGGAGCTCGGCTTTCCGAAGCATTCGCCAAGCGGTGAGGTACGACAGTGCACAAGCCGCAGCCTCCACGGGATCGTGATCCCCAACATCAAGCAACTGGTCGACCGGGGCCACAAAAAACTCTGCCATGGTCCCCGGCCCGTGTTCACCAATCATGGAGATGTCTTCTGGAGCGGGAGCAACATCAGGGTGCGGCGTGGCCGAATGAAACGTGGCAGCGTTCAACAAAACACGTCGGCCCAGCCATGCCGAATCGACACCGGCGCCCAACCGCTCCACAATGCCACATCCATCTGAGCCGGAAATTTTGGGCCATTCATCAGGAAGGCCTGGCAAACCACGGCCAACCCAAAGATCCAAATGATTCAGGGCGGCGGCTTCGGTTCGAACCACCACTTCACCGGGCTTGGGCGAAGGATCGGGGTGCTCCAATGCCAATTGGACAGATTCGTGAACTGGTTCGCCCTGACGCTCAATCAATACCGCTCGCATGGGCCAGAGTGTAAATCCTTCTTTTTTTGGAATACGAACCCCGCATGAGCCGTCCCAGGAGGGTGAAAAGGAGCATTTCCATGCGCCAATACCCTCTTGCTGTCACTTTCGGTCTCCTGCTGCTCCCACTGGCGTGGCCCATCGACACCATGGCGCACACCCCATCCGAGCTCATGGTGCAGGGTGGTGCCAGCCGCGCTGCCAAAGACAAACAAAAAGCCAACGATGAGGCCCGTCGGAGAGCCTTGGAGGCGGCACGACGAAAAGCCCAGCAAGAAGCCGCACGACGCAAAGTCCAAGAAGACGCACGCCGAAAAGCCCAGCAAGAAGCCGCACGACGCAAAGNCCAAGAAGACGCACGCCGAAAAGCCCAGCAGGAAGCCGCACGACGCAAAGCCCAGGAAGACGCACGCCGAAAAGCCCAGCAGGAAGCCGCACGACGCAAAGCCCAAGAAGACGCACGCCGAAAAGCCCAGCAAGAAGCCGCACGACGCAAAGCCCAAGAAGACGCACGCCGAAAAGCCCAGCAAGAAGAAGCACGACGCAAAGTCCAAGAAGACGCACGACGGAAATCTCAGCAAAAAGCCACCAGACGCAAGGCACAAGAAGATGCCTTCAGACAAAAATCAAACCCCAAAACCAGTGGACAGCGTCCAGCCAAATTGAAGCCACAACCAATCCCTTTCAAGACCGGGCACCGACCACACGCCGATCTGACTTCTCCGATCAGAGACAAAGGCAATCAGGCCATCCAAGGTCCGTCACGGGTTTCTGAATGGAACACAACCAGTGTCAGGCCCAGCCAAAAGTCCGACGCCGACCTCGCGCCACCACCACCCAGCAAGACCAACCATGGCCCATGGTTCCTCAACAGCGCCCCCATCAAGAACAATCCTGCGTCTCAGTCCGCAAGCGACAACGCCACCACGGTCTGCTGGTGGGAGCCCGAACCCAGCCCCGTCATCAACATCAACATTCACTTGGGTTCTGGATTCCACTGCTGGACCCCAATGGATCACCACCATTGGTGGTTTGGTGGCGGCTGGCACTGGCANCACCACGCCTCCACCTGTCATTCATTTGGCTGGGGCTTTTTGTGCTGGAGTCGTCCAGGATGCCACACCTTGGGATGGCGACCTTGGTGGGACCGCCCCAACTGTGTGGAATGGTGGACGCCCACATGGAATTGGTGTCCGCCCAGTGTGCACTACGTCACGCTTCCACCGCCTCCGCCGCCGTCTTCCCAACAGTGCTGGGATGCGCTGAACGATGGAGATCTCGGGCGTGCTCGGCGTGATTTCCTGAAGCGGCTCGCAGATGACCCCTTTGACGCCGACAGTCGGCTTGGCCTTGCCCTCTGCGAGGGATTGCGAGGAAACACCTCAGGCATGCAGGCCGAATTGCTGAGAGTTCTGGAGGATGATCCTTGGGTGTGCATGAATTGGAAACCAGTGACCCTCAGAGATCAATTGAAAGGGCTGTTGCGCGATGCAAGCCGAGACGCCAACCGGGTCGACGTCCCCGAACGGTGGATCGTGGTTGGGATGTTGGCGACCGTGGCTCAAGAGGATGGGATCGCCCTCGCGGCGCTGCACCGGGCCTTTGCTCACCAACGAGTCATTCCGGGAGCTGAGTTGCTGCATCGGCTGGTCCAAGATCGACAGCTTGCCTTCTGAGTGTCCTTGGCGGGTCTAGGATGGTTTCGTTCAGTTCTGTTCTAGACCAGTCCACCACAAGGATTCAAACCATGTCGATTCGTGCAATCACCACTCTGCTGCTTCTGGCGCTTGCCCCTCTGGCCTTGGCGTCCAAGTCGAGCACCGCCGCCAACGAGACTTTCAACATTGACAGCGTCCATTCCACCGCGATCTTCCGAGTGCAACATTTGGGGGCGGGGAACTTTTATGGCCGCTTCAACGAACTCGAAGGCACCATTGTCTGGAATGCCGAAGATGGCCCGTCCTTTGATGTCAANATCAAGATCGAAAGTGTGGATTCAGGCAACGAATCCCTCGATCGACACCTCAAGAATGCCGACTTCTTCGACGCCAAACAGTTCCCGACCATGACTTTCAAAAGCACCAGCGCGAAAAAGATGGGCGACGACTGGAAAGTGATGGGTGAAATGACCATGCACGGTGTCACCAAGGCCGTCGAAGTCGACATGGATTTCGTGGGACGAGCCAATGTTGGCCGAGGCGATCGGGTTGGATTCGAGACCGCATTCACCGTCAAACGATCTGATTTCGGCATGAAATACGGGGTTGAAAACGGATCATTGGGCGATGCGACCAAGATCATCGTCAGCCTTGAAGCCGTCAAAGCCGAGTAACAAACCAACAACCAAAAAAAGCGGGGCCCTATGGGCCCCGCTTTTTTTGTTGGTCAAGTTGCGATCAACGGGTCCAGGTGACGCTTCCGTATTCCGCGTCGTCACCAAGCTGCTCGGCGATGCGAAGCAGCTGGTTGTATTTCGCGGTCCGATCGGAACGACACGGCGCACCAGTCTTGATTTGCCCGCAATTCGTGGCGACCGCCAGATCTGCGATCACTGAATCTTCGGTTTCACCGGAACGGTGAGACAGGACCGCGGCGTAACCATGTCGAGCGCCCATGGCGACCGCTTGCAAAGTTTCGGTCAGGGTTCCAATTTGGTTGACCTTCACCAAGATGGCGTTGGCACAACCTTCTTCAATACCGCGGCCAAGGAAGTTGGGATTGGTCACGAACAGGTCATCGCCAACCAACTGAACCTGGTCACCGAGACGTTCGGTGAGCTTCCGCCAGCCTTCCCAGTCGTTTTCATCGAGACCATCTTCAATGGATCGGATGGGCCAACGCTCACACCACCCAGCCCAGAGATCGATCATCTCGTCGGTGGACGCCACCCGTGACGGGTCACTCTTGAAGAAGCAGTAGCCTTCTTTGCCTTGCTTCTTGGCTTCGCCCACCATTTCACTGGTGGCTGGGTCCAAAGCGATAAACACTTGCTCGCCCAAGCTGTACCCAGCGCTTTCGGTGGCCTTGGCGATCAGTTCCAGAGCGTCTTCGGCTTTGGCCAAGTTGGGGGCAAAGCCACCCTCATCGCCCACGGCGGTGGAAAGCCCGGCCTCTTTCAAGACCTTCTTGAGGTGATGGTAAATCTCGACGCCGCAGCGAAGGCCTTCTTCGAACGTGTCGAAGCCCCACGGTTGCACCATGAACTCTTGGAAGTCCACGGTGTTGTCCGCGTGCTTGCCACCATTCAGAATATTGAACATTGGCACGGGGAGCACATTGGACCGAGCGCCACCAACGTAGCGCCACAGAGGCATGCCGTGCTGCATCGCGGCCGCTTGGGCCGTGGCCAACGAAACCGCAAGTGTGGCGTTCGCACCGAAGTTTGATTTGTTCGGAGTTCCGTCTGCTTCAAGCATGAGCATGTCCACCATGCCTTGCTCCCGAGCATCAAGGCCCAGCAACTCACCGGCAATGGTGGTGTTCACATTGTCAACGGCTTGCTCGACACTCTTGCCGAGGTAGTAATCGGGGTTCCCATCACGAAGCTCCACGGCTTCGTGCTCGCCGGTGCTGGCGCCACTGGGCACCGCAGCATCGCCGACCGCACCACCGGCCAGTTGTACTTCGCATTCGAGAGTTGGGTTCCCCCGGCTGTCGAGGATTTGACGGGCATGGATGGCTTCGATTTCAAATTCAGAATGCATGGTCGGGCTCCGGTCCCCAAAAGGCAGGGGCAAAAATGGTATCCACCCGACAGCGAAATTTGGTCAACGGCGGCGGCGATCGCCCACCAGAAGATCAGATTCCATCTGCAATCGCTGATTTTTGGTGAGCAGCATGCGAAGACTGTGGCTGGTTTCGTTCGCCACCTCTCCAATCGCGCCGGTTTTGGACAGCAACGCGATACGAGCGGGGCTCGGGATGCCATTCACTGGAGGCAAGAGCGGGTTCAACACTTGGCCCTCAGAATCCCGGCGGGAACGTGCCTCATCAACCACCGATTGAACCAGCGGCTGCAACGCTTTTTCAGACAGCGCCAGCGAACTCAGGGCCGAATCAACCACCGCTTGGTCTTGGATGGTGCTGGCAATCCACAGCGCTTCACGCCGCACCGTGCCGATGCCCATCCAAGGCCACGTCGCGTCGTACACCGACTGCATCCAACGGAAACCAGCGGCTTGGTCCACCGAAGCTTCGATGATCTGGGCCAACGCTTCGGCGTGCCGACGATGAATGCCTTCCAACGTGGCCAACTGGCTGGCCAGGGAGGCCTCGGCTTCGGCAATGCCAACGGCTTGCAATTTGGCGATGGCGTGACGATCAAAGGCGTCGGCCAAATCAAGAGCCGGCCCGTTTAGATATTGGTCGATCTCGGCGGACCAGTCAGAAAGAAAAGGGGCCCAGTCCTCACGCAATCCACCGGCCAAAGCGCCACCGGGTCGAAGCGCATCGTCCAAAAGACGCAGCAGGTCCACGCCTTCGCCGCCCCCGGCTCGACCTTTGGTGCCCAGCCCCCATGTCTGCAGCCAGGCTTCGCGGCGAAGGGCCCGAAACGCTTCTTCGGCGGCCTCTTTCCCATCTTCAGGCAACGTGATGGCGGCGGTCAAAATCAGGGTGTCCAGTTCTTGGGCCGCCCGCCGTCGGAATGGGGCTTCCGCTTGGCGAACTGCCGCTTGGAGCAATCGTCGTTCGGTTCGATCCAGAATCAACTCACCCCGAAGGGCTGCTTCGATGCGATCTTGTCCCGCTGCCGACAGTGCTGCGGCCCGCTCATCTCGAATCAAATCAAGCTCAGAGACATAGGCCAAACGTGCGGCACGCAACATGCCAGTTTGGTCTCGGTTGAGTTGCAATTCACGCTCCAACATCCCAAAGCGACCCGGGTCCAATTCTGGAACCAGACGATCGGCCAAGGCGAAGGAGCAACACAACAAAGCAAGAACAAAGGACGCGCGCATAGGAATCCATGGTATGCCGCCAAAGAACGAGTGGGTTCGGTTCTTTTGGGTGTTAGGCCCTGGGGTGGTGCTGAGCGATCGTTTCGGCCAATTTTGAGGACGCCAAGTGGGTGTAGATCCGAGTCGTCTCGAGCCGAGCGTGCCCCAAGAGCTCTTGAATCACCCGCAGATCCGCCCCCCCACGAAGCAGGTCGGTGGCAAACGCATGACGCAACCGGTGGGGATGCATGGTGCGAACCCCCGCCGCGTCGGCCAGGATTCTCAGACGCTTCCACAGCGCTTTGCGGTCCATGGGTCGACCCGTCCGCGACAAGAACAAACGTCCTTCATCCTTGCCCGAGACGCGGATCGCACGTTCTTGAAGCCAAGCATCCAAAGCCCGAACTGCAGGCTGACCCAACAACACAATGCGTTCTTTTCGCCCCTTCCCCATCACCCGCAGCGCCCGTTGGGCTGGGATTTGGTCGCGCAAGCGTAATCCAGCAGCTTCACTGGCCCGAATGCCCGTGCCGTACAACACTTCCAACAAGGCCACGTCTCGAACCGGCATGCTGCCCTCGGCCGCCGCCCGCAACATCGCGGCCACCTCCTTGGCGGTCGCCACCCGTGGCAAGCGTTGCGGGCGCTTCGGCGGATCGAGCCTGCGCAGGGGATCGTTCGACAAACGTCCTTCCGCCCGCTGATGCTTGTAAAAGGATCGCGCGGCCGCCATGTGTCGGCGGCGGGTCGTTGCGGCAAGTCCGCGCTTGGCCAGCCATCGGGCCCACGCCTCGATGTCTTCTGGAGAAGCAGCGTTGGGGTCTTGGATTCCCCGCCGCTTGAGGAATCCTGTCAACCCCCGCAGATCACGTTGGTAGGCCTCAAGGGTCCGTGGAGAAGCGCCGGCCTCCACCTGCATCCAGTGCAGGAAGGCATCGACCGGAGTCCGCGCTGACATGCCCAAAGCCATCAACTTCAAATCGACACGGACGCCCCCCAACTTCGCGGCAGAACGCAATTTCCTTCAATCTTTGTGATGCAGGGCCATTGCAATGCGCACATATTGCGCAGAAAGCCACCGGCATGGGGTTTGCACAGTTCTCTCTACGCCGTGGGTCATGGAGGACCGCGGCCAACTGGACGCAGGAGGCGCTCGCAATGAATTACGGCATGTCAGTCTCGGCTTCGGGCACCCTCGCCGCATTGCACCGGTTGGACACCCTCTCCAACAATCTGGCCAACGCCGAGACCCCTGGCTTCCAGGCGGATTTTGCCTTGGCCATGCAGCGACCGGCCCCCAGCGCGGCCGCCGATGCGCCTGATCTTGGCCCCAACGCCCTCCTGGCTCGGCTCGGTGGTGGACTCTTCACAGCCCCCAACCGGGTTGATGTTCGCCCCGGCCCCATGGAACGCACCGAAGACCCCTTCCACATTGCCCTTGAAGGCAATGGCTGGCTCCGCGTCGAAGGCGAGACCGGATCGACGGAATACACCCGGGATGGCCGGTTGTTGGTTGATGCCGAAGGACGCTTGGTCCACGCCGCCAGCGGGCAACCCATGCTGGATGATGGTGGCGCCATGATCACGATGGACCCCAACGCCATCCCGGTCATTCAAGCGGATGGCACCATCTTGGAAAATGGTCTGCCTGTTGCCAAACTTGGTGTGGACCTGCTGCCCGCAGAAGGTCTGCAAAAAATCGGCGGCGGCTTGGTACGGCTGGTGCAAGGACAGGCTTCGGCCGCCACCAGTCACATCCACCAAGGCATGCTCGAAGGTTCCAGCGTGAACCCCATTCGGGCGATGACCGACCTGATCGAAACCAACCGCGCGGCCCAAGCCAACTTGGAACTGTTGCGCATGCACGACACAACCCTTGATCTGGCGTGGAACACGCTGGCTCGACCTGTTTGATTTTCTGGAGTCTGACTGATGGCCATTCTTTCCCTGCACAGCGCTTCTTCTGGATTGTCCGCCCTGGACACCAAGCTCGAAGTCATTGCCAACAACATCGCCAACGCCGGAACCCAAGGGTTCAAAGGCAGTCGCGTGATGTTCGAGGACTTGATGTACCAAGAACGTGAGCAGCCGGGAACGCAGAACGTGAATGGCGACATTCGACCCACCGGCGTCTTTGTGGGCCTGGGCACCAAAGTGTCCGGCACGCAACTTGACTTCCGGCAAGGTGGGATGGAACCCACCGGGCGCACCCTTGACTTCACCATCCAAGGCAGCGGTTTCTTCGCCGTCCAAGTCGAAGATGGACTTGGCGTGAACGGACTCGCCTACACCAGGGCAGGCAATTTCGCTTTGAATGCCAACCGAGAATTGGTCGTGGCCAACTCCAATGGTCGCCGCTTGGTGCCGGCCATCACGATTCCTGAGGATGTACCCGAAGAGAACATCACCGTGACCGCCGATGGCATCGTGTCGTTTATTCAGAACGGACAAACCCAAGAGGCGGGACAGTTGGAACTGACCATGTTCCCCAACACCTCTGGCCTGCAGCCCGTGGGCGAAAATCTGTTCGTGGAAACCACCGCCAGTGGTCAAGCCATCAACACCACGCCGACTGAAAACGGTGCCGGGAACATTCTTCAGGGCTTCTTGGAAGCTTCCAACGTGGACCCCACCAAAGAACTCATCGATTTGATCCGAACCCAACGGTTGTTCGAGATGAACAGTCAATCCATCCAAGCGGCCGACGAACTCCTCCGCGAAGTGGCAAACCTTCGCCGTGGTTGATGCCTTCGTCCTGATGACGGCTTTGGCTTCGAGCCGCGTCACCTTGCAGCACGAGGTGTGGCTGGAGGGAGACGCCCCTCTCACGCTGGGCGAACTGGCCAAACTCGAAGGCGAGGCCTGTCGCTATCACGCGCTCGAGATCCCCCAGCAGCAGCCCGACGATCCCGTCGATCTCGCCTTCGTGATCGATTTGCTCGACCACTGTGCCGCACCGGTCTTCCGATGGGAATTCCGAGGAAGCGTGACGGCCATCGAACGCACCAGCCTTCCATCGATCGAAGAACCAGCGCCAACCGCCGCACCCAACCCTGGTCCCCAATCGCTCCGCGCGATTATTGCCCAGCGATTGCGATTGAACCCGGATCAACTGCGAGTACGCAGTCTCGATGGAACCGAGCTCGAAGAAGGCGACTGGACCCTCCGAACCCACCCGACGGTCCGAACCGTACGCGCGAGGCTTGGTGAAACAGACCATGCCTTCACATTGGAGATTGCCGACGAGGAAGGTCAATGGCACGCCAGCTGGCAATTCAATCCGCGATCCCAATCCGGCCGTGCAACGGCACCCGATTTGATCAAGCGTGGCAACCAAGTCTCGGTTGAACGGCGCTTGGGAGGGTTCCTGGCCCGAACGAGCGGTCGGGTGATGGGGTCGGCCAAAGCGGGCGAAAAAGTCCAAGTGCGGCTGGATGATGGAGTGATACGACATGGGACCGTCCGTTCGGACGGCGTGGTGGAACTGATGGAGGGTTCGTCATGAACCGACTGGTGTGTCTTGGTCTTCTTTCATTGACCGCGTGCGCGGGACCGGCCTCGGTCCGGGTGCCACCTGCCCCATCCATCACTCCAGGAGCGTTGCCCAGCGTGCAAGTGCGCCCTGATGCCGCCAAGCCAAAGCCGTCGCAAACAACGGCTCCTTTGGATCCTTGGGACACCAGTCACCTGCAAGTGGCCCATACCCCAGGTGAGCACAAGCCACGAATGTTCCACGAACATGATCTGATTGAAGTTTTGGTCCGTGAAAACAGTCGCAGCGAACGCACGGCGGAACTCTCCACGCAGCGACGAGCCGATCTAAATGCCGGGATCAACCAGTGGCCCAACTTCCGCGCTTTGCTCAACGAACAACTCAGCCCGAACTACACCCAAGCTCAAGGGCTGCCCACCATCGCCGGGACCATTCAAAACCGACACGAAACCGAAGGTGAATTCGAGCGAGAAGATTCCTTTACCGCACGAGTCATGGCGGAGGTCGCGCAGGTCCTTCCCAACGGCAACCTCATCCTCGAAGCCCGATCGGTCACCGAGGTCGACGGCGAACGAAGCGCCATTGTGGTTCGGGGACGATGCCGTGCCGAAGATGTCAGCCAACTGAACACCGTGTATTCCACCCAGTTGCATGACCTTGAGGTCACACAGCATTCAGAAGGTGAACTCCGGAGGGCCTCCAGCAAACCATGGATCACCAGGCTGCTGGAAAACGTATTTGGTGTGTGATCAACCGAAGGTCGCGGCGGCCTGAGAAGACATCCACCACTTGGGGCCTCGTTCGACCATGGCTGTCGCGCGACGCCACTCGGACACACTCCACGCTTGGGCCGGGCACCCGTTGGGACGGTGAGGCAGATCCCCGTCATACACCTCGGACAGCTGGCCCAATCCCGCCGAATCCAGTTCACCCGCAAGAGGCTGCAACCAAGTGCGAGCGGTCGTCCGCGACGCCGGGTCGTGTTCTGACGAACGCAGATGTGCCTCAACCAAGAACCCAAGAAGCCATGGCCAGACGGTGCCTTGGTGGTACGCCCGATCCCGATTGGGAATCGTCCCTTCGTACCGCGCCTGGTACTCCGGGTCGGAGGGGGCGAGGGTTCGCAATCCGTACGGCGTCAGCAAATGCGTTCGACAGAGGTCAACAATCCTCTGGCGACGCGCTCGATCCAGAGGCGCGGCCCGCAAAGCAGCAGCGATGACCATGTTGGGCCGAATCGAACGGTCCACGCCTCCCCCTTCTTCAGTTGACCGCACTCGATCAACCAATCCGCCGGTCTGATCGCAGTAGAACGCACCAAAAGACGCGGCGGTGCGCTCGGCGATGCGCCGCAACCGCCCCCCTTCGGCATCATCCGCCGCGCGCTCGGCCAACACCCGCAGGCTGTGGCACCACAACGCCGAAAGTTCAACCGGTTTGCCCATCCGTGGGGTAATGGGAATGCCATCGACCACGGCGTCCATCCAAGTGAGAGCGCGGCCAGGTTCTTCAGCCAGCACCAACCCATCGCTGTCGATTTGGGTTCCTGGAGAGGCGCCATCAAGCCATGCTTCCACGATCGATCGGCAAGCGGTGGCAATGGGGCCGTGGGCAAAGGGCTGGTCCGTTGCTTCGAGCCAGAGACCAACAACATGCAAGTACCACAGGGCGGCATCGGCTGAACCAAGATCGCGCCCCTCGTCTTCATCGAGGAATCGATTGGGAATCCGACCATCCGAAATGGTGGCACCCCAAGTCTCCAGCATGGCTTCGGCTTCATCCGTTCGGCCATCGACCAACAACAGACCTGGAATCGACAGCAACGTGTCACGACCCCAATCGGCAAACCAAGGCCATCCCGCGATCACCGACGGTCCTTGCGGATGGCCGCGCGCCACCAAAAAATCGGCGGCGGCCTGCGCCAACGGAATGTCAGAATCGGTAACCGGGGGCACGGAGTACTGCGGCACTCGGGGCCGCACGTTGATGGTGACGTCGACCCGACCTTGATCGTCAGCGACGGCATCGACATGACCCGGCGTGAAACATGTTTCTTCCGCGTCGTATCCACGCGTGTGCTCCTCCGCGAACCGCAAACCATGCCAATGGTCTGGGGCGGCAACAAAGGAGCCACCACTGATTTCAAATCCAGCCCGGACTTCACCACGCTGCAGCAAGACACCGTTCGAGATCATTTCGATCGAGGGCGATTCCTGTCCGCGATCAAAGGCATGGAAATCAACCAGTGGCGCGAGCAGATGCACCCGAAGAATGGCATTCGGAGGAACAAAGCCCCGCCACCGCAGCACCACACCAGGCGTACCTCGGTTCATGGTGAGGGTGCGAACCAACTCAACCGTGCTTGAGGTCCACTCGGTACGAACGCAGTTTGGTTCGTGTGTCGTGTGGTTGGGCACATGCATTGGCGGCGACAAGACACCATGCGGGGCAAAAGTGGCTTGCCACAGTGGTGTTTTGTCGCCAGGCTCCACCACTTCGGCCATCGCGGCACGGAGAATGGTTCGGCGCCGCAAGGGTGGCGCCATACTGGCGATGCACAAACCGTGGTACCGGCGGCGCGGCACGCCATCACGAGTACCCATGGCGAATCCACCAAGTCCATCGGTCAGCAGCCATTCATCCTGCGGTTGCATCAACACCCCTTGAATCGAACGCTCTCTACTCCGAACGAAGCACAATCAACGGTCGCCAGCCGCTCGGGCAAAGACCTCGGACAACCGATCCACACTCAAGCGCTCAAGCTCGGGACGAGCACCCGGACGCACCCGGTACGCATGAATGGTTTCGGTGCGGTGGTCCAAAACCACCACGAACGTCTCACCGGCGGAGGTGCCGGGGCGGTACGTCGTGACGCTGAAATCGTCATGCACAACGCTGTCACCGGCCAAGGCGGCGGCGGCCAAAGAACTGGGAGTTGGCCCCGCGGACAGTGGTCCCGCTACCAACAGGCCCACCAAGACCAAACTCGAAGCCAACAGAGGCCACTCGTGCTTCATCGCCCCACCTCCGAAGCCTTGGGCGCCAACTGTTTGGTGTCTCGGTCAATGTCCCGGTATCCCAAACCGATAAACGCTTGGCTGACTTGATCCCAGCGCAACGCAACCATTTCGCGATTCGCGTCATCGATCAAGTAGAGAACTTCGGAGTTTCCGGCTTCCATGGTGCTGGTCACCATCAAATAGGAACCACGAGGTCGTGGGTCCACGGCACCACCACGGGCGGGTGATTCCAATTGGAAGATGAACAACGCCGACAGCAACACCAAGTTGACCGCCAACAGCGATCGACCGAGCGAGCTCACTCCCGGTGGCTCCGCTTGCTGGACCAAAGGTTGATCAAGACCACGGCCGCACCAAGGATCGCCATCAGAAGAAAAGCGAGCAATGGCGAAGGCGTGCCCGAGACCACCGCCTCCGGCGGACCCGCTTGGGCAAGAAAGGCGGCAACAGCAGCAGATGAGAACATAAGACGCAGCATACCGGGGCCGAAGCCATTCACGAACCCGAGAGGAAAGAACGGCTGTCCCGGATGCCCAAGGTCTCGTAGACCCGCCGAGCGGCTCGAGAACGATTCAGGGTGTAGTAATGCAAACCGGCAACACCATGGTCCAACAAGTCGCGTGATTGTTCGGTGGCCCAGAGCACCCCAAAGGCTTCCACCATTTCTGGATCGGCTTCACGGTCCAAGACGCCCCGAAGCAGTCGGGCCGGGATCAACGTGCCGGCCGCCAACTCCGCCATACGTCGCATACCACCGGCACTGGTGATTGGCATCAGCCCCGCCACCAGTGGAATCTGAATGCCCGCCATGGAGCAACGGTCCCGCCAATCCAAGAACCGTCGGTTGTCAAAGAACAATTGCGAGATGGCAAAATCGGCCCCCGCATCCACCTTGGCCCGGAAGTGATCCATTTCGGTCAGAAGGTTGGGGGTTTCGTGGTGCCCTTCGGGATATCCGGCAATGCCAATGGCAAAGCCCCCGTTGGGATGGCCCCCCGACTCGTTAAAAGATTGAATGAATCGAACCAAATCGATGGCATGGGGGAAATCACCAGGTCCGAGGTCGCCATCTTTGGGGGGATCGCCACGGAGGGCCAAAATATTGTCGACACCGCTCTCAGCGAAACGCTCCAAGATGGATTCAATTTCGGCCTTGGTATGCCCACGGCCGGTCAAGTGAGGCATGGGCAACAAAGACGTCTCGCTTCGCAGCCGCACCACCAAGTCGTGGGTACGCGCCCGCGTGCTTCCGCCCGCGCCATAGGTCACCGAGACAAAAGACGGTTGCAACTGCTCGAACGCGCTNATCCCCGCGAACAACGCGTCCCAAGCTTCCCCATCTTTGGGCGGAAAGAATTCGAACGAAGCGGTCGGGCCTCGCTCACTGAACATCTGGTCGATGCGGCTCATGCGTCGGTTGGGGGTGGAAAGAGCGCGCTGCCCACACGAATCAAGTTGGAGCCACATTCGACGGCGACTTCAAAGTCGTTGGTCATACCCATAGACAGAATGTCAAAAGATGGGCCACCTGTACCCAGCCGTCGGATGGTTTCGAACATTTCGCGGGCCTGTTCAAACACAGGACGAGCGTCTTCTGGATTGTCCGAAAGCGGCGCCATGCACATCAGGCCCCGGATCCGAATATCGGGGTACTCGTCGGTGATGACTTCAATCAATGGGCCCTCGGCCCCCGGAGGGCACCCACCCTTTTGCTTTTCGCCCGCAATGTTGACCTGAATCAACACTTCCATAGGCTCGGAACGACCCAAGTTGGCCGAAGCCTTGTCGATCTCCTCGGCCAAGCGGAGGTTGTCGACCGAATGAATCAACCGGCACGATCGGCACACCGACTTGATCTTGTTGCGTTGCAAACCGCCAATGAAGTGCCAGCGGACAGTTTCCTCGCCGGCACCAATCAAAGCGTGACGCTCTTGCCAGTCGGCCACCGTTTCGGCATGGGCCTCCATGACTTGCAGTCGGTTTTCGCCCAAATCGCGGTGTCCCAGGTCCAGCAGTTCCCGGATTTGGTCGTCGGTGGCAAACTTGGTCACCGCCACCAATCGGACATCGCTGCCCGCGCGGCCGTCTTTGGCCGCAGCAGCTTCAATTCGATCGTGCAAAGTCCGGTAACGTTCTGGGAGATCCATAAGAGGGGGTGATTCTGCCTCAGGCATAGCGGAAGCCTACCCCAGCCCGTACGACCGTGCGGACTGGACCCCAAAGGTAAAAAGTTCTTGCCAAAGCCTCAATCTCAGGGCCAAAACAGCCAGCTCGGCCGATATGGATGTCATGCCACGAAAAAAGAAGTCCTCGTCCAAAAAAGGCGAGTCGTTGTTCACTATCGATCGATTCAACCAGCTCAAAACCGCGCTGATGCCGCTGTTCGGACCTGGGCTCTTGTTTGCAGCCATCTTCTGTGCGTTGGCCTTGCTGACCTATGACGCGGCCGATGCCCCTTCAGAATTCGTGGCCCCTGCCAATGAGGGTGAAAACATCCAAAATGCCATGGGCAGCCTGGGGGCGCTGTTGGCCGCTCGGCTGTTCGGCACCTTCGGCACGGGCGTGTGGTTGGCGGTGATTGGCGCCATCATGCTGTTGATCCAATCCATCAGAGGACACCAAACCGACCACCTTTGGGTTCGGGCCGGTGGCGTCGTCATGAGCACCTTGGCCTTGGCCGCACTGTGGGCTGAATTCGCGAGTGGGTTCGGGATTCTGCCGGACGGGAACGGCGGCGCCGTGGGCGCGTGGATTGTGGGAGAACTGGGCCCGCGCTTCGGCTGGCTGGGCACCCCGATCATCTGCGGCACGGGATTGACCATCGGTTTGTGGTGTGCGGCCGACCGCATGCTCTCTCCCATCTTGGCTCGACTCCCCTTTGCCAAACTCCTGCAGTACTGCCGAGAGTCCATCACGGTGGTGATCAACCTGGTGCAGCCCGAACCGGCGACGGCTGGTGGGGCTCGAGCCGGTGGACGCAAGTCAAAGAAAGCCAAGCCGACGGCCACCGTGGCAGTGCTTGAGCCTGAGGACGCCGAAGAGGAAGACTGGGAAGAAGATGAGGAAGAGGACGAAGACGAGTACGAGCTGACGGACGCAGACGAAGAAGATTGGGAGGAAGA
>NHCD02000014.1 GCA_002168105.2 Phycisphaera sp. TMED24
TCCGGCGAGAATGCCCAGAAGAGGACTCGAACCTCCAAGGGATTTTACTCCCACTAGCACCTCAAGCTAGCGCGTCTGCCAATTCCGCCACCTGGGCGAGGTGTGATCAAGAATTGTACTCGGCGCCAAAGGTCATGTCGAGCCTACGCTGTCCGCATGAGCACGCTTCCCCTGCTGCCAGGCAACCCGGTTTTCGGCGAAGGATTCGCCCTTGCCACGGCTTCCGCTGGTCCGACTTTGGCTTGGAGCGGCTCCATGTCGGAAGACCTGTCAGTCCCCGACCCAAGAAATTGGATGCGTCCAGGACGAAAGCGATTGGATGAACTGTGCGCGGGGACCAAGGATGCCTTGCAGCAAGCGAGCGCCAAAATCCTCCTCGTGCCCCACGCACGACACATTCTCTCGGACGCCCCGAGCGCGATCGCGTGGCACCGAGACCACATGGGAACGGGAGTGTTCGGTTTGGCGGTGGCCCCGGCCTTGCTGCTGGATCCTGACCATGCACCCACCGGGGGACCGCTGGAAGACCTGATGTTCCGCATCCATGAGCTTTTGGCGCCAGTGGTGGACCGCTGGATCGAGCCCCCCCCGGGGGTGACGGTGCCCGCGGTCGATCCCGAACTTGTTGCGAGCTTGCAGTCCCGCTTTCCCGCCGGCCAACCTACGATGTAGGCATGACAAATGCCGCCGAATACCCCGCCCGCGTCCGCGAAGCATTCCCCGAAGCCAAGCTTTCGGTGCAGTCCTTCCGCGACCGCACCGTGCTGGTGGTGGAGCCGGCCGACCTGCACGACATCTTGCAGCACCTCAAAGACCACCAAGGCTTTGAGTTCTTGGTGGACGTGACGGCCGTGGATTACGACGGATACCCCACCCCGCAGCCCGGTCGATTTGGCGTGCTGTGGATCTTGCGGAACTTTGACGCCGAAGCCGACTTGGTGGTGAAGACCTATGTGGATCCGAGCCTGCCCACCGATGGCATTGAAGAGGATCCCACATTGGTGCTGATGAGCTCTTGCGACCTCTGGAGCGCCGCCGAGTGGCGGGAACGCGAAGTCTTCGACATGTTCGGCATTCGGTTCACCGACCACCCGGACTTGCGACGGATCTTGACTTGGAAAGATTTCCCGGGGCATCCGCTTCGGAAGGACTACCCCTTACGCGGCCGCGGTGAGCGCGAGCAGTACAAGGTGGTCACCCGCGACGAAGTGCTTTGACCTGGCGGAACCAGGGCATCAATTGTTCAATTCAGCTCAGGCGAGTGCGGCTTTGATCGCATCCATGTCAGGTTGCACCCCGGCGTCTTCGGTTTGCCACGCGTAGGTGATGGTGCCGTCGCTGCCGATGACGTACGCCGAGCGCTTCGAGACGCCCTTGAGGCCAAAGAACTCGTCGTACATGGCGTCGTAAGCCGCGCTGGTGTCTTTGTTGAAGTCGCTCAGCAATTCAAAAGGCAGCCCGAGCTCTTGCTTCCACTGGGCGACCACAAACGGGGTGTTCACGCTGATACCCACCACGCTGGCGTTGAGTTCGCTCCACGCCGACCAGTCGTCCCGGACGCCACAGAATTCTTCGGTGCACACCGAGCTGTAGGCGTGTGGGTAGAAGAAGACCACCACGGGGCCCTTGGACAACAAGTCGGCCAAGGCCACTTCGGTGCCGGGTCCATTGGGAAGGGTGAAATCGGGGGCGGGGGTGCCGGTGGCGAGCATGGGAATCTCCTGATGGGGACAGGATGATAGCCCCCACGGAGAAGGTGGATCAGCTCTTACTCCCCGACTCCGCGAACGCGAATCCGATCCTCTTCCAGATCCCACAGAATAGAGTCGGCGGTCCAACTTCTTCCGTTGGCTCTTTCGGTGATAGTGATCCGCGCGGGGCGGGCGGCGGTGGCTTCGGCGAGTCCGCCGTCAAGATCGGCATCGAATCGTCCTGCCACCACTTCGCGGGTTGGTGTGCGCACCACCACGCCGCCTTCGGCGGCAATGCCAGACAGGTCCCGTCCTTCACTCGTGCCAGAAACGGTGGCCCGCAGCGTCTCGGCGGTCAGTGTGCTTAGAGCGCCCGCACTGTCTTGGTGGATGCAGCCCACTTCACCGGCCAGTTCAATGACCAAGCGTTCGCGAGGGGCGGGTCGTAAGCGAAGCTCTTCTTGGAATTCCAGCAGTGATTCGCCCGCGCCGCGGAAGGGGCCTTCTTGGCTTTGATCGGCGGAGCGGAAGACCACTTGGCCGGGGCCTTCGGCATTCACCGTGTTGCCCGACGGTGACATCGTGATGGTCTGGGCGCGAATCGACAACAAGTCGGGGGGGGTATTGCCAATGAAGTCGCCGGTGGTGCGTTCCACTCTGGCTTGACCGGACAAGACGACCTCTCGCAGCCGACCTTCCTTCACGGTGGACGCGCGGTCGAACGCACACACCATGGCGTCGGCTTGCAACCGGAACCGCTCGCCGTCTTCAGGGGCGCCGTCGGCTTCCACATCTCCGCGGAAGGTGGCCTGCAAGGTGTTCTCGTTGCTGGCATCGACCGTGAGCCCTTCGTTCCAGCGGGCGTGCAAGGTGTGGGCGNTNGGGATGGCGGGGGCCCGGCGTGGCAAACCNTCNGGCANAGCGATGGGATCAAACGCTCGCAAACTGCCCGGNCCATCGGCCTTGGCGGCGGTGGTGTCTTCGGCCAGATGCACCGCACCAGAGGTTTCAAACGCCCAGCCACTGGCGACCAGTTGCACCGGGGCGCCNGTCAGCGTGGCCACGCCATCGGGTCCGCGATCGAGGCGGGACCCAAAAGCGAGCCGTTCNNCNTCACGCACCCGCACTTGGGTTTCGGCCAAGACCGAAGTGATGGTGGTTTCGTTGTTTTCGTCGGTGCCAAAGCGAGCATCAATTGCTTCGGCCGCGATCTCTCGTCCGGCTTGCTGGACCGAGGCCTTGCCTCGGAGCAGGAGTTCGGTGGGTTGGCCCAGGGCATCAAAGGAAGCGTCGACGCGTTCGCCGCGAAGGGCGGCCTCTTCGGGGACAAATGTCAGATTCACGTCGCCTTCGGCCGCGAACGCTTGGGGTTTGGTTTCNCCGTCCACGGTTTGCANTCCCAGCGTCAGNCGNTCCGCGCCNTCGAGTCGGAGATCTGNNTCNCGCACCGAGACGTTGCCGGCAATTTGCACCAATCCGCCCGCGTCTTCGGAATCGCGCTGGAAGACCGCACTTTCGGCCCAGTTCACGCGAAGTTGTTCGTCGCCTTCGCGGCGCAGTCGGCCCCGGCCTTGCACGGTGACNCGTCCCGCCAAATCATCAAGTTGCAGTGATTCGCCTTCGAGGCGTAGGTCTTCGTCGAGAATGGACACCCCACTGCCGGTCAATTCGGCCCAGCCGTCGGCGGGTCGGGCTTCCAATCGGCCGCCGGTCGCGCGTCGACCGCGTCCATCGACGAGCACCACTCGGTCTTCGGCAATCACCAAACTGGGTTCGTTGGTTGATGAACCGCTTTCGGGGTACACCGCCCGCAGTCGGCCGGCCCGAATTTGCTGAGTGCTTTCGTTGAGTTCCACGTTCCCTTGGGCATCCACCGCCTGCAAGCCACCACCCTCCCTAAATTCTGCGGCCAACACGTCAGCTTGCAATGTGGCTTCGGCTCGGGTGACCAGGGCGGGCATGAAACGCACTTGCCGGGGACGCAGGCCACCTTCATCGCCTTCAATGCTGGCTTCGTCGGCAAAGGTGATCGTGGTGGCGGTGGCTTCGTCTTGCAGCGTGACCACCCCGGGTCCCACCAAGGAAGCATCCCCTTTGGTTCGGTTCCATTCCAAGGCAGCGGCTTTGGCGGTCACGATGTCGTCTTGCAGCAGCACTTGGCCGTCGTCGTTGGGGGTCAACCGACCGCGACCCGACCGCCACGCTTCCACCCGGTTGCCCGTCACCACGATGGGTGACTCGGGGTCCCGGAACTCACGCAGCGTGACGGGTTGACCGGTGAGGACCAAATCGGATTCGTTCGATCCGGCGGCCACCAACGGCACAATCACCAACGGTCCATCCGCAGTCACGCGAATGGTTTCGTCTTCGACACCCGCAAATGCATTGCGGGCCANAAAGGCGGCTCGGCCCGGAATGGGTTGCTCGGGTGGCAGTTCACTCAGGGTGAGGGTGTTGCCCCCAAAGCGAGTGATGGCGGTTTCGGCTTGGACTTCACGCTGGCCCGGGAAGGTCACACGAACGTTGTCGGTGAGCACCGCTTCGTANCGCCGGGGGAGTTGATCTCGGCTGTTGGTGTTGGGCGATGCCGGAGCATTTTGCTGAGGGGTTGCTGATGGTTTGGTGGTGGTTGGAGCAGTGTCTTCTTCTGCTTCCGTGAGGGTGAGCACTTCCAGCGATTGCAATGTGATGCGCACTGGCGACCCATCGGCGGCGGTGCGAATGACCAATTTGGAACCAATAAAGCCGCCGCGTTCACCTTCCGCCACCATGCGCGATTCGGCCCGAATCTCACCCAGAATTTCATCAAACGAGACTTCGCTGGTGTTGAGCGTCAGGGTGGGTTCGGCTTCGGGGGATTCACGCAGTTCCACTTGCACCCCACCGGTCAACGTGCCACGTTGGACGCCGCCGCTGGGGGCGAGCAGTTCTCCTTGTTCGGCCCGCAGCCGAATTTCTTGNGACGTGTTGGGGTCGATCAGCCGCAGGTCCGCGCCTTGCACTTTGATCCAGCCCGGCCCCAGATCATCGGGGGCGGGTTCNAGNGTGTCNGCGCGGTANTGCTGCTTNAGNCGNCCTTGTTCNTCGGCAATTCGAACCCAGCCACCTCGGTCCTCGGTGGTTTCGGGAAGCGCTTCGGTGGTGGTTGCGCTGCTGCTGCTGCTGGGATCGCTTTCGGAGGCCCGAAGCGCGACGGCCACAATCCCGGACAAGCCCAAGGCAAACAGACCCACCGCGACAACGGTGCTGGTTCTCATGGGGTTGGTACGCCAGAACCCAAGATGCGATCGACCAATTCACGAATGGCACCATGGCCACCTGGAGCTTCCAACACGGTTCCCGCCCGTTCACGGACCGCCATCACGGCATCAGCAGGGCACGCGGAGAAGCCGGTCAGGGCGAACATATCCAGATCGGGCAAGTCGTCGCCCACGGCGATCATGGACGCACAGGAAAGGTCGAGGGTCTTGGCCACTTCCTGCAAGGTTTCGGCTTTGTCTTTCACGCCGGTGCGGACGGCATGGAAGCCCAGGGAAGCCAGCCGTGCCTTGACTTCAGGTCGGTCTCGTCCGGTGATGGCAACCAATGTTCGGCCCGACTCCCGCCAGCGAACCAGTCCCAACCCATCTTTGACGCAGAACCGGACCGACTGGGTGGCGTTTTCGTGCACGTGGATCGCGCCGTCGGTGAGGACGCCATCGACGTCCACCACCAGTGTGTTCACTTGGTCGGCGGTGGGCATCATGAGGGATCTCGCACAATCTTGAGGGTGATCAAATCTTGCACGTCGAGCAAGCCCACCGGTCGTCCTTCGGCGTCCACGATGGGGATCTCATCCACCCGGTGGGTGCGCACCAAACGCTCGGCTTCTCGCAGTGGCTGGTCTTCCTGCAACGTGCGGGGATTTTTGGTCATCGATTCAGCCGATGGGCCATCGATGGCTTCGGGGTTGTCGAGCAGCAACCGACGCAAATCGCCATCGGTCATGATGCCTTCCAAGACACCGTGTTCATCGGTCAACAGCAACGCGCCCGAGCGTCGGCCTTGGCTGGCTTCACGGGCCGTACGCAGTGCCGTTCGAATCGGAGTGGAGGAAGGGATCGCTTCCACNCCAGCGCCCACNCGGAAGCGAAGCATNGATCCNATGGGTCNCAGGGCNGCNCCCAAAGCNCCACCGGGATGGCGACGCGCGAATTCGTCGGGCCCGAATCCACGACCTTCGGCTGCGGCCAAGGCCAAGGCATCACCGGCCGCCAACTGCAACGTGGTCGAAGTGGTGGGGGCCAGATCCCACGGGCACGCTTCGTCGGGGGTGGCGTCGGGTGGGGCCAAACGCAGGTGTACGCTCACCGATTCTGCCAGTGGCGAATCATCGTGGGCGCTCACGCCGATGGTGGGTACGCCATCGGTTCGCAGATGCAGCGCCAAGTCGACCACTTCGGCGGTGCCGCCGGAGTTTGAAATCAGCAGCGCAACATCTTCTGGACCAATCCGTCCGAGGTCACCATGCACCGCTTCGGAGGGGTGCAGGAAGCTTGAGGGCAAACCCAAGCTGGAGCAGGTGGCGCTGATTTTGGCGCCCACCAGTCCGCTTTTGCCCATGCCAGAAACCACCAGGTGCCCTTGGCAGGGGATCAGCAGCTCTACCGCCTTCGACCAGGCGAGTCGCTGGGACTCGTCGATGTTCAGCCCCTCGGCCAACGCCAGCATGGCTTCGCCTTCGGTTCGGAGTGTGTGCAACACCCGTTCATGCACGGTCAACGGATCAGCCATTGGTCGGCGTGCATCGTACCCCGTAGGATGGGTTCCCATGACTGTGGAGCCCCAGATGCGTCAAGAGGACTGGCAAGTCCGCTTGCCCGATTTTGAAGGTCCCTTCGACCTGTTGTTGCACCTGGTGCGGCGGGGGGAGCTTGATGTCTCCACCATGCCCCTGCACGAGGTGGCCGACGAGTACCTCGAAATTCTGGGCCAGTTGCCAGAAATCGATGTTGAAGAGGCGGGAGAGTTCCTCTTGGTGGCTTCGTTGCTGGTGGACTTGAAGGTCAAGCGGCTGGAAGCGGAGTTCGGTCGTCGTTCTCCAGATGCCGATACCGACGCGCCCGAGTTGCCTGATGTGGTGCCCGACGATCCCGCCATGCAACTGACCCAAGCGTTGTTGCGTTACCAACGGGTTCGTGATGCCGCAGCGGAACTTCGCGATTTGGGCCGGGCGGCGGCGGGTCGTCGTCCGCGTCAAGCACCACCCCACACTCCGGGCAGCGAGCCGGGCCTTGATCTTGAAGATGCCCATGTGGGCGATCTGGTGACTGCCTTGCGGGCCTTGGCCGAACGGGTGGACTTGCGCCGGGTCGGTGACCACGTGATCGAGTTTGATGAAGTTCCGATGGAAACCTTGCAGTCGGAGTTGATCGCCAACTTGCGACGTTCCCCCGAGCAGGTCATGCCACTGCAGACGACTTTTGCCGATCGTCCCGCACCTTGGCGGGTGGGCATGTTCTGTGCCACCCTTGAGTTGGTGCGAACCCAGGTTGTGATGGTTCGTCAGTCACACGCCGACGACATCATCGAGGTCCGTTTGCGTCCCGACGAGGCTTCGGAACCCGGCCAGTCTTCGCAAACCGAGCTCGAGCTTCTTCCGCCTTCTTCTGAGCCGGCGTAAGGCGATCTGGGTCAATCGGCCGGTTCGCATTCGTACTTTTGCGTTTCGCGCTGGCTTTTTGGGTGCTGCTGTCGCGTGCATCCAGCGGGCGCACTTTGCCCACACGGGCTTGGCGACCTTTGCGTTCCCCGGGACTTTTCGCACTGGCGTTTTGCAAGGCTTCGAGTTCTTCGGGTGCGAGTTCTCGCCATGATCCACTCTTGAGACCGGTCATCTTGACCGGACCCACTTGCACCCGATGGAGTTTGCGCACCTTGTGTCCCACCAACAACAGCATGCGCCGGATCTGGCGGTTGCGGCCTTCATGCAACTCCATCAGGACTTTGGTGGTTCGGCGTTCTCGGCTGATCAGTTGCAACCGGATCGGCTCGGTGCGTCGGCCGGGTCGATCTCGGTCGGCAAGGTGCAATCCTTGTTCAAGCTTGCGCAAAGCGCTGTCATCCAGATCGCCGTCCAGCACCACTTCGTAGGTTTTGTGCACTTCGAAGCGGGGGTGGGCGAGTCGGTGGGCCAGCTCGCCATCGTTGGTCAGCAGCAGCATTCCGGTGGAATCGGCGTCGAGGCGACCGACGGGGAACAGCCGAACACCGGTGGGGTGGCCGACCAGATCGATCGCTCGTGGTCGCCCCGCGGGGTCGGCATTGGTGCTCACCACGCCCTTTGGTTTCCACAACATGACGTAGACCAATGCTTCACGGCGGATGGGTTCGCCGTTGACCAGGATGCGGTCTTGAGCAGGGTCCACAAAGACGGGGAGGGTCCGGACGGTGACGCCATTGACTTCGACCACGCCTTCTTCGATGAGGGCTTCACACGCTCGGCGTGAGGCCACCCCTGCATCGGCCATGACGGTCTGGAGCCGTTTCCCGCGTTTGGGGTCGTTGAATCGTGGCTCTTTGGGCTTGTCGCCGCCAGAGATCCAGCCGGGTTGGGGATCGATGCCCATTCGTCCGATCCTACCAAGAGTCATGAACAGACCGGAGATTCGGTTTGTGCGGTTTGAGATTCACTTCAATCAACAAGTCTGGCCCCCATGCGCCCGATGCAAGGAGCATGAACCATGATTTTCTCAGCCACCGCGATGCTCGTTCGACCGGAGCCTTCGATTACCGCACGCCTTCGGCCCAGTTCCGGTGCCGAGAAGGTGTCCTGTCTGTCCGTCCGGTGGGGCCAGAATTCGGTGTTCGAGAGGAGGAGGTCGTGCTGGCGGAGTTGGAATCATGCTTGCAGCAGGTGGGGCGACGGTTGCGCGCCATCGCTTTGGACATGACCGACATTTCCACGCCGAAAAGCCACGGCTTGAAGTTCTGCTTTGAGTTGTCACGACGGGCCAAACGGGACCATGCTTCGATGTCTATTCGAGTGGAGAGCACCGCATGGATCGATGCGTTCGAACTGCTGCACAGTGGGGATGCGTTCACCATTGAACATGCCCCGGCTCGGGCGAGCTGGTCCACGTAAGCGGGAAAAGAGTTGAATTAGGACAAGCCGACGCTGACATCCACCGGTTGTGCGGCGGGTTCGTAGTTTGGCTCCAATGCCAAGTTCAACGGAATGCGTTTGCCTTTGCCGTCGGTGGGGAGGTTGTCCTCATCGATGATCCGCTGGATGGCCATAACGCCTTCGATCAGCATTTCCGGTCGTGGGGGGCAGCCCGGGACGTAGACATCCACGGGGAGGAATTGGTCCACCCCTTGGACCACGGCATAGGTGTCAAAGACGCCGCCGGTACTGGCGCACGCGCCCATAGAGATCACCCATTTGGGTTCACACATTTGGTTGTAGATCCGGTGCATCACCGGCAGCATTTTGGTGGAGATTCGGCCGGCCACGATCATCAAGTCGGCCTGTCGAGGACTGAACCGGAAGACTTCCGCACCAAAGCGAGACAGGTCGTATCGGCTCATGGCCGTGGCCATCAACTCGATGCCGCAGCACGCCGTGGCGAAGGGCATCGGCCAAACCGCTGAACGCCGGGCCCAGTTGATGACGGCCTGCACTTGGGTGGTGAGGATGTTGTCGACGGGCATGGTGGCTTCAAGACCCATAGCTGCAAATCTCCTGTGGATGAATAGTACGCCCTATTGGCCTCCAAATTCCAGACAAGGCAAACAGATTCCTCATATCGATCTTGACGGGATTTCGCCAATTCTTGGGGTATGGTGGAGATATGTCGGAAAGGACTCCGATCCTGGACCCTGTCTCCACCCTTTCGATGGGTGCGGCTCTCGATGAGCCGGTCTTGCTGCTCAATCGCCTCTATGCCGCCGTCCGTATTGTCTCCGCCCGCCGGGCTTTCAGCTTGTTGTGCAAGCAGTTGGCCGAAGTGATCGCGGTGGAGGAAGAGGGGATGCGGACGTACGACTTCGCCGACTGGTGCGATATTGCTGATGTTCGGCGCGAGCTCGAAGGAGATCAATACCGCTGGGTCCAGACGCCTCGACTGAAACTTCCTGTGCCCCCAGTGGTGCGGCTTTTTTCCTACGACAAGTTCCCCAAGTTGGAAACCAAACTGTCCCGGCGGAACATCTTTGCTCGGGACGAGCATCGATGCCAGTACTGCGGGCAACGGTTTCGCCTCAAAGATCTGACCATTGATCATGTCAATCCCCGAGTTCAGGGCGGGGAGAACACTTGGGAAAATCTGGTGTGCGCTTGCTACAAGTGCAACGCCAAGAAGGGGGGGCGGACCCCCGGCCAAGCGAACATGATGCTCATTCGGAAGCCGCAGCGTCCCAAGGTCGACCCAAACCGAAAACTTCGAGTTGGGCCAGTGCAATTCCGTTCTTGGAAGGCCTTCTTGAACAACGCGTATTGGAACGTCGAACTCCGCGAGAGTTGAACCGCAGCCGTCAATTTGGACTCAGTGGCGGAAGTGACGTCGTCCGGTGAACAGCATGGTGACGTCACGTTCGTTGCACAAATCAATCGACTCTTGATCGCGTTTGGAGCCGCCAGGTTGCACGATGGTTTTCACCCCGGCGTTGATCAGCGTTTCGGGACCGTCTGAGAAGGGGAAGAAAGCGTCGCTGGTCGCAATGGCGCCGCTGGACTCGGCCAAACGCGTCCCTGCCTTCTCGATGGCGATGCGGCATGAGGTGAGGCGGTCCATCTGGCCAGCCCCCGCGCCCAGCAACCCGCGGGTATCACCCACAGCCACGGCATTGGACGAGAGATGCTTGACGATGGTCCACAGATGGGTGGCCGCCGCGAGCGTGTTCGCCTCGGGCTTCGGCCCGGCCACATGCTCCCAAGTGGTGGCGTCAGTGGTCAGGTTGTCCAGCTCTTGCACCAAGGCCCCGCCACGTATGGTCTTGAGTACGGTGCCTCCCTGCTGCGAATCGAGTTCCCCATACTCAAGCAAACGGGCATTCGGCCATCGTTCGGCCAGACGGCTGCTCGCCTCGGGCGAGAACTTGGGGGCAAGGATGACTTCTAAGAATCGACCCGGCTGGGCAATGTGTTCGGCGAGGGGGAGATCCACTTTTGACCACAGGGCCAAGATGCCGCCAAAAGCCGCGACGGGATCGCCGGCCCAAGCGTTATCGAGCACCGAGAGAGGCTCATCGCCCGCCGCGGCACCACACGGGTTGGTGTGTTTGATGATGGCGGCGGCGGCTGGGGCATTTTGGCCGAGGTCGGCAACCAAATCCAACGCCGCTGCGGCATCGGCCAAATTGTTGTAACTCAGCTCTTTGCCGGAGAGTTGTTTCGCCTGAAGAACCCCATCGCCCGATCGGGCGGGGTAGGCCCACGCTGCTTGGTGAGGATTTTCACCATATCGAAGCGCGTGTCCGGTCGAGAGGCCAAGTTGTACGGGGGGGGCGACCGCACCGGTCTGGTCCGTACCGGTGTGGTCCAGCATCCAGGTGGCAATCGCCGCGTCGTAGGTGGCGGTGGTGCGGAAGGCTTCCGCGGCCAAAGTGGAGCGGGTGTGGCGACTCAACTGTCCGTCGTTTTGATTCAACTCGTTTTGAATCTCCGCGTACTGGGCAGGTGACGTGACAATGGCCGTCCACATGTGATTTTTCGCCGCGCTGCGCACCATCGCAGGACCGCCAATATCAATTTGTTCAATCACTTCGGCGGGAGGGGCACCTGAGGCCAAGGTTTGAGTGAATGGGTAGAGGTTCACGCAGACCAAATCGATTGGGGTAATGCCGTGCTCCTCGGCAGCGTTGCGGTGGCTTTCCAGTTCGCGTCGGGCCAACAGGCCACCATGCACTCGAGGGTGCAGCGTCTTCAGGCGGCCGTCCATCATTTCTGGAAATCCAGTCAGATCGTCGATGGCCCGGACCGTCAATCCGGCCGCTTCCAAAGCACGAGCGGTGCCCCCAGTGGACACAAGCTCCACACCTCGTTCGGCGAGTGCGGTGGCGAAGGGGACAATGTCGGTCTTGTCACTGACGGACAGTAGAGCCCGTCGAACGGCAACGAAGTCTGGTGAGTTTTGCACGGTTCAGATCGTGGTCAGTTTCTTTTGCTCAGGCCAACCACACCAGACTTTCCAATGAAAGCCACCAATGGTCCTGTGGTCTGGAGGAACCGGTCAGCCCCTGCTGGAACTTCTGCGGACATGCGGCCATCTTTTCGGCGGACCACTCGGAGGACGCCATCTTCAGCATCATGAAGCAGCAGGGTGCTGCCATCGTGGGCGATGATTTGACCATCTGCTTTCCTAGAGATCCAAGACAGCACTCCGCCCGGCTCATCGCGGGGAGCGGCTACGAAAGCATGGAGTCCTTTGCCAGGGACAGCGACATAGCAGTCTTCTTCGGCAACCACTGGTCCACCAGCTGGAACCCCTTCCAGAAGTCGTTCCCACGCCACTGGTGAGTCAAAGTGGTTGTAACAGCGGATGTAGCGGTCGGCGGAGGCGACGTACACCTTGTTTCCTGCGATGGCGGCGGGACCAGTGGCTGGCCCCAACAGTTTTTTACGCCAGACCAAGGCCCCATTGCCAGATTGCAGGCAAAGCACGCCGCCATCTCTTGCCGCGGCCACCAGCAGATCGCCACCGGCCGAGACATCGCACGCCATGGCATCGCCGCAGTCGAAGGCACGCCATGGGACTTCGAGGTCTGGGTTGTACCACTGGACCACACCGCGGTTGGTGCCAAACACCATGTAGTTCCCAACTTCAATAGGGTTGGTGTCGGGAAGTCGGTCCATGCTGACGCGCTTGGTCATGGCGCCGTTGGTCCCATCGAACTTCAGGAGTTCCGAGCCCAGGCCCACCAGCACCATGGGGGTGACTTTGGCTGCCAAGCCTTGGCCTCTTCGCATTTCGAACGTGTGGATGAAGTCGGGAGTTGATTCGGCTCCGGTGACTTGAACACTCCACATGATCCGACCGCTCTTGAGATTGAGGCTGGAGAGAAAATTCTGCTCGTCCAGCAAATACAGCTGGTTCCCGAACTGTTCGGCGTGCCGAACTTCCCCACCGGGCAGGGGGGCGGTCCAGGCCACCCGTCGTCCGATTGCTTTGGCGGTTTCGAATGGAACCCCATCTTCGGCCAAAGTTTGGGTGCTGAGGCCAGAGGTGATGGCCAGGAAGGCCTTTAGGATGAACTTTTGCATGCGGGGCATAGGGGCTCCTCGGAGTTGCCGCTTGGGCGACTATGGTGAATGGTCCAGTATCTCGACTTCAGGTCCGCATCGTCAAGGAGGAGTCTCCATGTTCACGGGTGTGATTCGTCATTTCGGGGAAATTTTGGCCGCCGAGCCCCAATCGGCGGGGGTTCGTCTGACGGTTCGTCCTGAACCGGAGCTGTCTTCGGTCCGTGCGGGCGATTCCATTGCCCTCGACGGGGTCTGTTTGACCGTGGTTGATCCCGCCCCGGACGGTCTTCTTTTCGACGTGGTCCAGCAAACCCTTGACCTCACTTCTCTGTGCGACCGAAAAGTTGGGGACCGGGTTCATTTGGAACCCGCGATGCGGGTGGGGGATGCCGTCGATGGCCACCATGTCCAAGGGCATGTCGAGGCGTGTGGCTCCGTTCTTCACAATGGTGAGGATGCTTCTCGAGGCTGGCGGCTTCGGGTCGAGGTGCCCCAATCCTTGATGGCTTGTGTCGTGCCGCAGGGATCCATCACGCTGCATGGGGTTTCGTTGACCGTCGCGCACCGAGATGAAACTTCAGTCGAAGTGGCTTTGATTCCAGAGACATTGGAACGAACCAATCTGGGGCAGATGCAAGTTGGTGACCTGATTCACATTGAGACCGATGTGTTGTGTCGAACCGTGGTGCAAACGGTTCGCTCGCTTGGATTGGGACCAACGTCTTCTAGCTGACCAATCGGAGGGCTGTGGTCTGGTCGTTTTCTCGACATCGTTCGAGGCACAACAG
Source organism: Phycisphaera sp. TMED24 (assembly GCA_002168105.2). Lineage (GTDB taxonomy): Bacteria > Planctomycetota > Phycisphaerae > Phycisphaerales > SM1A02 > UBA8653. The sequence goes on from NHCD02000014.1 coordinate 13,704, forward strand.
TGACAAGTCATCGGTTTGTCCGGTGCGACCCAAGATCGTCGCGCGGTGAAGTTCAAGCTGATCGATCAAACCCGCGGCGTCCGTGTTGGACCCAATTTTGGCCAAGGCACTTTGCACGTTGGTCTGCGCGGAATTGTTGCCACGATTCAGCGATTCAAATCCGTCGGAGTGGAGGATGAGTTTGCCGCCTTCGGGAAGCTGATGCGTGCTTGCCTGATATTCCGAGGCGTTGTCGATGCCAAGCAGTGGTCCTGAGGCGGCAATGGTCAACGCGGCTTCAGGGTCCTGATTGAGGATCAGACTTTGTGGGTGCCCGGCTGAGGCCACGGTGATGGTCCCAGAGGGTGCCACATGGGCGCAAATGGCGGAGGCAAACCAAGCTCTTGTTCCTGGTCGGTGCTGGGCCCGATGGACGTCTTGGTTCATCCGTCCCAAAATCATCGCGGCATCTGCCCCCGAAGATTCGCGGGCATGGTCAAAAGATTGAGTCAGCAAAGCACTGCCAATGGCGGCCGGGATTCCGTGCCCCATGACATCGCACAGCAGTATGACCAGCCCGCCATCGGTTGCAGGTTCCACTCGGAGCAGGTCACCGGCCAAATACCGGCTGGGACGCCAAAGTCCATGCACCACCATGTCTCCGGACTTCACGGGAAATGTGGGCAGCAGATCTTCCTGGAAGCTCGCAGCGGCTTCGAGCTCGCGGCGCAATTCATCGGCGTCTTGGAGGGCTGGAAATTGGGTGCAGGCGTAGGCCTCGTTTTTGCGGAGTTGACGAACTTCGTCCTCTTGTTCCAGCAACGCTTCCAATCGGATCTGGAGCTGCTCGGCCGAGGTGAGGTTCGTCTTGGTATCGATCAGGGTCACACTTCGTCCCTGCTCACGAATTTGCTCGGCGGTGAGCGTCAGTTGGTCCTGCGGTCCGAACAGCACCACCGTGTCACCACGAATCAAATCGTCCGGGGTTCGGATGGTGCCCCATTCGATCTGAGCGAAGGAGGCCGCCCAGCGATCCTGCAGCTGGCGGGCCCAACTCTGGGCTTGGGCCTGAAACGACGCCTCGGCGGCAAAGAACACCGTCCACGTTGGCTGGGTTGGATTGGGGGAAGAATCGGTCGACACGCTCTCGATTCGGGTTATTTGGCCACCGACTTCAGCGTTTCGGCGTCAAATTCCACCCGATCCCCGATAGAAAGTCCGATGGCATCGATTGTTCCGGCGGCAAACTCCAGCACGAATCGTGCCGGGTTCCGAGATCGGGCCGCCCCGGCTTGGAGTCGAATCTCGTAGGCCGCTTGTGATTCGTTCGTGCCTCGCGCTGATTCTGCTTTCATTTGGCCAAGATCCACCACCCGGCTTCGGTCATCCACAAAAACGATGTCCAAGTCGATGAAGCAATCCTTCATCCAAAAAGCCCGAACCGAGCGTTGGGGAAAGGCAAAAATCATCCCTTCGTTCTCGGGGAGGTCTCGTACCCCGCCGAGCCCTCGTTCGCGCGATGCGGGATCGCAGGCCAATCTCATGGAAAAGGTCCGCTCACCGATTTTGAGGGGCACGGGCTCTTGGGGCATCGATGGTCCACAACTGGACAGGAGTCCGATCAAACAGCCCAGTGTGAAGATGATGCCAAGAGGATTTCGTTTTCCGGGGTTGGTGGTCATGGGGATGGATGCCTGTTGGTCAAATTTTCTGGAAGCTGGTTTCTCTCGCGAGAGCACCAGTTCCATTGTGTTTGTTTTTACGGTTGATGCAACGCATCAAGATCTGCCTGGGTGCACCGGACGGGGGTGCGGGGCATTCGATCGATTGAAAAGTCATCCAGAAAGTCGTGGATGCTGGTGATGTCTTGGGGGGCCACGTGGCCGCACCATTTCGCCAAGAGACGCAAGATGGCTTCAGGTCGTATGCCGGCATCACGCAGCTCGGTCAACCGGATGGCCTTGTTGCGTTTGGCGAGGCGTTCGCCTTGTTCATCCAGAACCAACGGCACATGCCACCATTTCGGGGAAGGCCATCCCAGCAAGTTCGACAGCAGGATTTGCCGTGCCGTGCTTGACAGCAGGTCGTCGCCACGGAACACCATGTTGACCCCGGTTCGGTGATCGTCGACCACACAGGCCAGTTGGTAGGAGGGTTGCCCGCGTTTGGTCCACAAGATGAAGTCGCCCACCTCCCGGTGGGGGTCAAAGCACTGTGGCCCGGCGAACTCGTCGGTGAAGTGGATTTCTCTCGCACTTGTTTTGACGCGCCAATTGAGTCCAGGAGGGGCGTGGTGCAGATCGGTCGGCCATGGCAAATCGGGGCGTAGTTCTGGGGCGTACCGGGCTTCAAAGTCACCCTCTTGCGGAGCGGTGACCAACAACAAATCCTTCCGGGTTTTTGAGCATGGAAAGACCAGGCCTTGCGCCGCCAACCGGTCCAAAGCGGCTCGGTGGGGTGGGAGTTCAGCACTTTGGATCAGGGCGGGGCCATCCCAGTCGAGCCCCAGCCATTGCAGGATGCCCAAGACGTCATCTTGCCAAGTGGTGGTCGTTGAGGTCGGTGCCACGTCTTCAATTCGCATCAGCACCCTGCCCCCATGCTGCCGAGCCAAGGCCCAGTTGGCCAAAAACGTGCGGGCGTTTCCAAGATGCAGTCCGCCCGTTGGACTGGGCGCAAGTCGAGTGATGGGCACGGCATCCATACCGACAGCCTACGCTGGACGGCATGAAGCTTGAAGACTCTGAAATCGACGCCTGGCTGGCATCTCATCCAAAGTGGCAACGCGAGGGTGACCTGATCCATCGCGAGGTCACGCTGTCATCCTTTCCGGCGGCCATCGCTTATGTGGTTCAAGCTGGGTTCTTGGCCGAAGCGGCCAACCACCATCCCGACTTGGACATCCGGTGGTGCACCGTGCGAATCGGACTGACAACCCACGACGCCGACGGCATCACCAAAAAGGATCTCGCGCTCGCTGAAGCGCTTTCGGCTCTGGCCGACGTCTAAGCGACCAGAGGTTTACGTTGATTCGGATGGGGGGCTGTCGCCACCCAGTTCCCGCCGCACCAGATCGGCGCGTTGGATGCGAAGGGGTTCTTCCTCAGTGCAGCCGGTGGCCCGAGTCAGGTGGCCGGAGCGGACGCGTTGCATCAATTGGCCTGCTGTCTCCAGCGGAACGCCCGTGAGCAAACCAGCAGCGATGCCGAGCCGAAGTTCAGAAAGCAAATCCAGAGCTTCCCGTTCACCCAACAGGCGAGCATGGCGGAGCATGGCCAAAGCTCGTTGCACACGATCGTCAAGAAATTCACGACGGGTGCTCAGCAAGGTGTCTCGGGCTCTTCGTTCTTCACGTACCACCCTGGACAAGAAGTCGTCTTCCAAGAAATGCAAGAGATCTTCTTCATCCACCCCAAGGGTTCGGCGGTTGCTGATTTGATGGAGGTGTCCAATGGCTTCAGAACCTTCCCCACTGGTGCCTCGCATTTCCAAATTCAGATCGTCGGCGGCGTGTTGCATGCGATCCATCCCTCCGATCAGACTGATCCCAGGGAGGTGGAGCATGAGGGAAAGACGAATCCCCGTCCCGACGTTGGTGGGGCACGCGGTCAAGTACCCCAGTTGTTCATTGAACGCGAAGTTGAGGTGTTCATCCAGCAGCCGTTCGCAACCTTTGGCGTTGGCCCAAGCCAAGGACAGCCCTCCGGCGAGACCATAGCCTTGGATGCGAAGGTGATCCTCTTCGTTGATCATGACCGAGAGGCGGGCGTCTTCTCGGTAGCCGGCCAAGCGGTGGGGGCCGGGCTCCAGAAATTTGGGGCTGACCAAGTGTCGTTCCAAAAGAACCTGCCCTTCCGCGGAAGGGGCCGTCTCGGGATCAAACCAATGCAAGCCAAGTTCTGGAAGGCCGCGTAGCGCAGATGCAATGCCGTCGCGAATGCGGATCTGTTCTTCTCGCTTGGCACGGTTGACAAAGGGTTCGCCTGAGATGTTCCTCGCCAATCGGGCGCGGCTGATCAGCACCACGTCGAGCAGTGCGTCGTCCTCATGTTGTTCAAAGGGCAGAATCACTCAGGGTGGTCCAGTGGTTCAATGCCTTCGTTGAACTTTCGGATTTTGTCGCGCAAATCCGCCGCCCGTTCGTATTGCTCGGCATGGATCGCGCCTTGAAGTTCACGCTCGAGCCGAATGAGCGTTTTGGTGGGTTGGCTGGGTGATTTGAAGCCTGAAGGGCGGAGACCTTGGTGCTCGGGCAGTTCACGTGCCTCGGCGGCTTGGCTGCGCAGGATGAGAGGCTGCATTGGAACTTCCAGTGCCTGGTAGCAATCTGGACAGCCCAAGAGTGCCATTTTTCGGAACCGAGCGAAGGTTGATCCGCACGTTGGACATTCGGGTGCGGCTCGAACCTCAATTTCGGGACCGGCTGCAAGGACCTGTTTGATCATTTCGACGGGATTGGTCGGGGCATCCACGTGGGCTTCTTGGGCGGTCAGACCAGCCTTGGCCGCGCATTCGCTGCACAGATGTCGCTCGGTCTTCATGCCGTTCTCAACTCGGATCTCATGCACGTTCGCGGGTTTGCCACATTCATCACATTGCATGCTCCCAGTATAGGTTTGTCCAAGTTCTTCCCGAAAGGTTGCTCCCAACTTGCCTTCCCCCTCTCCCGATTCTTCCTCCCAAGCGGCTCAATTGGCCGATTGGATGCACCGACGTCCCGGATCCACGTTGCGTGCCGCCAAGCAAGCGTTGCTGGTCGACACGTCCCTCTCGCCGGTGGAGGTTTTTCAACATTTGGAAATCTTGGAACACCAAAAGGACGGTCCATCGGTGGTGCAGCAGCGGTACTTCGAGGCCTACGAAGCGGCTCTGGGGGTGATGGAAGCTCTTGATGAGGCTTTGTTGCGGCCTGACGTTCGGTTAACTGGGCGTTTGGTCCAAGGGCATTGGAACCAAAGTGCCGAGATTCGCATTCGTGTGCATGCTGCTGCCGAGGAGGTTCGCGCCGTCCTTGAACATCTGGCGTTCGATCCCCGTGCGGAAACGATGAGTACTCGAGTAGGTCCCTGTACGGCGTGGATCGATGATCAGTCCCCACCAATGATTCGAGTGATCTGCGTGCCTCCACCTGGTCGGAAACTTGCGCATGAATCATTGGTTGCGGGGGGAGCAACCGTTCCTTTGGATCTGGATGATGTTCGTCGCCGGTGCCTCGAGCACCGCCGGGAGCGTTAGCCAGTCACGGAGTAAATGGGTCGTCCTGTGACATGGTCGTACGTCAAAGGTCGAACCGCGCCGGTCGCCGCGTCGAAGAGTCGGACATCGCGCAGCGGTGGGGTGTACACGTGCAAGGTGACGAGGTTCTCTTCGCCGGCATTTTCGATCCGGTGGATGTCGTCGTCATGGCTGGCGCAGATTTCTCCTTGGTGGAGATCACGGCTTCCCGTCTTGGCCATGGGGCCATCGCTGGTGGTCTCGAACACGGTCTCAGTCAGGGTGCCTCGCAGCACCAAGATGCCACAGCCACTGCCTCGATGGTCGTGCACCGGACTGGTTTGACCCGGTCGCCAGCAAATACAAACGAGTTCCCATCCTGGACCCGAGCAGATCGGATTTCGCTCATATTCCTCGTCGCCAAAGCTGATGCTTGAGGCCACATCCTCACAGCTCACTTGGACCCGCTGCAGCAATCCGTTCAGCACATCCATCGGCGTCCCGTCGGGGTACCGGTTGAGTTCTGCCCGGAGGCCATCGAGATCCAAGTGCTCCTCAACCATGCAAGTTCCACCCTACCACGAGGAGGCGTACGATTCCCCCTGCATGCCCTCCCACCACTCACTGGACGATTGGCACGAATTTCCCGGTTGCGAGTCCTGGGATGCGTGCCCGACACCGACCGAAGCCCGGGGGGTTTTGGATGCGGTGTTGCCATTGTTGCTTCCGGGGACCTTGGAGCGGATTCCGCTTGGAGATGCTCGGGATCGTGCCCGGCAAGATGCCTTTGATGTCCTACGGGTTCGATTGCGGGCCGCCCTGCGTGGTCTCACCAGCACCCACCCCATGTTGGAAGACGCGGTGGTGCTTTCTATTCCACGGCTTCGGGCAATGTTGGCGGGCGATCTGGAAGCAGCCGAGCGTGGTGACCCGGCCATGACCAGCCCTTCGGAAGCGTGGTTGTGTTACCCCGGTATCAGAGCCATCGCGGTGTACCGATTTGCCCACGAGTTGCATCTTGGTCAAGCAAGGGTGTTGGCCCGGATGTTGTCCGAAATGGCACACTCTGAGACGGGCATCGATATTCATCCGGGGGCCAAGATCGGGGCCCGATGTTTCATCGACCACGGCACGGGAGTGGTGATTGGAGAGACCGCCAAAATCGGAGATGGCTGCCGCTTGTATCAGCAGGTCACTTTGGGCGCCCGCTCTTTGCCGACCGATGCCGACGGACGGGTGCTCCGTGGTTCCGAGCAACGCCACCCGACTTTGGAGGACGATGTGGTGGTCTATGCCGGTGCGACCATTTTGGGGGGAGACACGGTGGTGGGGCGTGGATGCGTGGTGGGGGGCGGTGTCTTCCTGACCGAATCGGTTCCACCGCATCATGTGGTGACGGCCGCTCCGGCAGAAATTCGCGTGCGTTCTCGACTGTGATCGTTTTCATTGACGATCTCGAAGATCCCCGGCTCGAGCCGTACCGCGATGTTCGAGATCGTGATTTGCGAGGACGGGACGACTTGTTCTTGGTGGAGTCCAAGCGTGTGGTCGCACGCTTTGTCGAGCACCATGAACAAGTGCACAGTTTGTTGTTGTCTGAAGCCGCCGTGGAGAACATGAAAGATGTCCTTCGCGGCTTGCCGGATCACATTCCCGTCTACGTCACTTCGCTCGCGGGCATGATCCAGATTGCCGGCTTCCGTATCCATCGTGGGGTCTTGGCGGCGGGGCATCGTCCACACCACCGTCAGTTGGAAGCCCAAAATCGTCTGGTAGGCCTGGCCTCTCCGGGACGGAAGCGGGTGGTGGTCCCCGTTGGCGTCACCGATGTGGACAACATTGGCTCCATTTTTCGAAACGTGGCTGGATTTGAGGCTGATGCGGTGTTGCTGGATGCCGCTTGCGCCGACCCGCTGTACCGCAAAGCGTCCCGGGTTTCGGTGGGCCACGTGTTTCGCATCCCATGGGGGGTCGCGTCCGATTTGTTCGAGACGTTGAACTGGCTGCGTTCGCTGCAATTCCGGATCATCGCGCTCGAGACCGGTCCACGTTCGGTGGACCTTCGTCGCGTCGAGCCTGGCGAACGTGATGTTCTCTTGGTCGGTGCCGAAGCGACCGGGATTCCTGATGATGTGCTGGCAGTATGCGATGAAGTAGTCAACATTCCGATGGCCTCGGCGGTGCCGAGTCTGAATGTCTCGGTAGCAACCGCGGTCGCCCTGCACGAATGGAACCGCGATCTGCTCTAGCTTCATGCTGGAAACCTTTGACTTGTGCTCTTGTTCCTTTAGCCGCGTTTGCGTTCTCGCTTCAGTTTGGGATTTCCCAGTTGCCCACAGGCGGCCATGGTGTCACGTCCCATGGTGCGGCGGCGCTTGGTTCGAAGTCCTGCAGTTCGAGCTTCGTCACAAAACGCGGTCACTTCAGATTCGGTCGGGGCCGGCCAAGGAGAGTCGCGGATGGGGTTGTAAGGGATGACATTGAGGTTGACGGACAGTCCAGCCAAGAACTCAGCCACTTCACTGGCATGACCAGGCTCGTTGTTCACGCCGGGAATGAGGACATATTCCACCAAGATGGGCAGCCGGTCTCCCGCGGGCCAAGCGTCCATGGCCACCCGCAGGTCCGCGAGTGGTTCCGCTCGGTTGACGGGCATGATGGACTGGCGGACCTCGTCGTTGGGGGCATTCAAACTGACGGCCAAGCGAAGTTGGCGAAAACCGGGTTCGTTGGCAAACTCGGCCAAGCGTTCAATGCCTTGCGCTCGGCCCACCGTAGAAACCGAAATCCGTGAAGGGGCAATGGCGGGACCACCATGCTCGGTCAATATTCGGATGGCCTGGAGGACCGCTTCGATGTTGTCGGTGGGTTCGCCCATGCCCATGAACACGATGTTGGTAATGGTTTGTTGTTCGCTATGACGCGCCGCGAACCATTGGCCCACGATCTGGTCCGGGGTGAGTTGTTTCCTTCGTCCCAAGGTGGCGGTTTCGCAAAATCGACAGCCCATGGCGCATCCAACTTGAGAAGAAACACAAAGACTGGTGCGGATCCGTCCGGTGCGGCCCCGTTGGGGCAGGATCACACTTTCGGTCTCCAAGCCTCCTTCAAGCTGTTGGGCAAATTTCAGGGTGGCGCCATCGGGTTCGCGGCGCACGATGGGCATGGAGGGAAGTTGGACTTTGCCCTTGAAGGCGGCTGGGAGGGTCCCTTCGCGAAACAGTTGACGCCAGCCGCGGGCGGCCGCGGCAGGGGTCAGATCCAGATGTTTGGCCTGGGCCACGAATTGTGACTCAGTCAGGCCCAGAATCCCAACGCTCATGCGACTAGGATACGGGCATGCACATGGGTCACAGCGAATTCGCGCACGCCGAAAAAACCGTTTCGGTGACGTTTCATCTCGACGATCCTCACGCCTTGACCGACACCGATCAGGCCGTGTGGGAGTTGAAAGCCGCTAAGGGGCAGCCGCTGCTTGAGGTGGCGGTCCATGCCGGCATCAACATTGAACATGCCTGCGGGGGCGTCTGTGCCTGTTCTACCTGTCATGTTTACGTCACCCAGGGGATGTCCGAGTGCTCGGAAGCCGAAGAAGACGAGGAAGATCGCGTTGAAGAGGCCCCCGGGCTCCAAATCAACTCGCGTCTTTGCTGCCAAGCGGTCGTCGAAGGCGATGGGCCAATCGTCGTGCACGTTCCATCGTGGAATCGCAACGCGGTCAAGGAAGTGCCTCACTGATTGAAGTGGATCAGGCTTCGGTCTCGTCATCTGAAGGAAAGGCGGTGCCTCCTTCTTGACGCTGCAACAATCGAAATGCCAAAACGCCGACCGCAATCATCGAGAGGGTCATCAGTGCGGCCTTGGTTCCCATGGCGCTGAACATCAGCCAGCCCAAGACCCCAACGATCAGTGCGACAACAACAGGAAACATGATCAAGCGGGCTGCAATCGACCAGCGTACGAGAGCATGGCTTGGCGTAATTGGTCGAAAGAATCAAGCACGTACAGGATGGGCTGGTAGTGATCAATTTCGAATGGGGTGGCGATCACTCGTTCCAAATCAAAGGGGCGCCGTTCCACGTCGGCACTTTCCAGCGCGTGCCGAGATTCTCCCGGACTCGAGATCAAGCCTGATCCGTAGACCTTGAGGCGTTCGTCCTCTTGGATCAAACCAAATTCCACCGTGAACCAAAAGAGACGCGCCAACTCTTCAGTTTGCTGATCTCTGGTGGCGTGCAGGGCGGCTTGGCCGTAGGTCTGCAGGAAGTCCGCAAAGACCGGGTCCGCGTGCAGGGGAACGTGTCCGAACACATCGTGGAAGATGTCCGGCTCGGGCAGGTAGTCCAAACGCTCCAAAGGACGAATCACAATGGTGGTGGGGAATCTTCGCGCGGCCAGGCACGCGAAGAATGCTTTGGCGGGGATATACCCAGGAACTGGGACAGAGTTCCAGCCGGTTCGCGGCTCAAGCCGCGCGTTCAGTTGCTCGATGTTGGGGATGCCGTCGGCCTTGAGGCCGATGGCTTCAGCGCCATCCAAGTACACCTGAGAAGCGCGTTCGGGGAGGTACGCCATTTGTTCGGCGTAGAGCTGACGCCATGCTTCTTGGTTGTCCTCGGTATAGCCATCGTATCTCTGACTGATCAACATCGGCTCGATGCTTTCGTGACCCGGTTGGCCAAATGCATCGGCGGCGGCTTGGGCCGCTTGCGCTTCTTGATCATCAATCATGGCGTGGTTGAGGGATGCCGAATCCATACGATCTCCTTGATGCCTTGCAGTCTGGTTGCTTCAGCCTACCGGAATCACCGGTTGCGCCATTCGGGTTTGCGTTTTTCAAGGAAGGCCTGCATGCCTTCTTTTTGATCGTCGGTACCAAAGCAACTGAAGAACAAATTGCGTTCGGCCATGATGCCGCCTTCGAGGGGTGTTTCGTACGCCGCTTCAACCGCTTCTTTGGCCAGTTGGACGGCAAGTGGTGCTTGTTTTGCGATTTCGCCGCCAACAGTCATCATGGCCTGCTCAAATCCTTCGCTGGGGAGCACGCGGCTGACCAATCCAATCCGGAGGGCTTCGTTGGCGTCAAGCATTCGTCCGGTCAGGCACATATCCATGGCCATGGCCCGGCCCACACTTCGGGCCAGCCTCTGCGTTCCTCCGGCGCCCGGGATGACACCGATGCTGACTTCGGGCTGACCAAACTTGGCGTTGTCGGCCGCCACGGCGAGATCGCACAACATGGCCAGTTCGCATCCTCCACCGAGGGCGAACCCACTCACGCCCGCCACCATTGGGGTGCGGATGCGACGGAGCCGGTCCCAGTCTCTGAATTGGTCGCGTTGCTTCATATCGGCTACGGAGCGGGGTGCCATATCCGCAATGTCGGCCCCAGCCGCAAAGGCTCGTTCTGAACCGAGGATCAGAATGCATCTGATCTCTGGATCTTCATCAAAGGCTTCGGCGGCCGCGGCCAGCTTCGACATCAATTCGGGGTTGAGAGCGTTCAACACTTTGGGGCGATGCAGTTGCAACACTCCAATGGGGCCTTCATTCTTCACAATCAGCGGTTCAGTGTTGGCTTCGGTCATGCTGCAGAGGATACGCTCCCCAAGCCGTGTCCTCGATTTTGGAATATCTCGTCCTGCCGGTTCTGGGTTTTACCATCCTGTACGTCCTCGTTTTGCGGTCGGTGTACCGGGCGGTGGTGCGTCCTCCCAGAGTTCGTGAAGGGTGGGCCTTGGGGCGTGGATTGCCATTGGATCCAGATCACCTGGGGGTGCCTTGGCGTGAGGTTGAAGGACTGGATGCGGCTTGGATTTTGCAAGGCAACGGCACCACCAATTGGCTTCTGTTGCACGGACATGGGAGGTCCCGTCGGGTTTGGATGCATGTGTTGCAGGATCTGTTGCCACACGCCGGTTCAGTGGTGGTGGTTGATTTTCCGGGACATGGTGACGCCTCCGGAGAAGTGCAGTTGGGTCGATGCGAACATGAGGCGTTGGCGAGATGGCTGGAGTCCTCTGAGGCCCGCTGGTGTGTGGCCGGCATGTCGATGGGAGCAGGCGTGGCGCTGCGTCTGGCGGCTCAAGCCGGGTGTGTGGATGGGGCCATGGGACTCGGGGCGGGCGATCTCGCGGAGGCCTTGGCAGGAAAGCTTCGACAGAGAGGTCTCCCTCCGGGCATCTTTGTGACGCCGGTGTGTTGGTGGCTTAAATGCCGGGGACGTCTTCCGGGGCCACTGCACAAAATCGCACCCAATTGTCCCATCGGATTGGTGCATGGGGAGCAGGACGAGGTCGCCCCGATGGAGTGTGTCCAACATCTGGCGACCGAGAAAAATTGGTCCTTCAAGTCGTTGCCTGACGCCGGACATGACTTGCTTGGTCCCGAACACGCGGGTTCTATAGCTCGCCTCATGCAGGACTTCGCCGAGAGGTACGATTCTGGACATGACGACCAGAACCGAACGTGATTCCATGGGGGAGATGGAAGTCCCCGCGGACATCTTGCATGGTGCTTCGACCCAGCGGGCCGTGTTGAATTTCCCCATCAGCGGACGGCCCGTTCCCGCGGCGGTGATTCAGGCTTTTGCGCATCTCAAAGAAGCCTGCGCTGGAGTGAATGCGGAATTGGGGCGTCTTGATCCTTCGGTTGCGCAAGCCATTGCTCAAGCCGCCCAAACCATTCGCGATGGCTTGGATGGCGAAGGGGGAGCGTTGGTCTCTGGCTCAGAAGGTCGGCAGGCCATGGATCATTTTCCGGTGGATGTTTTCCAAACCGGAAGTGGCACCAGCACCAACATGAACGTGAACGAAGTGCTCTCAAATCTGGCCTGTTTGGACGCCGGGCAACCCATCGGGGCGAAGAATCCGGTGCACCCCAACGACCACGCCAACATGGGGCAATCTTCCAACGACACCTTTCCCACGGCCATGCAAGTGGCTGGCGCGGAGGCCATCATCCGTTCGTTGGTGCCTGCATTGACCCGTTTGCGTGATGCGCTCCGGGAGAAGGCCGAGGCCTTCTCAGAGATTGTGAAATTGGGCCGCACCCATTTGATGGATGCCACCCCGGTCACTTTGGGGCAAGAGTTCTCTGGGTACGCGGATCAAATTGACAAAGCCATTGGCCGGGCTGAATCCGCAGCTTCAGCGTTGGCTTCCAACCTTCCGATCGGAGGCACCGCGGTCGGCACTGGCATCAACACCCATCCGGAATTCGGAGCCAAGGTGGCGCAGCGGCTGACCGTGGCGCTTGGCATTTCTTTTGCGGAAGCCGACAATCACTTTGAAGCCCAGGCCACCCGAGATTGTGTGGTCGAGGCGTCGGGCTTTTTGCGTACGGTTGCGGTCTCGTTCACCAAGATTGCAAACGACCTCCGCTGGATGGGGTCTGGGCCAAGAGGGGGGTTGTTTGAGATCTCGTTGCCGGCGGTGCAACCCGGATCGTCCATCATGCCTGGCAAAGTCAATCCCGTGATTTGTGAATCCGCCATGATGGTGGCTTGCCGGGTGCAAGGGAACGATTTGGCTGTCGCGCTGGGAGGAACTGGCGGGGTGGGCTCGCTGTTGGAATTGAACGTCGCGATGCCCATGATGGCCGATGCACTCTTGGATTCGGTGGGTCTTTTGTCCGCCACGGCGGAAATGTTGGTCGACCGTTGCCTGAATGGTCTGGAACCCAACTTGTCAGAGATCGAGCGTCATTTGGAACGCAGCCTGATGACTTGCACAGCCTTGGCACCAGTGATTGGTTACGACGAAGCCGCCGACATTGCCAAAGTGGCCTTTAAAAATGGATCGACCGTTCGTGAAGAGACCTTACGCCGCGGATTGGTGGACCCCGAGGAGTTGGATCGACTCCTCGATCCTGGGAGCATGACCCGTCCAGCTTGAGCTGGATGGCTTTCGCGTATGTTCGGCATGTTGTCTCGTCTCGATCGCATGGTAATCAGAGAGACTTTGCGCTCGGTGGGCTACACCTTGGCGGTGGTACTGGTGTTGTCGGTCTTTGGGGCGGCCCTTCGTCCACTGGGTCGGGGGGACTTTGACTCTGCGGGGGATATGGCAGAATTTTTGTTTCTGGTGGCCCTGCCCATGCTTGAATACTCCCTGCCTTTGGCCGCTGGCCTTGGTGCGACTCTTGCGGTGTACCGCATGGCCAACGATGGAGAAGTGGTCACTGCTGCTGCTTGTGGGCGTTCCCCATTTCGGATGGTGCTTCCGGTTGCGGTTGGCGGTTTGATGGCGGGCATCTTCTTGGCCTTGTTGTCGAATTTCATGGTTCCCCGTGCTTGGGCTGCGGCGGAAGGGGTCGTGGCTCGTGGGCTGGCCAGTGCCTTGGCCCGCTCAGTCGAACGGGGCGAAGCTTTTGATACTGGTGATGTCTGGATTCATGCCGCAAGTGGTGCGCGATTGGGCCCGGACAAACGTGCGGGCCTTGAAGATCGTGTGCAACTTGACCGGGTCACCATCGTTTCTCGGGATGCTGAAGGCTTGCCAAGTTCCGACATCAGTGCTCGGCGCATCGATATTTTGGTGTACGCCGCCGACGGGAACCGGCCCCGTGAAATGGAACTCAGAATGCGTGACGCGGTGATGAGTCGTCCGGAGGATGGTGTCTTGGCGTCTATTGCCGATCCCAAGCCAATCCGGATGTATGACCCCGAAGATCCGCGCCGAAGACGAGCCAAAGTTCAAACTTCTCCAGAGCTCGTTCGTTGGATGGACGAGCCAGACCGTTCGCCCAAGGTGATGAAAATCTTGGAAGTTCTGGCCAAAGCCGAGCGTGACCAACGGGTCATGGCCAACGTGGACGAACGTCTGCGTGAAGTGGGATTTGTGGAACTCCGATCGCCCGGAGACGGAGAGGTCTGGCAACTGTCGGCTCAGGGTGTGGACCAAGACGGAAGGTGCTTGGGCAAGGTCCAATTGCGACGCCGATCAGAGGACCAAACGCGATCCCTCTCCGCACCTACCGCTTCCATCCAAGTGACTGATGCAGGCCTCTCTGCATCTCGGGGAATGGAACAATGGTTGGGCCGAGCTGACGCCGCCGAGACGGGTATCCGTTTGCATTTACCTCAAGCCAAAGTGGGACAAGAGCCCGAGGCCCGGGAGGTGTTCCTGAACGACTTGCAATTAACGAGTGTCGATTTGCAAGCGCCCGTTCTGACGTGGCAGGCGATTCAACCCCGTTTGGATTCCATCGAAGCATCAACCCGCCGGCTCTTGGAGCGCGTGGTGGATCGCACGTTCCGGGAATCGATTTCGAACCGATGGTTCCGTGTGGCCATGCCCGCCACTTTGCCAGGGCTCACATTGTTGGGCGCGACCTTGGCGTTGCGTATGCGCGGGCGTCCGTTGCTTTTGGTGTGGTCCGTGGCGTACATGCCAGCCTTATTTTCCATGCTCTTGGTCGTGGCTGGAGCCAACGCCGTTCGCACTGGTCTTGACAACGGGATCTGGATCATGGTGGCCGGACCAGTCTTGCCGCTCATCTTTGGTGCCCTGGCGGCCATCCGGAGTCGACCGGCATGAAATTCTTCCTTCCGCCATTGATTCGACGCACGGTCCGGGCCCGATTTCTGGGCAATTTCGTGTTGCTGTTCGGCTTGCTCTTTCTGCTGGGGACCAGCATTGACACGTTGTTGACGTTCCACGAATACCTCGAGGTGACCTCGGGCGAGGGCATCCAAAGCTTCGTTCAGGCCTTTGGATTTGTGGTCGATTTCCAACTGCCTCGGTTGTTCCAGCTGTACGCATTGCTTTGGTCTCCGGCGGTGGTGGGAGCCGCTGGTTTCACTTTCGTTCGTATGCAGCGGCACCGCGAAATTGTGGGGCTGCAGGCGGCGGGGATCTCTCGTCGTTCGTTGATGCGTCCGATTGTGGAAGGCACGTTGATTTTGATCGTCCTTCAAGGATTGAACCAAGAGTTCATGGTTCCCAAGTTGGCCCCGCTGTTGGCACGAACCCATGGCGACATTGGGCAGGACGCTATCCGTGCTTTTGCGGTTCCACCCACCCCAGATGGCTCGGGTCGGCTTTGGTGTTCGGGTTCTTGTGATCCGGTCCAAGGCGCCATGGCTGATGTTTTGGTGCTTGAGCGAGACGACACCGGTCGAACCGTGCGACGCATCGAAGCGGCCGCTGCGAATTGGGATGAGAACGGCCTTTGGACACTAGAACAGGGGTGGGCCATCGATCTGGCCGAGTTGCCGCGTCCTCCCCAGCCGGTCGCGTCCTTGACTACCGATCTGGACCCCATGGTGCTGTTGGCCCGGCACCGATCACAATTCGCTTCGCTTTTTGGCTGGACAGATATCTCTCGAACGCTGAAGCGGTTGGAATCTGGAGGGCAGGAAGTCGATTCCGTTGAAGATCGCTTCCGACGTCAGTACTCCGCGCACTTTTCTGCGTTGTTGGCCGGCATCTTGTTGCCTTTCTTGGCGTTGCCTGCCTTGCTTGGGCCTCGCCCGGATGGTTTGATTCGTGCAGGAACACACGCCATTGCCTTGGGTCTTGGGGGGTTTGTTCTCACTTGGGGTTCGATGTTGGCCGACATCCCCGGATTTTCTCCAGAGATTGCGCCGTACCTCCCCACGCTGTTGCTGTGTCCACTTGCGATTGGTGCTTGGCTGAGTATTCGCGGCTGATCAGTCGTTCTGGCCAAAGTCAATCGCATCTCGACCGAGCAGCCCGCCGCAGGCGACGGCAAGATCAATTCGAGCGGTTTCCAGATCCGTCAGCGCACTCACCATCCGATTCTGAGCCGCGGCCAAAGCTTCTGCCGCTTCCAGAACTTGTCGACTGGTTACGGTCCCGGCTTCAAACTGTCGTTGTTCCCCGCCTAACGCCGCTTCGGTCACTTTGAGTTCTTCACGGGCAGCTTTGATTCGCTCACCTGCGCTTTCGTAGCGGTCGGCAGCATCAAGGACTTCACGCTCGATCTGATCCATGACGGAAACGCCAGACCGTATTTCACGGAGGCGAGCCAGCCGTGCCGATCGGGTTTGGGCTTCCGCAGCAAGATTGCCCAAAGGCAAGGTCGCGTTGAAGCCGAGCGACCATTCCCGGCCATCGTTGATGGATCGAAAAGCGTCTTCAAAGCTGTTGCCAATGCTCGATCGGCCCCACCCTGCGACAAAATCCACCGCGACGCGTTCGTTGTCTTGAGCCCCCTCAAGTCGCTCTTGCAAGTTGGAGAGGCGTCCTTGGTGTTGAGCGATTTCCGCGCGTTCACGTTTCGCCAGAGCCACCAGTGCGTCACGGTCCAATCTTCGAACACTCGGGTCTGGAAGGGTGTTTGGCGTCAATCCACCTTGTTGGCCCAACGGGAGATCTGGACGCCGCATCGTGGCCCGCAGTGCCCGTTCGGCGTTGCGATGGTTGACATCAGCATTCAAAAGGGCTTCTTGGGCCGAACTCAAGCCACTCTTGGCTCGAAGCACTTCAAGTTCCGCCGAAGCACCGGCCCGAACCCTGCGTTCAGCCCGGGCAATTTGATCTTCGGCGAGCCGTACCCGTTCCTTCGCAACGGCGACGGCCTCACCAGCGGCGTACCACGTCCAATAGGAGCGCTCTGCACTGGCCAAGGTGTTGGTGATGGACAATCGAGTGTTTAAGACTGTGAGATCCAACTCGGTCTGGGCAATTCTGATGCCACGTTCGAAATTCTTCACGCCTCGGCCTTTGGTCAACGGGGACCGATAGGTCACATCCAGTTGAGCGGCGTTGTACGACGCCAGGCTGAATGCGGCGTTGGTAGAAGAGCGAAACCAAGGGAGGCGAACGTCAAGACTGTCGCCAGAACCCAATGGCATCGTGAGACCCAGCGAAGCTGAACTGTTGTCGTTTTGCGAGCCCTGGGTGTCTTGAGCCGCGGGGCTGTTGTTGCTGCTTCGATTGAGTGAGGCGGACAAAGTGGGGTCCGTGATCGCACGCGCTTCTTCGAGGGTGGCTGACGCGCTGTCGATGCTCAGCAGCTCCACTTGGATGTTGAGGTTGTTTTTGAGGGCGGAGGCCCGCACACTTCCAAGGTCCAGCTCAACGGGGGCATTCTTGGCGGATTCACTGGGAGGAGTGGTGGTTAAGATTTCCCCCGGCTTTGGATTGATCGGTGATGCCTGCGCCGGCAGTTCGACCGCAGGGATCAGTGATGGCACTGGCCGGGAGGCAGTCAGGGCGGTTGACTGTTGGCAGCCCGTGGCCAGCCATGGCATGAAGCTGGTCCACGACCAAAAGAAGAGTTTGGTTGGTTTATTCATGACGCAAAGCCTCAATGGGGTCCAATCGGGCCGCTTTCATGGCCGGAAAAAAGCCGAAAATCACACCGGTGCCGGCGCTGAACGCGACGGCCAATGCAACGGCCCAAGAAGGAATGTTGGCCGACTGGAGTCCTTGTTCCGGAATGGTGAGCAGGAACGCCAGTCCTTGGCCCAAGCCCAAGCCGATCAATCCTCCCAGAAGGGACAGCACCACCGCTTCCAGCAGAAACTGCAGCATGATCGCCGATGGTGTCGCCCCGACGGCTTTCCGGAGGCCGATTTCTCGTGTTCGTTCACTCACCGAAACCAGCATGATGTTCATGATGCCAATGCCGCCCACCAGCAAACTGATGGCCACGATTCCCGCCGCGATGGCGGTGATGCCAGTGGCCAGTTTTCCGAATTGTTCGATGTATTGATCGATGGCCTCGATGCGGAACGTGTCAGGGTCATCGGGCCCCAATTGCCGCATCGACCGCATGACATAGCGAACTTCTGCGGTGGCTTCGTCAACCAATTCTGGGGATTTGACTTGGCCGGTGACGTAGAAAAAAGACCAAGGACTCTGCATTCTCCGGGCGGTGGAGAAGGGCACCCAGATTTCGGTTTGCTCCGGTTGAAAGCTCATCATGCCCGTGCGGTTGGTCTCGATGACCCCGACAATCAAGAAGCGCCGGCCTTTAACCATGATGATGGAGCCCACAGGATCGGGCGGAAGTTCCAACTCGGCAATGGCATCGTCGTTCACAATGGCCACGGGTTTGGCATCGATTTCGTCGGCTTCGACAAATGGTCGTCCCATGATGACGGGTCGGTTCTCGATGTCATGCCAGCTTGGCCAGATGCCAACCACATTGATGTTGGGCACCTCTTTTCGACCATGGATGACCGTGGCTCGGAAGTCGGTGTTCGGTGTGAACTGTTCAAAGGAGGGGCAGTTCTCCACCAGTCCGTCGAGCTCGCGTTCTTTCAGTTTGATCTCTCGCCAGGGGTAGCGATTTTGTCCGGCCCGATCTGGCTGATCGGGGAAGATGAACATTTTACTCGCTCCGAAAGACTCAAACTCACTGAGCACTTGTTCTTTCAGGCCAGTCAGGGCGGCGATCACGGTGGACACCGAAGCCACGCCGATCATGATGCCCAAAGTGGTGAGGAACGAACGAAGTTTGTGCGCGCGGATTTGCCGAACCGCCAAAAGAATGGTCTGCAGGATGAACCGAGGGGAAAGATTCATCGTCGCGGCTCCACGGATTCATCCGAATCGATCAATCCGTCGCGAAGCCGCACCACACGGGTGCACCACTCGGCGATCTCCGGCTCGTGGGTCACGATGACTACCGTTCGCCCCTCGTCGTGCAAGTCTGCAAACAGTCGCATGATTTCTTCAGTGGTTTTGGTGTCAAGGTTGCCCGTGGGCTCGTCCGCGAGAAGGAGGGCCGGGTCGGTCAGCAACGCTCGGGCGACTGCCACACGTTGTTTTTGCCCGCCCGAGAGTTGATTTGGACGGTGATCCATACGATCCGCCAAGCCAACCCGTTCAAGGGCTCGGACCGCTCGGGCCTGCCGGTCACCCGGTTGCTTGGCGTACAGCAGGGGGAGTTCAACGTTGGCCAAGGCGGGGGTACGCGGAAGCAGTTCAAATGACTGGAACACGAAGCCAATCTTTTCGTTGCGAACTCCGGCCAACTCTTTTTCGTCCATGCCGGAAACGAACTTGCCGTCGAGTTCGTAGGTCCCGGAAGTGGGACGGTCCAGACATCCCAAGATGTTCATGAGCGTGCTTTTTCCGGATCCGGAAGAACCCATGATGGCCACCATCTCGCCGCGTTCGATGGACAAATCGACACCAGCCAACGCGCGGATGGTCTCGACGCCGACGGTAAATTCGCGGCGGAGGTTGGTGACGCGAATGATCACCAGCGGCGTCCTCGCCGGCCGGGAGGACCTGAACGTGTTGCGGCTTGGGATGTGGGGCTTCCGAGGGCTTCGGTTGAAATCACAACTTCATCGCCATCCTTCAAGGTTTCCAAAAGTTTGTACGGACCGATGATGACTCGAGCCCCGGGGGCGAGGCCAGACGCCACGATGCGGTGCGTGAGATCCGAGGGGCCTGGTCGTACGGCAACGGCCTTGGCAAAACCGTCTTGCTCCACAAAGACCACGGGACACCGTTTCTTCTTCTCGTCGACTTCAGGGGCGTCGTGGAGGGCTTCAGGCAATTCGTCCAGTGGTTTGGTGAGCACCGCCTGATACGGCACCTTGACGCCTCGGTGGGCGGCAATCTCAATTTCGGTGTTGGACATCAAGCCGGAGCGCAGACGTCGGCCTTGCAGCTCCAGTTCGATTTCCGTCAAGAAGATGTTGTTGCCATCGTCGGCCCGGGTTCTTTCTAGAGCCACTTGGATCACGGTGCCAACAAAATCTTCATCTTCATATGCGTTCACAAAGACTTTCGCTGGCTTTTCTTCGCTGACCTTCGAGACGTCACTTTCCGGAACCTCGGCTTTCATCATCATGCGGTTGAGGTCGGCCACTTTGAGCATGATGGTCCCCGGATTGTTCACTGAACCCGTAACCACTTCCCCTGGCTCGATGGCCACCATGATGATCGTTCCGTCCATTGGGGCGGTGACCCGTGTGTTGTCGATCATGGCTTCCAATCGTCCGAGATCAGCATCCGCACTGACCAAGTTGGTCTCCGCACTTGAAACCGCAATGAGGGCCGTATCGACCGAAGTTTTGGCGTTGGCAAAATTGCTCTCGGCTTGTTCGAGTTCGCGTTCACTGACATCACCAGATTCGAAGAGGGCTCGAACCCGTTCAACTTCGCGCTGGGAAAACTCCAAATCCCTTCGGCGTGCTTCAAGGCCCGTTTCTTCTCGGTTCAATCCGTATTGCGTCCCTTCCCGGCGTGCTTGAGCAGCCTTTAGGTCGGCTTGCAACTCTCGGTCATCCAAGCGAACCAACAGTTGCCCTTCGGTCACGGCATCCCCTTCGTCGATGAGGACTTCGATGACTTTGGCGGAGACCTCTGCAGAGAGGGCCACTTGGAGAACCGGTTCGATCCAGCCTGGAGCCGAGACCGACTCCACCAGATCACCTTCCTTGGCAACTTCCACCCGTACCTCGGTGGCGTTGTTGGTGCTGCCCAAACCGGAAATCCCGAGCTGTTCCCCAAAGAACAGGGCGCCGAGACCGGCCAGAACGACCAAAATGATGGCAATGATGGAAAGACGCATGAGAATCACCTCCGCAAAAGATCAATCGTACGTCAATGAAGGTCTGTTGGATCAGTTCATTGCCTTCTTCGCGCGGTAGAATCTCGATCTCAGATCAGGAGCACCACATGAAGGTTCATGAGCATCAAGCCCGCGACATTCTTTCCGCAGCCGGCGTCCCCGTGCCCGAGGGTGCGGTCGCCAGAACCGTCGAAGAAGCGGTTTCAGCAGCACAAGCGGTCTTCGCGGCTGGAGGGCAATTGGTCGTGATCAAGGCCCAAGTGCATGCCGGAGGCCGCGGTAAGGCTGGATTCGTCAAGTTGGTGAAGACCCAAGATGAGGCTCAAGAAGCCGCGAACTTCATGCTCAGCAATCGTATGGTGTCTCCCCAAACTGGAGCGGAAGGGCTTGAGGTCAAGAAGCTGCTGGTGGCCGAAGCCGTTGACATCGCCAAGGAGTATTACTTGGCGGTGACCCACGATCGGGCTCGGCGTTGTGAAGTGCTCATCGCTTCTGCCGAAGGTGGTGTGGAAATCGAGCAAGTCGCCGAAGAAAACCCCGATGCCATTTTGAAGCACCCCATCGACCCATTGCGTGGCTTGGAAGGCCACGAAGCACGAACCTTGGCATTCAAACTTGGGTTCCAAGGCAAACAGGTCAACCAAGCCGCGGCCATCATGTCGAGGTTGGTGAAGTGCTTCCGTGAGCGGGATTGCAGCTTGGCTGAAATCAACCCCTTGGTGGTCACCCCTCCCTGCGAAAATCACCCTGATGGCCAGGTGCTCGCCATCGATGCCAAGTTCAATTTCGACGACAATGCGCTCTTCCGCCAAAAGGCGATTGCGGCCATGTTTGATCCCACCGAAGAAGATCCGGCGGAAATTCGGGCCAGCGAATTTGGTCTGTCCTACGTGAGTTTGGACGGCAACATCGGATGTCTCGTCAACGGCGCTGGTTTGGCCATGGGCACCATGGACATCATTGCTCTCCACGGCGGCATGCCCGCCAACTTCTTGGATGTCGGAGGGAGCGCGACCGAGGAGGCCGTGGCTGAAGCCTTCCGCATCATCCTTTCGGATGAAAAAGTGCAGGGCGTGCTGGTCAACATCTTCGGCGGCATTATGCAGTGCGACAAAATTGCCCGGGCCATTGTGGCGGCGGCCGGAGAAGTCGGCTTCAGTGTGCCGTTGGTTGTCCGACTCGAAGGGACCAACGTAGGGGCTGCTCGCGAAGTCCTCGAGGCGGCTAAGGCTGATATTCCGAACATGCAAGTGGCAACCGATCTGGAAGATGCCGCCGCCAAGGTGTGCGTGGCGGTCGGGTAAGCGGTGCTGGTCCTTCTCGATATTGATGGAACGCTCTTACGGACGCATGGTCTGGGGTTGGAGGCCATGGCCGCGGCAGGGGCGGAGGTTTTTGGACGGTCCTTCCCCACCGAGAAGGTCGACACCTCGGGACGGCTGGACCATTTGATCTTCCGCGAAGTGTGTGCCGTCGCAGGATTCCCCGATGACGATGATCACATGGCTCGGTTTCGAACCACGTACGTCCGTGAAATGCACGCCCGACTGAAAGCCGAACCGGAGCGGTTGGTCACCATGCCCGGCACGTTGGCGTTGGTCGACCTGCTGCATGAAAATCCAAATGTTGAGGTTGGTGTGTTGACGGGGAACTGGGAAGAAACCGGCGTAGCGAAAATGGAGCAAGCTGGATTCGACACCAGTCGAATTTCAGTTCGCAGCTGGGGTGACTCAGGATTGCATCGCCGTGATCTGGTTCCCCATGCCATGAAGCAGGCCCAAGTCAAGCGTCCCGATCTCGTGCCATCTCAAGTGGTCGTCCTTGGGGATACTCCGAAAGATATTGATTGCGCGCACCACCACGGGTGCCGTTGTCTCGCCACGGCCACGGGTGCTTTTTCAGTTGAAGAGTTGTCGGACGCCGACTTGGTTTTTGCTGATCTTGCTGAATCCGAGACGGTTTACTCGTCGATCCTCCAGTTGGCAGGCATGTGAGGTATCCCGCCCCAGACCGCATTCGTGGCTTGGCGTTGCTGGGCATTTTGGTGGTCAATCTCGGATTCATGGTGGGACCGATCGGGCTGGTGCTTGAGCCACCAAGTGGTCAGTCTGTTTTTTCCGAGCGGGCAGGCTGGTGGCTGCTCCGACTGGCATTTGAAAGCAAATTCATGGCTTTGTTTGCGTTGTTGTTTGGCGCGTCAGTCATGTTGGCCGGCGGCGATCAGAAGCGTCACGAAGCCCGAATGCTCAGGCTGTTCCCCATTGGTGTGGTGCATGGTCTGCTGCTTTTTTTTGGTGACATTTTGCATGCCTATGCGGTCTGGGGTTTCCCCTTGGCTCGCCTACGGAGGGTGCAAGGAAAGTGGCTGTTGCTCTTTGGCGGCATCGCATTCTGTTGGTACCTCGGGGTGACTGCGGCCGTGCACAGTTTCGAAGTGGAGGAATCTGGCGTTCCGAATTTCGGCCCATCGTGGTTTCGTTTGGCGAGTGCTTCTGCTGATCCGAGCGATCCTGGATTCATTGCCCTTGAGTCCGAGGTGGTTCGGGCGGGACCTTCGGTGGATTCCACCCTGTATCGAATGGTGGTATTCACCTACGTTGGCATCAAAGGTGTCTTTCAAACCGGTTGGCGGGTGTTTGCCCTGTTTCTTCTTGGTTTGTGGCTGACCCGAAGCGGGTTGTGGGATGCACCTGGTCGATTCCGACTCATTTGCTGGGGGATTCCTATTGGTCTGCTGCTTGAAGTTGTGGCGATCCAAGGCATGAGTTTGGGCACGCCGTATGCCATATGGACCACCGTGACCCATGAGTTGGGTTCGGTGCTGTTGTCACTGGGACTTTTTGTGAGTTTGGCCCACTGGCGTGGTGAAGCCCGTTGTTTGACGCGACATATTCAAGCGGCTGGCCGCATGGCGTTGACGGTCTATCTGCTGCAATCTGTTGTGATGTTTGCCCTTGCGCACAGTGGATGCTGGGGTGAGATTGATCGCTGCGCTCTTTTTGGTCTGGCCATTGTGATTTGGTTGGGCTGTATCTTTTTCTGCGAACGCTGGTTGCGGCGATACCCCACTGGGCCCATCGAGCATTTTTGGCGCTGTTGGGCTGACGGCAGTTGTGGACAACATGCCAGCGTCACCAAGGATCTCTGATCGACATAAATTTTGCGTATCTCGCAGGATGCGAGAGCAGGAGCAGGCCACAGCATGGAAGCATCAGAATCCGGTTACTCCGCCATCTGTGATGATTTCTACGTCAACGTCCGTCTGGACCTGCGTGTGAAGCAGGCTCCCGATGATCGCACCGTGATGGATTTCTTTGAACGGATGCGTCGGGTTGCCCCAAGCTTCACTGGGGTCAAGAAAATTGACACTGAGTGGATCTTAGAAGCGCCGCTTGGCGACCAACGCATGGAGTGGGTGGCGATCGGACCAGGTGCCGTTCGCTGTGGTGCCGTGAACCCCATTCGAGTCTCCGCCGCGTACGAGTTGGCCACCAGCGTGTTGGAGGCCATTCCTGGCTACTTCGGCATTGGTGCGTTGGACGTAGTGAGTTTGGAACTTACTTTCGGATTTGATCTGGATACCGACCAAGACCATTACGAAGCAGTCCACGACACCCTGCTGGGGGGCTCAAGATTGGCGGGATTGATGCGCTGTGACGAAGAACGGGTGGTGGAAATGCAGCCCATGTTGGCTTGGAGTTTGGACCACAGTGCCAACTTGCAAGCCCAAGTTGAAGTGCGTCCTCGAGGGAAGGGAAGGGGCCTCGGCAACGTCGAGAGCTGCAGCGTGTACTCCACCGTCAAACGAACGGGCCCTGTCGAGCGATTCGAAGATCCCGGGGTCTTGGTGCATGAGTTGGCCGGCCGGGTGGAAGCCTTGGCGTCCGACCGAGTGATCCCAGAGATCGTGATGCCACTGCGAGCTCGCTTCCTGATCTAACTTCTCAGCATCGGCCGGCCAGAGTTGGCCGAGGCCTCGGACATTTCTGATCTTGATTCTGGGCTTGGGGGGCTTTTTTACTGCTGGCGGTTCACAGACGAATGCCATGCATCGAGGCGATGTCTTCTGGACGAACTGAGTCGCCGGTCCGCAAGGAAAGATCGATGCCGGACTGAAGCAGCGAAAGCCAAACCAAATCTGCAGGACCGCGTCCTTCTTCGCCGGCGTGTTGGAACCGGGCAATGGTGGCTCCTGCCGCCGCGCCCAAACTGGGTTCACACGACTCTGAGTCTCCACCTTCATCCACGCCTTGGTGCCCGTACGCGAGGAATCCTTGGGCGTGAATTTCCAAAAGGTGTTCTTCAGAGCCCACCACCAATTGTCTTCGGACAACGGGAGAGTTTGCGTCGCATCGAATGGTCGAGATAGCGCCGGCCTCGTGCTTCAGCAGGACAGAGACTCTTGCGCCTCCCGGCGTGTCTTGTTTGGCGCGCAAACTCACCACCGCACCTCCGACGTGGTGCAGCGTGTCTAGAGCGTCAATCAACAGTGAACGCAAGTCTCTGCCGGTGTTGCTCGAGAAGTCAGCGTGCATGGAGCTGGGGCTGGGTGAAGACTCCAAAAGATCAAGGGCGGCACGAAAACCAGCAGAACGGAGAAAGCGGGGGGCAAGTCGAACTCGATCGGGGAGGGCGGCGGCTTCTTGGGGCTCGGCAGGGAAGTGGCCAGTGGTGAAGATTTGTTGTGTTCCCGAAGCCCAGGGTCGGAGGCTTTCTGAGGTGACTTCTTCTTCGGTCATGACCAAAAGGGTGCTGGATCCTTCTGGGACCGCCCGCAAATCATCCAGTGGTGGTGCCTCAAGTCGAGTGGCCAAAGCACCTCCGGTGGCTCCCGGATTCCCGACCGCCACCAGTGGTAGATCCAAGACTTGGAGGGCATCTTTGACGCTCTGTTCGTCTTCAAGTTGTGCCCAAACAACGAGTCCCATTTCTGAAGAAAGCGTACCTGCCGATTGGCCAAGCCGGGTTTGTGTCCTACAATTTCTCTTGGACAGGTGATCGTCGGCGGTCGTGTGCCGCGGGAGGAAAGTCCGGACACCACAGGACATGGTGGTGGGTAACCCCCACCGGCCCACTCGTCGCGGGTCAGGGAAAGTGCCACAGAAAGCAAACCGCCCCCGGCTGGTCTGGGGGTAAGGGTGAAAGGGTGCGGTAAGAGCGCACCGCCCACTCGGTGACGGGTGGGGCACGGCAAACCCCACCAGGTGCAATCGCAAGCAGGTGCCCTCGTCCCACGGTCCGTGGGTTTGGTGCCGGGTCGCGAGCTCGAGACCGTCGGAAATGGCGGTCCTAGATGAATGATCACCCCTCGCTCAGCGAGAAACAGAATCCGGCTTATGTTCGAATGCGGCGAACCACTTTGGGTGCCCACGGGCACCCGCCTGCGCGCGTAGAATTCACCCAACATATGAGTTCGCAAATGACCCCTTCGATTGCATCATCATCCGATCACCTGCAGCCATCCGACCGCTTCGCTCCGCGTCACCTTGGCCCACGTCCCGAAGACCAAAAGGCCATGCTTTCAGCTCTCGGTTTGTCGTCAATGACCGACCTTTTGTTCGAAGCCATCCCTGATGCCATTCGGAACGATGACCATCTGAGTCTTCGTCCCGCGGCATCGGAGTCGGAAGCCACGGCGGCATTGCGCCAGATGATGTCGAAAAATCATGTGCTCAAGAGCGCAATTGGCGCGGGGTATCACAACTGTTTGATCCCCTCGGTCATCGAACGCACCGTCTTCCGCAATCCGGGGTGGTACACCCAGTACACGCCCTACCAAGCCGAGATCTCTCAAGGTCGTATGGAAGTGTTGCTGGCTTGGCAAACCATGATTGCCGATCTTTGCGGTTTGCCTCTCGCGGGGGCATCGCTGTTGGATGAACCAACCGCCGCCGCAGAAGCCATGGCCATGGCGAGGAATATTGCACGAGGCAAAGGCAACGTCTTTTTGTTGGATGTCGATGCTCATCCCCAAACCATCGCGGTGGTTCTTGGTCGCGCGGTGCCAATGGGTATTGAAGTGCGCGTGGTCAGTCCCGAGGCCTTCGACTTTGGTGATGACGTGTTCGGCTGCTTGGTCCAGATGCCCAACACCACCGGCAGGCTGCATGATCATTCGGGCGTGGCCGACGCTGCGAGGGCGGCGGGGGCGGTCCCGATCGCGGCGGTCGATCCGTTGCTGCTCACCCTCATGCGAAGCCCTGGAGAGATGGGTTTTGAAATTGCGGTTGGCTCGGCTCAACGCTTTGGAGTCCCGATGGGCTTCGGTGGACCCCACGCGGGCTTCTTGGCGACCCAATCCAATCACGTTCGGCGTATGCCAGGTCGCATCATTGGGGTTTCCCGCGATGCCGAGGGGCGTCCGGCTCTGCGTTTGACGGTGCAAACCCGTGAGCAGCACATTCGTCGTGACAAAGCCACGAGCAATATCTGCACTTCACAGGTGCTCTTGGCCGTAATGAGTGGTTTCTACGGTATTTGGCATGGGCCCGAAGGCTTGACCGAAATCGCCGAGCGGGTTCGTGACCTCGCTGATTTGGCCGCGAATTCATTGGAAGCCGCTGGGTTTGCCGTGGAGGCTGGGCCTCGATTCGACACGGTGGCATTCCGCCCCGAACACGTCGAAAACACGTTGAGCCAAGCCGAAGAGGCAGGCTGGAACTTGCGTGACTTTGGTGATGGTCGTGTGGGCCTGACCGTTGATGAGACGTTTACGCCACAAGATCTCGAATTGATTTTGTCGGCACTTGGGTGCACGCTGGTTCCAACTCAGAGTTCAAATTGGCCGGAATCATTGGTGCGGTCATCCACATTCATGACCGATGCCGTCTTCCACGCCCACCGAAGCGAAACCCAGATGCTTCGGTTGATCAAGCGGCTGGAGTCTCGGGATCTCTCTCTTTGCCATTCGATGATTCCTCTTGGCTCGTGCACCATGAAGCTCAATGCGGCTTCTGAAATGGATCCTGTCTCTTGGCCCGAATTTTCGTCGATGCACCCTTTCGCCCCGGAATCTCAAACCGAAGGCTGGAAGGCGTTCTTGGCCGATCTCGAACGATCATTGGCTGAAGTTACGGGCTTTGCCGGAGTCAGTTTGCAACCCAACGCTGGTGCTCAGGGGGAGTACGCGGGGCTCATGACCATCCGGGCGTACCACGAGGCCCGCAACGAAGCGCGTCGGAATGTTTGCTTGGTGCCAACCTCGGCCCACGGCACCAACCCCGCCTCCGCAGTGATGGCGGGCATGACCGTGGTCCCACTGCAGTGTGATGAACGCGGTGATCTGGATGTTGCCGATCTCGAAGCCAAGATTGCCAAACATGGCGATCACTTGGCGGCGTTGATGGTCACGTATCCCTCCACGCACGGTGTTTTTGAAGCAACCATTCGAGAAGTGTGCGACAAGGTCCACGCGGCTGGTGGTCAGGTGTATCTCGATGGAGCCAACATGAACGCCATGGTCGGCTTGGCCAAACCAGGTGATTTGGGGGCTGACGTCTGTCACCTGAACTTGCACAAGACCTTCTGCATTCCTCACGGTGGCGGCGGCCCCGGAATGGGGCCAATTGGTCTGGCGGCTCACTTGCTGCCGTACCGTCCCGGTCATCCCGTTCGAATGCCCGCCGCGTCTGAGTCTTCAGCGATTGCCCCCATCAGCGGGGCGCCGTACGGCTCGGCTTCCATCTTGGCCATCTCGTGGATGTACCTCGAGATGATGGGGCCGCAAGGCCTTCGTCAAGCCACCGAGTTGGCCATTTTGAATGCCAACTACATGGCGGCTCGATTGTCCGATCACTACTCGATCCTGTACACCAGCCCCGCGGGCCGCTGTGCCCACGAATTTATTTTGGACTGCCGTGATTTCGAAAAGACTGCGGGCATACGGGTGGAAGACATTGCCAAACGGCTGATGGACTACGGATTCCACGCTCCCACCATGAGCTGGCCGGTTCCGGGCACCCTCATGATCGAGCCCACCGAAAGCGAAGATCGCGCCGAGCTCGATCGGTACTGCGACGCCTTGATTGCCATTCGCGAAGAGATTCAAGAAATCGAATCTGGCGAAGCCGACCGCGAAGTGAACCTCTTGAAGATGGCACCCCACACGCAGTCCATGCTGGTCTCTGAGTCGTGGGATCGACCTTACGCCCGAGAGCGTGCGGTCTATCCGTTGGCGTATTTGCGAGAATCAAAATTCTGGCCACCGGTCGCCCGGGTGGACAACCCTTGGGGTGACCGCAACATCTTCTGTTCCTGCGCAGGTGTCGAAGAGGTGGCCAATCTCGTCGAATCGGCAGAGGCCTAAGAGGTCAACCCCAGGCAGGCGACCACCTCGGAAGGTGATTTCCAAAGAAGCAAAAGCTGGAGGACCCCCCAAGCCTGGGCTCCTGCCACGATGTCATCCAGCAAGATGCCGGATCCACCTTTGAGGTTTTGAATCTGATTGGCGGGGGGCAATTTTAGAATGTCAAAAATTCGAAACAGCACAAATGCGGTGCCAGCCAAAACGCCATTGGCCAGAATGTTTTCGGTGGTGTCCATGGCGACCCAAGGCACGCCAAGCATCAGCACGAGCGCTTGACCGGCGGTTTCGTCTGCCACGACCAGCGAAGGATCCTTCCCCGCACAGTGGGCCTCGGCTGCCCGACCAAAGCACCAGCAGGCCGCGCTGCCAAGCACCGTCAACAGCAACATGAGGTATTGCACCGTGGTGTGGTCTTGGGCGGTGAATCCTTGTTGTCCCGAAAGACACCACACCGCGACCAGCGCGATGGCGACGGGGGGCAAGGAGCCCCAGGTGCCGGGGGCAGGACGCAAAGCCCCCAAGCCTCCAACACTGACAGCCAGCCAACCCAGTTTGGTCAATCTTGGATTCGTCATGCTTTCACCTCCCGCAAACCGGTCCGCATGGCACCGACATAGTCCAAGCCGCTCAGCACGGTCACGATCGTCACCACCCAAGCCATGGGCGTGGCGCACTTGGCTGCAACTTCAGGGGCCACTTGGACCAGCAGCACCACTGCTGGCAAGCAGGCCGACTGCAACATCATTTTCCATTTGCCAATGGCGCGGGCTCGGTAGTCGACCCCCTCAGCTTCCAAAATAGCTCGAGCACTGGTGACAAAAAGTTCCCGGGCCAAGACCAAAACGGCCATGACAGGGGTCCAGCCCGAGATCGAATCCGAGGCGATGTGCCATCCTGGACCCGCCAGAATGACCACCGATCCCAGAATGAGCACCTTGTCGGCAAAAGGATCCAAGATCCGTCCTAGCAGGCTTTCGGCGCCCCAGCGGCGGGCCAAATGGCCATCCAAAGCATCGGTGAGGGCGGCCAGCAGGAAAGCAGCCAGCCCGATCCAGCTCAAAATGGGGTGGGGGCCCACGGCCCAGCAGCCGAATGTTGCGGCCGCCAAGGGGAGACGGGCCACCGTGAGGGCGTTGGGGATGATTTTCCGAGGGGGCAACATGGAGAATGAGGATACGTCGACTCTCCTCTCTGCGGTGGATACGTGCCCACTGGGCGAGTATCCTGAGCACTTCCACGTCGCATCGTGGAATTCTTTCATCCACCCGTGGAGGAGCCGGATCGGATGCCCCCAGCCAGTGTGATTCATGCTTTCACCGTTCTTGCCGCGGCGGCTTTGCTGCTCTTGCTGCGGCCTACCGGATCCACCCGCCTCCGATTGGTTGGCGCGGTCCTCGGGATTGGGGCGTTTACGGGCATTCTTGCCCAGTTGCCCACCTTCTATGACGGCCAAGTGATGCCGGGAGGAACATTCTTCCTGCCTTTCGCTTTGATCTCTGTGATCAGCGCGGTGCAGATGATCACCACTTCCCGCCCGGTCTACGCCGCCTTGCACTTTGTCTTGGTGGTGTTGGCCAGCAGTGGTTTGTTGGTCACTCTGGGCGCAGAATTCTTGGGATTTGCGGTGGTCATTGTTTATGCCGGGGCCATCCTGATCACCTACATGTTTGTCTTGATGCTGGCCCAGCAGGCCCAGTCGCCCGATCTTGAAGATGAACGTCCCACGTACGACCGATTCGCTCGAGAACCCATCGGGGGAGCCGTGGTCGCGTTCCTACTTTTGGCGTTTATGAACCACCTGATTTTCACGGGGACCGGAGAGCTGACGCCCGGTGATTCCGATCCTGTGCCGGCGCGTCTGGCCGCTTGGGAGCGGGTTGGCAACATGCCGGGACGGGTGATGGAATTGGTGGTGCAAGTTCCAGAGTGCGAACTGGCTTTGCTTCCCGAAGGTGAAGCGTTGCGTCTCGTGCCTGATCGCGATGGTTTGGCGGCCACCGTCACCGTCGTGTTGGATGATGCTCCGGCCGAGGTTCGGCTCGAGGGTGAGTTGGCTCGGTTGGCGATTGAAGACAACATTCGCGGGGTTGGGGTGGCGTTGATCGAAGCCTTCCCCGTCTCTTTGGAATTGGCGGGGGTGGTGCTCACCATGGCCATGTTTGGGGCGGTCATCTTGGCCCGTCGTCAAATCGAGTTGACGGAAGATGAAAAACGAGAAGCATCCGGTCTGCCCAGGATTGGGCACCACGATGACCCCAATAGCGGGGAGGTGACCCATGGCTGAGGCAGTGGTTCCTGAAGTGTTTGGCCAGCTGGCACTTGGTCATTACTTGATCTTGTCGGCGTTCCTGTTTGCCATTGGTCTCGCCGGGTTCGTGACTCGCCGGAACATGATCGTCATGTTCCTGTGCACCGAATTGATGTTCCAAGCCGCGGTGATTGCTTTGGCCGCCTTCGGCCGATTCCACCTTGATCTCTCCGGGCAAGTCATGGTGATTTTTGTCCTGACGATTGCCGCCGCAGAAGCCGCTCTGGCCTTGGGCTTGGTGGTGCTTCTCTTCAAACGACAACCCACCCTCGATGCCGAGGTATGGTCGGAGATGCGTGACGCATGATCGGTTCCCACTTGCTGTCTGTGCTGGCTGCCGCCGGTGATACCGCCGCCCACGCTTCGGATCACGGTCACCACAGCGCTCACTTCCCCGTAGCTCTGCCGACGGAAGGCCTGGGCTACGCCGGCCTCGTGTTGGCTTTGCCGCTGATCGCCATGATCCTGAACGGGGTGTACGCCATCTCAGGTGTTCGTTCCAAGCTTCCCGCTTGGACGACCGTGGCCTGCTTGGGCAGCGCCTTTGTGGTCGTCCTCAACCTCTACCTCAAGGCGGACATCGAACACCCCGTGGTGGTGCCTTTGTTCGAGTGGATCAACCTTTCTTGGGGAACCGGTGCCATCTCTGCCCCCTTCGGCTTGTATCTCGACAGCCTCACTTTGCTGTGGATGCTGTTTGTGACCGGCTTGGGCACCTTGATCGCGCTCTATGCCAGTGAGTACATGGAGAGTGATGTTGGCCCGGCGTATTGCCGCTTCTTCGGCGGGGTATCCATCTTCCTTTTGGCGATGGGTTGCTTGGTCATGGGCGACAACCTGCTCACCCTGTACCTCGGTTGGGAAGGCGTGGGCTTCGCTTCGTACATGCTGATTGGCTACCACTTCACCAAGCCTTCAGCGGTGGCGGCGGCCAAGAAAGCCTTCATCGTCAACCGCATCGGTGACCTGGGATTGGCCCTCGGCATCTATCTCACCTGGCTGCATTTTGGCACGCTTGAATACAGCAAGTTGTTCGAGATGTTGCAGGCCGATGGCGCCATGGCAGCGGCCCAGCAAGCGATGGCCGGTGGCTGGGAAGTGGCCATCATCCCCTTCCTCCTGATGGCGGGTGCCTTTGGCAAATCGGCCCAGTTGCCTTTCTACGTTTGGTTGCCCGATGCAATGGAAGGCCCCACTCCGGTCTCCGCATTGATCCACGCGGCCACCATGGTGACGGCGGGGGTCTACCTCTTGGTTCGTACCTTCCCCATGCTCGAATTGCACCCGGCGGCCGCACCCACGGTGGCTTGGGTGGGTGGCGCGACCGCATTGCTGGCGGCCACCATCGGGATGGCCCAGTACGACATCAAGCGTGTGATGGCCTATTCCACGGTTTCTCAACTGGGGTACATGTTCATGGGCGTTGGGGTGCTTTCGACGTTTGGCGCGGCCGCGCACGTCTTCACCCACGCGTTCTTCAAGGCGGTCCTCTTCTTGACGTGCGGGGCCATCATGCACGGCTTTGCGGGCCAGCTCGACCTTCGGGTGCTGCGAGGCCTGCGTCATGTCAAAGGGTGGCGCATCGTGGTGTGGACCATGTTCTATGCCTCGCTGTGCTTGGCTGGATTCCCCATCATTTCTTCGGGCTATTGGTCCAAGGATGTCATTCTGGCCGAGGCTTTTGCCAACGGACGTCCCATTCTTGGGGGATTGGGGTTGCTTACCGCCGGTTTGACCGCGTATTACACCTTCCGGGTGTGGTTCCGCGTGTGCTGCGGGCCCAAGCCTAACGATCATGATCTGGCCAAGATGATGGGCGACGACCATCACGGCGACGATCACCACGACGATGGCCATGGTGAAGAAGATCATCATCATCACATGCCTCATGCTCCCAAGTGGGCGGTCAACTTGGTCCTGAGTGTGATCTCGCTCGCGGCCATTGGATCGATCTTCTTGGTCCCTGAGCACGGATGGCTGGAGCACATGGTGGCCAAGAGTTCTGGCGGCGGTGGCGTGGGTGCAAACCACCATGATCTCCCGGCAGACGCTGGCTTCTGGGCCGATCCACATGGCTGGATGAAGTACGTGGCCTCAACCGTTGGGCTCTTGGGTATGGCGGTTGCCGCGTGGTTGCATCTGTTCAACCGCAGCGCGGCCGACCGTCTGCGGGCCGCCTTGTTGGCGTCACCATTGAAAGCCATCGTTCGTGCGATGGAGAACAAGTGGTACGTCGACGAGTTGTACAACGCTCTTATTCGCATGCCGCTGAAGATCAAGGGGCACGCGCTCCACATGCTTGATCGTTACTTGCTCGACATTCTGGTGGTTGATGGCCTCGGCCGGTTGCCCAAGATGATCGGTCGCACCCTTTCACCTCTTCAAAACGGCGTCTTGCAGTCGTATGCGGCATCGATGGCTGGGGGGGTGGTCTTGATCGCCTTGCTGATCTTGGTGTTGCCCATGCTGCTTGATTTGCTCGGAGGTGCCGCGTGAGTCCACTTATTTTGATTCTCATTCCTCTTCTGAGTGCGGTTGTGGTTGCGTTTGCTCCCCGAGGAGCTGCGTTCCGTGTCGCCACGATCAGCACGTTGGTCACTCTTGCGGTGTCGCTGTTCATTGCCTCAGATTTTGGCCATTGGTACGACGACGGCTTTGGGTTGGTCACCGAGTTGGCCTGGTTGCCATCGATCGGCGCTTCGTTTGACATGCACGCCGATGCGCCCGCCATGTGGCTGGTGCTGCTTTCCACGGTCTTGATGCCCATCTGTGTCATCGGGTCCAAGACCGCCATCAAGGAACGCGTTCGCGAGTACTACGCGTGGCTCTTGGTGTTGGAAGCCGCCATGCTTGGGGTCTTCTTGGCCAAGAACTTGCTGTTCTTCTACGTCGCCTTCGAATTCACTCTGGTGCCAATGTATTTCTTGATTGCCGGCTGGGGGGGCAGCAACCGGGCGTCCGCGTCCATCAAGTTCTTCCTGTACACCTTCACCGGATCGATGTTGACTTTGGCGGGTCTGGCCTACGTGGCTTGGCGGTTCGCCGATGCGAGCGGTGGATGGAGCTTTGATATCCCTGCATTGACGGCCTTTGCCTCGGTCGATCTCTCGGCGACGGAACAGTTCTGGGTCATGATGGCCATGTTGGCGGGCTTCGCGGTCAAAGTGCCGTTGTTCCCCGTGCACACTTGGTTGCCTTTGGCCCACACCGAAGCCCCAACCGCCGGTTCGGTCGTCTTGGCCGGGGTGCTGTTGAAGTTGGGCACCTACGGCCTGTTCCGGTTCGTGCTTCCCATGACGCCCGTGGGCGTGGTGGAGGCTGTGCCCGCCATCGGCACTTTGGCGACCATCGGAGTCATTTACGGCGCGCTGATCTGCTGGGTCCAAGAGGACGTTAAGAAGTTGGTGGCGTATTCCTCGGTGTCCCACTTGGGCTTCTGTGTTCTGGGGCTCTTTGCCTTGAATCCTTCGGGCCTGCAAGGCTCGATCCTGTACATGATCAACCACGGTCTTTCGACGGGAGCGCTCTTCTTGCTGATTGGCATGATCTACGAGCGGTACCACACCCGAGACATGAACCGTTTGGGTGGGCTGGTGGCCATCATGCCGATTTGGTCTGCCTTCATGGTCTTCTTTGTCTTGTCTTCCTTGGCGGTGCCTGGTTTGAATGGCTTCGTCAGTGAATTCTTGTGCTTGATCGGGGCATTCAGTGCCACGCCCGACAACGCCCAATGGCCTGGATTGCTGGGGCCGTGGTACGCGGTATTTGCCGGAAGCGGCATGATCTTGGCGGCCATGTATCTGCTTTACCTCACGGGCCGATTGGTGTGGGGACCGTTCCGTGCGCCACCGGCCGACGAGAATTCCGGATTGCCTACCGATTTGTCACCGCGTGAGATTGGTTTGCTGTTGCCGTTGGCATTGATGTGTATTTGGCTTGGGGTGCAGCCTTCGGGCTTGATGAGAACGCTCGAGCCATCCGTCGAACGCACCTTGGCGGCGTACCCAGAATTGGTTCCCACCCAGTTGGAGTCGGTGGCCGTGCTTGAGGAGGTGAACGGTGGTTGAACGTCTAGACGGCCTTGTCCCCGAGATGATGCTTTTGGCCCTCGCGGTTGTGGTGGCAGTGCTTGGACTTTCCAAAGCCAGTTCGATCCGGCGTGCGGTTCCCTTGCTGACCGCCGGCGGCCTTTTCGTCGCGGCTTGGCTTGCCTGGGGCGGGAAAGACCTTCCCCCCGAAAGCGCCGGCTTCCTCGCACCTTCGTTGGCGGCCTCACTTCGGACCATGATTGCTGCGGTGGGTGGTGTGTTGGCCTTGGTGGCTTCAGGAACGGTGGATCGCCGTCTTGAACACGATGTTGAATCGGGCCGAATGCCCTTTGAACCCCTGCGTGCCTCGCGTGGTGAGTTCTACGCCTTCATGTTGCTGTCGATCACGGGCGCCATGCTTGTGGCCAGTGCGTCGGACTTGATTTGGTTGTTCTTGGCGCTCGAACTCACAAGTCTTCCAACCTACGTCATGGTGGTCATGGGACGAGCCGGGCGTCGGGGCGCCGAGGCTTCCGTCAAATATTTCTTCTTGGGCGCGATGGCGACAGCCATATTCCTGTACGGCTTTGCCTTGGTGTACGGCGGTACCGGCTCCATGCAACTTGCCGACATCGCCGAGATCGTGGCCAGCCGTCGCAACCTGGAAGGCTTGGACATGGTCACCACCGCGGGCTTTTTGTTGGCCTTGCTTGGGGTGGGCTACAAACTTGCCGCCGCCCCTCTGCACTTGTACGCCATGGATGTGTACGAAGGGGCATCGGCCTCGGTGACCGCCTTCCTTGGGTTTGTGCCTAAAGCGGCCGGCACCATTGCTTTTATGGTCCTCTTGCAGACCGCGGGCGGGGAAAGTCTTCCTGCCATGGTGGTCACGTTGGTTTGGATGCTCGCGGTATTGACCATGAGTTTGGGCAACATGGCCGCGCTCCAGCAGACCAGTGCCAAGCGGTTGTTTGGTGGATCATCGATCGCGCACTCGGGGTATTTGCTGATTGGTCTTTTGGCCGGTCCCGGTGAGGGATGGGCGGCAACCACGTTCTATCTGTTGGTATACGGGCTCATGAACACTGGCGTCTTCGCGGTGCTCGCGGCCCTCGAACGCCGAGGATCTGAGGTCGAACAGGTTTCCGATCTCGGCGCACTCCGTCATCACCATCCAGGTTTGGGTTGGTCACTGGTGGCTTGCTCGGGTTCACTGATGGGCTTTCCCCCACTCTTGGGCTTTGTGGCCAAAGTCTGGCTCTTCTTGGCTGCAGTTCAGTCTGGTCACATTGCGTTGGTGGTGATTGCCGCGATCAACTCGGCTGCAGGCGCGTGGTACTACCTCAGAATGATGGGGATGCCACTGCTGGGTGCTGCACCTTCCGAGCCCGTCGAAGCGGCACCATCACCATGGCCCGCCCGAGTGGCCATGGTCATTGGAGTGTTGTTGTTGGTGGTGCCCTTCTTTGCGGATGACTTGATGGTGCAAACCCGCGAAGCCGCCGCCGCTGCGGTCATGGTCTTGGGCAACTGATCAGAACGAAGCGTCTTCTTCGTCGTCTTCCAAGTCTTCTTCAGGAAGTTCACCAGACTCTTGGGCGGCAAGTTCGCGCCGGGCGGCGTCAATTTGCCGGGGAAAGCTGAAGGCGGCCAACATCACCAGGATCGATGGGATCAAGAGCGGCGAACCCGAAATCTGAGGAGCGATGGCTTCTGACAATCCGGGGGCTTGCAGGAGGAGTCCCGTGCCGCCAATGGTGAGCATGATCGCACCCCCAAAGCTGGCCAAAAAGGCGCTGGAAAGCGTTTGGGCGATCATCGTCAGTCCGGCCACAAAACCGAAGGCCGCCAGCGGGGCAATCCAGCGGGGGCTCTCAGCGTCACCAAACGAAAAGGCATCCCACAAATGGGCCATCAAAAAGGCACCGGTCGCCCCCGTTAAGACGGCCAGAGTTCCACCGGCAGCATGCCGAGCGGCTGCCACGGCGAGCAAGGCAAACGCCGAAGCAACAACGATGAACGTCGCGGTGCCGGCGGCTTCAAAGCGTGTGTTGATGCTGGTCCCCACCAACCAACCCAAAATGAAGGCTGCACCCAGAACCAGCAATCGGCGGTACTTGACGCCTTGGCTGATTCCGGTGAGTCCCATCAGTGACATGGCGCCCAACACCACAAGGGAAACACCTTGCAGTTCGGAAACCAGTCGTGCTGGATCGAGGAGGATGAAGAAGTAATCCAACCAAGTGTTGAGGTGGGAGGTGATCGCGTCCATGCGTATCTCCTAATCAGGTGGTGGCATCAGTCAATGCTCTCGTAT
The DNA here is from genome assembly GCA_002168105.2 of Phycisphaera sp. TMED24. GTDB lineage: Bacteria > Planctomycetota > Phycisphaerae > Phycisphaerales > SM1A02 > UBA8653. The sequence goes on from NHCD02000014.1 coordinate 51,359, forward strand.
CGTCAATCTGCGTCTTTCTCGTCCACCTCTGGTTTGCTTTTGCGTCGTTCGGGGGACCACTGGATAATGGCGCCCAGTAGGGCCATGACAGCCCAGGCCGGTGCCGCCCAGCCTTCCATGCCCCCAATACGATCGGCGGCGGTGGGCAGCCAAACCTCAAGCATGGTGTGCCCTGCTTCCAGCCAGAGGGCCGCGCCGATGGCCGCGCTGAAGAGGGCCTGCATCTTTCGCGTGAAAAGGCCGCCCAAGGCAAGGCCAATGAAGAACCCGCCCACGCCCGCCATCACGGTGATGGAGCGACGTTCCCGGGGGATGTCTTCCCACCAGTTCGGATTGAAATTGAAATCGAGGTCCTCATTCGCTGTTGTGAAGGCCCCTAAATTTTCAGCTTGTTCACTGGCTTCCCGAGCGACTTCCCGGGCTGGAGCCATGGCCTCGTCCGCTGCATTCGCAAATTGGTCAAAAAGACCTTCGGAGGCACCAGTGGCAAGTAGAGCGGCCATCACCACCCCAGTTCCAACCGCCACAATGGCTTTGACGCCCGCTCTGGCCAACAGCACCCCGGCCCCTGCGGCCAAAATACAGCACATCAACGTTCCCAGACCTTCAAAGCCACCAACACTGGCCAGCCGAGCGCCCACCAGGCCGCCACCCGCCAAGCCAAGTATCAATGTGGCCGATTCGGTCAGTTTGGCTCCTCGGACCCACAACAGCACGCCAGCAGCAAAGGCCACCACCGTGGTCAGTTCGATATCTGTGGCTGGCGGGGAAGCGATTGAATCGAGCAAAGTTGGTTCCATGAGGGGCCTCCGATGACCGATATCGGAGTTGGAGTGCCCATTCCATGACCGACCATCTTGACCAGCCCATCGACAATGGTGAGCCTGCCCCACCTTCTCCCCGCAGAGTGGGTGCGGATGGTGATGTCCCCCCAGTCGCGCCAACCCCCGAGCAGGAAGCTGAGTTTGCCCGCTGGCGTGATCAAATTGATGCTTTGGATCAACAATTGGTGTTGGCCATGAACGAACGGGCCAAGGTGGTGCAGCAAGTAGGTGAAGCCAAGCGTCGACTCGGCTACCCAGTTTTTGCCCCCCACCGCGAACGTGAAGTCTTGGAGAAAATCAAAGGCCTCAACCAAGGTCCTTTGGCCAGTCGAACCTTGCATGCGATTTGGCGGCAAATGATGAGCGGATCGTTTGCCCTCGAGCGTGGTCTTCGTATTGCGTATCTCGGCCCCCGGGGGTCGTTCAGTCACTTGGCGGCCACCCGACAATTCGGCGAAAGCGTCGAGCATGTTGACGTGCGTTCCATTGGCAACGTGTTCAGCGAAGTGGCCACCAGCCATTGCGACTACGGGATGGTGCCGTACGAAAATTCATCGGGCGGAAGCATCTCGGACACCCTCGATGCGTTCCTAGAACACGATGTGACTGTGTACGCGGAAGTCAAAGTTGAAATTCGCCATTCGCTGTATGCCCAAGGCAAACCCGATGACATTCGCCAAGTTATGAGCAAGCCTCAAGTGTTTGACCAATGTCGGCGTTGGCTTCGAACCCACTTGCCCCAAGCCGAGTTGGTGCCGGAACTCTCCACCAGCCGCGCCGTCGAACGGGCGGCCAGTGAACCGGGAGTGGCCGCGATTGGTTCTGAAATAGCTGGCGACATTTACGGCGTCCCCGCGCTGTTCCGTGGAATTCAAGACAGCAGCAACAACATCACCCGCTTCTTGGTGATTGCCCGAGAAGCCGCACGTCCCACGGGGGAGGACAAAACCACGGTGATGTTCGTGACCAAAGACCGCCCCGGAGCATTGGTGGATGTACTGGCTGATTTTCAGTCCAGCGGTCTCAACCTGTCACACATCGACAAGCGGCCCAGCGGCCGAGAAAATTGGGAATACACCTTCTTTGTGGATGTGTTGGCCCACCGTGATGCCGAGGCCATGCAGCTGGCCATCGAAAAAGCCCGCGAGCACTGCGTGAGTCTGCGGGTGGTGGGCTCGTACCCCAGAGCACAAAACGTCCTCTAGATGCTGGTTCAACTGGCTTTCAGTCTTCCTCGATCTACGATGCAAGAGTGATCGTGCCGTTGCTGTTGGCTTTGGACGTTGGCTTATCTCCGGTTCTGCCGGAGCAAGCAACGTTTGCCCCAAGCCAAACACCTCGCTTGTCCACGACCGTGCAGACCGGGAGCGATGCCTTCGCCGGGACGATTCGCTGGCAGATCACCCACTTGGGCCGTGTGGTGGACGGTCCTCACGTCGCGCCTCTTGATCTGGAGCCGCAGGCTTCGGTCGAAATGCAGTTCTTGCCCGAGCAGTTTCCGGTTGGTGACCGAGGGTTCTTGTGTGAAGTGGTGTTGCGTGATGACCAAGGCGTCGAACTTGATCACGCGACTGGCGCTTTTGAAGTGGCCGAGGATTGGACCCGATTTCCGCGGTATGGGTATCTCACCCAATTCAACAAGCCCGCCAATGCCGTGGGGTTGTTGCGGCCGCTCCGGGATGGTTTGATCAACGTGGTTCAGGTCTACGACTGGATGGACGAGCACCATCGTCCATGGCGGGTGGGCTACGACTATTGGCAAGATATTGCCGCCCGTGACCCTTGGGTCTCACGCACCAAGCTGCTCGAGTTGATCGACGTGGGCAAAGACTTTGGGATGGCATCGATGGCCTACAACCTCATGTACGGCGCGTATGAGAACTACCAGGGCACTTCACCCATTGACCCATCGTGGGGTATGTACCGCAGCGGGGGCGTGCAGGATGCGCATCAACTCAACATCCCGGAGTGGGAAACCCAAAGTCTGGCACTGTTTGATCCCGGCCATGAGGGGTGGCAAGATTGGATCGCGGCCCGAACAGCGGAAGCATTCGAGGCGATGCCCTTCGATGGTTGGCACATTGACACCTTGGGTGACCGGGGGGCGGTCTTTGATGTTGGGGGGCACCCGATCGATTTGACGGCGTCATACACAGAATTTTTGACCGCGATGCAGGCCGCGCTGCCCGGCCAAGACTTCTCGGTGAATGCGGTGGGTGATTTTGGTGGCCCGGCGTTGCGGGACCAAGACGCTTGGGATGTCGCGTACTACGAATTGTGGAACCAACCCGACCAAGACGACTACGCGGATCTGCGTTCGTTTTTGTCCGCGCATCACAGCGCATCCGATGCCGCGCCGGTGGTGGCGGGCTATGTGAATTACGACCTGGCCCAGCAGTACAGCGGTCAGGTACCGGGTCAGTTCAACAGCGCTTCGGTGCTCCTGGCCCAATCGGCAGTCTTGGCCAACGGTGGATGGTTGATCAGTCGGGGTGATGGCTCGGCCATGTTGTGCAACGAGTATTTTCCCAATCGGAACCTGCAAGCTTCCGCAGACTTGTTGGGTGACGTGGATCGCTTCCATCATTTTGCGGTGGCCTACGAGAACCTGCTGCGCGATGGTGTGCAATCGGGGTCTGGTTCGATTGCGTTTGGAAATGACAGCGTGCCCACCAGCAACGATGGCGAGGCGGGGGCGGTGTGGACGTTCCGAACCACCCGAGAAGGTGACGACTGCGCGAACCGATACGACGTGGTCCACTTGGTGGACCTGCGCCGAGCCAGCGATCCCCGGTGGCGGGATCCTGCGGGCGTGGCCCAAAACAAAGACGTCTTGTTGGATCAGCCCATTCAGATTCAATTCACGGCGCCCTGGTCGGAAAGCCGCCTCTGGTTTGCGGCTCCGGAATGGCAAGGGGGACAGGCCGTCATACTCGACGCAACCGTCTCGGGGAACCAGGTGAGCGCGACCGTGCCTTACCTTGAGCATTGGGGCATGGTTTGGATCGAGTACCGCACCCAGCCCGGCACGTGCGGTTGCCCCAGCGATCTCAACGAAGATGGTTTTGTGGGCTTTTTGGATGTGCTGGAGGTGGTGGCGTCGTGGGGGCCGTGCCTCGGTTGTTCCGCCGACGTGAACAACGACGGTGCGGTGGAGTTTGCCGATCTCCTTCAGGTGCTGGCCGATTACGGGGATTGTTTCTGAATCATTCGGTGAAGGGGGGGTGCCTTCGGATGCCCCGGTAGGATCCCCTCCATGCCGGAACGGATGCCGGAAATGTCGCCTGAGGATCGGGCCCGCACCCTGGATGTTCTTCAACACCACTGGGGGTATGACGCGCTCCGACCGATGCAGCAAGAAGCGGTGGCGGCAGGCCTTTTGGGCCGCGACTCCTTGTTGGTGATGCCCACTGGAGGTGGTAAGAGTTTGTGTTACCAACTGCCCCCGTTGGTGGCCGGTCGTGTCGACATTGTGGTCTCGCCCTTGATCGCCCTCATGGAAGATCAAATTGCTTCGCTCCGTTCGGTCGGGGTGCAAGCGGCGGCCATGCACTCTGGGCTGTCAAACAAAGCCCACCATGAAGTACTCGATGGCATTCGCGATGGTCGCTGGTCGTTGTTGTTCTGCGCGCCAGAACGGATGGTGGATCCACGCTGGATCGAAGTGATGCGAGCCATGCGGATTGGTGCGATTGCCATCGACGAAGCCCACTGCATCAGCGATTGGGGACACGACTTCCGTCCGGAGTATCGCCAGTTGGCTGGCTTACGCAAACACTTCCCGGGCGTGTCGGTGCATGCGTTCACCGCCACCGCAACTCCCAAGGTCCGGGACGACATCGTCCGTCAGCTGGGTCTGCTGGACCCGGTCGAGTTGGTGGGTCATTTTGATCGTCCCAATTTGGTGTACCGGATCTTGCCTAAAGATGGCGCGACCGATCGCATTGCCTCAACGTTGGAACGTCACCGTGGAGAGGGTGCGATTGTGTATTGCCGAAGCCGATCCGAAACCGAGCGGTATGCCGAATCGCTGCGCAAACGCGGCCTAGACGCAGGCCATTACCACGCGGGTATGGACGCGTCGGCCCGAGAGCGTGTGCAGCGTGCGTTCAAAGACGAGCGTCTCGATGTCGTGTGTGCGACGGTGGCCTTTGGCATGGGGATCGATCGGTCCAACGTGCGCTGCGTGATTCACGCTTCCTTGCCTGCGTCCATCGAGCAGTATCAACAAGAAACTGGCCGGGCTGGACGAGATGGTCTGGAGGCGGAGTGCGTGCTGCTCTATTCCGCCGGCGATGTGGTGCGCTGGAAAGAATTCATCGACCGGGAAGCCCAAGAATCGGGTGACGAAGCCAATGCATCACGTCGCCACCATCATTTGACGGCGATGCAGGCCTATGCCCGGACAATCCGTTGCCGTCACCGGACGTTGGTGGAACACTTTGGTCAGGAGTTGGAGACCAACGCAGAGACAGGATGCGGGGCATGTGATGTGTGTCTCGGGGAAGTGGTGGCGTTGCCGGGGTCCACGCTGATCGCCCGGAAGATTCTCTCGGCGGTGGCCCGCGTTGAGCAGTCGTTTGGCATTGGGCATGTCGTCAAAGTGTTGCGCGGCGTGATGGATGAAAGCGTCCAGCGGCGGGGGCACCACGAACTTTCGGTCTTTGGCTTGCTGGCCGACCACAGCGTCAAAGGTTTGACCAATCTGGTGCACCAGTGCGTGGATTTGGCCTTGTTGGAACGCACGCCGGGCGACCGGCCGGTGGTTCGGCTGACCGATGAGGGTATGGCCGCCATGAAAGGGCGGGTGGAAGTGCAGTTCACGCGTCCCCCCGAAGGCACCTCCACGCGGCGTACCAAAGCGGACACCGCCGATTGGGAAGGGGTCGACCGGTCGTTGTTCGAGCGACTTCGCGAATGGCGAAAGACAGTGGCCGCCAGCGAAGGGGTGCCGCCTTACGTGGTCTTTGGCGACCGCACCTTGCGTGCTCTGGCCAAGGCCAAGCCGACAGAACTCGGTGCCTTGCTCGAGGTTCCAGGGATTGGTGCCGCCAAGAGCCAGAAATACGGCGAATCGGTCTTAGAGGTGTTGAACGATGGGTCTGCGGCCCTGTCTGGGGATTGAGTTGTTATGAACCCCTTGCCATGCGCTTTGGAGCCAGTCCACTTTGATGTCCTTCTTATTGTCATCTAGGGACATCATCTTCCTTGCATCTGGCCCATCCTGTAGGAAAATAGGGCTGTGTATCCACAGGCTTGTATTTTGGCGGCCCTGTTCGGTGCGTCCCCTTCAGATGTGAACCCCGGCGTAGTGGTGGCGTGGGGCGATGATGGATTTGGGCAGACCACCGTCCCCGAGGGACTGATGGCAGTTCAAGTGGACACCCTCTCCGACCACACGGTGGCTCGGACCCCAGAGGGCGGGGTGGTGGCTTGGGGAAGAAACGATTGGGGGCAGTGCGATCTTCCTTCCGAGGGGCATTGGATCGACGCAGCCGCAGGGGGAGGCCACACCATCTTGTTGTCCGATGCCGGACAAGCGGTCGGTGTCGGTTGGAATGCATTTGGACAATGTGATACACCCGAGGGTGAAGTGTTTGCGGCCGTCGATGCCGGGTACTACCACTCGGTGGGTTTGACGGTGGATGGCCGAGTGTTGGCCTGGGGATTGAATTTGGATGGGCGCACCGAGCCCCCATCGATCAACGATGGCATCGATATTTCGTGCGGCGCGAACCACACGTTGGTGTTGCGTTCGGATGGTTCAATGTTGGCGTGGGGCCGGAACGACGAAGGCCAATGCAACGTGCCCACCGACTCGGGGTACCAGCACATCTCAGCAGGCTTTTACCATTCTGCCGCGACGCGAAGCAACGAGACTTCAGTGGGGTGGGGGACCAACACGTTCCAAGTTCTGGACATTCCGCCCCAGAAGCCATTTGTGAAGATTTTTTGCGGGATTGGTCATTCAGCTGGCGTGATGCCAGACGGCTCGGTGGAGATGTGGGGTTTCAACCAGTTTGGGCAGACTGATGTCCCGACCGGAACCTACGCCATGTTGACTGCCGGGCAGGGGCATACGGTTGGGATTCAAGGTGCCCCGTGTCCGCTTGAGGCGGGTGATCCCGATGCCAACCAGAACGGCATCCACGACCGTTGCGAATGTCTCGCAGACTTGAGCGGCGATCGCCGGGTGAATTTCATTGATTTGCTGTTGGTGGTGAACGCGTGGGGTCCGGTTGAGTTGGGCACTCTGGGGGATGTGGACGGAGACGGCGTGGTCCAATTCAACGATTTGCTGGTTGTGTTGGATGCGTACAGCAACCAATGCCCACTTTGAACATCGGGTGGATGGATTGGCTGGTTCATTCCGGCGGGCCGCCATGAACCAGGTGGTGCAAGATCATGCGGGCCGAATCCGTGGTGTACCCGTTGGTGTTGAACCAAGGGCGATTCAGCAGGGCAAAGGAAAGATCTTCGTGGCTGAAGAAGATCTTGACCTCGGGGTTGGGTATCGCCAGCGTACGAATCCGGTGAGACTGGTCGTGGGATCCCAGAAGGCGAGTGGTTCGGGGCTGGTAAGACACGCATCTGATTCTGGACAGGTCGGCATTGCATTTGGCATGCAGATCCAGCGAGTCACAAGCCCTCGTGAAGGGTTGCTTGAAGACCGCACTGAGTTGCTGTTCGATCGACTGACAAAATGAACCTTCACCGTGCACCGTTTCAAACAGGATGACGCCCTGGCCCATTTGGACAAACGATTGCAAAGATTGCAATTCTTGGTCGGTCAAGTCGATCTGATGGATCCCGCGAACCCACACAAAAGCCTTCTGCTTCAGACCATCGAGGTTGGCCAATGGCCACTGCTCGATCTTGATATTGCAGGAAGAACCCATCCATGCCGACAACTTCTTGGTTGAGGTTGGTTCGGGGTTCCAGTCTCCTCGGTGAACCGCTTCGATCACAAGCACCTTTGGAAGCATCTGAGGGTCTTTGTTTTCGGCTTCAATTTTTACGTCATGCAGTCGCACGGGAAGCGGTTGGAGTCCACTCGCTCCCAGATAAATGTTGTTGAGGGTGTGGTACAGCTGGACTTTTTGGTGGTCTCGTTGCTGTAAGGCCGCGCTGACGTCGGTGCTGGGAAAAAGCAGGATGCGTTCGCGTCCGCCGGAGGACAGGGCTTCTACCACGGGGCGCTGGCCTCGGACCTTGTGGTGCAAGCTGTAGATCCAGTGATCTTGGGGCACCGTTTCCCACGAATCTTCGGGATAGATTTGCTGCCCAAGTTCGCGAACGGACGCGATAAAGGAACGGTCGCGCTGGTCGCCGGAGGCCACCAAGAGACCACCTTGATGAAGATAGGCCTGCATCTTCCGGCACAGTTGGTGGTGGGGCGGTTGAGGCAGATTGGCCTGGGCGGTCAAGAACGCTTGGCGGTTGGGGAAGCCACCCCGTGCGCACCTTTCCCGCCAGGCCACGTGGTCTTGGGCGACTCTTTGAGATTCGCCGGACTTGTTTTTGAATTCGGGAAGGAACCTTTCTCGACCCGTGAACCACAAAAGGGGGGCTTGGGTCCATTTCCCCAGGGGGTCATCCAGGGTGACGCATTGCCAATTGAGTTCTTCTTCGGTGGTTTGGATGAGGTGCTCGGTCCAGTTGGCCGCATCCCGGGGGCGACGGTTGGTGTGCCGTGGGTCCAAGATCAGTTTGTTGATCGCCACGGGAACCCGACCTCGACTCAGGAACATCAGCGCAAACGCGCGGTCAACGGCATTGAGAGGATGTCGGTTTCGGACCAGTCCTGTGTCACTTCGATGAAACTTCAGTTCCAACATGCGGGCGGCAATGGTTCGGTACCAATCATGTGTGCCGAAGCGGTGCCTTCCCGTGGCCAAAGCGACGCGTTCCACGCAATAGGCGTGGTACCACCACCAGCCGTGATTTTGGACGTCTTCCTCTCCAACCACAGGGTTGCTCTTGGGATCAAAATACCGGTCCACCCAATCGAGTCCTCGCTGCAAGGCCTCTTGATTGCGTTCCAGTGCGTCACGTTGACCTCGCACCGCGTTTTCGCTGTGCAACCAGTCTTGGGCGATGGCCAAAATAGTCAGGGCAGCCAAGGTCATGGAGGATCGGGGGGCATCGGTTGCGGTGTAGCCCCAGCCTCCGTCTGTTCGTTGCTCCTCGAGCAAGTGGTCCTCTAGGGCAGACCACACCGAAAGTGGAACCCGAACGCCACGCTGTTCACCTGCCCATAAAGCCAAGGCGCCATATTGACGCAGTGAATTGTCCACCCGTTTGGTGTTGGGTTGGGCACGATAGCCCCAGCAGGCGGCCTCGCTCCCAAAGGAACGCAGGAGCCAACGGATGTCTTGCTCAAGGGCCGGTCGGGTTGCCTCAGGCATCAAACCCAAAGCCTGCGCCCGACAAGCCACCGGGTAGGTGTTCTTGAGTGATGTCTTTAGCATCCATTGCACGCTTGGTTGCAACCGTGGGTCTTGGCATTTCACTCCAGCGTGCAGGAGGCCCAAAATGGTCAATGGTGTTTGACCCAGTGGGGAATGGTCGTACTTCGGAGTTGGGGGATCCCAGTGGGTTTGGGGGTCCCAGTCCTCCATGGTTTCTTCGATGAGCAGGGCAATGGCTTGGGTAATGTCATCATCGCTGAGCGATTCAGCCGTGAACTGCGCCGATGCCACAGTCACCCATCCCAAGATTCCGTACACCACGACACAGGCGCGCAAGATCCCCAACACCAATCCCCCCATTCTCTTTGATTGCTTGTTGCGTTAAAGAAGCAGCATCACCAGGCTCGGTATTCGAGCACGGGAGTGCCAGCCGACCGAATGCGTTCTTCGATCGAAGGTCCTTTCATCAAGCCCAGTCCCAGTTGTTCAAAGGGATCGGGNCGTCGTTCGTACCGAAAGACATTGGCTTCGCCGGGATTCACCCCGAGGGCTTGCTCCACCATGGCGACGGCGTCTTCTTGGTAGCCAATGGCGTCGATCAAGCCCAGCTCGAGGGCCTCATTCGCCGTGAAGACGTTGCCGTTGCACAAGTCGTCGAAATCGACACCTTCGGCCAAGCGTTCGGAACGTCCTTCTTCCACCAGCATGCGAAATCGGTCGTACGCCGAGTCCAAAATTTTCCGGATCTTGGCGTAGTCCTTCTCATCCCAGTTGCGCCAAAGGTCGTTGGCCACCGCTTTTTCGGGGCTTCGGGTGGCCACCACACTGTTGGCTTCCACGCCGATCTTCTCGGCGAGACCTTCCATGGTGAGCACGCTGGCGATCACGCCAATGGATCCCGTGACGCAGGTTGGCTCAGCCATGATGCGTTCGCAACGTGCCGACACGTACACGCCACCAGACGCCGAGATGCCTCCGTAACTGGCAAAGACAGGAATGTCTGCGTCACGAAGTTTTTGCAGGTCGTGATCGATCCGATCCGATGGGGTGACCCCGCCACCNGGTGAATCCACTCGGAGCAGCACCGCGTCCACGTTGTCGTTCTGGGCTCGAGCCACCGCGGCCGAGACCTCTGATGCAGTTTGATCGGTGATGGCCCCTTCGACAGGAATGATGGCGATCTGGGTTTCACGGTCCCCGCGTTGGACGGTACGCCGGACCACATCATTCTGAACATCCACCGCGCCCGCGCTGGAACCCGCCGCTCCTGCGGCCAAGCCAAAGATGAAGGCNCCCCCGGCCACGAGGACGGCCAGCATCAAGGCGGCAAAGACGCCCAACACCACGCCGGCTGCGCCCCCAGAACGGGGGGTGGCGTACACCACTTGTGGCGTTGCGGGCGGAACATTGGAAGGTGACGTTGGGGGTGTGCTTTCGCTCAAGACGAGGCTCCTAAGGGTCCCCGATTGTACTCCGGTCGGGTCCAGATCCCGGAATGTGTCGGAAAAGTCTCTTTTGGACGGCTCCGTCGTAGAATGAACATATGGCTACGTACATCATTGAGCCCAGTTCATCCGGACCTGCCGAACGTCTTGCCGTCATGTTGCAAGACCTTGGCCACCGTTTGATCTTCATACGTCCCCACGAGGGAGATGCGGTCCCAACCGACAGCAGCGACATCGATGCGTTGGTGATCATGGGTGGACCTGGTTCAGCGGCTTCGGACGAGCCTTGGATCGCTGCCGCCAAAGAACTGGTTCGAACGCTGGATGCAGCGGCCATGCCTGTGCTGGGTATTTGTCTGGGCGCGCAGATTGTGGCGCACGCCCTCGGCGGTGAAGTTGGTCCAGTAGATGCGGGCTACCAGTTTGGTTTGGCCGACATTCACCTGACCCCGGCCGGTCGCGATGATCCACTGTTTGCGGGCTTGGGATGGACCCATGTGCAATTGCACCATCATGGTGAAGCCATCACCACGTTGCCGGACGGAGCCAAGGGTCTGGCCAAGTCAGACGATACGGCGGTCCAAGCTTTTGCCAAGGGCTTGCGGACGTACGGGTTCCAGTTCCATCCCGAATGCTCCCACGATCGAATCATGAGTTGGTGCGGTTCCGAAGCCCAGCACATGGATCAGGCGGGAGTCACCACCGATGCCATTGAGCGACAACTTCAACAAGCCGACGGCGGTTACGCCGACTACGAACGCAATTCGGTTCGGCTGCTTGAGCGTGTTGCTTTGCTGTTGATGCCAGTTGACCGACGGTTCGCGGGAACTTCTGGAGAACTACGCCACTGATCGGCACTGGACGTGTCCATCCCAACAAAGACAGAGATCTACCTGGCTTTTGGCATGGGTTTTAACCGGGGATGTTGGCGACCAATTGACGAAGTGCGTTCGTGATGGACNCGGCATCGATCCCCGCCATTTTCTTTTGGTCAGATTGGCTGCCGCAAGGAATCCACTGGTCGGGAATGCCCAATCGACGCAAACGCAGAGGCAGCCCAGCATCGGACGCGGCTTCCGCGACGGCCGCACCAAATCCACCGGGGAGCCCATGGTCTTCGACCGTGATCACGGGCAGTTCACGGCGGGCGAGGTCTTCGAGGAGTTGGAGGTCCACGGGGGCTGCGAACCGACCATCGTGCACTTCAACGGGCATTCCTTCAGCGGCCAANGCTTCGGCCGCTTCCAAAGCGTCCAATCCACTGGTGCCATACGACACAATGGCGGCCACGGGGTGTTCTGGTGTGAGCAGGGGATGGGATCGTCCCAGTTCGAATGGTGGGCATGGTCCCAAGTCGCGTTCGGTGACGGTGCCTCGGGGATAGCGCACGGCGGACAAACCGTCGTCATAGCCCGCCATCCAGTCCACTGCGGCTTTCAAGCTTGGCTCATCGATGGGCGCCAAGAGGGCCGCATTGGGCAAGGTTCGAAGCAGCGAGATGTCGCAGAAGCCGTGATGGACGGCGCCATCACCGCCCACCAGACCGGCCCGGTCAAGACACAGGCGAACGGCAAGGCCTTGCAAGCTGACTTCTTGGAACGCTTGGTCGAAGGCCCGCTGGAGGAACGTGGAATACACCGCAAAGAAGGGGCGGAATCCTGTTTTGGCGAGGCCCGCCATCATGTCCATGGCGTGGGATTCGCAAATGCCCACATCCCAAGCCCGGTCTGGATATTCCTCGAGAATGCGAGTGATGCCCGTGCCGTCTGGCATCGCCGCGGTGCACGCCACCACCCGGTCGTCTTGGGCCATCGTTGAAGCCAGGGCGTCGGAGAATGCGGCGGTAAAAGCGCGTCCTTTGCTGGCGGTCTCCACGCTGCAGCCCTTCACTTGGAAGGCCGGCGGGGAGTGGAATTTGGTGGCGTTGCCTTCGGCATGCTCAAACCCTTTGCCCTTCACCGTGTGCACGTGAAGCACAATGGGACGGTCGGCTTTGGCCACTTCTCGCAGCACTGATTCCAGTTTGGGCAAGTCGTGTCCATCCACGGGGCCCACGGTTAAGAGGCCAAANTCCGCGAACCAAGAATCCTCGGCCACAAGGTCTTTCGCCACTTCGCCGATTTTGTGGTACCACCGCACAAGCGATTCGCCGCCGGGGATGGCGTCGGCCACCCGTTTGGCCCGCAACTTGGCGTCCAGGTAGCGACCATCCATACGCACTCGATCCAGTGCCTTGGCGAAGCCGCCTTGAGGCTTGGAGATCGACATGCCGTTGTCGTTCAGCACGATGAGCATCTGACGATCCAGCGTGCCCGCGTTGTTGAGCCCTTCCATGGCCAAGCCGTTCACGATGGAGGCATCGCCAATGAGGGCAACGGTTCGGCGACCTTCTGGATTGTTTTCGCTGTGGTACCCCTCACCCTTCAGTGTGTCGCCACGGGCCATACCCACCGCGGTCGAGATGCCCGTGCCAGCGTGGCCGACGCTGAACAAATCAAACGGGGACTCGCTGGGTTCGGGGAAGCCAGACATGCCGCCCGTCTGCCGGAGGGTCGACAACTGATCGGTGCGTCCGGTGAGGATTTTGTGGGGGTAGCATTGGTGTCCCACATCGAACAGCAGTCGGTCGTGCTCGAAGTTGAAGACCCGATGCAAGGCCATGGTGAGTTCGACGACCCCAAGGTTTGGGGCCAGGTGTCCACCGGTGGCCATCACTTGGCCAATGATGGCCTCGCGAATTTCTTGGGCCAGTCCGGGCAATTGCTCCGGAGTAAGTCGGCGAAGATCGGTGGGGCCAGCAATGGTGGGCAGGAGCGGAGCCGTCATGCCGGGATTCTAGGCCTTGAAGAGACTTGAACGTGGAGCTTCAGCGACTCCGGTCCGCCATTTCTTCAGTCAACAGCCGGAGGTCCGATGCCTCTGGTCCGAACGATTGCAGGGCGTTCAAGGCCTCTTGGCGACAGTTTTGGATCCGATCTTGAAGCCCTGTCAGCCCGTATACGCGGACTCCAGTCAGTTTGGATTTCCCCTCGTCCTTTCCGGTCCGTTTCCCCATGGTTTCGGTAGAAGCGGTGGTATCCAAAAGATCGTCGGTCAGTTGGAACAGCTCCCCCAAATGGCTGCCCCAGGCGTTCAGGGCTTTGATCTGTTCTGCTGATGCCTTGGCACTCAGGGCGCCCAATTGCACGGCGGCAACCAGGAGCGCGCCAGTCTTGCCCGCTTGCAAGGACCGCAAATTGTGTTCGTCAGCGGNAAGAGTTTCGCGCTCGGCGGCCATATCCATCATTTGCCCTTCGATCATTCGCAGGGTGGCTTCGGCCAGCACGGCGCACATCGCCGAGCCATTGGGGGATTCAGCCAAGAGTTTCATGGCCAACATGGGCATGGCGTCGCCGGCCAAAATGGCGGTGGATTCGTCGGTATGGCGGTGCAGCGTGGGGCGTCCTCGCCGCAAGTCGTCGTCGTCCAGGGCAGGCAGATCATCATGGACCAAACTGAACGCGTGGATCATTTCCACGGCGGCCGCGGGAGCCTCCGCTTCTTCAAGTTCCCCGCCAATGCACTGGTTGGCAAGGCGAACGAGGGCCGGTCGAAGACGCTTNCCGGGCGCCAACACCGCGTACTCGATGGCCGCGGCCAGTTNCGGCTCACAGCGTCTTCGTTCCAATGCCCGCGTCAAGAGGGCATCACATGCTTCACGATGTGCTTGAAGTACAGTCGACACATCGCCATCGTAGGATGTCAATCGTGATTGATTTGATCGGAGCCATCTTGGAACGCGGGGGGCCAGTGCTTTGGCTGCTGGTGGCCCTTTCTTTGGCCGTGGTGGCCACTGGATTGGAACGCTGGTGGTGGTGGACTACTGCGGGAAGCGAATTTCGGCTCCAACGGTACCGCCGAGATGGTGGTGGCCCTCACCTGGACCGCTGGCGTGCCATGCTGAGTGATGAGGGCCATGCCATGGCCTACACCGTGATCGAGAGAGAGCTTCGCCGTGGCGTTTCATTTTTGGGATTCGTGGTTGGGGCCGCCCCGATGTTGGGCATCTTGGGCACGGTGCTTGGATTGGCCAAGGCGTTGGGCGCCTTGGGGACCAAGGGAACCGGGTCATCACAAGCCAGCTTGGATCGACTGATTTCTGCTGGCTTGGCCGAAGCCATGTTGACCACGGCGGCAGGTTTGATGATTGCCTTGGTGGCGTTGGTTCTGCGGCACTGGTTGCACGCGAGGGTGCGGGAAGCTGGTGGCGTGTTGAATTGTGAATCCGAACGTCTCAGTCCGAAGTCGGAGACCACTCCGGATCCTTGAGGCCATCCACCCAACGGGTCATGTCATCCAGATCGGGGACAGACTCGGTTTCAACGTGACCATCCGCCGCCAGCACCACCACTTCTCCNGTGTGGCGACCCCAGGGAATTTCAGCGAATTGACGGTCGGGGCTCAACCCCAGTGCATCGACTTTGTACGGCACGCCTTCGATGGACTGCCACGCCTGGTAGGTGTAGGACCGAAGAACGGCGTTAGGGGGCCCGATCAGGTCAACGCCGGGGCGTGGGGTGTCGCGTTCTCGAAGCAAGTCGGTGGCTTTGATTCGACTCTGCGTGGCTGAGCAAAACAAGATGAGATGCGAAGGTCTGGTGATGGTGGAAACAGTTCGTCGCACCAGCACCGGGTTGTTGCTCCGAATGGCCGGCCCAATGTCGTCTTCGGTTTCGATCCAACGTCCACCGATGTGGCGGCCGTTGTATGCGAACGCTGGGTAGCGACTGACCGTGGTTCGACGCAAGGTGGCTTCGGGCCATGGGCCAGTGGCATCCCATGGATCTAGGGGATCGCTGCCGTCGGCTTGCCCACACCGCAGCGGCAGGGGGTCTTCGACCCCGTAGCCATGCAGCAGTGGTTGCAATTGATTGCCCAGCGAAGGCAGAAGCCGACTCGTCCAGTACCCCAAGTCATTGGGCAACATTGGGGCGCCGCCGGGCCAGAAGTTTTCAAGCTCCCAGCGGTCCACCACGGCCGAATCCAAATGTCCCGGCAAGCAGGCGTCTTGTGAACGGGTCGAGTACTGCTCGAACGCGGTGTGCAATGCACGAATCGCATTGCTTTCGGCTCGCTTTTTCGAACTGCGTTGGGCTGAACTGAGTGCGGGAAGAAGCAGGGCGACCAAGACCCCGATGACCGCCAGAGCCACCAAGAGTTCGATCAAGCTGAACGCACGCCGCATCAGGTGCGGCCGATGGTTGGTTTTTCAACGAGGCCAGCGCGAATCTTTTCGATCCCTGACCCCAAATCTCCAATGGGGTCAGGTGGCACGATGTCCACTTTCTTTTCTCCCAGCTTGGCTTCGCCGCGGCGGACTTTCTCTTGGAAGTCGAGGCATTCGGTTTGAAGCCGATCGAGAATTTCCTCTTCGGGCACGTTGGCGACCTTTTCGCCCTGCACATAAATGATGCCGCGGCGGTCACCCGCGAACACGGCCACATCCGCACCTTCGGCTTCGCCGGGCCCGTTGACCACGCAGCCCATGACCGCCACTTTCATGGGCAATTCGACGTTTTGGTCGAGCGTCCGTTTGACTTTTTGCACCAACTCAAAAAGATCAACCTGCAAGCGGCCACAGGTGGGACAGGCGATCAATTCGGCCCCTTTTCGTTCACGCAGGCCAAGACAGCAGAGCATTTCAGCGCCGTCCTCGACTTCGTGCACGGGGTCTGAAGCATAGGAGATCCGGATGGTGTCACCAATGCCTTGTTGGAGCAGCGATCCGAGGGCGACGACCGATCGAATGCATCCNGTCTCTTTGGGGCCGGCGTGGGTGACCCCAAGGTGCAATGGGTAGTCGAATCGTTTGGCGATTTCGGTGTATGCGTCCACGGTCAACATGGTGTCCATGCTCTTGGCACTGATGGCCAAGTCGTGGAAATCCTTGGCGTGAAAAATGTCCAAATACTCTTCAAGCTTTGCGATCATCAAAGCCAGCATTTGGCCGTGGCGGTGCTCACTGAAGAACCGACCCAACTCTTGGGCCCGAACTTGTTTGTCGCGGCGTTCGATGATGGAGCCTTCGTTCACGCCAATGCGAATGGGAATGCCGCGATCTTTGCACGCATCAATGACGGCCTCGACTTGCGTCCGGTCGCTGATGTTCCCTGGGTTCAGGCGAATCTTGTGCACGCCAGCTTCCACGGCCTCGAGCGCGCGTTTGAAGTGGAAGTGCACGTCGGCCACGATGGGCACGCTGGTACGGCTGAGGATTTCTGGAAGTGCTTCGGTGTCTTTCTTTTCTGGCACGGCGACGCGAACAATGTCTGCTCCCGCGGCATGCAGGCGGTTGATCTCGGCCACCGACGCTTCGACGTCGTGGGTGAACGACGTGGTCATGGTCTGAAGAGCCACGGGGGCGCCGCCACCCACTTCCACGATNCCGGTGCGCTCATCACCAATTCGGATCCGGCGCGTACGTTCGCGGTGCATGCTCATGGTTCTATTTTAGGCAGCATTTGGGGTGGACTCGTCCGCTTTCTTGCCCGAGAAGGCGAAAGCAAAGAGCAGCATCACCACCGCAGCCATTCCTGCCGGCTTGAGCCACAGTGATGCCCATTCCACCATTTTGCCCGGTTCGCCTCCTGGTTCACTTGGTTCGAGGGCCACGGTATGGGCGGCTTCAATTTGTCCCGCGACCAGAGCGCCAATGAACATGCCAAATCCCAGAGTGAAGAAGACCAGCATGCCTTGGGCTTGAGAGCGAATTTCGGGCGGGGCGATCTTGTCGGTGTAGATCTGCCCGGTCACAAAGAAGAAGTCGTAGCAGATGCCGTGGAGCAAGATGCCTCCGATCATCATCCAGGCCACACTGTCNTCAGCGCCGAAAGAGAACATGGCGTACCGAGCCACCCAGGCGATCATGCCCACGAGCAATGTGGTTTTGATGCCATACAACTTTAAGAAGATGGGCAACGCAAGCATGAAGGCCACCTCCGACATTTGCCCCAACGTCATTTTGGCGGCGGGGTTTTCCATGCCTGCATCGGTGATGAAGCGGGCGGCCATTTGATAGTAGAACGCCAAAGGAATGCAGATCAGGAACGAGCCAATCATGAACACGAAGAAGGAGCGGTCCTTCAACAACGACAACGCGTCCAGACCAATGGCTTGCGAGGCTCGAAACGGGGTGCCCTTGGCGGGGGGTGGGGTGTTGGGCAGCGTAAAGCTGTACAGGCCCATGACCGCAGACGCGCCGATGGCCAAGTAGAACTGGTCGATCGTNGCGTCGGCCCCCAACCATGAAACCGTCAGCCCGGCCACGATCCAGCCAATGGTGCCAAAGACCCGAATCATGGGGAAGGTCTTCTCGGTGTCAGCAATGTTGCTCATGGCCACGGTGTTGACGATGGCCACGGTGGGGAAGAAGCTCAGCATGAAGCAGAAGAACACAATGTTGATGGTGTCGGGGGAGGGGTTCTCCACCGTCATGAAGGTTGTGGCGACGTACATCCCTGCGGTGCCGATGAGGTGCAAGATGCCCAACACCACTTGGGAAGGCAGGAACCGGTCGGCGATCATGCCCACCAAGAACGGGCTGATCATCCCGGCGATCGGACCAACCGAATAGGTCCAGCCGAAGTCCTCGGCCCCGAAGCCAATGGTTTCCAGATAGTTGGGGCCCGTGACATACCACGCTCCCCAAATAAAGAACTGAATGAACATCATGATGCAGAGGCGCGGGGTGGTGAGCATGGGTTCTTCCTTCCGGTGACAAACAAATCTGGGATTCATGGTAAGAAGACGTCCACTTTTGCGTCGATTGGTGTCGACCGACCCCGTTGGAGCCCCAAATGATGCACAACGACTGGATTGAATCTGCCTGGGCGGCCCACAGCNGCGATCTGCGGCACTACGCCCGGGGCTATTGCGGGAACGTCGANCAAGCGGAGGACGCCGTGCAAGACGCATTCTTGAAATTGCAAAAAACCACGCCGGCGGTGGCGGGGGATCCGCCCCGACCGTGGCTGTTCCGGGTGGTTCGCAATCGTCTGATCGATCTGCATCGCCGTTCCCGTCGAGAGCGGCCCAACGACATCTTGCCCGCCTTGGCGGTGGATGCCGACGAGCCCACCGTGGANACCGAGGCCATCGCAGCCCTGAACCAATTGCCCCCACGCCAACGCGAAGCCATGGTGCTGCGTTTTCGCGGGGGACTTTCGTATGACGCCATCGCGGAAGTGATGGGCACCAGCCATTCCAACGTGGGGGTGTTGCTGCACAAAGCGTTGCGCACCCTGCGCGAAGAACTTGATCCTGCCACCGAAGGACGTGCCGTATGACCCACAACGACCCACGACTGACCCAACACGTACTGGGCGAAGAGAACAGCGCAGAGATGACCGAGGCGCTGAACGCCGATCCCGCGCTCCAGCAAGAAGCCGAAGCCTTGCAAGCGACCGCCGATCGCATGGCTCGTGCCTTGGCCCGGCCCGCCGACGATGGAAGCCAAGCGTTTGCCGCGGCGGGACCGCCTCGCCACGAACCCCCCACCGTGCTCGCCCGGCTGGGGGGCAGCTTGGGTGTTGGCATCGCGGCGGCGGTGGCGGCCATGGTGGTCTGGATGGGCCCTGGATCCAACGAGAGCATGGGGCCCATGGCCAGCGCGGCCGCGTGCTGTATTGCCGATCAATGCGTCGAACTTTCACCGGTGGAATGCACCGACGCTGGTGGTCAGCAATATGGCCAAGCGTGCCAAGTCCAGGTGTGCGCGGTCCGGACCAATGGGATGGTGCGTTCGGCCGACGTTCCAGTTGCCGATTCCAATCAACCGCTGATTGGCGTGTGTTGCTTTGGTCTCGTGGTGGTGCCGATTGGCGAGAACGACTGTCTGTTGTTGGGTGGTCAGTGGTTCAGCGAGGCGACCGACTGTGCGCACAATGTTGAGCCGGTCGTGGAGATCGCCGAAGAGGGAGCAGCATCCGAAGCGCCCGAGATCGCTCCCGCGGGTGGATTGAATGTTGCGGTGGATGCCAGCATGGCACCGCCGCCCCCCGTGCGTTCCAAGGTGGGACGCTCCCGAAGCGATGGTCGTGGTGGGGCTGTCCCCTCGCCTGACAGCGCCGTCGGAGCAGGGATGTGGTACGCGCCACCAGACGGGGCGAGCGATCGCGCCGGTTCATCCAACCTGGCCCCCGACACCGGCCCCACCAGCGTGTTNTTGGCNCCGCTNGANTCNCCGCTCAGTACGTTTGGTCTTGACGTCGACACCATGGGCATGGGCATCGTGCGTCGCCAACTNGGTTGGGGGCAGCGGCCTCCNGTGGATGCCATCCGCATCGAAGAGATGGTGAACTTCTACGACTACACCACNCCGGCCCCGCCCACNTCNGGTGATGCGTTGGCGATGGCGGTTGAAGTNGCCGCCGCGCCGTGGAACTTGGACCACCGATTGNTTCGCATTGGCATCTCNGCCGAAGAGATTGATGCTTCCGAACGTCCNGCGGTNAACTTGGTGCTGNTGGTGGACACCTCGGGTTCCATGAANTCNGGTGACAAACTGCAATTGGTNCAGGCCACNTTNCGCATGCTGGCCGACCAGCTNCGNGAAGACGATCGNGTNTCCATCGTCACNTACGCNGGCAGTGCGAGTGTNCCNTTGTCGGAAGCCAAGGGCAACGAAACCACCAAGATTTTGGCCGCCATCNATGCCATGCGGGCCCGGGGATCCACCGCTGGCGCGGCGGGGATTCAAACCGCCTACGACCTCGCGCGGCGGAATGTCCGTGAAGGNGCGGTCTCGCGGGTGCTGCTCTTCACCGATGGTGATTTCAACGTGGGTCCCAGCAGCCAAGATGAACTTGTCCAGTTGGTCGAGCAGGAGCGGGGCAACGGCATTGGTCTTTCTGTCTTTGGCTACGGCGCGTCCATCGTGCGGGATGACCGCATGGAGACGTTGTCCAACCACGGCGACGGTGTGGCCTATGCCATCGACACCCTGCGGGAGGCCCGGCGGGTCGTCGTGCAAGAATTGACGGGCACCCTCTTCACGGTGGCCAAGGATGCCAAGATCCAAGTAGAATTCAATCCCGCCAAGGTCGCGGCCTATCGGTTGATCGGGTACGACAACCGCCGTCTGGCCGACCAAGATTTCAACGACGACACCAAGGATGCGGGCGATCTGGGCGCGGGGCACACCGTGACCGCGCTGTACGAAGTGGTGCCAGTCGGCGTGAGCGTGCCTGGTGCTCCCGGGGCCGTGGACGACCTCAANTACCAACGCAACGAAGAGCCGGCCGAGCCTTCNGCAGCCGAACTGATTGATTCCCCGGAGTTGCTGACCGCCAAGTTGCGGTGGAAGCCCGTGGGGCAAGACGAAAGCGTTCGCCGCGAGCAATCGGTCGTTGATCCCGGCACCGTGGCGGGCAGCGAAGACCACCGGTTCGCCGCCGCCGTGGCGGCCTTGGGGCTCAAACTCTCCAACGATCCACACACCAAAGACATGACCTTCATGCAATTACGTTCCATGGCCGTCCAAGCGGCGGGGGACGATGCCCAGCGGCAAGGGTTGCTGGAGTTGGTGGACTTCGCGAAGGCGGTTCTCGGCGAGGACTGAACTAAAGAATTCCCAGCAGCCGCAAAACAATCGGGAACATCGTCAACAATGTGATGAAGACAATGACCTGACGCACTTTTTTCTGCATGGCCAAATCTTCGGGCGGCTTGTGCAACGTGCGGCCAGTGATCCAAGCAAAGCACTTGGGGCAGGCATCCGCGTCGTCGTAGACCTCGGCCCCGCATTCGGGGCAATAGCCCGTGGTGTCCGCTTCGGAACCGAAGCGGCGGAGATCGTCCAGGCTGGGGCCTTCGTCACGACGGGGCATGCCACGACTGTAGTCCGAAGGCTTTGGCACAACAAAAATCCCCCGCGATGTCTCGCGGGGGATAACGGTTTGAAGCCGGTCAACTTGGCTTATTCGCCAGGGATCCCACGCTCGGGGTTGCCGCGGCGATTTCTCATTTCACGCATCGCGTTTTCCCGTTCGGAGGCGTCCAGTTCACCGTCGCCATTTCGGTCGAAGCGTTCGATGATGCGTTGCCTCATGTCGCCGCGTTGCTCGTCGTTGCGGGGGCCGCCGCGGCGGTCACCGGCACGCGGAAGCTGGGCGATTTCCTCGGGGGTCAGCATGCCTTCCAAGGTCTCGCGTGAATCCGCTTCAAGCTCGCGAAGACGCTCCCGGATTTCGTCAAGCTCGGTGGGCTCACGATCGCTGCGTTGACGCTCGCCATTCATGCGGTCTCGCATTTGGTTGAAGCGATCTTCAAATTGCTTGAGCTCTTGCTTGAGGGTGGCGTCGCGGGCTTCTTCGTGGAGCTCGGAGAGTTGGGTCAAGAAGTCGGCTTCCAATCGATCCACCGTTTCGAGCACCAACGGGTCAAGGCCTTCAATTTTCCGCACGGCATCCAGGGCCCGCTCGAAGCTGGTCTGTCGGTATACGCGGGGGAACGCTCGCTTCCACGCGGCCAAGCGGAACTCGTTGCTTCTTTCGCCCAACAGCGCGGCAATGGCGTCGATGGCTTCAAGGTTTGCATCACGAACGTCACGGCGCACCTTCGATTCGCTGCGGGCCGCATCACGGGCGGCCTTGTCGTCATTTTCCAGCGTGGCCACCAACGCGTCCAGATCGAGTTCGATCATGGTGTTGTCACGCTCGATGAGATTCTTGTCGAGTTCGACTTCCCAAGCCAGCAGCGCTTCGGCGGCCGCTTCAGAAGCTTCAAACTCTCGGACAACGGTGTTGACGTCCAGCGACTCGCCCGAGAGCACGCCACGGGGCAAGGCCCGGTCACGCCGGACTTGGCGGCGGAATGGGTCCCACAGGGTGAGTTGCTCTTCACTCAAGATCACTTGCAGCGACTCGGTGAATTCCGCTTCGAGACTGGCCCGGTTGCGGAGCCACTCTTTTCGCAAGGCACNGGCTTGGCGTGCGATTTGGGCAATTTGATCTTGCTCCGGCATGCGTTCCATCCGCATCTCTTGGAACTTGGCCCGCATGGCTTCGATTTCAGCCCGCAGATCTTCGAGTTCCGCGGCTTCCGCATCCACCAACTCACGGTTGCCCGACATCATCATCCGCATGGCCCGCATTTTTTCTCGCAGCTCGGTGCCCATGGCCCGCATTTCTTCTTGCTCTTCCGCGGATGGCTCCGGTGGTCGGTTGGCTTCTCGAAGTTCACGCAGTTTGGTTTGGATGGCTTCCCGGGCTTTTTGGAATCCTTCTTCGTAATCTGCGAGGAAGGCTTCGACCATCGGAAGCTGTTCGTCGGCCACCATCAACATGTCGTCGACCAAGCGAAGATCCCGCCGAACGAAATCGGGTTCGGTGCTCCACCGCGGGAGTCCACCAAACATGCCACCAGGCCCGCGGTCGCGGCCGTTGCCACGCACTTCACCGCGTTGCACGCCCCCAAAGGGTCGGGCTTCGCCCTCGCCTTGACCGCCACGCCGGCCTTCNGCTCCCCGTCCACGCTGGCCGCGTTGCCCACGTTCTCCTCGCTCACCGCGGAATCCGGGGCGATCGCCTCGGGGTTCCTCTTGGGCAAGAGTTGGGGCCGCAAACAGGGCCGTACAGGCCAACAGAAGTCCGGAACGAAGATGGGTTCGCATGGTGGTTTCCTTCAAAAGGGTTCGGGGGAACTCCCGAGCCAACCATCGTACGAGAACGCCCCCGGGCTGCATCCCCCAAAAGTTGCCTTATCCCCCTTCAAGGGCCTCGGCGGGAGTATCAACCCGTTTGGCGAGTTGGGCCAAACCCGCGTGTTCGGGTGCGATCAGCTCCGGATCGTCGCCGATTCGGGTGGCGGCCTCTTCGCGAGACTGCTCCAAGAGTGCCTCATCACCCGGCAGCCGGGCAAATTGCAGCCGGGCCAATCCTGATTGTCGTTCCCCGACCACTTCGCCTGGCCCCCGCAGACGGAGGTCTTCTTCGGCAATCACAAATCCATCGGTGGTGCCCACCACGGCATCAAGCCGGGCTTGGCCGTCTTCGGTCGCGGGATCGGCGACCAACACGCAAGTGGAAGCAGCCGCCCCGCGGCCCACCCGACCCCGAAGTTGGTGCAATTGTGCCAGTCCAAAGCGGTCGGCGCCCAAGATGACCATCAAACTGGCGTTGGGGACATCGACGCCCACTTCAATCACGGTGGTGGCCACCAGCACCCGCAAGGTGCCTTCCCGAAAGGCGGCCATGGTGTCGTCGCGGGTCACTCGGTCGAGCCGGCCGTGCACCACCCCAAAGGGGATCTCCGCCAGTGGTCCTTGTTTAAGACGAGGCACCAGTTCTTCCAAGTTGGGATCGCCGCGTTCGCCGGGTTCAATGGCCGGGACCACGATGTAGGCCTGTTCGCCCTCTTGGACCCGCTCACCCACCCGGGCCAACGCGGCGTCCATTTTGCTGGCGTGCATGGCCACGGTTCGAATGGGGGTTCGACCCGGGGGCAGCTCATCCAAAACCGAAACGTCAAGGTCGCCGTAATGGGTGAGGGCCAGTGATCGGGGGATGGGCGTGGCCGTCATGACCAACAGGTGAGGCGTTCGCACTTCAGCACGGCGCAAGAGCGCGCGTTGTCGCACGCCAAACCGGTGCTGTTCGTCCACCACCACCAGGCCCGCATCTTGCAGCCCCAAATGTTCGGACAACAGCGCTTGGGTGCCCACAAACAAATCGGCGTGCCCAGACGCGGCGGCGTCGGCCGCAGACCGTCGCTCCGCCGCCGAGCGGGAGCCCGTGCACAAATGCACGTTGAAGCGGTCGCCCAGAAGACCGGTCAAGGTTCGATGGTGTTGCTCGGCCAGAAGTTCAGTGGGGGCCATGAACGCGGCCGGCAGACCATGACGCAAGCATTGCAACAGGGCGGCCAAGGCGACCGCGGTCTTGCCGGACCCAACATCACCTTGCAAGAGCCGGTGCATGGGCACCGGTCGCTCAAGATCTTGGCGGATGTCCCCAATGGCTCGCGCTTGGGCTCCCGTCAAGGCAAAGGGAAGGAGCGACTGGAGCTCGGTGTCGAGCGCGTTGTTGGTGGGCAACTCGGTGGCCGGTTTGGCGGTGCGGATGCCGTGTCGTCGGCGGGCCACCACCAATTGCAAAGCCAACAACTCATCAAAAGCAAGACGTCGGCGGGCGGTTTCGATTTCAGATTCGTCGCTTGGTTGGTGCAACTGGCGAATTGCCTGCTGAAGGGTGAGAAGGTTCCATCGCTGCCGAGTGGCGTCAGGGAGGGGGTCCACCATCGCCGTCACCACTTGGTGGATCAGGCTGCGAATCCGGTCATGCAAGAAGCGGGGCGGAATGCCCTCGGTGGCAGGATAAACAGGACGCAAAGGGGCGGCGGGATCGGTGGTGGCGGCTTCGTCGTGCACCGACCAACCAGGGTTGGTCAAGATCATGGTGCGACCTTGCATCGTGGCTTTGCCTTCAATTCGAACCCGAAGGCCGGGCACGATTTTGTTTTGCAACCAAACGCCACCAAACCACCGCAGCTGCGCGGTTCCCGATTCATCGGAAAGAACCGCTTCAAAGCGTGGACGACCAGCGCGAACCGCACGGGCCCGTTCGATCTCACCATGGAGGACCAAGACCGCTTTGGGGTCGGCCGCGGCGGTCGCTTTGGCGTCCTCAATCGTGGCCAGATCCACTTGCCGCTCCCAACGCAAAGGGCGGTGACGCATCAGGTCCTCCACCGTCCGAAGACCAAGGGCGGCCAAACGTTCCGCACGAACCGCACCAATCCCAGACAAGCTGGACAAGGCGGCATTTGGGGCAGGTGCAGGAGGTGAACCGGTGATGGTTCCGAGGGTAGCATCCTCATCGTGGACGATGCGACGCCCAGACCCCTCGAAGTGGAAGACGCCTGCTCGGATGTCAAGGCTCACCTGAAAGGCCGTGGTCCCATCACGGTCCGGGGGGAGATGACCAATTGGCGGGGTCCCCACACCAGTGGGCACTGGTACTTCGCCCTCTCTGATCCTCGGCCCGGAAAGAAGGCCATGGTTGATGCCAAGGCGTGGCGTTCCACCGCGGCCCGCATCGGATTTGTGCCCGAGCCCGGCGATGTCGTGCTCGTGACTGGAACCTGGGACTTCTATGCCCCAACTGGTCGTGCCAGTTTGATTGTGGATCGGATGAAACGTGCGGAAGGTGGCGACAGCTTGCTGCTGCGGTTGGCCCAACTTCGAGAGCGTCTTCAAAAGGAAGGTCTGTTTGACCTCGATCGAAAACAAGATTTGCCGTTCTTTCCTCGTCGCATCGCCATCTTGACGGCCAAAGGCTCGGCCGCTTTGACCGACGTGCAACGAACCGCTGCCCTGCGTTGTCCTGCCACCGAGCTGCTGTTGCATCACATCCCAGTGCAAGGCGATGACGCCGCGCCGCGGATTGCCGAAGCCATTGCGGCGGTGGATGCGGATTCGGAACGGCTGGGCATCGAAGCCATCTTGGTCACCCGCGGTGGCGGATCGATGGAAGATCTGTGGTGCTTTAACGATGAGGCCGTGGTCCGGGCAGTGGCACAGTGCCAGCTCCCCGTGGTCAGCGCGATTGGCCATGAACGGGATGAGAGTTTGATTGACCTCGTGGCCGATGTGCGGGCCAGCACGCCCACCCAAGCCATCATGAAGTTGCTTCCGGACCGCGAGGAGGAACTGGAGATGTTGGCAGAACGGGCTGCCCGTTTGCAGTCGCTGGCCCACCGAAGCATTGAACGTCGCCGCTTGCTGTTGCAACGGCTGGAGCGTGCGGTGCAGGCCCATCATCCCCAGCGTGCTTTGGCAAGTCAGATAGAAAAGTTGGGTCAACTGCGGACCAGGCTTCGCCAACATGTCGTGAATGAGGTGACGTCTCGGCAGAGCCGCTTGGAAACCGTGATGACGCGTCTGCGACACGCTCGACCTTTGGACAAAGCTCAAACCAAGCT
Organism: Phycisphaera sp. TMED24; assembly: GCA_002168105.2. Classification (GTDB taxonomy): domain Bacteria; phylum Planctomycetota; class Phycisphaerae; order Phycisphaerales; family SM1A02; genus UBA8653. The sequence continues at coordinate 77,996 of NHCD02000014.1, forward strand.
TGCGCCGTTGCCGCTGCGTCTTCGCCGCGCGGTTCAAGTGGCCCAAGACCGCCGCCGCAAGCAATGGACCAGTTTGGAAGCCCAGTTAAGGNTGCTTTCGCACCGCCGGACCCTCGAGCGGGGGTTTGCGTTGGTNCACGGGGCTGATGGGTTGGTCCGCAACCCTTCTCAGATCAAACCAGATGAACGATTGCGTCTGGAGTTGGCCGAAGGTGACCTCACTGTTCGGCCGGAGGTAGATTGACGACATGGCCAAATCATTGCCTGATCCCAAAAAACTGACTTACGAAGAAGCCTTGGAAGCGCTGGAATCCATCGTGGAACGGGCCGAATCCGGAGAGTTGCCGCTTGAAGAAGCCATGGCCGAACACGCCCGTGGTGAAGCACTGCTTCAACGATGCCGCACCCTGCTGGAAGGTGCAGAAGCGCAGCTTCGTTCTTTTGATCAACCAGCNACCGACGCTTCGGACGAAGACTCCGCGTGAGTCCCGAGACCCAACTGTTTTTGTTGGAGCANGGCGGCCCAATGGTGCTGATGCTGCTTCTCGGTGGGTCGATGGGTTCCTTTCTCAATGTGGTGATTGATCGNGGCAGCCGNGGGNTCAGCATCGTGCGACCCGGCAGNNAATGTCCNGATTGCAATGTTCGCCTTCGATTTGGCCGCGAAAACTTACCCCTGCTGGGATGGCTGATCCTTCGAGGCCGCTGCAANCAATGTCGGCTTCCCATACCTCTTCGNTATCTGCTGATGGANTGGGGTNTTGCCTTCGCCTTCGTCGGTGTGTANCAACTNGCCTTCGATCCTTTGAATTTCGGGAGCACCATGGATCCATGGCTCGAGGCGACGGGCGGTCGCGAGGGGGNCTTTTTTTTCTTGGGCTTGCTCGCGTTGATGTCGGGCTTCTTTGCGGCCGGGGTCATTGACTTTCGGACCTACCACATCCCCATGTGGATCACCACCGCTCTTGCGCTGAGCATGCCTTTGTTCTTGTTGGCCCAAGGGCTGGTGGAAGCGCGGCCAGCAGGTGGAAGGTTGCTCCCGGTTCCTCTGCCGGGATGGGTTGGGGTGGGTTCCGCCATCGGGGGGGCTTTGGGCGCGCTCTTGGCCAACGGGTTGTTGTGGCGTGGGGTNCTGCCGGCCTCTTTTGCCGATTACAACGAGTACGTTGAGGACGGGGCGGTCTTGGCGGAATATCCGCATGCCCGGCGAGAGATGGGCAAGGAATTGGTGTTCTGTTCGATCATCGTGGCGGGCTTTGCGATTGGCGGTCTCCTGACGCAATCGTTCCAGCAATCGGGGGATCCACCAGTTTGGTTGGCGGCGGCATCAGCAGGGGTGATCGGTTGGGCTTCGGGGGCGGCGGTGGTTTGGTTGGTTCGAATCGTCGGAACCCTTTGGCTGGGTCAAGAAGCCATGGGCCTCGGAGATGTGCACCTGATGGGTGGGGCTGGCGCGCTCCTGGGTTGGTTTGCCCCTCTTCTTGCTTTTGCTTTGGCTCCGTTTGTCGCCTTGTGTTGGTTGAGCGGGTTGGCCGTGGTCCAGAAATGCCGCGGTCGCTGGTCGGGGGAGTTGCCCCCCATGCCATTTGGTCCGCATCTGGCCATTGCCACCATGGCGGTGGTCTTGGGATACCGGCCCATCCAAGCCGCGTGGGAAGCGTGGTTTGGTGAAGTCTTGCCCTGGCCGCAGTGAAGTTGTCCACACCACGGCAAAAGCCTGCGGGGCGCGATATTCTCGCAGTTCAAGAAGGAAAAATTATGTTCAACATTCGCCCCGCCCTGCTGTTCTGTGCCGCCTCCGCTCTCCTTGCTGGATGCAAGACCAATGAAGAAATGATGTCCCGTTACGAAGAAGAAAATTTGGCCCTTCGTGGTGAACTCACCATGAAAGACGACGCCATTTCCTCTTTGGAAGGCCAGTTGATGAACTGCGAGTCCATGAGCGCTGATCTCGAAGAGCAGTTGGCTTCGGCCAGCTTCACCCCGAGCGAAGATGGCCTCGACCCCTTCGGAGGTCTGGCAGGTGTGACCACCGAGTACGAAGCTGGTGGTGTGGTGACCGCGAACGTGGAAGGGGACTTCCTCTTCTCCAGCGGTCGTTCCGCCTTGAAGAGCTCAGCCAAATCTTCTCTGAACGGCGTGGCCGATCAGTTGAAGGGCGAGTTCTCCGGCCAAACCATTCGGATCGTTGGCCACACCGACACCGACCCGATCAAGAAAAGTGGTCACAAAAGCAACCACCNCCTTGGCTTCGAGCGTGCCTACGCCGTCATGAAGTACTTGGTGAGCCGCGGCGTACCGGAGTCCAGCATTGAAGTGTGCTCCTACGGCCCGAACGATCCCAAATCGTCGAAGTCCACCAGCCGCCGGGTTGAAATCTCGGTCGTGACNGACTGACTTTTTACGCTTTGACGTTCTTCGTCAACAGCACCGATCTCAAACATGCAACCAGCCCTGGGGCTGGTTGTGTGTTTTTATGAGCGCAATGACCAGCCGCCCCCACGCGACCGTTCGTCTGCCCCGTCTGACTTCGAACCCTTATGTTCGGTGCGACCGGGACCTTCGCGCTCACCCATCTTCTCAGGTGTATTGGCTGAACGTCTTTCGAGAATCGCTTCGCACCCATTTTGAGTGTGGTGGGCTGACGGATTCAGAAAGAATGGGTGCCGGAGTCGCGGCAATGGAGTCCGTGCTGGAATCGATCTTGGCTCGGGAGGGCAGGTTCGACACCATCGACCTTGACCTTGCCCGTCAAGCCGGCCTGCGGGCGGCAGATCTGCCCGATGCGTACGCCGAACTCAAGCGCGTGGCCAACGATGCCGCCCTGGGAGCGCTCCCCGAAGTGCTCCATCATCTGGATGCCGCGCCGGCCGAGCANCGCTGGGCTTTGATCTTTCGAGAGATGCTCGCCGGCAATTGGTTCGACATGGGCACCGTCGAGNTGGTGGAGGCCTGGCGGGCTGCGGGTGGCGATGTTCGTCAGGGACACCAGCGGGTGCCAGAACGACCATGGCGGTGGGATGACGTCGAAGTCTTTTCGAAGGCGGTGGTGCTCGATCATTCTCCAGTGGTGATCCTTCTTGACAATGCCGGTCCCGACACCATTTTCGGAGCCTTCTCTTTCGCGCGGGAGTTGCTCCGATTGGGGCGGGAGGTTCGTCTTGCGGCCAACGATGGTCCCGCGCTCAATGATGTCCANGTGCATGATCTCCCGGNGCTCATTGCTCGGGCCACGCAGGTGGACACCATCTTTGGTGCGTTGGAACACGGCATCGTGAATACGGGTTCATCCATGCCACTGCTTGATTTGTCCAAAGTCTCTGTGGCTTTGGCCCGCGCGACCGAAGATGCGGGTTTGCTGGTGTTTTGCGGCATGGGACGAGGGCTGGAGAGCAACTGGACGGCGTCGTTTGATCTTCCGGTCCTCCGGGTCGCTTCGGTCAAAAACCCTGATGTGGCGGAATTGATCGGGGCCAACCTCGGTGATGGGGTGGTTCGGTTTGATATTCCCGCTCCAAGTACAATTGGCCNCCATGACTGACCAACAAAACCCCGCGGACATGACCGGCACCAACGCTTTGGTGGTGGGCATCGCCAACGAGCACTCTTACGCCTTTCACATTGCCAAGAGCTTGAAGGACGCGGGGGCAAACCTTTTGTTCACCCATCTGCCCGGAGAGAAAATGGAGCGGCGGGTGCGCAAAGCAGTGGACGCCCTAGGCATTGAAGATCCTTGGTTGATGCCGCTGGACGCTTCTTCCGATGACGATCTTGATGCGGTCTTCGCCAAGGTGGGGGCTGATTTTGACCGTCTCGATGTGCTGGTGCACTCCATCGCATTCGCGGACAAGGATTACCTCAAGGAAGGTCGGTTCACCGAGACTCCACGAGATGTTTTCACCCAAGCCTGTGACATCAGTGCGTTCACCAAAATTGCCATGGCGCACCGGGCCAAACCCCTGATGACCAATGGGGGATCGATTTTGTCGCTTTCGTACTACGGTGCCGAGCGGGCGGTTCCCGGATACAACGTGATGGGGGTTGCCAAAGCCGCCTTGGAGAGTGCAACCCGTTATCTGGCCGCCGAACTGGGGCCCAGTGACATCCGGGTCAACAGCATTTCTGGAGGCCCACTCAAAACCCTCAGTGCGATGGCCGTGGGAGGGTTCAGTTCTATCCTGGCGAGCATTGAAGAGCATGGTCCGTTGCGTCGAAACGTCACCGGGCAGGACGTGGGCGAGACCGCCAGGTATTTGCTTTCGGACATGGGGCGTGGCGTAACCGGTCAGATCATTCGTGTCGATTGTGGCACCAGTGCGGTGGCGGGTCTCGGTTGATCAGAGACCTCGCGCGGCTCGAACCGCGGGATACCACCACGCCCCGGTGTGCTGCAGATCTTCGTCGCGGAGCAATCGCCTTCGAATGGCAACCGCCAGTTCTTGAAACGTCTCTTCTTGGGGCACACTCAATGAGAGTTCGCTCTCGGGGTGGATGCCGCGGTCGCTTTGAAGTCCAACTTTCAGGGTCAGGCTCTCAGGCAATGCGGAAAGAAATTCTTGATCTGGATTGGCCACCAACAGAATCAAGTCTGCGTTGCGAAAAAGATCGGACTGGTGGCGAATGGCGTCGGCTTCGAGACCAGAGCTCTCGCGAACTCCGGCGGTATCCACCAGCCGAACCATCAAGCCATCGACGAGCCATTGTTGTTCCAAATGATCTCGAGTTGTTCCGGCAACATCATCAACCAGGGCGAGTTGTTGGTCGGCCAGCGCGTTGAACAGCGTGCTTTTGCCGGCATTGGGTGGTCCGAAGATGGCCACGGTGGGGGGAGACAGCAGGACATCAAGTCTTCGTGAGCGTTCAAGGTCCTCGGCGCTCGGCAGAGGGGCGTCGTCTTGTCGGATGCCACGGGTGAGCAGCAGGTCCACGGCTGCCGGGCTGCTCGCGTGGGCCAGCGTGGCCAGCAGCAAGGCCTCCGTGGAACCGGCCGCTTCGGGGAAGGCGGCCGCATGTTGGGCGGTCTCGGCACCTTGTGCGACCAATGCCTCCACCAACATCCGAACCACCATGGGTCCAGCATGTGGAAAGCAGAATGCCCCATCTTCGGCGAACCGGTACACCAATCCGTCGTCGAAGTCCCCAAAGGATTCACGCCGCAGTTGTCCTACGGACGCCGGTTGGCGTCCCAAGATCGGCGTCAGCAGAACATCGAGGTCACCAACCACTTCTACCAGCCCGATGGCACCGGCGGTGCGCGGGGTCCGGACGCTCACCGTATTCATGCGTCCTCTGCGGCCTCGGCTTGTTGAACGGCTTCGAGCATCCCGCGAAGCACCAAATCTGGCACCACGCGGTCCACAATCTCGGCCCCGTCAAGAANCGCNGCCGCGTCTCCCCCCGTNGCAANGACTTTGGGCCACGCGCCGTACGCCAAGGCGTAGCGTTCAATTGCTTGGCTGATCAATCCTCGTGCCGCCAGATGAACTCCCAGACGCATGGCGGATTCGGTGTTCGAGCCAAAAGGGTCGTCTTCATTGGGAGATTGAAAATCGATGCTGGGCAGAGCATCGGTCCCTTCTGACAACGCATTCAACATCAGGCCNAGTCCTGGCGCGATGGCGCCACCATGGAAGGTTCCTTCGCCATCCACAAAATCAACCGTGATGGCGGTCCCGGCATCCACGACAATGACGGCCTGCTTGGCGAGGCTCCAAGCCCCGGCCGCCGCCAGAAGTCGATCCACCCCGGGGGTGGCACCTTCTGCGAGTTGTCGTCCGATGGGCGCGGCCAAGTCGTCTTCGATACGCAGTTGAGGTCCCGCCAACTTGGACAGCTCTGCCGCCAGACGGTTGGTCTCTTCGGCGTGCACCCCGGCCAGCACCACTGTGGCTTCGGCGTCGAGTTTTCCTGCAATTTCGACGAGTCGGTCGGCCGCTTCCGGGCTGTGTTTGATGCGTTCCATCCCTTCAAGAACCCCTCCGGGAGCAGGGGCCGCGGTGATGGAAGTGTTTCCAACTGAAACGAGGAGCAGGTCGCGATTTGTGGACATCAGGACACAGTACCGCGTCCGCGAGTAATCTTCCCTGCATCCATGACTGGTGGAATGGCCAACATGATTGATGGCCGGGCTCTGGCGGCCGAAGAACGCCGGGTCTTGGGTGATCGTGTGGCTTCTTTGGCCGAGCAAGGCCGCCAAGTTCGCTTGGACGCCATCCTGACCGAGGGTGATGCGGGGGCCGAAATCTACGCCCAGCGGCAGCGGGCCGGGGCGGAGCAATTGGGCATCCAGTTCCACTTGCACACCATCCCCCAGGATGCACATGAAGCGACCGTGCTCGCTTGCATCGAAAAACTTAATGGCGATCCGCAAGTCCATGCCATGATGATGTTCTTGCCCCTGCCGGAGCAGGTTGAAGCGGAACGCATTCAGGCGGCCATTGATCCCAACAAAGACGTCGAGGGCGTCAATCCTGCCAACATTGGCAACGCCGTCTTCGGCCGGCGTTCATTGGTGCCCTGTACCGCCCTCGCAGTCCGCCACATGCTTGAACGTCGCGGTGTTGATTTGTGTGGCGTGCGATGTCTCGTGCTTGGCCAATCCAACATCGTGGGAAAACCCATCGCGTTGTTGTTGATGCGTGCCGAAGCCACGGTCTTCAGTGCCAACCGCTTCACAGAAGATCTACCCGCATTGGCCCGCACATGTGATGTGGTGGTTTCAGCCGCGGGAGTCCCTGGATTGGTGACCCCGGAATGGATCAAGCCGGGGGCGACCGTGATTGATGTTGGCATCAACCGCGTTCAAGGTCCCGACGGCAAATCCCACGTGGTCGGCGACGTCGAGACCACGGAAGTTGCTGAGGTGGCCGGGGCCATTTCACCCGTTCCGGGTGGAGTGGGGCCGGTGACGGTGGCCATGCTGCTTCGAAATGTTGTGGAGTCTGCCGAGGAAGCGACCGGGGGTTGCGACGCTTAAGGCGCTGAAGTTGGGTTGGGAGTGGAGGCCCCCAATTCAATCCACCCGCTGGCCCAAGCGGCGGCCACCACCAAGGTCAACCCAAGCCGATACCAACCGAACGGGGCCAGCCCTCGATTCGTGAGGAAGCCAACCAGCCAACGCACGGCGAAGGCCGCACTCACCGTGGCCACCAGCATGCCTATCGCCAAAGATGGGGCACCGAGGGCAAGCACGCTGTCGCCATCCTTCAGCAGTTTGTACACGCAGGCACCGCCCAACGTGGGAAGTCCGAGGAGGAAAGAAAACTCGGCTGCCCGAGCGGGGCGCAATCCCAAAGCGACCCCAGCGGCCAAGGTCACCATGGAACGGCTGGTGCCAGGCCACATGGCAACGCACTGGGCCAAGCCAATAAGCAGGGCGGCACGCAGCGGAAGATCGGCGGGGTCGGTGTCCGAGGGGTTCGCGCGTCCTTTGCCCAACTTCAGCATGATGAACCCACCGACCGCCAAAGCTGCCAAGACTGGTACCGGCTGAAAGAGCGTCGCTTCAATGGTGTCGTCGAGAAGAGGCCCCAGGATGGCGGCTGGTGCGAAGGCGATCAGCAATCGCGTCAGAAGTCGTCGCCCTTCGGGGTTCTGCCCGATCAAACCTTGGGCCATGCCCAAAACACGAACCCGGTACAACCCGAGCACCGCCAAGATGGCTCCACCTTGGATCACGATGTTGAAGGCGTCGATCCCTGCCCCATCCAAACCCAGCAGGGCTGAGGTCAAGATGAGGTGCCCGGTGCTGGAAACCGGCAAGTACTCGGTGATGCCTTCGACCAATCCCAAGATGGCGGCGTCCAACAAAGTCATGCGTCGTTCTCCAGCCAAGGCATGGTCTCGCGAACCTTCGCGCTGGCGGATTCAATGGCATGGGCATCGTGGGCTGACCTTTTGGCATTGAACCAAGGGTGCCCGGCCTCCGCGTCTTCAGCAAAGCGTTGGGCAAAGGCACCGCTCTGGATGTCGCGTAAAAGTGATTGAAGTTGACCTCGAAGTTCTTGGGAATCCAACCGCTCTGCGGCCACGAAAGCACCGAATTCTGCCGTGTTGCTGATGGCTTGGTGCATGGCCGATGGTCCTTGGGCGTACAGCAGGTCCACCACCTGCTTCAGTTCATGAATGCATTCGATGTAGGCCACCTCATCGGAATAGCCAGCGTCGTGCAAGGTTTCAAAAGAAGCCCGCATCAGGGCCAAGATGCCGCCACACAGGATGGCTTGTTCACCAAAGAGGTCGGTCTCGCATTCTTCGGCAAAGGAGGAGGGGATCAAGGCGGCCCGAGCGCAGCCAATACCAGCGCCCCAGCGACGCACGTGCAGTTCAGCATCGGCCTCACCAACTTGATGAACCCCCACCAGGGCTGGAATGCCCTGTCCTTTGACAAAGCGGCCGCGAAGGGTAGGCCCCGGTCCTTTGGGGGCCACCAAGATGACACCCAAATCAGCACGAGGCTTCAAACGTTGGTGGTGAATTGAAAAGCCATGGATGAAGCCCACCGAGCACCCATGGGGCACATGGGCTTCGAGTTCGGACCAGATTGGACCATGCACTTCATCTGGCAAAGCCATGACCACCAATTCCGCCGTGGCGACCGCAGCGTCAAAGCTGACCGGAAGGAAGCCATCAGATTCCGCAAGGCGAGCACCAGGGCCGCTCCGAGCCCCCACCGTGACAGATGCTCCGGCGTCTCGCAAATTCAACGCATGGGCTCTTCCCTGATTGCCGTAGCCCAAGACGGCGACTCGGAACCCGGTTGGATCAGCATCTGAAGAACTGGAAGGGGTTGGCATGGGACGAATGCTACTGGCAGAGCGGGCTTCTTCGCCGCAATTCAGATTCGGGTCCAAATGAACCGATACAACGTACGGAGGCATTTGGATGGCCAGCACAATCATGGAACAAAGACGCTTCACCCGCTACCGATTGCAGGCCGGTTTCACCGGCATCACGGCCACAACCGAAGACGGACGTCGGCTTGACGGCCACGCCCACGATTTGTGCGAGGGTGGTATCCAGATCGAAGTCGACGACACCGTTCGCGATCAGGAGCGGCTTGAAGTCGAAATTGAACTCCCCGGTGCAACTGTGGCCCGTTCGCCCGCCCGGGTCGCATGGCGTGATGAGGAATCCGGTCGGATTGGCCTTCGATTTGAGTCCTTGCCGCCCAGCGAGCATGCTCGAATCTGTCGTTGGCTTGGCACCGCTACCCCAGTGTGGTGAAGCCAACCCCCATGATTTTGATCGGTCTTCGTGCCGCAGGAAAAACCACGCTGGGCCGTGAGCTGGCCCATGGTTTGCAGGTTGAGTTCCAAGACCTTGACGACTTGGCTCTGGATCAATCGGGTGCCGGATCGGTTGAAGAGGTGTTTGCTCAGGCTGGGGAGCCGGCTTGGAGGCACGCCGAGCGGCAAGCGTTTGCCCTGTGGCAGGCGTCATCTTCCGGAGTCCTTGCCTGTGGAGGTGGGGCACCCTGCGTGCCAGAGATTCGGACCTCGATGCAAAACAGCAGAGTTTGCGTGGTGTATTTGCATGCAGGCGTGGATGCGTTGGTGGCTCGAAGAGCACGCCAAGATCGAGATCGCCCTCCCCTTTTTGGTGCCAGTGGACTCCGAGAAGAGGTGGCTCGGGCCTACGCGGAGCGTCATTCGGTGTTTTCCGATTTGGCGGACCACACAGTCGAGGTTGACGGCCAAGAAGCCCAAGACAGCCTTGCCGCGTTGATGAAGATCTACAAAGCTGAATGTCTGGAAAAGCCGCCGGCACCGTAAGAGGCCGGGGAGGCGATGCTGAGATTGTTGCTCAGGGTGATCGAAGGACCGAACAATCAGTCGTTGATCAATCGACGTCCGATGCGACGGCGTGCGTTCAAGATCTTGCGACCAGACTTGGTCTTCATGCGGGCTCGGAAGCCACATTGCCGGACCCGTTTGATGTTGCTCACGCGTTTGGGGTAGTGGATCGTCATCGGTGCACTCCATCCCCGTGGTGGGGAAAGGACGAGTTTAGCAGATACCGTGGCTCTGGGCAAGTTTGTCAAACCATTGGATCTGGACTGGCTCGTTCTGAGTATTCCTTGAAATCTGCATTTTCATCTCGAATTTGGTGGTCCGATGGCTCAGGGGTGGCATAATTCGACCAACACACGGGAGCGCCGCCCCGATCCGTTGTTCTTCCCCACGTGAGGAGGGCCTTCCGATCCGTTCGCTGCTTCCCCAGCAAGCAAGGAGTCCTCATGGACGACAAGGAACGGCTCGAGCGGGCCCAGGAAGAACTGGGCTACACCTTTCAAAATCCAGAATTGCTGAGCCAGTCGTTGCGGCATCCATCCAGCACCGACCAGCGTCTTGACTCCTGCGAGCGGATGGAGTTTCTAGGCGATGCCATCCTGGGCATGGTGGTGGTCGACTACCTGTACCGTGCGTTTGCATCCATGGAAGAGGGGGAGATGACCAAAATCAAAAGCGCGGTGGTCAGTCGAGCGTCTTGCGCTGTCGTGGCGGCTCGGGTAGGTCTCGGAGAGCTTGTGATTTTGGGCAAAGGCATGACCGGTCGGCGTGAGTTGCCCCAGTCGGTGCTGGCCAGTGTGTACGAGTCGGTTGTTGGCGCGCTGTACCTCGATGGCGGGTTGGAGCCGGCCCAAACGTTCATCTTGCGCGACATGGAAGATCGGATTCGCCGCGCAGATCGAAGCGGACACCAATCCAACTTCAAAAGTGTCTTGCAACAAGTTGCCGTGCAGCGTGAAGTGGGCGTACCGACTTACCACGTGCTCGATGAAAAGGGACCAGACCATGCCAAGTGCTTCGAAGTTTGCGTCGAACTCGGTGGCAATCGATTTCCATCCTGCTGGGCGGCCAGCAAGAAGCAGGCCGAGCAAGACGCCGCTCTTGAGGCGTTGCACGATTTGGGCCTGGCGTACCGCGGGGAACGCGACGAGGTTTTGATTCGTTTGAACCCTGTCGAGTAGGGCTCACCACACCTGCGTGAGCATGATTCCCGTGAACAGACCCAATGTCCACGCCACCAGAGCGCCCCAAAGGACTCGGCGCGAGCCCGTGGTTGCAGCTGGTCGTGTTCTGGGTTCCGGATCGGCGGCGTAGGCCTGCAATTGCGCTGCGATCAATCGGGCCGCATTGGCTCGGCGGACGGCTTCCGGCGTGTGCAGCCGAGGTCGCGGATCGGTGGTCAGTCGAAGATCAGGGGGCACGTTTGACCATCGACAAGGCCGGAGGGTCTCTTCATTGAATGCGGAGTTCTCCGCCGTGCCCGACAGAGACCGCTTCCGTTTATGACGGTGATTCTGGTTGCAGGGCTTCCAGCAATGCGGTGCGGACAAAGCGGCCGTATCGCACGGTTTCCCACCAGCCGGCTCGCGGATCATGGTCGGTGGCGGGGTCGATTTCGCGTCGACGGGGGAGCGGGTGCAGCACCACGGCATGCGGTGGAAGCAGGTCCATGCGTGCTGGGGTCAGGCGAAGCGATTCCAGTTCTTGCTCATGCTTTTGGGCATCACCTCCGCCGTACTCATCTTGCAAACGCTGGAGGTACACCGCGTCTGCGTTTGTCAGTGCCTCGTCCAAGTCATCACAAACCTCAAAGGTCCGTCCCATGGCTTGCAGCGCTTGGATTCGGCATGTTGAAGGTCCCAGACCAGCGATGGGCACGAAGACAAACGTGAGATGTCTCCAGCCCAAGAGAACATCTAGCAGTGAGTTGACCGTTCGTGAGCGTTGCAGATCACCGACAAAAACTATTTTTTTCGGCCCACCAGAAGGATCAAGAATGCCTCGGCGGTGCAGCGTGGCGACGTCAATCAAGGATTGGGTAGGGTGTTCAGAAGGTCCGCTGCCTGCGTTCACCACGATTGGTGGTCGTGGCAGTGCGGCGGAGGTTCGTATAAAATCCAGCAAGGCTTCGTGGTTGGGTTGTCGCAGGATGACCAGTTCGGAGAGTTCTGCGATGGTGCGCAAACCATCTTCAAGGGACTCTCCTTTTTCAAACGACGTCGTGCGCATGTCACGCAAATCTGCGGTGTGGTACCCCAAGCTGCCAGCGGCATGAGCAAACGACAAATACGTCCGGGTAGAAGGTTGTTGAAAGAAAAGAGTTGCCGATGAGGCAAGTGAGACCGGCACCGGCGGGGCCCCATGGGCGAGGTCCTCAGCGCGGCTCAAGATGGGCAAAATGATGTCCGGGACCAACTGTCTGGCCTCCACAAAAGCGCGGAGGGTGCCGTCGGGGCGGCGGACTTCGGGGCAGGGATCCATCGACATGGAAGCGCATCCGGAGGGACTCGAACCCCCAACCTGCTGGTTCGAAGCCAGCTGCTCTATCCAATTGAGCTACGGATGCGGAATGCGAATACGGAGTCTACCTCGGGTGCGGGGTAGGATGGGAGGATTCATGGAACGTCCCCTCCGTAATGTGGCCATCATCGCACACGTCGATCATGGCAAGACCACCTTGGTGGATGCGATTTTGGCCCAAACTGGGGTCAGGTCTGCCAAAGATGCCACCTGCGTCATGGACTCCAATCCGTTGGAGCGTGAACGCGGAATCACCATTTTGGCAAAAAATTGCGCCGTGGATTACGTCCCCGAATCCGGTCACCATGCCGGCCAACCTGTCCGCATCAATATTTTGGACACCCCGGGCCACGCAGATTTTGGCGGCGAAGTGGAGCGGGTGCTTCGTATGGCAGATGGTGCGTTCCTCTTGGTGGATGCCCATGAGGGCCCCATGCCCCAAACTCGATTCGTTTTGGAAAAAGCTTTGGGTCTGGGTTTGCGTTTGGTGGTGGTGATCAACAAATGCGACCGCCCTGATGCCGATCCAGATCGGGTCCTCAATGAGGTCTTTGACTTGTTGGTGGCCATGGGGGCCGACGATGAAACGTTGGACTTCCCGGTCCTCTATGCGTCGGGTCGTGATGGATGGGCAGGTGATTCTCCCGAAGACAACCAGCGCGGCGTGGTTCCCTTGTTGAACCAAGTCTTGGATCGAGTGCCAGCGCCTTCTTGTGATCCAGAGGGACCACTGCAATTGTTGGTGACCAATTTGGACTGGTCGGAGTACACCGGCCGGATTGCGGTCGGACGAATTGAACGAGGGGTTGTGAAGCCTGGGTCCGATGTTTCAATTTGTGCCGCAGATGGCATCAAAAAAGGTCGGGTCCTCAAAGCGCTTCGCTTCGCGGGGCTGGGCAAGTCGGAAGCGGCAATGGTGGAAGCAGGTGATCTGGTGGCCATCGAAGGTATCGACGCGATCGAGATCGGAGACACCATTTGCGCCATCGGGGAGGAAGAGGCCCTGGACCGTGTCACGGTGGACGAGCCCACCCTGCACATGACCTTTCGAATCAACGATTCACCCTTTTGCGGTCGTGAAGGGAAGTATCTGACCAGCCGTCAGATCCGAGAACGTCTTCAACGCGAGATGCGGCTGAATGTGGCGTTGCGGGTGCAAGACGGGGCCACACCGGATGAATTTCATGTCTCCGGCCGGGGTTTGCTGCACCTTGGCGTATTGATTGAGAACATGCGTCGCGAGGGGTACGAGATGTCGGTTGGTCGTCCTCAGGTGGTGCGCCGGGAAAGTGAAAACGGTTTCCAAGAACCTTGGGAACAGTTGATGCTGGATGTTTCCAACGAGGGTATGGGTTCGGTGATGGAACTCTTGGGGAATCGAGCGGCGATTGTGCAGTCGGTGGATCCCATCGCGGATCGGGTTCGAATTACGGCCGAGATACCAGCTCGACAGTTGATCGGACTTCGTTCACGAATGCTTACCGCAACCCAAGGCGAAGCGATTCTCCAGCATTCTTTTCTGCGGTGGGACGATGCCCGAGAAGACACACGGGGTCGCGTCAATGGTGTCTTGGTTGCCAGCGAACCGGGAAAGGTGACTTTCCATGCGGCCGAGCAACTCTGCCAGCGGGGCATTTTGTTCCATGAGCCTGGTAACGAGGTGTATGAAGGTCAGATCGTGGGTGAAAATGCCCGCGACAATGATTTGACGGTGAACATTGTGAAGGCCAAAGCCTTTTCCAACGTGCGGGAAAATAAAGATGCCACGGTCGTGCTGAAGGCTTCTCGCAAGATGACACTTGAAGAAATGTTGGAATACTGCGAACGCGATGAGTTGGTTGAAGTCACGCCCGAATCACTTCGGCTTCGAAAGAAATTGTTGAAGGAAGCTGAACGGCGTCGGGAGGCCCGTCATGAAGAGGCGAAGAAGGCGGGCACTTCGTCGTGAATCCTGATCTCTTCCAGAGTGACCTGCAGATCCCACGTCGCCATGTCGTGGTCTTCTGTGATGATGCCTTTGGTCCGCAATCGGACCGCTGGGTCGATCTGCTTCCCGAGGGTTGCCATCGCATCCTTCCTGTATTTGACGGTGGGTTTGATGCCGCCCTTCCCGCGTGTCGACCAAGAGTGGAAGCGTTCTTAGACGCGCACTCCAGTCGATTTGACCGAGCGTCAAGTTTGGTGGTCCCGGGCGGGGAAGTGGCCAAGAACGACCCCAAAGTCATCGATTCCGTGTTGGCCTCCATTCATTCCGAGAACATTTGTCGTCAGTCTTTTGTGGCCATCTTTGGTGGAGGCGCGGTGCTCGATGCGGTTGGATTCGCGGCTTCTATCGCGCACCGCGGAGTCAAAGTGCTTCGATTCCCGACCACCACCTTGGCTCAGGATGACGCGGGGATTGGGGTGAAAAATGGCGTCAACCACCACAACGAAAAAAATTGGCAAGGCGTGTTCGCGGTACCTACCGCCGTGATCAATGATTTCTCGTTGCTGGAATCACTTTCCGATCGTGACTGGAGAAGTGGATTCAGTGAGGCAGTCAAAGTTGCACTATTAAAAGATGCACGGGAGTTCGAGCTTCTCGAAAAGCACGCCGACGCCATTGCGCACCGTTCTGAGGCAGAATCCCAAAGATCTATCATTCGAAGCGCGGAACTTCATTGGCGACATATTGTCGAGGGGGGCGATCCTTTTGAAGACGAGGTCGCCCGTCCTTTGGATTACGGCCACTGGTCCGCGCACCGTCTGGAACGGTTGTCCGATGGAGATCTCAAGCATGGCGAGGCGGTTGCGATTGGTTTGGGCATTGATGCTGCCCTGGCCGTCGAGTTGGGGCACGCCACCTCGGAGTTCCAGCACCGTGTCCTCGGGGTACTTCACAATCTTGGGTTCACACTGGATCATCCTCAGCTCGATGATCCCGCAGCGCTCTTTGTAGGCATTGAGCAGTTTCGGGCCCATTTGGGCGGTGCCTTGACGCTGACGTTGGTCGCAGAGCCTGGTGTCTCTTTTGATATCCATGAGGCTGATTTCGATTTGATCTCGAAGGCCATTGAACGTCATCGATCAATGGTTCGTACCCTTTTGGTGTGATTGGTTATTGCACCAACGTGCACGCGGCGGAATCTCTGCCGGATATCCGCTCGATGTTGAATGGACCNGTGCGTTCGGTTCGGCAACGTTTGGGATGGGAAACCCTTGAAATTGGCCTTTGGCTCAACCAAACGGTTGTTTTTGACCCCGCGGTTGCCTCTTTGCGAGAAGATCTGGATCGACTTGGTGTGATTGTTCGTGGCTGCAATGGATTTCCCCAAACTTCATTCCACGCTCCGGTCGTGAAGCGGTCGGTGTATCGGCCCCATTGGGGAGAAAACGATCGCCTGTGGTACACCAAGAGATTGGCTGAAGTGTTGGTGCGCATTGGGCACGGCCCAGTGCGAGAGATCTCAACGGTTCCCATAGGGCATCAAGAACTCAGCTCTGAGATCTTGCCCGTGGCCATCAAGAACCTTCTTGATCTGGTTGATTTTCTATCGGCTCTTGAAGACGAAAGCGGCATCCGTGTCGTGGTCGACTTGGAGCCCGAGCCAGATTGCCTTCTGGAGTGTTCTTCGGATGTGGTTGAACTGTTTGATCGTTTGGGAGATGCTCCCGCCGTCCGGCGATATCTGGGGGTGTGCCACGACACCTGTCATGCCGCGGTCGTTCGTGAACCACAAGCCCAAGCATTATCCGCGTACGAGAAGGCTGAGATTCGTGTTGGCAAAGTTCAATGCTCCAGTGTTCCAATTGTTGATTTGTCGATTCCTGACCAGCGGAATTTCTTGCGAGAGTTGGATGAGCCCCGATGGCTGCACCAAACTTCGGTCGAGTCCGATTCTGGCGTGGCGAGGTATGAAGATCTCGCCGCCGTCTTCGATAAACACGAAGGCTTGGCCCGTGTGCATTTCCACGTGCCCGTGCACTTGGAGCATGTGGGGCCCCTGCAAACAACCCGAAACGAGATTTTTACTGCCTTGGCGGCATTGCCCCAAGACGCAGATCGAATCGTCGAAGTCGAAACCTACGCCTGGTCAGCCCTTCCCCATTCGGTGCGTCCAGATCTGGTGGAAGGGGTCGCTCTTGAGTTGGAGTCTTTGGTGTGAGCCGCATCAAAGCATGGCTTCGATTGATGAGGCTGGGGAATGCTCCCACGGTTCTTTCAGCGCTTACCGGGGCTTGGGCCCTCTATGGCGGGGAACCTTTTCAAGTCGCGGGGGTTGGGGTGGCGATTGTTGTGGCGTACATCGGAGGCATGCTTCTGAATGATGTTTTCGACCTGCCATTTGACCAACTGCACCATCCCGATCGGCCACTCCCTCAGGGATTCATTTCGCGTTCGCACGGGATTGCCGCCGCGATCTTGTGTGGCATCCTGACTTTGGCCCTGGCCGGGAGCCAGGCCCAGACGGAAGCGGTCATTTTGCTTGCTGCGATTGTGCTGTATTCCTGGTGTCACAAATCGTCGGTTTGGCGGGCTGCGTTGCTTCTGGGAATCTGCCGCGGCATGGCGGTGCTGCTGGCTGCAGCCATGTTGGGAGATGGGGCCAGCGGTATTTCAACGCCAATTGTGTTGACACTTACCGTCGCACATGGGGCCGGGGGTGCAGCCATCACGGTGGTGGCGAGTCAGGAGCACCAGCAACGGCCTGGTCCGGGTGGAGTGGTTCCTTTGACCAGGCTTCTGCCTCTTGGGGTCTTCGTTCTGCTCGACCCCCCGGGAAGTACGTTTGCAGACTGGGCGACGGATCCTGGCATGTTGGCCATGCTGGGATGGTTGGTTTGGGAAGTTGCATGCGAGCGAAAGCGGCGAAGCGATGAGCCGGGACAGGCGGTTGGGGCTTGGATTGCCGGCTTCTCGGCGGTGGATTTGGTGGTTGCTTCCTGGGTGCTGCATGTGCCATCGATGGCGTTGGCGACGATTTGTTTTGTTCTTTCTCGCGTCTTGCAGAGATTTCTTCCCGCAACCTGAGACACTGATGGCATGACCAATCCAACTGCGGTTCTGAATGTGGTGGGCCTTGACCGGGCCACGCTCAAGCACATGCCGAGTCTGGCCAGTCTGGGGGCGGTCACCGATTTGATTCCAGTGCTTCCCGCCGTGACTTGCAGCGCGCAAGCCACCATGTTGACCGGTCTGTCTCCCGCGCAACATGGGGTGGTCGGAAATGGCTGGTTTGAACGTGACCAGGCNGAGGTGCGGTTTTGGAAACAGTCCAATCACTTGGTCCAAGGTGAGAAAGTTTGGGAAACCGCGCGCCGGCGTGATCCTTCGGTGACCACGGCCAAGTTGTTTTGGTGGTTCAACATGCATGCGTCGGTTGAGTACGCGGCCACCCCTCGGCCGCAATACCGTGCGGATGGACGAAAGCTCCCTGACATTCACACCAAACCGATGGCACTTCGCGATGCTCTGCAAGGTGAGTTGGGTGATTTTCCTTTGTTCAACTTTTGGGGGCCAACCGCCAATCTGAAATCGACCGAGTGGATCGCTCAAGCCACCAAGTACATGGTCGAACAGCACGACCCCACGTTGACGTTGTCCTATTTGCCCCATCTGGATTACGACTTCCAGAGGTTTGGTCCTGAGGACCCTCGTTCGGTGCAGTCGGCTCGGGATCTGGATCAAGTGGTCGGCCGGCTGATCACGGACTTGCGACGAATGGGACGCCGGATCTTGGTGGTTTCTGAATACGGGATTGAGTCGGTTCAGCGACCCATTCGAATCAATCAGGTTCTNCGCCAGCTGGNCCAAGTGGCGTTCCGCCTTGAAGAGGGACGGGAGTATTTGGATCCCGGAGAGTCCAAGGCCTTTGCCGTGGCCGATCATCAGGTGGCTCAGGTGTACTGCCCTGGTGAAGAAAATCTTCACGCTTTGGCCCGCCAACTGGCCGAGGTGGATGGTGTTGCCGAAGTTCTTTGTGGGGAAGCTCGAGGCGATTTGGATCATCCCCGGGCCGGCGATCTGGTTTTGGTGGCCGAGCCCGGCGCATGGTTCACCTATGACTGGTGGGTGCAGGATGAACGAGCTCCGGACTATGCCCGCACCGTCGATATCCACCGCAAGCCTGGGTATGACCCGTGCGAATTGTTGATGGANCCGGGACTGATGACCAAGGCCAAAGTGGTTCGAAAGTTGATTGCGAAAAAGCTCGGGTTCCGAACCCTGTTCGACGTGATCCCACTGCGCCCCGAATGGGTTGGTGGCTCCCACGGTCGTATTGACGTTGACCCCATGCGTCGACCGGTTCTGCTTGGATGCGAGGGAGCTGGGCCCGAGCAGCCCATGGCCTTTGTGCGAGATGCCATCCTTCAGTCCTTGTTCGACACAGACTGATCAGGAGTCTCGGAGCCGGTAGGGCCGGAATTTTTCCAGTTGATTGGTCTCTTCGATGGAGAGGAGTGCTCGTGCTCCCCCCAACTGGGCTGCTGCCGGTGCGTCAACCAGCAGGCTGGAGTCGGCCGCACTCATTTGCAGCAAAACTTTGAGTTCAAAATCACGGAGCGTGCCTCGGGCGATGGTTCGATTGAGGTTGGTGACGGAATCACACCAAGTGATCACGTGCAGTCCTACGGTGGGGCCATCTCGAAGCAGTTCTTCGAACTGCTTGTCCNGTGCCAGGGGGCCTTCACTGGCACTGAAGGAGAAATCTTCGACCGTACGAAGTCCACGGAAGCGCTGCAATCCGTGGAGGATCAGCACTCTGGTGGGATCGTCTTCCTTGCCGTTGGTTAGTCGGTCTTTCAATTCGGTGTGGAACGAAGCCACCGCATCATCGGCTTCACGCCACGATTTGACCGCCATGCCGTCGTGTTCCTCCGCGATCGATGCCAACCGGCCAGCCAATGCGTCTTCTACTGGAGTGCCATCCACCACCACCACGCGTTCCGAGGTTGACTCAGGGAGAGTGCGGGCCAGGGATTCGATCGTGGCCGCGATCAGGCCCGTTGCGGGTTCGGGTTGTTGCCCAACCAGCAGGAGGTTCGCGCCTCCTTGACGCTTCAGGGGCAACCCCACAGGGCCGCGGATCGCCACGGGTTCTCCCAGCCAAATTTGTGGCCCAAAATCTGAGGTCGCATTGTGAATGCCCACTGCATCTTCGATGCGGACCGGGGCGGAACCTTCGAAGACCACCATGGGTTCAGACCGGTTGAAGTTGGGCCCAGCGTGCTCACGGACCTTGGCCAAGGTGGTGTCTCGTTCTTCATCACCGAGCCAGACGATCTGGAAGGGGGAGTTGGCGGCAACATCACCACCAGCATCGTTGTAGATGGCTTCGCCCGGACGACCGAGGAGACGGGCAGCGCCGTTTTCTTCCCCGAGGATCAGATACGAATCGGATTCGGAGCATTGCAGAGCCACTCTGATTTGCATTTGCCCCATGGTGCTGCGGGCCAAGGCGTACGCGCCACCCAAGGTCTGGGACCCCATGATGGCATGGACGCCGAAGGCACGCCCCTGCCTGACGATTCGATCGAGGAGCAGCGAGGCATCTTGGGCCAGCTTGTCGTCTTCAACAAACAACTCTTGGAATTCATCGATCACCAAAAGGATGCGAGGCATGGCGGGTTGATCGGGAAGTGACCGATACCCCGGAAGATTTTGCACGCCAAGGCGGCGGAAGATTTCGCCCCTCTCCACCAGTTCTTCATCGATGCGTTCTAGGACCGACAGTCCAAATTCTCGGTCAGATTCCACCGCAACCGCTTTCGCATGGGGGAGGTCGCGGCTGGCGTAGGTTTTGAATTCCACGCCTTTCTTGAAGTCCACCAGATACAGCGAGAGTTCGTCAGGNGGATACCACAAGGCAGCATTCGTGACAAGCACGTGCAACAACGTGGACTTGCCCGAGCCAGTGCGGCCAGCAACCAGCGCGTGTTGGCTGGTGCCACGACCCAAGCGAAGTTCCTGGAGATTCTTTGCTCCAGATCGACCAAGCGGAATCGTCAGTTCCTCCGAGCAGCTGCGGCTCCAGAGTTGTTCGGGCTTTGGTTCGACGGCGGAAAATGGAACTTCAACGCGAGACGCGTCGATGGCCGCCGCGCCTACGGCTTGGATCACTCGGGTTGCTTGCTCGTCGCTGATTTCGTCTTGCAACTCCACTTTGAACTCGGAAAGCTCAGGTTCCGCGGGGTGGAAATGGTCGCCACGCTGCTCCAGAATCCAAGNCCCACGCTCCAAGACCGCTTCATCAAATCCGCGAGGCAGGGCATGTCGGTGATCTTGATGGATCAGGGTGAAGATTCCACAGCGGGGGCCGGAGGTCAGCAGCGAGGCGAGCCGTTTTGCAGCGATTTCGGAAAGGTTGGTGGGGAAATCTTGCAGGACCAAGAATCGATAGGGCTCGGCGATTTCACCGGCCGCTTCGTTGTACTGCGCGATGGTCTCGTAGTCGTTCCGCAAGTATTTCTGAATGACATTTTCCAGATGATCGGTCAAGTCGACCAGTGCCTGCTCNATNTGCCGTTGGTCGGTCCATATTCGGCTGCTGACGAGACGCTCGTCTGCGTCTGCCAAATGCATGAATGAGGAAAGTGATTGTCCCAAGCCAACAGGATCGACAATGGTGAATCTTGCTTTGCCCGGAGGGAGGCTCGTAAGAATTCTCATCATTGATCGGCGGATGAAGCGTTGGGCCCACTCTCTTCCAGAGTCTTCGGTGCGAATGAGGACGCTGGCAGCGTCAGGAAATTCCAGCGCCAAAGGGATTGTCAGGGAATCACCAAATTCTTTGGTCAAATCCGATCCCGCTTGAACTCCNGGAAGTGTGTTGAGATCGAGGGTCAACNTCGCCGGAGATGCTCCCGGAGAAACGCGGTGGTTCATGGCATCCAATGGGCTGGCCAGAGGGTCTGGATCTTGGGTCGTTGCCTCAAGGAGCTGGTGTTCCAGATTGGCAATGGCTGCTGCGTGGCTTTGGCATGAGTTCTGGACTGCTTCGAGAGCATCTTGTCGAAGCTTCTGCAACCCATTGGCTTCTTGTTCTTGTCGTTGGTGCAAGTCCGCCCGCTGCTTCAGATGATCCAGACCCAAACGATCATTGAGGGATTCCAGTTCTTGTTCGCGACGGGCCTGACACTCCTGCAGCGCATCGGCGAAATCTTTCTGGTCCAAGTCCCGTTGTTTTTTGAACTTGGCTTGGGATTCGGCCAATTGGGTCTCGAGTTTCTCTACCCGCGGGTCGTATTTTTCAGAAGCACTTTTGATTTCTTGGTCCCGGGTGCTGATCAGGATTTGAGCTTCCTCGTCTCGAAGCTTCCCCGCGGCATCCAGGTCCCGTTCTTCCAAGTGTTCCAGATGCTGCTGGGTTGTGGCAGCGAGCCTTTGAAGTTCCTGTGCGTGCTTGTTTTTTGCTCCCCAAGCCGCAGCGATCATGGTGAGCCCCAAACCAAAGCCCACGGCGGTTGAGACTTCCAAAGAACCTGACACGACGCCAGTTCCGATTCCGATGGATGTAAAAATCATGACCGAGATGGCCGGNGCCACCCCACTCAGGAGTCGGAGCGCCTTGCTGGAATCCGCCAGACGCACCAGCTCTTGAAACTGTTGCACGAAGGTCTCGAGTGATTCTGGGCACTCGGTCTCCTCTGGGGGAGTTCCGCTTCCCCAGATTCGACGAATTTTGCTGCCAAGTTCCTCTTCTTGTTTTTTTAGAGCACGGCACTGGTTGCGGATGGTGGAAGCGGTCAAGGCAAATTTTTCATTGGGCTTGTCTTCCGAGGACTCAAACACCGTTTCGGCAAGCCAAATCTGTTCTTGCTTGGCTTCAAGCAATGCTGCTTTCTGCTTTTGGGCGTCCTGAAGAGATTGGGTGGCTTCTTTTTTGAGGGATTCATGCTTCTTTCGGTAGGTTCGCTCCAATTCAGCACGCCGCTGCCGGTACTCCATCTCAATGGCTTGAACCTTTTGTTCTTTGGCTTCCTTCTGATTCTCGTGTTGCGTTCGACGTTCGTCGGAGTGTGTGACTTCCAGTGCTGCAACTTTTCGATCAAATCGTGCTTGTGATTCGGGACCCACCGATGCAGCTTCTTCGTCTGCCTTACGAAGACGGCGAAGGATTTCAACCGTGGCTTCTCGAAGATTCACCAGCTCGACTCCTCTTGGCATTCGGACATGGCTTTTCGAATAAGGGCATCCATTCGCTCGAAGGCCTCTAGGGTGCGAGAGAGTTCTTGATCGATGGGCTCGATTCCGGTCTTGGTTATGGAGCGTGAAACTTCATCGTCCCAGCGGGTCAGCAGGTCTTGCCAAGTTCGCTTCAGCTCCTTGGTGGCAGCTTCGGCTCTGGTNCGGGCGGCCGGAAGACTCATGTGNTGCGNTCCTCNTNCGAAGGNGACTTNGGNGCCANCGTNGCCAAATACGCAGCCAAAGCATCGCGGCGATTTTTAAGGTCGGCTTCCAGTGATGGAAAAATGGAATCCACCCGGAACGCCAGTTGACTGNTTGCCGCGGTGAACAGAGATCGTTCCTGCTGCAATCGATGGCTCCATCTTTTGAGCGCTTCTCGCTGTCGGACCAATTCGTCGATTTTCTTTGTGGCCCGCTGCACCCGCTTTCGTTCGGTGTCGGCACTGGTGCCCATACTTGATTGCATCATTTCGGCTCTGGTTAAGTCAGCTTTGGCGTTCTCCAATTCTCTTTTGGTGCGCTGCATCTGGGAAGCCAATTCCTGGGGCCTTTGTTGTTCCAGCCAATTGGCAAATCGAGCAACTTCTGCTTGAGCTTCGATCAGTCCTTGTTGAATTTCCTCGCGGTACGCAACCAGAGCCCACTGGGCTTTTTCGAGTGTGGTGACATCCCGAACGTTCGCCGATGGTCCTTGTCCTGCCATCAACGCTGCTTCAAGTACTCTTCGATGCGTTCGGCCTTGCGCAACAGGAACGGGGCGTGCACCTCGGATGCTTCCCGAAACCGACCAAGCGAGCGGAGGGCTTCTTCAAATTCAGCGGTGAACTTGGTTTGCTCCTGGTCTCGCCAACTCTGCGCGAGGGTCTGCATTCGTGTTTGCAGAATCCGCATGTGGTTGTCCAGATCTTGATTGAAGCGACGAAGGTCATTGGCGAATTGCCGAAGCTCGGCGGGATCTACAACTGCTTTTGCCATCAGACACTCCTTTCAACCCAATCCAAGATCGATGAGATCCAGAGTTCACGGGTACAATCTCACTTCAAAGTGACGGTCAAACCAACCACCAATGTATCGCTGACCTCTGTGTGGGTCATCTTTGCCATCACAATTGCTGGTTCCTCCTCCACCGGGCTCTTTTGGAATGCGTTGGGGTTCATTGCCAAGCATGCGTATGGATTTTCTCGGATCGAAAATCTGACCCTGTACCTCGCCATGGGTTTGGTCTACGCCGCTTCAGCTTGGAAAGCCGGGTCCGTCGGAAAAATTGTCGGTTGGTCCGATCGGGGGGGCGTTGTTTGGTGTCTTTTGGGAATGGCCGTCGGTCTGGCTGTTCCTGGCATTTTGCCCTCCAAAATGAGTTTGTGGATCGCAGGGATTTGGGTCTCGGGTCTCTCCGCGTTGTTGTGGCCCGTGGTGCATGCTTATCTGGCCGGTGGTCGTCCCCCGGACAAAGTGGCCAAAGTTCAGGGGGTCTTCAACCTGATTTGGATGACATCGGTCACGATCCCGATGTTCATTCTTCCCCCATTTTTGGACACCGGAGCCCGTGGTGTATTTCTGGTCTCGGCCTGCACCCTCTTCATGGTTCTCCCTCTGGCATTTTGGCTCCCATGCGTGACGCCGAGTGCTTTTGTTGATCCCTCTGGAGCCTGTGGTTCTGCCGGTCACCCAGAATGGCAGGCCTTGCTGGTTCGATCCCGCCGCTGGCTGGTCGTGACCTACCTCTTCATGAGCGCGTTTCCTCCGCTTCTGCCCTACGCGTTCGAAGCCTCCGGTATCGCGTCAACTTTGGAAACCCCATTGACTGCAACTTGGATGGTGGTTCGTGTTGTCTTTGTGGCGTTCCTTTGGCGAACCACCTTTTGGCAGGGTCACCGACCATTTTTGATTGGTGCAGGTTTGGCAGGCACCTTGGGGTTTGGTTTGGCTTTGGGGGCTGGATTTTTGCCAGGTCCGCCTTTGCCTTGGATGTTCTTCGGATTCATTCTGTTTGGTCTTGGGGCTGGGGCGAGTTACCACGCGGCCTTGGCCTATGGCATGGTGGTTGGTGAAGCGGAAGTTGATGCGGGGGGGACTTTTGAAGCCATGATTGGTTTGGGCTACGCGGGAGGGCCTGCTGCTGGATTGCTGGGGGTTCCGGTGGCGGCGCTGTTGGGAATCTCGCCTGGCGTGGCCGCCACGGTTTTATTGGCCGGGCCTGCTTTGATGCTGCCTTGGCTTCGGGTTTCAGAGAATTCCGTCGAAGCTTCTTGATTCCCAGAACAAATTCAACCGATTACTTCTCTTGGTTGGAGTTTATTGATCATGTTCCACATTGAATCCTGTCACTGTCCTGCGTTCCTCCCCGATGTTCCGGTGGGGAAGGGGCCGAGGTATCAGGCAGGAGCCATTGTTTGGCAACGTACCCCGGTGGGGGTTCAGGTCCTGTTGGTTGAACGCTCCAGTGGGAAAGGCTGGGGCATTCCCAAGGGTGGCATTGAGTCTGGAGAGAGCTCTCAAGTCGCGGCTTTGCGTGAAGCTTGGGAAGAAGCCGGCGTCGAGCCCAAGTCTTTGATTCAAGACCTCGGCGAGATGCGGTACGTCAAACGAAACCGGGATCAAGTGGTTCAACTCCATGCGGTGGAAGCCCAAAGGTTGTTCAACGAGTGGCCGGAAGCCCTTCTGCGACGCCGAGCTTGGTTCTCTTTGGAGGATGCTATTCGGGAGGTCGATCGGTTCTTGGGTCTGGAACGAGCGCTCCGATCCCTTCAGCCTGTGACGAACTTTAAGTTGGTCGCTTGACAATGATGCCCAAACGGGGGGTCCCCACCCGAACGCACCAGAGATGAATTTTATTGGGGCCGTCACCTCTCAGTGACGCCGCGGCCTGATCAGGATCGACCGCTCGACCCCGAGTGTGCACGACCACTTCGCCTCCATCACGACTCCGAATGGCCGCCTTGAGTTTCTTCTCACGCCAAGGCAGAACTTCCTCCACTTCCCACACTTCGAGTCCGGTTTCTTTGGGAAGCGTGTCGGCGGTGAGGAGCCCTAGACCGGGGCACACACTTTCCAAGGATGAACATGACCGGGCGTAGGTCCATTGCAATCCCGACCGTTCCAACAAAGGATCGGCCCGGATCAAATAGGCACCGAAATGGCCTC